>CAYTBY010000001.1:0-152652 GCA_964436165.1 uncultured Candidatus Saccharibacteria bacterium
TAAAAGCCTTGTTGATGTTGTGACCGTGGTTAGCCGACATTTCGGCAATTATAAAGACCGGGGAGTTTGGTCCGATAGTTCTTTTATCTTTGGGTGTTTTGATTACGAAGTTGTTCATTGTAGGCCTCGATGTCAATGAAATTTATATTTTCCATTTTTTATATCATTTACTCCGGCCGTTTCTAATTTAATCCTTTTTTTCATGCTATTACTTCGGTAGGCTTCCTCAATTATTTTTTTCCATTCACTAGGTGCGTAAGTCAAGAGCACATTTTCTGCGGAGATAAGATTAACTACTCGATTGAGACCGCTAAGTCTTGGTCCATACTCTATCATTGCCTGAATTCTGGGCAGATGGTATCTGTTGGAAATAATACCTATTGAATCCCAGCCTCTTTGGACAACAATGTCTTGAAGTGCTTTTAGCTGCTGATAGGTGTTTCCAGACTGGCCCTCTTCTTCTATATTATCCGGTTCTACCCCCAGGTCGATTAGTTCCTTTTTTATTACCGAAGCAAGGGTAGGGGCTTCGGGGATGTCTTTATATTGACCCCTTCCTCCCGATGCAATTAGATGGCTAGTTAATCCTTGTTTGAGTAAGTAACTTCCAGCTATGACCCGAATGTTATCTCCGGTGGGACCAAAGTTATCACCCTCGTCAAAGCGGGGCGTTCTCCATACGCCGCCTTCTTTTTTTAAGCCACCACCAAGAATGCATACGGCATCATAATGGTTTTTTAGGAATTTCATTTTAATCTCGTTATAATATAGGAAGTATTTTTTTTGTCAAGGTTAGGTTCAATCAGTTACTTTGTAAAGATAGTGATTCGTGGGATGGAGCTGGAAACCAACCTTTTTATATAAGTTATTCGCCGGTATTCGGTGCGAACCACTGGTTAATTCTATCATTTCCATGCCATTATCTTCGGCCCATCTCATTAGGTCGAGGGTTATTTCTTCTCCGTAGCCTTTGCCGCGATATTTATCGTTTACAACCACATCTTCTATCACGGCCTGTTTTCTAAGATATGTTTGTCGGGGGAATATCCAGCCAACTCCGACTAGCGTATCCTTTATATATTTTTTACTGCAATAACCATTCAATACCGATTTATAAAAATTATATTCGTGTACCGTAGCACTGGGGTCAAGTTGTTTTATGAGATTATCGAGTTCTTTTAAATTAACGACGAAGTTCTTACGAACAAAGTCTAAAATGGATTCGTTGGAGTCAAAAGCAATCTTTTTAACGGAAATAGGATCAAACCAACGATATGCCGAGTTCTCTTTTTTATTTAAGTTAATACTCCGGCCTTTAATGTCCGCTAAAAAAGCATGGCTCAAGACCGAAAACGTTTTGTTTTTCCAGCTGGCAGTGCCCGGAAAAGTACCTATCGGCGTTAGCTCGACATTAATGCCGAGCTCCTCTCTCATTTCTCTTTTTAGTGTTCGCTCCGGAGTTTCCATATAGCTCATATAGCCACCGGGCAGATCCCACTCTCCTTTAAATGGTTCTTCATTTCTTTTTGTAAGCAGGATTTTATTTCCTTTCATTATTACCGCCGTTGAAGTACCTTTGGGATTATTAAATTCACATAACTGGCAGTTAATGTTTTTAGTAGAACCTTTTTTCGCCGGAGAAGTGCGATATGTTTTTTTCATATTCGTATAGTTTATATAAAAAATAATACTTTAGCAATTAGACAATAATCTTACCGGTATTCCGGCGTTTTGCATCCTCTCTTTAATGCTGTCAGCGGTGTGGCCGGAATAGTGGAACATGCTGGCGAGTGATACGGCATCAGTGCCGCCTATTTTAACGGCATCAATGATATCTTGGACTTTACCGGCGCCACCGGAAGCAATTACAGGTATAGAAACTGCAGAAGAAACTTTTTTTATAAGTTCTAAGTCATATCCTTCCATAGTTCCATCTCTGTCTATGGATGTTAGAAATATTTCACCAGCCCCGAGCTTCTCGATTTCCTTAGTCCACTGAATGACCAGTTTTTTTGTGTTAACCCCTCCTCTATTTTTAAAAACGTAATGCTCTCTGCTTAATTTTTTAGCATCAATAGAGAGCACGATACATTGGCTGCCAAACTTAGAGGCCGCTTGAGTTATGAATTGAGGGTTATCAATTGCCTCGCTGTTTATCGATATTTTATCAGCCCCGATTTTCAAAAGTTTTGAAATGTCGTCTAAGGAGTGAATTCCGCCACCGATGGTCAAGGGCATGAAACACTCTTTTGATATTTCGCCAATGAGTTCAAAGTTGGGACCCCTTTTTTCTTCCGTGGCTTTCATGTCAATAAATATTAATTCGTCCACATTGCGGGAATTATAAACCCGAGCCATTTGGACGGGGTTACCCAAGTTGCGAATCGTGTCAAATTTTATAGTTTTTATGAGATGCAGGCCGTTTGAAAGCATGCAAGGTATGACGCGGGTTTTAAGCATATTTAAATTAGGACTTACGCGTAAGTCCTACAAATATTTAAAGTTTATAAAATTCTCCAAAACTTTAAGTCCGGCAAGCTGGCTTTTTTCCGGATGAAATTGGGTCGCAAAAATATTTTTTTGTTGCATTACGGCCGGAAATCCCATCCCATATTTACAAGTCGCAGATACTATTGATTTGTTTTTAGGTTTTAAAATATAACTATGAACAAAATAAAAATTATTATCCGGGATATCGTGTAAAATGTTCTTATTTAGAATTTTAATATTATTCCAACCGATGTGCGGGAGTCGGGGGGCTTTTAATTTAACTACATCCCCCTTAATCCAGCCAAGACCTTTATGGGTTCCAAATTCAAGACCCCTTTCAGCCAGTAATTGCATTCCAAGGCATATTCCAAGAAATGGGGTTTTTTGTTCAATAATCTTTTTGTTTAGAATATCAACCAAGCCAAGCTCAATTAGGTTTTTTATTCCGTCACCAAAGGCGCCTACGCCGGGCAAGATAAGGTGAGTTGCTTTTTGTATGTCTGTTTTTTTGTTAGAGAGTTTATTTTTGTATCCAAGCTTGTTTAATGCTTTAGCCACTGAAGCAACATTTCCCATTTTATAATCGATGATTACAACATTAATTGTCATAATTATTTTTTATCAAATTGCCGGCGATATCTCGGATGAGATTCCCCCTCTTATCACATTTGAAAATCTGTTTATTAGTGAAAGCATCCAGCACTTTATCAATTTCTTTTTTACTCATTCCGGTATACTGCATGAAGTGCTTAACTGCATAATGGGGATATTTACCGTCATATTTTTTTACTAACTCAATTCCTTCTTCACGGCTAATGCGGTTATTTCGGATATCTAAACAAGCGTGGTCAGTAGCGCGCCCAAAGCCGTACTTTGTAAACTTTAGGTAGTCATGTAAACCAACGGTTGCTTCGTCTAAATTTTCATAGTTAGTATAGGTTCCCTCTATCGGACCATCTTCTTTATAGTTAAATCCGTATTTTTTTATCATTAATTCCGTCTGTTTGCGAGCGTCCCATTGAAAGAAATAACCAAGAAATAGTCCAGTTACCCCGACTTCTTTTAGTTCTCTATCGCTTGGATATTGGTAAATAAGAAGATCTTCTTTGGTTATACCATCTACGTCAATCATGTCATTAACTCTATTGCCAAGAAGGCCGCCGAATTCTTCAAGCCATCTTCGGTCAAGGTAGTTTTTGTTTCGACTTGTTGCGGGACCGCCATATTCAAGCTGGGAATTCTCGCCCCAGATAAGAAGGGGAATCTTAAATTTAACAGCTATTTGAATTGGAATTGTAAAAATACCGACATGATTTGGCCATTCATTGTCGCCGACACGTTGAAATGCCTCGATTACCATTTTTTTATAAACTTCGGGGTTCTTTTTAAAGTAAATTAAATCACCGAATTGACGAATATTCTCCAGATTTTTACGTCCAAGTTCTGTTATTTTGGTCTGTTCAAAAGAAACCAGAAGAGGATTCATCTTGTATATAACCTTCATGACATAGGCCTGATAATGGCTATCCTTACCCCCGCTTACCGGGACAATACAGTCATATCTTGAACCGTCTTTTGAACGGTATTTCGTTATTATCTTTTCAAATTCTATTCTGCGTTTTTCCCAATTTATTCCCTTTATTTTTGAATGTTTAATTTCGGCTGATCGGCAAGCGTCACACACGCCCTTTTTATCAAAAAAAAGATCGGGCTTAGTGTTGGGCATTACGCATTTGGTGCAATATGCCAGTTTCATCCCACACATAACTTACGCCTGAAGGCTATTGTGCAGTCTTTCTTTTAGTCTGCGCAAGCCCTGAGCATGCAGTTTTAACGATTGTTCTCTGTTATAAGCATCGACCTTGGCACAATAGCCTTCAAAATAAATCAATTTCCATGGTAAATATTTTTTAGTGTGAAAAGATTTTCCTTCGTTATGCTCCCGAATTCTTCTGTCCAGACCAGATGTATAGCCAATATAGATACTTCCGTTACTGGCTGATTGTATTATGTAAACATAGTGCATATAAATAGTAAGCGTAAGTTATGTGTGGGATTTTGGAAGTGTAATTTTTGTTTCCTTATTCAACATATCAATTAATTTCTGATCGGTTTTGTATTTTAGGCCGATAGCATCATTGAGTTCATGTATCCACGGATTTTTATCAATGATATCAAACACGTTTTTTATGCTAGCATCCCTCGTTCTTAGTTTTTCAAATAAAGCGTTGAACATATCCAAATCTTCCTGAAGGTCCAGAGTTAATCTATAAGTACGCACCCAATCTTTAGGTAGTTCCGCCATATCTACCTGAAATATCTCTTTGTTGGTAAGCATATACCAAGTCATATATTCCGAATGTCTGGCGTCGCCTAAGTATTCTATAACCCTCTTCAAGGTATTGACGCTGTAAATTTCGCTATTTTGGCCGACGGCGAATTCTTTTGGCCCGGTATAGTCGTTGCCTTTTTCAAAATGTCTCTGGAGCAGAAACTCCGCCATCTCGTATGAAACTATCGGGCAATCACCGGTAATCCTGATCGCTATATCCAGGTTATACTTTTCCGTAGCTCCTAAAAATCTTGCCATTACATCTTCTGGGTCTCCGGCAAAAAATCTTATGCCGTGTTTCTTGGCATATTTGGCAAGAACCTGATCTTCGGGGAGAGTTGAAGTGGCTAAGATTATTTCATCGGCCGACTTTATCTTTTTAGCGTTTATAATGCATCTTTCTATCGAGCTATATTCACCGATAGGCAGTATGGCTTTGTGCTTTAATCTCGTTGATTTCATCCGACAGGCGATGATTACGCCGATCCTTGATTTTTTTAGATCTTTTTTTGTTACTGGCTTTCCAGCCTTAACATCTTTGCTGAATACGTATCTTTTTTTCGTTAAATCCTTAAGCTCCTCTACGGTTAAGCCTTCTTGAGAGGTTCTTCTGAAGTCAAAGTTTTTAAGATTAATCACATCTCCCGTCTTGATATTAGCGAGAGCGATCGGTTTTTCTATCGTTGTTTTAAGGTAATTAGCTTCTTTTTCGGATATTAATTTAGTTCCCAATATCTTTTCGCAGTCATTAAGTTTATAGATCAATAGTCCGCATTCTCTAGGCTCAATGGCTGATTGGAAATCATATTTTGTCTTTTTTCTGTCCAGACAGACATGTTTTTCGATATGTTGGGCGCCAGCAAGAACTGCGAAGACGGGCACATCAAATGCAAGAGGGGACTTGCCATCGACATGGTCGGCGTAAGATATGGTCAATCCCGGGAATTCTGCTCTCAAAACGTGGATTTTGTTTATGGTCAGGTCTTCAGCGTCAGTCGGATAAGCCTGGAATCCGCCTTGAAGTATTACTTCGTTATCAAAAAAATTTGTTTTTAAATTGGCCAGTATTTCCTTTATGTTTTCTAGTTCTCTTCCGGCAATATTTAGTATCACCTTAACCTTTTTATTTCTTATTATCCCGGAGAGTCCCTGTAGCACTTTTAGATTATCCAGTACTGAAGATTGAAGTTTTATGCCGGTAACTAAGCTCAAATTATCTTTGAGAACCTCAACGCTATAAAGATCGAAAACGTCTATCCAGACGTCGAAACCCTTACTTTTTGCATAGGTTAATATTTTTTTCCAAGTTTGTTTGTCGAAGAATAATTTTACATAAACCTTGTACCATTCATAATCTTTTAAGGCGAGCTGGTCATACTTAAAAACCTGGAATTTTATTCCGGTCCCGTTAGAGGTCCGGCCTGCCCTCTGGGCATGGCCGGCAGGCGCCCCGCCATGGGGCGTCTTACCTCTAACGGGATTCTCTTGCGGCAAGGCATCTATTAATTTATATACATAATCTTTCGACCCGCCGTGTGAATTGGCCATCTCGAACAATAGGTATGTTTTCATATTATGGGGTTATTATTTTTTCGAAAGTATAAGATATTTTTACTAAATACACCATATTGACTTAAATGAATTTTTATTATATGCTTTTCTAGCAGATTAAATTCTAAACATGATATTTTGGCAAATCCCAGTGTTATTAAGAATTTTAGTGGCTAATGGTATCGCCCAAGTTTTGATTAAAAAAGTTACGACTATTAAGGGTAAACAAAGTTCTTTAGTCAGAACGAAAAAGTTTTTTCTTCAGTTCTTCTTTTGTTCTTTGATAATTTTGCCGATTGCTTTTGCTTCAGGAACATTGATCATGAACAAACAGGCACTATTAATTAGTCTGATGGGCATATTTAGCGGCTTAGCTGCTTATTGCCAATGGCGCGCGATTGATATCAGTTTAAGCAAGAATGCCATATTTACTTTTTGGGATGACATCATGGCTATGGCTCTGGCTTACTTTTTTCTGCAGGAATCCAAGTTTTGGAACGTCTCTCTTGCGGTAGGTGTGGTTTTAAGCCTGTCTTCTATGGTTATGTTTTCTTTGCACAAATATTATAAATCAAGAGTTAAAGGCAATGATTTAGGAGAAAATAATAGTAGTAAATTATCGGAATTTTTTATTTATGTAGCGATCTATAGTTTTATTTGGGGGGCGGTATTCTTCTTTATAAGGTATCAGGCTCTCAAGAACTTTCCTGTTACTGGCTTTCTTGCATTTTGGTTTATCGGAACCCTTTTAGCTGCTTCTTTAATACTTTTCATCAGCAAGAAAATTAACAATCGAGTTGCGAATACTGTCGACCACGATTTTTCTTATGACTTGTCCAGGAAAGATATACGGGGCGTGTTTTGGCTAAGCATCTCTATTGTTGCTTCTTTGGCCCTGACCTTTTGGTCATATAAAGTAGCTCCACTAACCGTAAGCCAACCGATTTTCCTGGTGGGAGAAATGATTCTTCCGGCTTTTTTAGGCCTCTATTACTTTAAAGAAATTAAGAAACTAGATTTGAAGGAGAAATTAATTTTCTCGGTCGGTATTGTTGGCGGCCTGATCGTTATTCTCAGCTTTTAACGCCGATCTTATGGTGTAAATAAAAAAAGACCCATATCGCGGGTCTCGTAAGTTTAGATCATTTTAGATATTGGCAAAGATAGTCAGGGTTCCTATTAAACCGATGGCCATTGCCAGTTTACCCTGCCTGGTAAAGTCCTTGAATTCATTAAATACATATAGGCCGATCAGAAGAGGGATCATGACTTGGCCCATTTGGAATATCGGCCGTACCTTCAATACTTCAGCTAGGGCGAAAGCCTGATAAGAAAGACCAAGACTGATAAATACTACCAGCGAGAGCAGTAATACTGGGTAAATACCTTTTAAAGTTAATTTACCGGAAGCCTCTTCCTTGCTGCCAAGAAAAAGAATCAACAGAGAACCAATGAAACTGCTCCCATACCAAGCCGGTAGGAAGTAAAATATCGATAAGCCGTTAAGACTCAAAACTCTGAACATGAAACTTGTAAGCCCCCAGCCCAAATTATAACCCATTACCCATTTCCAAATCGTCCGATTGTTTTTTCTGCCCTGTTCTTGAAGAAGGGCTTTATTTTTGTCATCCGTGTCTTTGGGGATGGCGATGGGAGCAGTGACGAACAAAACTGCAGCAATTAAGACCAGGACAATGCCAAGGCTCCATGATAAGGTGATGACCTTGCTTTCGTTAAGGATGAAATAGGCCAGGATCATTGATAGGATATCATCACCTTGA
Organism: uncultured Candidatus Saccharibacteria bacterium; assembly: GCA_964436165.1. Lineage (GTDB taxonomy): Bacteria > Patescibacteriota > Minisyncoccia > 2-02-FULL-40-12 > GWA2-44-9 > 2-01-FULL-39-28. The sequence goes on from CAYTBY010000001.1 coordinate 8,155, forward strand.
GTGAAAAGGGCGGTTTTGGTCACGTTTAGATCGGTGGCTCGCCATTGGCAGTAACAAGCTCCGCTATTTATTAGACCCATGCCCACTACTAACAAGAAAAAACCATTAAACTGGCTGGAGTCAAAATCGGTTGAAATAGCTCCAAAAACAAGAGATAAAAAAAAGCAGGTGAAAAACTGGAGGACCAATTTTTTTGTTCTTGATAAAGAACTGGCAACGATCTTAATAAGTATCGATGCTACTCCATTAGCTATCGCTACTCTCAGAAATACAGTCTGCTGCCAACCTGACAAAAAAATCGCGGCTATTACCATGAACGCAAAAGCGCTTATTATCGCCAGGAGTATTTTTTTCTGCTTTGTCACTCCCAACACCCTTGTTTTCAAAGACCCGTAACTTCAAGATTACTATATTTGATAAACCATGAAATGTCAAGCCTTGACAAATGATCAGTATTTTTTTAGCAAAAATGCCGAATCAACATTATCACTGTTCAGATACTTGTATTTCTTTTCTTTTATTAGTTTTAGATCGATAAATTCATCCAGATACATTTTCGCAAAGTTGCCTTTCCAGAGACGGTTCTTGTGACCGCGATAGGTAATAGCTTGTGTCTGGGGGCTGAAATATTCAAATCCCCAGATGTATTTTCTTGATGTCCGGCAGATCTCTTTCATTATTTTTTTTATATCTTTAGGATTGATATGGATCAAAACTCCGGAAGTAAAAACAAGATCAAAATAATTGTCTTTGAACGGCAGGTCAAAAGCGCTTCCCTGAATGATGTTGATGTTTTTAGTATTTGTCTTTGCCAACTCCACCGCCTTAGGGAATATTTCAATTCCATATAGATTTTTAAATCCTTGCCCCTGAAGTATATTCAGCTGAACCCCAATATTACATCCCACCTCAAGAATGTTATTTATTCCCAAATTCCCCAGAAAGTTTTTATTTAACCTCGAGCGAGAAATTCCAAAATTCCTAGTATAAAAATCATCCAGTTGTTTGGGAGAAAATGTATTCCTGTCTATATATTCTTGGCCGAAATTGGATGACCAAAATTTTTCCTGAATAGTTTGTTTCGTCATCTAAAGAAGTTTTTTATTTGATTGCAGATGTATTTTATGTTTTCTGGTTTTAAGTTCGGATAAAGGGGGAGAGTGATACAGGAGTTGTGATATATCTCTTCATTATTAAGCTTTATATTTTTGTGTCCGCTTTCTCTGTAATAGGGATGAGAGTATACGGCTGGATAGTGAAAATTTACACCGATACCCTGCCCCTTTAAATAAGATGCCAATTTATTTCGTATAGCCGGATTCTTCACTCTTATTACAAAAATGTGGTTGGCGGAAGTACCATCTTCAGTTGTCGAAGGAAGGACGATATCCTTTATGCTCTTTAATTTCTCAACATAAGCATTAAAGATAGCTTGTCTTGCTTTTATAAATCCATCCAGTTTTTTAAGCTGGCTTAAGCCCAGGGCTGTTTGGATGTCAGTAAGTCTATAATTATGCCCTAAAGCAGTCATGACATTAAATCCGTCTTTATCTTTGTTTATTCCGTGGGACCGAAGATGTATTAATCTTTCGCAGTAGCTTTTATTGTTAGTTAATATTGCTCCGCCTTCACCGGTAGTGATTGATTTAACCGGATGAAAACTAAAAATAGTCATATCACCGATACTGCCTATTTTTTTGTTCTGATATGACGCCCCTAATGCATGACAGGCATCTTCGATAATCAGTAGTTTATATTTTTTAGCTACTTTGTTAATGACATCCATTTCGCAAGGATGGCCGGCAAAGTGAACGGGAACTATGGCTTTTGTTCTGGGCGTGATCAGTTCCTCGATTTTGGATGCGTCTATATTATAATTATCCAGACGAATATCACAAAAGACCGGCTTGGCACCTACGGCCAGTAACATATTGGAAGTAGCAGCAAAGGTGTTGGGTGTAGTAATCACTTCATCGCCAGATTGGATATTTGCGGCTAAATAAGCTAAATGAAGGGCGGCGGTGCCACTAGAAACCGCAACAGCATAACTAGCTCCACAGTATTTAGCCAGAGCATTTTCAAATTCTTTTACTTTGGGACCCTGGGTCAGCCAATCGGATTTGAGAACGGCAATAACCGCCCTGATATCATCGGTATCGATTTTCTGGCGGCCATAGGGGATGAGAGTGTTTCCTAGGAAAGCGTTGGTTCTATTTTTGATTTGAGCTCTTGTTCTGTTAGCCATGTATCGTTTGTATTACTGGCAAATGCGATATGGGTATTAAGCTTGGTGCCCATATCGAAGTAATGGTCAAAAAGTTTTGCCTTGGGTTTAAATTCGGGAAGAATGACAAAGTATCTATCCACTAATATAGTATTACGAGCCTCATGTTCAGTTAGGAGTGTCTCGTGGATTTTTTCTCCGGGTCGAATACCGATGATTACTTTTTTAGCCTGGGGGGCGAGAGCATCAAACAGTTCGGTGATTTTCATGCTGGGAATTTTGGGTACAATTATCTCTCCTCCGCCCATATGTTTAATAGCAAATGATACAAGTTGGAAGCTTTCCGGAAGAGTAAGCCAAAAACGGGTCATCTCTGGGTGGGTGATAAATACTTTTTCTGCCGCCGGTTTTTTTAGGAGGGTTTCAACGATACTGCCCCGGCTTCCCATTACATTACCGTAGCGCACGGCACTGAAGATACTACGTTTTGTAAGCGATGTATAAGAATTTGCAGCTACAAAAAGTTTTTCGGCAGCCAGTTTAGTCGCTCCATACAGGTTGATTGGCTGAACCGCCTTGTCACTTGAGATGAGAAGCGTTTTTGAAACCTTTTGATCAATCGAAGCATCAATTATATTTTGCGAGCCGATTATGTTGGTTTTTACTGCTTCAAATGGATTGTACTCCAGCGTAGGAACTTGTTTTAATGCGGCGGCATGGATAACCATATCTACGCCATAAAAGGCTCGCTGAAGGCGGGATAAATCCCGGACATCGCCGATAAAAAACCTAATTCGCGGATCACCTATCTCTTTTTGCATTTCATATTGCTTGAACTCGTCTCGACTGAAAATAATCAGTTTTTTTAGTTTGCTATTCTTAAGCAAAAATTTAGCAAAATTTTTGCCGAATGAACCAGTGCCGCCGGTTATAAGAATTGTCTTATTTTTAAACATTGTCGTCTTTAAAGTCTATCAAATGGTGTCAAATAGTGTCAAACGGTGTCAGAGAAAATGATTATAAATTCTTAGAAGCTGTCTTTCAGGTAAAGGAATTCATTATCGGCTTAAAATCTTTGTAATACTTGGAGCTCGGCTCTAAGACCTCATAGTGTAAATATTTTTTGCCGGTTTTAAGGGGTTTTACTTTGGTTCTATATATTTTTTTGATAATCGGAAAAGTGCTGCCAATCATTGATCTCAGGCGGCGGTAGCGGATTGAATACTGACTTTCGGGTTTTTGGGCTGATGGAAATTCATCGCCGAAGTCTTTAATCAACAGCCAATTAAGAAATCCCCAAAGAGCTTTACGAAATGCAGTTTTTGCTTCTTTCTCGCCAATACCGTCAACGGCCATTATTTCTTTAGCAAGAATATCCTCGGCCATTTTATAAGATTTATACCAGTGTTCCTTCATTATCCAATCAAAGGCATTATATGTGGCGAGATGGCGGTTGTGTATCTGCCTGACCAGACTTAAACAATCAATAATTTTCGACTTACCCCCGACAAGCAATAAAGCGCTGGGAACAACCTCGGTGGCTAGAGAACGGTCGGGAATATCTTTTCCAGCGAGCCAATATCTGCGCATGGGATCCATACGATGGACAGAAAATCCAGGCGTATAATATTCTCGGAAAAATTTGACGACCCTTTCGGATGCCGTCTCAAGTTCAATTTGTTTTCTGGGGTAATCCGCGAGGTAGTTTAATTCGCCGTGAACGCCGTTATTCTTGAGGCGAAAGCTTACCGCATAGCCGCCGGCCGATGCATAATCCGGATGCTCTTCAAGAAATTCTGCGCACTTTGTAAGAGAATCGGGTATGAAATAATCATCATCGCCGATACTTGCGCCGTATTTTTCTTTTATTAAAGATACCAGGTCGTTATGGCTATCGATTTGTGTGAAAGATTCAGATTCTCGATATAGTTTATAGATTACTTTTAATGCGCCCTCCAGTTTTTTAATTGCCGTCTGGATTTTATTGCCATGTTCTTCGTCACTGCCGTCGGCGATATACACCGGATGGGGGGAATTTACGGATGCATAGTACTCCAACTGTCTAATTACAAAATCAGACCGGTTGCGAGTCCTAAAATATATAGCCACCAGGGGTTTATTATCCATGGTGGTAATCTATCATAATTATAAAAAAACACCACATTTATGTGGTGTAATGTTTTTTGTACCATTCAATAGTTTTTCTAATTCCTTCGTCTATATTTATTTCCGGTTGCCAGCCCAGTTGCTCTCTTGCCTTGCCGATGTCGATAGTAATAGAACTGTCTTTGATTGTCGGTTTGGAAAGATCGTTGACTATTTTGAGATCTTTTCCGGACTGTCTTACAATTTTTTCAACCAGTTCTCTGACCGAGACCGTCTCTCCCCGGCCCACATTGAATATTTCAAATGAGGTTTTTTGCCGATTCATCGCCATGCCGACAAACCGGACCAGGTCATCAATATAAAGCAAATCTCGTCTTTCCTCGCCCGTACCCCAAATTGTAATTTCTCCATTTGTTGCGTTTAATACTTTATTGATCGTGGCGCCAAAAACATGCGACTTTTCAAGATCAAACTTATCATGGGGGCCGTAGATGTTGGAATGTCGAATAACGGTATACCGGGTTCTTCCCTGACGGGCATAGAACTCACATTGTTTTTCGAGGTAAATTTTTGTCCAGCCGGCGGCAAAATAATCTCCTAATTCTCTGTTAAGATCCACGTCTGTTTCTTTAAGGAGCCGGTGTCCAAATTCATACATGATGGTACAGCTGAAGAATAACACGTGAGGAACTTTTCTCTGATGAGCGGCGCGGAAAATGAGAGAATTCATTATTGCATTATCCGTTACGTGTATTTCGGGGTGCTCCTTTATTATCTTAGAACCTGATGTGGTAGCGGCGGCTTGGACGATTACATCAAAACCTTCACTAAGCAAATTGTCGACGCTTGTTGGATCAGTCAGGTTAACTCGCCTGAGACTTTCGGCGGGAATTAATGATGGTGGATTGGATCTGTAAGCACCCGTAACTTCGAGGTCGCTATTCTGCGATAGGGCATTGAAAATATTCCGGCCGATGAACCCGCTGGCGCCGCAAATAAGAATCCTTTTCTTTTTCATTGTTGAGCAACCTCCTCTTTTCTGACTGCTTGGCGGCAAGACTGCAGAAGGTATTCAACGCTTTCCTCGAAGCTATATTTTGGTTCCCAACCCGTCTGTTTTTTGAATTTATCCGAATTTATAATCTGCAGAGTGGCATCCACCGGACGGAATAAATTTTGGTCGGCCTTGGAGGGTATCGGGCAGTGAGCTTTTCTTTTCAGCATTTCCAAAAACTCACCCACAGTTACGATCTTGTTTCCGCCGATATTATAGACCTCTCCCGCTGTTCCCTTTTCCATGGCTGTCCAATATGCGCTTGCACAGTCTCTTGCGTCCAGAATCGTCCGGGTGGATTCAAGGTTTCCGTGGAGAAGAACTTTCTGTAAGCCGGTTTCAATGCGCGCTACTTGCATTGCAAAAGCAGTAGCGAACAGGTCCGCTCTGCGGGGGTTGATGTAAGTAGACATCCGGGTGATGATAACTGGCAGACCGTAACCTTTAAAATATGAATAGCCGAGAGATTCTTGGGCAAACTTGGATACGGCGTATGGATTGTTCGGGTTAATCGGGCAATTCTCGTCTATCGGTATATTTTTAGGATCTACTTGCCCGTAAACTTCGGGGGTACTGCACATCTGGACTCGGGGATGTATGTTGGCTAACCGGATCGCTTCCAACAGATTGGCTGTGCTGATAATATTGTTTCGAAGGGTAAAGGTTATCTTGTCCCAGGATTCTCTTACGTTGGCATAGGAGGCGATGTGGAAAACAAGGTCCGGTTTAAGTCCGGCAACCAACTGATACGTGGCGGAATAATCATCCAAGTCGCAGTCGTGAAGAAACAGCTTGTCTGTAATATTTTGGATATTTTTTTGAGAGCGAGAACTACACGAGCGAAAAGTGCCATGAAGCTCCACTTCCGGATGGTTGTTAACAACATATTCGGCTAAATAGCTGGCTCCTGAACCTGTGATGCCGGTAATCAAAGCTTTTACAGGCACTCCATATCTCCTTTTTAAGGTGCAAAGTTTCTATACGGATAACATAAAAGCTTATACTTGTACAGAAAACCCGAGAATTTTTCTCGGGCTGTAATTAGTTTAGTGATGGCCGGCAATTTCTTGGTGCGGGTTTTTATTGCCGTTATAGAGATAGGCACCTCGTCTATTGGAATACCAAACCATTTTCTGGTACCAATCTTCCCATGTCGGCCACGTTTGAGATCTGCGGTCGATTGTGAATTCTTGAGGTTCATGAGCTAAAGGAATTTTTTGACCCACTAAAACCGATCTATAAATACCCCAGGTATTGTAAGAAAGGCGGATACTTATATCTTCTGCCTGAAAAGGTATTTTTAGCAAATGGCGGTTGAGATTAATTGATTCTTCAAGGATTTCGATCGGAACTTCAGAGTTTGACATCGCTAGATATCTCAAGAGCTGTCCGGCTTCTTTGTAAAAATCTTCGAGTTTACCTTCCCGGCACAGCTTAATCAGGATATGTTCATCGGGCATCCAGTAGATTTTCAGCCACTCTTCCGAATATATGAATTCACCCTGCTTGCCTGCTTGAATGTCCCGGCCAGTTTGAGAGAAGAATCTGTTAATTTCTGAGAGTACCGGGAAATTGCCGTATTTTGAGAACTGATCAAAGCTGAAAAGTTCCAAGATCTGCCGATAACTAAAGCCATAAACTTCGTGGAGGATAATTATGGGAATTTGAAGGAGTTTGCTGAAATAAAATAAGTTTACAGTCCAGCAAAGGATATATGTCTTAACCCAATCTTCGGGCGGCATAGTGTTGGTTCCAATGACGAATTCTTGTAATTCATCAATTCCGGTATCGGAGTCATTTTTACTGCCGTGAGCATTTATAATTTTTGTTTTTACCGTTTTGAATCCGTAGCGTTCCTGATATTCCCAATCCGCCATCTCGGTATTGCAAAGGATGGAAAGAATGTTGAACTGAATCCGATTATGCTGGCCGTTAGTAATTAATGTTGCAATTCCGTCAAAAAAGGTATCGAATGTTTCCTCGGGCATGCCGGGGATCAGGTCGGTCATGGTAAAAATTCTTTGGGCAGCTAATTCTTTTTGAATTTCATAATATTGTTCCAGCTTCATGTTATCGCGTCTCACGGCTTTAAGGGTCGGAGGATTAAGTGATTGCTGTGACATTACGGTAGCTTTGTTGAGGCCGGCTCTTTCCAGGGCTTTTAGGGCTCTAATTGTGTGGGCTTTAGGATTTTTAGAATTCTGGGTTGAGACAGCTTCGGGATAGCCGTATTTTACTTTCGATTCGGCAAAGAATTCTGCAATTTGCTCGTCTCTTTCTTTGATGCCCCAGTTAGCATCGCAAATAAACCAGTAGGGAACTTTATGCTGTCCGCACCACATGATGTCGTTGTATATTTGTGTCATTGGAAATTCGCTCACACGATCTTCTGTCGCTCCGCCCCAATCGCAATATGTGCATGAGAAAGGACAGCCCCGGTTAGTTTCGTACATTGTGATAAAAACCTGATCCGGATTCTCTTCGATCAACTTATCAAAAACCCCAGTTGTAAAAGGAGATGGTACTTCGGCTAATTCATTGTTTTTCATCCGCTCGAGTTTGTTATTGTAACAGAAATTCCCATTTGCATCAGTATAGCTGATTGAAGGAATCAGTCTTTTATTATAGCATCCGTCGATTGCCATTTGTTCAAGAATCTTTGTGAATACTCTTTCGCCCTCGCCGTGAACGCAAATATCTATTTCCGGATGAGCCCGATGATAATCAGGGGTAAAATTTATTCGCTGACGTTTTTGTTCTTCTGCCGTCAGCTCGGTTGTCCTGTTGAGGCGGAATTGCTTCTTACTGTCCGGAACTTGCGGTCCTCCAAAAACAAGAATTCCATTCGGATTCCTTTTTTTATATTCCTGCCCCAAGACTAAGGAGTGCTGTTCTCCCCAGGTGTAATTTCCTACGCCAAGTATGTCGCATTCACTTAATTTTTCACATATCTCATCAATCTCTCTCCGGTTCTTCGGGAACTTGTAAATTATTTCTTTGAATTCAAGATCGTCGGGATATGGAAAGTGCCGTTTCGCGTATGCCTGGATTAAACCAGCGGCAAAGGGAAAATAATATTGTCCGGAAAAAGACGTATTTAACTGTATTTGGCCGATCCTTATTTGCCCGTTAGGTTTCGGCACAATTCTAGGGGGATTTTCGGTCACCGTTTTGAGAGGAATTATAGATCCCATTTTTCCCTTAATTTTAAAGTTCTTGTCGTGTTATACCTTAAACTTCAAGTTTTGGCAAATTAACCCCCACACTCATACATGAGTGTGTGGGGTTAAAAAGCCCCACCTATTTAGCGGGGCTTGGTTTAGAAGCCGTCTGAGAAGTCCATATTCTACTTAACAAAAAACTCATTATTGTCTTTGTATATTTTACGGATTTGTTCCACCGTCCCTTGGCTTAGAGGCGGTAAATTTGAGACAACAGTATTTTCTAAAACATCACTTACCGTAAGCAGGCCGGGGATGACAGTGCTTACTCCGTCAGCACTTAAGCAATAACGCAAGGCCAACATGGCTAACGGATGTTCTGGGTCAACTTCTGATAGTAACCGAGCGGCTTTTTGCCAGGACTCCCTCTGTTTCATCGGCCAAACCGATCTGTGGTCCTGCGGACCAAAGTTCAGATCCATAGTTTTTCCATTATCGGTAAGAAAGCCGAAATTTAAGGGCGTGCGTGCAATAATTCCTACGCCTTGATTCCTAGCCTTTTCTATGAGGCCGTTATCAATCGCTCTCTGGTCAATCATGCTTAGGTTGGCCTGGATAGAAGCAAATAGGCTGTATTTTAGCGCTAGAAGACCCTGATTAGGATGTTTAACCGAAACACCGAAAGCTTTGACCAGTCCTCGGGTTTTTAATTCCAGCAAGGCGTCAACGATGTCGTCCATGGGCAAATTTTGAATGTCCGGATTATGAAGCTGGTAAAGATCGACATAACCTGTTCCTAGATTCTCCAGACTTCTTTGAAGGGTGGCGGTAATATTTTGTCTCGAAAAATTTTGGGGAGTGTGGTGTTCCAGAAATCCAACCTTGGTGCCGATGACTACTTGGCCGCGGCAGTGCCTAAAGGTCTTTCCAATGAGGTTTTCGCTATGGCCATAGACTCCGGCAGTATCGTAGTAAGTTACTCCCTGATCAAACGCCTTTTCCAGGGTTTTTTGAGATTCGTTGTCGTCGGTCGGTCCGTAAGAGGTAGGACCGGGAGTTACACCGCCGATGCCCCAACCGCCAAATCCGATTTCTGATACCATAATCCCGGTTGATCCGAAAGGACGATATTTCATGCGATTCTCGCTTTGGAATTTCCACCATCAAGTAAAATCCATTGTCCGGTAACAAAGTTAGCTTGTTTGGAAGCAAGGAAAACCGTCCAGTTTGCGGCATCTTCCTCCGTGCCCTGTCTGCCCATTGGAATTTTACTCACGACTTCTTTCGTCATGATCTCGCGCGCTTCCGCAACCGAGATATTCTTAGTTTGCGCCCGATCCCTGACGTCTCTCTCCCAGGTATCACAAGTTAATGAGTGGGGTGCAATTGCATTGACACAGATGCCCTTGGGCGCAAGTTCGTTGGACCAACGTTTATTTAAGAAATCCATAGCCGATTTAGCGGCGCCGTAGTGAGGATTGTTCCAGCCTGGTTCGCGGGTGCATTTTGTGCTGACATTTATAATTCTTGCTTGATCAGATTTTTCTAAGAGTGGGATGCTAAATTCAGTGAACCACTGCATACTCAGAGTATTTAATTTATACATATTGATCCATTGTTCTTCGGTAAGGCCATAAAGCTGAAGTGGTTTTTCGGTACCGCCACCGATGTTGTTCACGAGGATATCGAGTTTGTCGATGTTGCCCAGGAATCCTCGAACCTCTTCACGGTTTGTTCCATCAACACACTTGGAATGAACACTGCCTTCGAAGCCCATGGCAGCAATTTCTTTATGGGTTCTCTTAAGTTTTTCAAGCCCCCTGGCGCATAAAATTATATCGCAGCCCTCTTTAGCTAAAGCGATTGCGCATGTCTTGCCTATACTTTGGCTTGAGCCGGTAATAAGAGCTGTCCTACCTTTTAGTCCAAGATCCATTTTTCCCCTCTTTTCAAAGTTCTTGGCGCGTATTGTATTTTATTTATTACAATATGTCAATCCCGTTAGAGGTCCGGCCTGCCTGAAAGGCATGGCCGGCAGACGATCCGTCAAAGGCGGACGTCTTACCTCTAACGGGATCAAGTAAAAAAGGCCCTTTCAGGCCTTTCGATATAAATCCATAATTTGTTGAGCTACTGCTTCCGCATTTAATTTATAACAGCCCAGCATGTATTGATGGCTACCGGTGCGGTGATTGTATTCGTCAGGAATGCCCAGGCATCTGAAAAGCGGTTTTTTCTTGTAGTCATATTCACAAATAATCCTAGCGATACTTTCTCCTAGTCCACCGATGACATTGTGTTCTTCTAAGACAAATATCATATTTCTTGTTCGAACCGATTTTTCAATAAGCTCCTTGTCCAGCGGCTTTATTGTATGAATATTTATTACTTCTGTGCTAATTCCATGCTGTTCAAGAATATCACTGGCAGAAACAGCTTCTCTGACCATTGTGCCTGTAGCAAAGATTGTTATATTTTCTCCATGTTTAACAACTAATCCTTTACCGATTTCGAGACTATATTCTTTTTCGGCATTCGGTTCTCCGCCCTTGCCGATTCGCAGGTAGGCAGGATGAGATGCGGTCAGAATGTATTTCGTGATTAACCGTGCTTCAAGCGGGTTCGAGGGGGAGTATATATGCATGTTTGGCAATGCTTTCATTGCGGCAATATCTTCAATGGCATGATGAGTGCAACCGCAAGTCGAATAAGCATAACCGGCGGCTACTCCGATAACCACAACCCCGACATTTTGATAACAGACATCTACTTTAATCTGTTCAAGACATCGCAGTGTGGCAAATGGGGCAATGGAATAAACAAAAACTCTATTTCCAGAAAGGGCAAGACCGGCGGCAATACTAATCATATTCTGTTCAGCGATGCCGACGTTTACATACTGATATTTATCTTGCAAGTTTTTTCTGAAATCATCCAAGTGAGCATGACCCAGGTCGCCAGTTAAAAATACAATCTTGGGATCGGCAAGCGCGGCTTGGTAGATTGTCTTTATTACTTCAAATCTCATTGGACACCCCCATTCAACTCTTTTTTAGCCCTCTCGTATTCTTCCGGGCTTGGGCATTTGCCATGCCAGATATAATCGTCTTCCATGAATGGGACACCCTTACCCTTTATTGTCTGGGCAATTATCGCCAGAGGATTTCTCTCTCTATCCAAAGCCTCTTTTATCTGGGGGAAAGAGTGGCCGTCTATTTTTTTTACTTGCCAGCCAAAACTCTCGAACTTTTTATCTAGCGGTTCTATGCTTAGAATCTTATCTGTCTGTCCTAGCGTCTCAAGATTATTATTATCAATAATCAAGACAAGATTGCTAAGTTTATGGAATCCGGCGAACATTAACGCTTCCCAGTTTGAACCTTCCTGAAGCTCGCCATCGCCCGCAAGAACAAATACTCTTGATGACTTTCCGGCTTTCTTGGCGGCTAAAGCCATGCCAATACCAACCGATAAGCCATGGCCAAGGGAGCCATTGGTTGTTTCAACTCCGGGCAAAGCACCACGGGTATTGTGGTCACCGATCGGAGTGCCGTCGCTGCCATATTCCCTCAGTTTCTCCAATGGAAAATAACCCCTCATTGCCAAAATCGCATACAATGCCACACAAGCGTGGCCTTTGCTTAAAATAAATTTATCCCTGTCTTCCCAATTAGGATTTGAAGGATTGATTTTCATGAGGTCTCCGAAATATAGCGCAGTTAATATGTCGACTATAGAAAGAGCGCAGCCAAGATGGGACGACTTAGCTTCAAATATCATGTCCAGTATCAGATGTCGGGCCGTTCTTGCCTGTTTGGTCAGGTAGGTATTATTTGTCATTTTACCCCTTGTTTTTTTAACGAACATGTTTAGAAGACTATACAACCATATTTTTATCCAGTCAATGAGCGGAGTTGACCCCGCACTTATCAAGCTTTGGCGGTTTGATATTTCTTGATGATGATGGTTTATAAATTATTATGATTCTATTAGTAATTATTTGTTTAGCTTATGACCGCGAGGAAATATAAGCTCGATAAGTGACGGGGTTGATTCTTGGCTTTAATTTGATACCATAACCCAAGTCCTATTAAGAAAGGAGTTGGTAGGTGGAGAAAATTTCATACAAAACAGTTAGTTATAAAAACATAAAAGTAAATTATTTGCCTGAACTTGAGGGCGGAGGCAGGGGATTTGGGCAAGAGTATATTCGTGTTATTAGGGAAAAAGTTGGAAAAGTTGACCATGTTTTTGAATTTTGCGCCGGGCCGGGATTTATAGGTTTTTCTTTACTGGCGCAGGGGCTTTGTAATAGATTGACATTAGCGGATATTAACCCGGAAGCGGTAGGGGCCTGTCAAAAAACCATAGAGGATAACGACCTTGAAGACAGAGTCTCTGTTTACTTGTCTGATTGTCTAGACTCAATTCCTGTATCGGAAAAATGGGATTTAGTGGTAAGTAATCCCCCTCATTTTTGGACCGGATCAGAGGAAGTTCATAAACAGGATATTCGTACGTATGATATTGATTTTAGAGTTCATAGAAAATTTTACCAGGATATTAAGAAATTTCTTAAACCCGATGGCTCGGTTATAATTCAAGAAAATGGAAATGTTAACCGGCCAGGCTTTACAAGGCTTGAAGATTTTACTTCTATGATCGGGGAAGGAGGTCTGGAAATTGTGGAAGTTTTTTACGCCAGAGTTATGTCTGTTGAAGAGTGTCTTGGCGGAGGAGGAAGGATGGGGATGGATACTCAACAATCCCAGTTCTATTTTATTTGGAGCAAAATAAAAACCGCCTAAACATGGCGGTTTTAACTTAAAACAGTTTTTCGTGATATTTCAGAAATGCCCCAAGATTTGTGCGGATCCGCATTTTCTAGCGTGATCGGGTCGTTAATTGACGACTTAAACGTGATTAATTCTTCTCTGCCGATGTGGCAGAACCTATCATAACTTAACCGAGGATGGGTGGGATGATACAGTTCGCCGCCCCCGATATTCGCAAAAGAAAGATGGTCAATTGATACGCGCGGTCCGGCGTTCTCCTTAAGGTTTGATTTATGTATTACAGAAATGTCGGAAAGATATGTAAAACCAGGTTCAGAGGATTCAAAAACAGGAATCGGGTCGTAGTAGCTAAAATATTCAGCCCCATCGAGAAACTTCAAAATCTTTAGCCACCTATCGGAAAAGTTATCCGGTGGTGCATAGTAAGCGCAATTATTATCTTTAGTATCGCCGAAAATAGGCGTAATCGTATTCATACTATGAGGCGACTCACCTAGCCAGGCATCAGAATGGGGATTTTCTGTTGAATAAGTTTTTGCCGAATTCTCACTGTTTGCCCATTTGCTTTTCGTCCACTCATCCTTGTGCCGGATAGTAGTTAGGGCGTAAAAACTGGCTATTAAACCGGTGAAGTTAAAACTCCTCATTATATCCCCGTAAGCTCTGTGAATCATATTATATTCTAGAGTCAATTCGCGTTTAGGCAAAAGACAGCCATTATTGTTCTTGTTTTTTAACTCTGCTGATCTTTTGCTGAATTCGGCCATAATATCAGATTCAGCGGTAAGTACTTTTCTGCTTGGCAAGCATCGAGACATATAAAGCGCCACCGCACATCTTAAGGAATCAAATAGGTCGGGCTGTATTTTTAGTTTAAGAATAAGCGGCGAAGGTCTTGCGCAGTCCGTTCTCGAAGCTAATTCGTCAAATCTGGCAATGCGTTTTTTGAGGTCTTCGGTCATTTTTCCTCCCATGAGATTGCTTCACGAGTTCGGAGACTGTCGTCTGTTTCCTCCGGATCATGTCTAAAAATATATAACTGACCATCGCGGGTATCAAAGTAAACGGCTGGAACATATCCCCTAAAATCCCGAGTGGCATCACAGCGAGTAATATTTACAACATCCAGGTATTGACCGTCTGTCATCCAGGTAAACCACCTGCCCAACAAGAGGCGTTCAATTAGCGTACTCCCATTGATGCCATCGGATTGGATATGGTTAGCTGATTTGTTTTTATATTTTTCCTCCGGCTCAACCCCATCACGAAACCAGGTTGTATAGGTGCCTTTGTCAGCCGACCTAACCGATTTAGTAATTAAGTCTATATTATCATTCGTCCATCGCCAGACTGGGCATATGTCAGAGTAGCTGCAGATGATTTGTTCAATCGTCAATGATTGGGGCATAACTACTCCCCAGCGAAAATCTGGGTGAGTTTTTGGAATTTTGATTGTGTCTTGAGCCGGCAAGCCTATCTTAAAAACTTCCCATAAAAATTTAGTCTGATTATCAAGGAATATTTCGATGTCCAAGACCCCCTCACTTTGTTAATGTTCTATCCTCAATAGTATGAGCTTTATTTTAAAAGTCAAATTAGGACTTACGCGCTTGGGCTTTAAGAGCCCCAAAGCCAGCAAGCCCTAAAGGGTTTGGCCAATTTCTTCGTTAAAATCTCCGCTTAATCCTCGCCATACTTCTAGTATGGCTCGGCTTAATGCTCGATTTTGCCTCGAACTTGGCCAAACGCGTAAGTCCTACTTCTAATTAAAAATCCCCGTATAGGGGATTAAAAATGTCCGGCGATTTGAACAACGGCCTTACTGCCGTAAAGATAGGCACTTCTTTTACTGCCATACCAGACAACAAATCGGCACCAATCTTCCCAAGAATTCCATTGATCGGTATTGTAATCGATTGTAATCACCGATCCCCGTTTTTCCAACTGGATTGGTTCAGATCTAACCGCTGCTTTATAAAATTCCCAAATATTATATGTTAGCGGCACTTCACGGTTACCGGTACGGAAAGGAAGTTTGAGCATATGTTCATTAAGTTCCACGGCTTCTCTTATCGCATCCCGATATTCACTCTTACCGTATCTGTCTAATAAAGATTCCAAGGCGCGATATGCTTCTTGGTAGAATGCAGAAAGATTCCCGTTAGTCGCGAGGTCTATTAGCATATATTCATCGGAGGGCCACCACATGTCAAGCCATTGGCTTGAATGGCAGAACTCTTCACCGCCCAGCTGAATTGACTGCGCTTTCTCAATAAAGAACTGGTGAATTTTGTTAAGAATAGGGAAGTCAGCAGGTTGGCCAAACTGTCCTTCGGAAAAAAGCTCAATGAGTTTACTGTAACTTGCGCCGGTAAGCTCATGGGTTAGGACCATCGGAATTTGAAATACTTTGTCAAAATGTAAAAATGCTGCGGTCCAGCTGAATGCGCGGACACGGACCCAATCTTCGCGCGGCATGGATTTAGTGGTAATAACCATTTCTTGGTATTCAGGAACATCGTTTTCAATCTCTTTCCGGTTACCATGAATGTTAATTGTGCGTGCTTCAACCGTCTCCATGCCGAACTTTTCCCGATAGCTGGGATCAGCCATTTCAGCATTGGGTAAAATGGTTAAAATATAGAATAAAATTCTATCATGTAATCCGTTTCTGATGAGTTGATCTACGCCGTTGGTAAATGAGTCGTATGTTTCTCCCGGTAATCCGAGGACGATATCGGTAAAAGATGACACGCCATCGAGTTTCATTCTCTGCTGAATTTCCTGATATGAGTCAAGACTGATGTTGTCCCGCTTGATATCTCTAAGAGTTCCAGGATCCATTGATTGCATTGAGAGCGAGGCTCCGGCAGCAAGTCCGGCTTCAGCAAAAATTTTCTGTACTTCATAAGAACGATCGGTTGCATTTTTCGTGTTTGAAACGGTAATTGAAGTCGGATAGCCGGTTCGTTTTCGAGTTTCAGCGCAGTATCTGGCTATATCAATATCTCGGGGAAGAATTCCTAAGTTTGCGTCAGCTAAGAAAATAAATTCAACTTTGTGATCTGCGAACCAATCCATTTCTCTATATACTCGTTCCATCTCCCATTTATAAACCTTGGATGCTATCGCGGAACCCCAATCGCAAAATGTGCATGAAAATGGACAACCGCGATTTGTTTCCCAAACAGTAATCCATTTGATGTCGGGATTAGCCTTGATTATAGGTTCAAAAGTGCCCTCAAGGTATGGTGAAGGTAGTTCGTCAAGCTCTTTAAGACGGGCGATTCTTTCGGTCTGAACAATGTATCTATCCTTATCTAAATAACTGATTGACGGAATCTTTCCCCAGTCCCCATATATATTTTCCAGGAGCAGTGAAAAAGGTCTTTCGCCCTCACCATGGCAAGCGATATCAATATAAGAGTTATCTCGTAAGTAGGCCTCTGTTCTTGCTAATGCGGGATCGCTTGAGTTTGGTTGATTTTTTTTCAAACTGCTAATCGTAATCGGAAGCTGTTTATTTTGTATGTGTGATTTATATTTATCCGGCACATGGGGCCCGCCTACCACAATAACAATGTTCGGCTTTCTTGCCTTTAGCTCTTTGGCTATTGCAAGAGATAACTGATTATTCCAGACATAAAGACTGAAGCATGCGATATTGGAAGATATTAATTTTTTGACAGCTGAATCTACCGATTCTCGCGTAAAAATCGGAGAAAGGAATTGAAACCTGTCAATATTGGGAAGATTTTTACGCGCGTATGCTTCCAGAAGCCCAACGGAATACGGCAAATAGCTTGCTCCGGAAAAACCGGCGTTTATTTGGCATAAACCGACGGTAATTTTTTGATTCATTAATTTTTGCCCATCCTTTAAATTTTAAAGAGCAATTTGTAGTACTTATAACACATATCATATAACTCGTCTATAAAGGGCATAAAAAAGAGCCTCCTCGGCTCTTAAGTGTTTGTATACTTATTGTTTCTGATAACCTGATATCCCTTGATTAGTTCTACAATCCCATCCCGTAACGATATTTGGGGCTTAAATCCGGTACTTTCTATCTTTTCGTTGCTTACAATGTAATTACGTTTATCCGGGTCTTCTCCGATGGACGCTTCGTGAAAATAAAAAGAGGGAATTTGTTTTTGTATTTCCTGGCATAGTTCAAGCTTGCTAAGATTGGCATTGCTTAAGCCGACATTGTATACTTGATTTTTCATTTGATCGAAGTTCTTGATGCAATGCAGGAACGCCCTGGCTACATCTCGGACATGGATATAGTTTCTTTTGAAATGAGCCTCAAAGAGAACTAAGTAGCGGTCATTTAATGCACGATATACAAAATCATTGACAAGAAGGTCAAGCCGCATTCGAGGGCTTATTCCGAATACCGTGGCTAGGCGCAGTACGATTGAATTACCCCTCTCTAATACTAATTTTTCTGCTTCAACTTTTTGGCGGCCGTAAAGAGAGATCGGGTTAAGAGGAGCCTCCTCTGTGCAGTAAATACTGTCTTGACCTATGCCATAACCACTGTTGGTATTCGGGAAGATTACTTTTGGCGTCGAATCTTCAACCCATTTTTGGCATACTTCCACTACGCCGCCGATATTGACCGTGGTAGAAGTTACGGGATCTTTATCGCAAGCGGATGCTCCGACAATAGCGGCAAGAGGAAAAACATACTCGGGTTTATAATCTTTAAAAATTTTATCTATTAATTTCTCATCCCTTGTGTCGCCTCGGATTAGATTGAACCTATCAGGATAAGAGAAACATTCCAGAAGAGTGGTCTGACCATACATGAAATTATCTAATACGATTACCTCGTGGCCTTCATTAAGAAGTGTCGGTACTAAAACAGAACCGATATATCCGGCACCGCCGGTGACTAGGATTTTAGACATCAGCTACCTCTACAGATTCTCAAAACTACATTCGAAATTAATTCGATATCTTTAGGTTCAAGGGACGGATTGTTGGGAAGGAATAGACCGCAATCATAAATTCTTGTAGCCATAGGGGCTTGGAATTTGCCGTAATTATCATACCAGAAGGGATGAAGACCAAGGTTGCCGGCGGAGTAAAGTCTTGTTTCTATCCCATTTTCTTTCAGACTGGTGGCTATTTTGTCTCTTTCGGTTGAATCTTTAGCTAAGATGGCAAAATGGATACTGGAGACCACTGAATCTTTATCGTAATTTTGGGTGTAAACATAATCGCCTAGTAAGCCTCGATACAGTTCATGATTTTCTCTTCTTCGCTTGATTGTCCATTCCAATTTATCCAATTGTCCCAATCCAATGAATGCTTGTATGTCGGTAGGCCGGACATTAAATCCGGGATAAAAGAAAGCAAAGGGACGATGGGCGGTGTCAATATTGTATTTACCAAAGATTCTGTTGTATGTTTCAGGATCCAGATGTTGGCCCCAGCCATGACTTCTGATCATTACCAGAATATTGTAAAACTCTTGGTCGTCAGTAAAAACAAGTCCTCCTTCAACGGTTGGCGATTGGTGGCCATAGTAAGTTGAAAAACTGGACATATCTCCGAATGTCCCGACTTTTCGGTTTTTGTAGCTTGATCCCACAGAAGCACAGGCATCCTCCAGTAAAAGGAATCTGTATTTTTCTTTCAAAGCTAGAATCTCATCCATTTTATGAGGCACACCGAGAACTTGAACAAGCATTACTGTGGCGGGATGGTGTCTTTTGAGAAGTTCTTCCAAATGGCTTAAATCTAATCCGAATGTGTCTGGGTCGGCTTCGCACATGATAGGTTCAAAACCAAATTGAATCGCTGGAGAAATTGTTGTTACCCAACCCACGCTAGGAACAATAACTTTCTTATTCATTAACTTACTGGAACAAAGAAGCGTATAATACATCAGTTGGTTGGCTGAAGATCCAGAGTTAACAAAGACGGCATGGTTGCTTCCCAACCATTCAGCCCATTTTTTCTCATATTGCTTGGTCATTTCATCCATTGTTAATCTCGGATTAGTTCTTAGCCAAGCAATTAGCTTTTCAATATCTTCCCGGTCAATGGTGTCGCCGGCTAAAGGATGTTTAGGAGTCGCGCTGTCCATAAAACCACCTCTTGATTTTCAAAGTTCTTTCCCTGTGTTATATGAAACTTTTACGAATTCGTCAAATAAAATCCCTCACCTTTCCGAAAGGTGAGGGGTAAAAACTATCATAGGACTTACGCGTTTGCCCAAGATTGAGGCAAAATGCTTAAGTTTTTATGAGACGTACTAGGAGTACGACGAGGAAAAACTTAAGTATTTTAACGACCGCGTGCCGCCTTAGCTTTAGCGGTGGCGCAAAAGATTGGGCAAACCTTTATGGCTTGAGCCACGTAAAGCCCTACTGATTTCGGGCTTCGTGGCTCAAGCGCGTAAGTCCTATATCAGATTAGGCAGTTTTAGCGACTAGGTATCTGGCATTTAATACCAGGTAATCTATATCCGTACCCAAGAAACAGTCGATTGCTTCTTGGGGTGTATTTATGATTGGTTGGCCCATGACATTGAACGAGGTATTTAATATAACTCCAATTCCGGTTAGATGCTTGAATGCTTTCAGCAGTTTATAAAGGTTGGGATTTTGTTCTTCCTTTAGGGTCTGAACTCTTGCGGTCCCATCAATGTGGGTGATGGCCGGAACGATACTTCTCTTTTCTTTCCTAACCCCGTAAGTTAAAAGCATATATGGCGATTGGTGGGTATTATCAAAATATTCTCCGCAATCTTCCTCCAAAACTATTGGCGCAAAAGGCCTGAAGCCTTCCCGATGCTTAACTCTTGAATTAAGAATATCTTTTATTTCTGCTGGAAATGGCGCAGTAAGAATCGAACGATTTCCGAGGGCTCGAGGGCCGAACTCAAATCTTCCGTTAAACCAGGCAATGATTTTTTGATCAGCCAGTAATTTAGCTACCAAAAGGAATAAGTCCTTAGGGTCGGTATACTTTACTGAATTATTGATCAGAACACTTTTGATTTGTTCGTCCGTGTATTCGTTGCCCAAATAGGCGTTTTCCATCGTGTTGCGTTTGGCTTCGGGATTCGCTTGGTAATGGTAGTTGAGCGCGGCTCCGATGCCAAGGCCGGCATCATTAGCGGCAGGTTGAATAAAGATATTTTTAAAAGGCGTTTCGGTTAGTATTTTGCCATTGGCGACGCAGTTTAATGCTACCCCGCCAGCAAGGCAGAGATTTGATTCTCCAGTTTCAAGGTGTAAATTATTAGCGGCATGCACTAAAGCTTTTTCAGTTATATATTGCGCTCCGGCGGCGATATCTTTATGTTGCTGGGTAATTTTTTCTTGTGGCTCTCTAGCCGGACCACAAATCTCGGCAAATTTTGACGACATGGTTGAACCTTGTATGAACGGATAATCAAAATAGCTCAAGTCCATTTCAAATTTGCCGTTAGGTTTTAGTTGGATAATATCATCAAAAACTTCTCTGTATTTTTCAATGTTTCCATAGGGCGCAAGACCCATGATTTTTCCTTCATCGCAATGTTTCTTGAAACCTAGCCAACCAGTAATGCAAGTATAGAGAACTCCCAAAGAGCTTGGCCATTCAACATTATTTTCTTCGTAAGTGTATATATGGTTATCTTGTCCTCGTCCAATCATCAAACTTTCAATTTCGCCAACACCGTCAACGGACAGTAGCGCACTGTGAGAAAATCCCGAGAGATAATAGGCGCTTGCCATGTGGGCAATGTGATGTCGACAAAAAGCAACTTCTTTTTTGAAGTTTAATTGTTCGCGTATTTCTTTTTCAATGTCCATGACCCTGTTGATCCATTTAAATTCAGATTCCATCCGAGGCCTTACTTGAGGATAATGGTTGAGCCAATGTCTAATAAATCTAAGACGTACGTGGGCGACCGGATCGGTCGGCACGCAGAAAACATCAACGTCTTCCATACTGATTTTTGCAAAGTCCAGGCAGGCCCTAATTGCATTATGAGGAAATTTTGGAGTGTGTTTTTCTCTGTTGAATCTCTCTTCTTCGGCGGCGTAAAGTAGCCGGCCATCCTTAACAATGGCCGCCGCGGCATCGTGGGAGAATGTCATCGCCCCAATAATTATCATCTCGCCATCCTTTTTAAGAAGCTGGGCATTATATACATGATTTTTAATAGTTAGTCAATAAGCGTAATAAAAAAGACCGTCTTAGAACGGTCCTTTAAATTTATTTTCCCAAGTATGGAATTTTTCTTGGTTTAAATCTGTTTTGGTTAATCCTAACTTTTTTTCTACTGCGCGTACAATATCAACAGCGTTGGGATAGAATAAATTTTCCAGCGGTCTGGTGGTTGGACATGGAGTGGGAGCAAAACCGATTCTGGTTACAGGAGATTTGAGTTTTCCAAAACACTTTTCAGAAATGCGGGCCGCTACTTCAGCGCTGAATCCGCAGTTAAGCCAGTCATAATCAGCCACAACGCAATGACCAGTTTTGTTAACTGATTTAATCATCACCTCATCATCCAGGGGACTGACTGTCCGCGGATCAATTATCTCTAAGCCTATCCCTCTTTTGGCAAGAACTTGAGCGGCATCGTGGGCCTCCACGTTCATCCAGGAGGTAGCGACGACAGTAATATCAGAACCTTGTCGTATAACGCGGCTCTGGCCAATTGGCACAGTGTATGGCTCTTCAGGTACATTGCCCTCTATCCAGTAAAGCCAGCGATGTTCCAGACAAATTACCGGGTTGTTATCTCTTATCGCCGAGATCATTAACCCCTTCATATCGTATGGCGTGGTAGGCATAATTACTTTTAGTCCTGGAATATGGGCGAAAATTGATTGTAAACTTTTGCTGTGTTGAAATCCTTGTCCCCAGCCTCGGCCAATGACGGCTCTTATTACGATTGGAACGGATAAATTTCCGTTACTGCCATATCTTAGGGAGGAAGCAATATTTATCAATTGATTCATGGCCAGCAATAAAAACTCTACTCTTATGTGGACATTGATTGGCCTTAACCCGCTAAGGGCGGCTCCGATCCCAAATCCCAGCAGAGCTTCTTCAGAAAGAGGAGTACTAAAACATCTTTTTGGTCCGAATTTTTCTAATCCGTTTGTTGAGCCAAAAATTGCCTTGTGGTCGGCTACATCTAAACCATAGACGAACACTCTTTCATCCGCGGCCATTTCCTGGCTTATCGCCTCATTAATCGCTTGCTGATAAGTGATTATTCGCTGGTTACTCATCGTAAACTCCGTGATAGAGATCTTTCGGTTCTGGAAATGGCGCGTTTTGGGCTAGAATGATAGCTTGATCTATCTGCCGGATTACGGTTTCTTCAATTTTTATTACCTCGTTTTCTAGTCCAGCTTTTATCAATTTCGCTCTTTGCATGTCAACCGGATCTTTTTCTCGCCATTTTAAAAATTCTTCTTTAGGCCGATAGCCAGCCTCAAAGTCTTCATTTGTCCCCACATGTTCAAGATAGCGATAATATTTTAAAGACATAAGAATTGGACCAGATTCAAGGTGTTCCAGGGCAGTTTTAGTTAAATTAAATATTTCCTCTACTTCGGTGCCAGGGTATTTAACACAATGACATCCAAACTGTTTTACAATAACAGCAAGGTTGGCATAACTGTGTCGCGATGCGGTGTGAGCATGAATAGCAAGGCCGTTGTCTTCATACACAAACAAAACAGGCAGTTTCCAAAGGCAAGCCAGATTGATGCTTTCCCAAAAAACACCTTCATCTACTGCGCCGTCGCCGAAAAAGACAACGGCAATTTTATTATTATCAAGATAATGGTTAGCAAAGGCATTACCGAGTGCCGGAGCGATATTAGTTCCAACTACGGCCGAGCTGAACATTACCCCCTTCTCCGGATTGGCTAAATGCATTGATCCCGCTTTTCCGCCCGCTGGCCCGCTGGCCTTACCATAAAGTTCAGCAAAAAAGCCATTTATATCTTCGGTCGCGGCAAGATAAACAGCATGACTGCGGTAAGTGCTGAAAATTTGATGCCTTCCTTCAAGGGCCGTGCAAACTCCGGCGGCGATAGCTTCTTCGCCCATCGACATGTGCATTGGAGTTTTCATTTCATCGTGGCTGTATTCTTGGATTATTTTTTTTTCCGCCTGGCGTATTAGATACATCTTACGGTAGAGATCTAGCGAGAGATTAGCCGGTTTTATGTTCAAAGTAGCTCCTGTTATTGTCAAAATACTTTGACCAAATGTACAACATTAAAATCCAATCGTCAACCCTTCGTAAAAATAAAAAACCGATGTGTTTAACATCGGCAAATTTTAAATTAGTCCAAGTTTCTCAAGGCGAGGCTTGGCTAATAGTGTAGTTACGATCGAATAAGAACTATTCGATTTAATCTGATATACAGCATTAAGCCAATCATTCCATGTCATGAGGTCAACTTCGATATCTTCATGCTTGTCAAGGTTTCTTTTACCAGTATCCACGCAATCAAGGCAAAGAAATGGGTAATATGATATATCTGAACTCGCCGGGTCGTGGCAAATATTTAAGTCATTTGAAAGTGAAATAATTTTACCTGATTGGTAGCCGGTCTCTTCTTTCAGTTCTCTTTCGGCTGCATTAGCCGGACTTTCTCCGGGCATAATATTACCCCCCGGTAATTCGACAACCACTTCATCCGGCCCCATTCGGTATTGCCTAATTACAACCACTCTGCCATCTGAAGTAAGGGGTAGAATGAAAGATGAGATGTATTTACCCTTAAACTTTCCATAGGATTCGACAGTTCCGGTCTTAGGCATTTCATAATCTTGGCTGATAAGTATTTTGCTGAAAACTTTAGCGACAACTTTTTCTTCACCGACCTTGCGCGGGATTCTGATGGCCATTAGACAACACCCCATCTACTGATATGTTCAGCCGTTTCGTCCCTGAATTTATTGACAAGCAACTCATGAATGATTGGATTTGCCGCAAGTATTGATTTATAACCTACTTTCCATGGCTTGAGTTCTAGATTGGTGACTTTTGCTCCTGCCCCTTTCAAAATAATAGCGGCCGCGGCTATGTCTTCGGAGTCGAGTCCGGTAGCAAGAACTGCTTCAAGTCTGCCGTCGGCCACAAAGCTCAACGATGCTACAGCGCACGCAAATCCCACATCCGTCATAATACAAGGATTTTCCATGGCTTTTACTAGGAAAGGCAGATGACTAGTTCTAAAACCTTGTTTATTTTTTAACTCTTTGCCAGAGTAAAAGCTCATGATAACCTTATTGAGTGAATCTGCGTTGTTGACCTTAATTTGTTTACCATTGAGCCGTGAAGGTTCTCCAGCAACTCCGGTATACAGATAATCTTTAAACGGCATGTATATTACACCCAATACAGGATCGCTACCTATACACAATGCCCGTGAAAAACAAAATCCATCAAAGTAGCGTCTTGTATATGCGATTGTTCCATCAAGTTCATCGTCAATCCAAGTGAAGGGGCTATCAGTTTTGTGGTCGTCTGATTCTTCAGAGTGAATATTGTGTTCCGGATAGGTTTCAGCGAGTTGTTTCCTTAACATAGCCGATACTCTAGTATCAGCTTCAGTTCTGAAATGAACCCTTCCCGTCCATTCGATATCGTGATTAGAGTCGTATAAATCCATATGGATTTTACCGGCAGCTTTGGCCGAGGCAGTCGCAAATTCTAAAAATTCTGACTTTCTTTGTATAAATTCAGTCCATGGGTCTGGGTGCATTTTGTGCCCTTTTCTTTTTTAATGAACAGACCGTTACATATTGTATCCCTAATCATTCCAAGAGTCAAGTTGCTAATTCTTATAGGAATGTTAAAGTATTTGTATTTATGGCTATAATTACAAAAAAAGATTTTATTAAAATTAGACAAAAACACTCAGATAAAAAGATTGTCTATTGCGACGGCTCTTTTGATCTTACTCATGCCGGTCATGTATTATTTTTTGAAGAGGGTAAATCAATGGGGGATGTATTAGTGGTTGGAGTCGGTGCGGATTCAGATATTAAAAAATATAAAGGCAAGACTAGGCCGATTCTTAACCAAAGCGTGAGATTGAAAACAATAGATTCTCTCAAGCCGGTGGATTATAGTTTTTTGAATAAGCTTCCTAGTCAAAAAAACCTTCTTTCGCATTTGGAAGTTAATTTTAATAAGTTAAAACCCGACGTCTATCTAATTAATGAAGATGCGTTTAATATTGAATATCGAAAAAAAATTTCAAAACAATATAGTGTGAAAATAGTAATGGCTCATCGGGTTTGTCCCCCCAATTTTGATAAGATCTCCACGTCTAAGATCATAGATAAAATTAAGAGACTAGACTAATGTCTACTATCCATCCAAAATTTCAAAAAACTCGTCTTCCTAGAATAGTCATAACTGGTCCGCCTGGTGCTGGAAAAACGACCATGGTTAAAATTTTTGGTGATGAATTCGGTCATGTTATTCGTCCAGTGCCTGAAGTTGCTACGATGACAATCGTTAAATTGGGGCTTATTCCCGGCACACCGAGGTCTGAAATTGTTTTTGAAAGCGTTTTTCAGCATATGATGTATCGAATGCAGGAGTTATTTGAGCATATGGCCGATGTGTTGGCTAGGGAGACCGGGAAAAAGGTTTTGCTTTCGGATAAGGGAAGGGTTGATATCGCTGGACATATTCGTGGCGGGAAGAAGGAATATGAAGAACTTTTTAAAACCACTCTTAAAAAAGATTATTCTTTATATGATTTAGTATTGTTTTTAGAATTACCATCTAAAAAAGTGTACAACCAAATTCGTAAAAATAATCCTGCCCGAGGAGAAACTTATGAAGATGCCAAAGCTACGGAGGCGAAAGTAAAAAAAGCATGGCAAAATCATCCAAATTTTAAATCTATTTCAAATTATGGTGGTTGGGAGGGGAAAGTTCAGAAAGCTCGTCTGGCGATAGCAGAATTTTTAAAAATTTGACAGATCAATAAAAGAACTGTATATTTGAACGAGTAATTTAAAAAAGGATTGATCATGGCTATCATCTGTCCGGAAAAGGTAAATGAAGAAAAAATTATCGGCCAAGTACACAATAAAGTATTAATTACCCAGGATTTTAAAGATCCAAGAACCGGAGAAATTATACCCTGGGGCATGTTGAAAGGATTAAAGCTGTCTTCAATTATTTTACCGCTAACGATAGATTATAAAGTAATAGCCATTCGTCAGTTTCGATATGGGGCTAACCAGGTTGTTCTAGAATTGCCAGGCGGAAATATAGAAGGAGACCAAACTTCGCAAGATGCGGCACAATCTGAATTATTACAGGAGACGGGCTATGTAGCAGAAAAAATAATACCTCTTTCTTCAAGTGGTATTATCGCAGAGCCGTCTTGCCTTCAAGGGGCTGCTTATTTTGGTTTTCTGGGGTTGAACTGTGTCTGGAAACAAAAGCCCAAATTAGATGACAGTGAAGATATAGAGGTGGTAACAATGGACTTAGATGAATGGATTTGGATGATGTACAATATTCCAAATAAAGTCAATGGCATGCTTGCATTGACATTTTTGGCCCTTCCCCATCTTGGACTTTTTTCACCTGGAGAACCCAAACCAACTTGGCAGAACGTTTCTTAGATCGCATATTTAATGCGATTTTTTATTGTTGACAGATCTTCTTTAAGGTATACAATTTAATAATTATGGAGAGTAAGAAAACCATTGCTCAGATAAAAAAAGATTTGATAGCTTTACGCAAAAATAATCCTGGCAAAAAAATTGTTTTTTGTTCGGGAAGTTTCGATCTTCCTCATGCCGGACATGTTCTTTTTTTTGAAGAGTGTAAAAAACTAGGCGATATTTTGGTAGTCGATTTAGGCAGTGACAAGTCTTTGAGATTGACGAAAACGCCCGATCGCCCGATTCTTAATGAGCATGTGAGATTTAAAGTCGTTTCTTCTTTGAAGCCGGTTGATTATTGTTTTGTGGATAGAACAAAAAACGGACATAAAGTAAGTTCACTTATTTACTACTTCAAAACTTTAAAACCTGATATTTACGTTAACAATACAGATGCCAAGCGATTAACTGAGGGCCAGGAAGTGGCTAGGAAAAACGGAGTAAAAATGGTTGTTTTGGACCGGACATGTCCCCCGGAGTTTATATCTATTTCTACCACTAAGATTATTGAAAAAATTAAAAATCTCAATTAAAAATCCCGCTTGTGGCGGGTTTTAATGTTTGTGCTCAATATATGAAGCGCCTTTTCTGTCTCTATCTGATAAAATCGGATCAGTGGTTGGCCAGCTGATATTAAATCTCGGGTCGTTCCATTTAACTACATTTTGGATTTCAGGGCCTGAATAATATTGGGATTGATTATAATGGAAAAGGATCTGATCGCTTAGAGCCAGGTGGCCGTTACAGTGCCTGGGCGGGACTAATATTTGTAGGCCATTCTCGGCCGATAAAATAAATGACTCCCATTTGCCGAAGTGTTCCGAAGCCGGATTATAATTCAGGACTACTAAGTAAAATTCTCCCAAAAGGCAAGTTATCAATTTCCAGGTTCTAGAATCGCCGTGCAGTCCGCGTAGGGCATTTTTTATTGAAAAAGAAGCAGTTTGTTCGCCATCCTCGAAGTCTATAGTGATTCCATTGGCGAAGTAGACTCTTTTGCTATAAAGTTCCGCATAGTAGCCACGATGATCTTTGGTTACTTTTCTTTTTATTTTTAATACTCCTGGTAGAGTAGTCTCTTGAACTGTAATGTTTTTAGCTAATTCCTCATCATTCGGTCCAAGCTGGTATTTATTAACCACCAGAGCCCCCCATATTTATTAAAAGACTAAAAACACAATACAATATTTTAGTTGAGTTTGTCAAAAATCTTAGAAGGATCGGTCATCGGTCACATGTTGTAATAAATCACCTGGCTGCCCTGATTCTCAAATTTAAATGGAACATGAAGAAGTCTTTTTAATTTTTCTTTGATCCGAGGTTGAATTTCGGGCGGGGCAAAAAATAATATAAATCCTCCTCCTCCAGCCCCCAACAACTTACCGCCAAGAGCGCCAGCTTTGATGGCCGTGTCGTAAATTGCATCAATTCTGGGATTGCTTATTTTACTGGACAATTTTTTCTTATATTCCCAGCTTGTTTTTAGAAGTTTGCCAAAATCTTCAATGGGCTTTTCATCTTTAATAATTGAAAAACCTTCGCTAGCTATGGCGGTCATGATTTTTAGTTCTTCGTTGGTCTTTTTTATGTTTTTTATCTGTATTTTAGCGATCTCTGAAGCGTTGCGAGACAAGCCGGTAAAAAATAGCATACAATGGTCCTGAAGCAGGTTCAGGTGTTCTGGACGCATTATTATCGGTTGAATGGAAATATGATGTGAGCCGCCGAAATCTATTTTATTAAAACCGCCGAAAGCTGCTGCTGTCTGGTCTTGCGAGCCGACATTTTCTTTGATCATATTCTGCTCAATGTGAATAGCTTCAAGCGCCAATTCTTTCTTGCTTTTCATTATGCCCTTTAGGCCATACAGGGCATTTATAAGTCCAACCGTAAATGACGAGCTAGAGCCTAGGCCTGATCTGGCCGGCAGATCGCCGTCATGATGGATTTCTAGTCCGTGGTCTATATTAATGAATCGGAGACATTCTCTGACCGAAGGGTGGTCAATTTTATTTATATCTTTGACATTCTCTGATTGAGAATAAACAATACGGTGTTTGTATTTAAAAAACGGCGGCAAAGGACGGCAAGTTATGTAGCAGTATTTATCTATGGTCGTAGATAAAACAGTCCCGCCGTTCTCTTTGTACCAGCCGGGGTAATCGGTTCCTCCGCCGAAAAACGATATTCTAAAAGGTGTTCTGGTGATAATCATTGATAGGTTTTAGGTATTTAGCTTTTAGGTGTTAGAATCCTAAGAAGTTAAAACCTAATTCTCTAAATTCCTTGTATTTAATAGCCAAGCATATCCTCGCCAGCGGTCTTTTTTTGTGATTTCATGTAAAATCAAATCTCGGAAACCGGTTACTTCGCTTTCCACTGGCCAAATATTGCTAGTTCCCATAGTTTTAAATTTAGCCGTGGCTATTTTCTCCATATCCCTTGTTTCCAGTAATTTATTTAGGACAGGGTCCTTGGTATAATCTCCGCCTTCGATTGCTTCCATCTCCGTGTTCATATAAAGCGATTTACTGCTTGTACAAGGAATCACTATCCATCCGTTTTTAACATCAGCTATGCTGTTAATATAGTGCACAATATAGGGCGGCGCCATATCTTTGGGGGGCAGATAATCTGATTTTCCTATGCCATGAATTGCTTCTATGAAAGATTTATTATAGTTGGTGTTGTAAGTGTAAAATTCTTTTATTCCAAGGCGATCCAATGTGTTTATTAAGTTAGTCACGCTCATTCTTGCTGGATAAACATCTGAAAAAAATTTCCATAAATTCCAAACAAGAGCGACCAAAATCAGGACTATAAAAATTGGGACACTCTTATCATAGAAAAATAATTGAATTAAATACGCACCACTACCGATAGCCAAAAAAATACCCACCAGTCCCGGAGAATATGTTCTGGAAAGCTGGGGAGCCTTGGTTATTTCTGCCCAAATAACAGGTGATAAGGAAAACAACAAAATTAAAACCATGCCCACTTCATTGAAAATTAAATTACCTTGCAAGAAAAAGGGAGAGACAATTAGGCCAATGGCAGAGGCTGTGAATATTATAGTATGAACGGGGACCATCCTAAAAAATACTTTTGGCAACCAAATTAACCCCGCTCCTTGGGTATAGCGAGTAACGGTCAAACCTTTCTTTGCGAAATAATCAACATATAGCCTGAAGTGTGATTTTTTTCTGATTTGAGTCTCCAGCAAAAATGCAAAGAAATATTTAAAACTTTTTTTAATATCCGGCAAGGTTAAAGTTAAAAAGCCGATAATGAATCCAATTAAAATTAGTAAAAGATATCCCCAGCTGATCAGATTAACTAACAGTAATAAGGCGACAGTAGCATAAAGACCCCAGACAGTTAGTTGTTTGACTCTTTTGCGGGCATGCTCTAAGTAGAAGTCTAAAGAAAATTTATCTCTCCCGCGGATTAGTTTATTTAGGAATCTTGGCGCTGTCTGATAGTATATTGAGGCAACTATTTTTTTATGGACAAGCCATAGAAAAACTATCGTTAAGCCGTATAAAATTAGCATTGTCATGTTAAATAATACCAATTGATTATTCCAGATTTGAGTATAAATATTATCAAAAGCATTATTGGCGATTATTGTTCGGTGGCTTGAATAAAAAACAGCAGTAAAGAAGAGAGGTGTATATTTAATTGTTGAGGCAGAGGCAAATTGGGCAAAACAAAATATTATTCCTGCCCCGATTAGCCAGATGGCCGATTCCGGCCAACCGCCATTTGCTTGTTGTATAAACAGAACAGATAAGAGAAAAAGCATGGTGGCTACATTGGCATGGCCTCCATAAAGAGCAACTTGCCAGCTCCATAGGGAAGTCAAGAATAGTATTCCTAGAAATAAAGCGATGGCAGGGTTCCAATATCCAAGTGCGATAAGAAATATTAAAAATGAAGAAAAAGCGGTGGATATGCCGCCCAGGGCAGTATATGGATAATCTCCGGTTTTATTGCGAAATATTTTCTGAAAGACAGCCATCAGTATAATAGTCATATCTTTCATGCCAGTTTTTCCAAGGCCCATTTTATGTAAATCTGAAAACCATCGCCATCTTGAAGACGTCGCCGCGGCATAAGCCATTAGTTCGTTGTCGGTATTGGGACCATTGAATTGCACCCCGCGGACCAGGAACATAAAAATCAACGCTGCCATAGATGAAGACAGGGCCATAAATATTATGCTGGTGATTGGATCTGACATTAGCGTATGTTATAAACTTTATAGAAATACGAGTCTTTATTTTTAAGCAGTTCTGCGGGTGATCCTTGTTCTGTAACTGTACCACCGTTCATGACTATCAGGCGGTCTGAGCTTGTTACAGTTGAAAGGCGATGGGCAATAGCAATGACCGTAAGAGAGCGCTTTAATTCATCTATGGATTTTTGAATATGAACTTCTGATTCGTTATCTAAGGCGCTGGTAGCTTCATCTAGGATTAATATCTCCGGTTTTCTTAATAAGACTCTTGCGAGGATGATTCTTTGGCGTTGACCGGCTGAAAGCTTAACACCATTTTCACCCACAAGCGTTTGGAATTTATCGGGAAGTTCGTTTATAAAATCATAAGCTTGACTGATTTTGGCGGCTTCTGCTATCTCTTTTTTGGTAGCCATATCATTGTAAAATCTGATGTTGTTTTCTACCGTATCATTCAGTAAAAATATCTCTTGCGAGACGTAGCCAACTTTACTGCGCCACTGAAATAAATCTATTCTTGAGATAGGCTTACCGTCGATAAGAATTTCTCCAGCTCCTAATTCAAATAGCCTTAGAAGGATATCAACCAACGTAGTTTTACCGACTCCGGATGGCCCGATTATGCCTATCATTTCACCGCGCTTTAATGAAAAGCTAAGATTATTGAGGACTTTTACGTCATTGTTGTAGCCGAAAGTGATATTGTTAATTTCAAGTTTGTCTTTAAACTCAAATGATAAAATACCGGTATTGATTTCTTGGTGGCGGTCAGCCTCTTTTTCATAGTCTGAGATCACTTGCAGATATGGCAAAGCCTCATTGACGCCATTTAGTTGGGTGTGCATCGCCTGACTAAATGCAAGTATTTTTTGAATTAAATATATTGTTGCAGCAAATGAAGCGATATTAAATTCTGTATTATAGAGATATTCAAATGCAAAAAGGCCTGAAATATAAAATAGTCCGACAGGTTCAATAAATGAACCAGGCGCTCGGTTGTAGGCCGCTATTTTGAGTCGTATCTGACGCAATTTTGCAAGGTATGAGTTGGTATGATCAATAATCTGATCTTCTGTGGCGGTTACTTTAACTGTTTTTGAACCCAGGGCATGCTGACTGATATGATGATTTAAGCTTCTGTTAACACCAGATAATTTATGAGCCTCTTCTCTAATCCCGTACATCAGAGGCTTTACAAAAAGAAAGATTATTAAACTTACTACTAAGGTTAATATTGTCAGAGAGAGCGAGATATTAATTGCTACGATCGTATATGCAATAAGACTCGTTAGAGTCATGATCATCGCATTGATAGTACCAAGAATTCCCGAACACGCATTAACGTCATACATTAATATTGATTCAAGGTGGCCGGTTTTTTGCTCCATCAGATAGGGCCAGTCTGCTTTTAAGGTCTTTTCGAACAATTCACTGCGCTTTTTCATCTCGTAGTCAGCGGAGACTTTTTCGTTGTAATAAAATGCACAATAAGTGATGATGCCTTTAAGAATAAACAAAACTAGCACTAAGCCTAGAACATAGAAAAGATTATAGGGTATATGAAAGAAAGCTAAACCATCTTGTATAAACTTAGATATACTATCCAACTCCTTAATGTTTACTCCTCCTCGACTTCCGACTAGGGCAAACAGGGGAATGACTGCTCCGATTCCAATACCACCGAATAAACCAGTTATGAACCCCAGGATTGTGGTAACGATAAATCTTCTGCGATAATACCAGAATGATGTCCGGATGATCTTTAGAGTATTTGTAATTTTTTGGGCGTCGATTAATGCGGGCATTTTTACCAGTGTTTTATTCGTGATTTTATTTTTTTCTTCAGGTCTGAGTAGGCTCTAACTGCCCTTCTTTCCATGCGGGGAGAGACTAATCTTAGCAGTTCTTTCCCCAGGACTCTATATTGACCGCCGACCTTATTAGCTCTAATCAAACCCTTTTTCAGGAGTCGTTTCAGGGTGCTGTTTGATATTTTTAGAAGTAACCTGGCTTCGTTAGTTGTGTAAACTTCGTTCGGATTTATATCTGGCATTCTCTAAACGTATCAAAAAGTGTCAAAAGGTGTCAAATAAAGTAATAAACATTTAGACATGATTTTTGAAAGCATTATCTATCAGTGAACATAACTCATGAATCATC
Source organism: uncultured Candidatus Saccharibacteria bacterium (assembly GCA_964436165.1). GTDB lineage: Bacteria > Patescibacteriota > Minisyncoccia > 2-02-FULL-40-12 > GWA2-44-9 > 2-01-FULL-39-28. The sequence goes on from CAYTBY010000001.1 coordinate 41,573, forward strand.
ATTATGTGGGCTTCCTGAATATGCTGGGTATTATGAGAGGGTACAACCAGCTTAAGGTCGCATAAATTACTCATTTGTCCGCCGTCTTTACCCAATAACCCGACTGTCATCAACCCATTCTTTTTCGCGATGTTCAGGGCATTAATTAAATTAAGGGAATTACCGCTTGTGGAAATGCCGACGAATATATCGCCGTATTTGCCAAGACCCTCGATTTGTCTCGAAAAAACATAGTCATAGCCGAAATCATTGCCGATAGCGGTAATTATGGATGAATTCGTTGTTAGGGCGATGGCTGGCAGGCCTTTGCGTTTATGGATAAATTGTCCAGCCAGCTCTGCGGCAAAATGCTGGGTATCGGCCGCTGAACCGCCGTTGCCGGCGATTAAAATCTTTCGGCCCATCTTTAGGGCAGTTATCATCCGGCTGGCAATTTTCTCAATTTCAAGTAAAAATTCCTTGTCTGATGCGATTTTAAGCTTAGTTTCTATTGATTCGAGAATTGATTTTTTAATATCCCTTATCATTTAAATACCGGTCAATTGTTTTTTTGAGGCCATTTTCAAAATCAGTAGTGGCTTTAAAGCCGAATTCTTTTTTGGCTAAAGTTGCGTCAACCATGCGCCTTGGTTGGCCATCGGGTTTTGATTTATCCCAGTGGATTTCACCCCTAAAATTCATAAGTCTGCAAATTATCTTTACGAGATCGCGTATTTTTATTTCTCTGTTTGCTCCTAAGTTAACCGGATCTGGTTTGTCGTATTTTTCTGTGGCTAAAATTATGCCTTCAGCGCAATCGTCCACATAGAGAAATTCTCTGGAAGCTGTGCCTGTTCCCCAGACGTCTATGTATTTCTTTTCCGCTTTTTGGGCATCAGCCACTTTTTTTATAAGTGCCGGAATGACATGGGAAGTTTCAGGATTGAAATTATCACCTGGGCCGTAGAGATTTACCGGCAGAAGGTAAATCGCATTGAAATTGTACTGCTGGCGATAGGCTTGAGCTTGGACGAGGAGCATTTTTTTAGCAAGTCCGTAAGGGGCATTTGTTTCCTCCGGATAGCCGTGCCAGAGAGTTGTTTCGGCAAAGGGGACTGACGTGTGCTTGGGGTAGGCACAAATGGTTCCAATAGCGACGAATTTTTTTACTCCAGCTTGGCGGGCCGTCTCCATTAATTGAGAACCCATCATTAGATTGTCGTAAAACATTTGACCGGGAATCTTTTGGTTATATCCTATTCCGCCAACAACAGCGGCAAGATGAATTATAATGTCCTGGTTTTTTACAACTTTTTGACAGTTTTCCCACTTAGTCAGGTCATAATCCTTAGAGCGGGGGACTGATATATTTTTTTTGGGCACTCCCCGTTCCAACAATTTTTTCACCACAAAAGAGCCAAGAAACCCGGCTCCACCGGTAACGAGAATTTTTCTAGTGCTGAGATTTACCAAAGCACTAGCCCTGAGCTTTGTCGAAGGGTTTGCGGAGTTCATTTAAATTTTTATTTTTTCTCGTTTATGTCTGCCCAGACCATTATTTTAACGAGATCTTTAAATTTTGTCTTTGGTTGCCAACCGAGCATTTTTTTAGCTTTTGAGGAGTCGGCAATGAGATGATGGACTTCAGCCGGGCGGTAATAGCGGGGGTCTATCTCGACATATTTTTTGTAGTCGCCAAGGCCGGCTTCTTGAAAGGCAAGTTGTACGAACTCGCGAACGGTATGGGTTTCTCCGGTGCCGATGACATAGTCATCCGGCTTTGGCTGCTGCATCATCAGCCACATAGCTTCGCAAAACTCCGGGGCATAACCCCAGTCGCGTCTAGCGTCAAGATTACCGAGGTATAATTTTTTATCCAGACCGGCTTTTATTCTGGCAATTCCTCTTGTAATTTTTCTGGTAACAAATGTCTCACCGCGGCGGGGGCTGTTATGTATCCAAGTAAGACCTATGCCCGCAGAGAAAGTATTGCTCTCGGTTTCTAAGTCAAATAGCCAGCCGGTATAGCCATGATTTTTTATTAGTTTAATCTCTGTCAGTTCTCTTTGCAGGTGTTTGCCTTTTCCGGTTTTTTGGTTCGAATTTATATTAAGGTGGTAATAAAGATAATTTTTTCTAAATTCCGGATGTAGGGTCATTCTTAGTTCTAGTGTATTTTTAACTAAATACCACAAACTTGCTGCTAACACGGAAGAGTTTGTGGTAAATGATTTAAATTCTGTCTTTTGATGACCGCCCCTAAGTCCATCACAGGAGTTATAGCCACTTAGAAACGCCAGGACCACCTCGTGGTTAGAATTTAAGATGCGCTTAGGAACTCTTTTGAATAATTTTTGAGTGTAAATTTCTTTCCATATAAAACGCAAGTAATCCGCATTTCCTCTTAGCTCTGTCGATTTAATTTTATTAGCAGGGTTAAATCCGCTTGGATGATCATCTTCCCGACTACTTCCTCCGCTAACCTTTTGCCACAAATCAGCAAACCTCCTTCTTAAATTATCAGTATTATTTATAAATCGTCCTTTCCCGTCACTGCTTATATAGCCATCAGCAACTAACATTCCCAATAATTCTGCCTCCTCTAATGTAGTAATTGTAATTCTTTGTAAGGGCGGAAGAGTTTTTAATTCTAAATTATCCCCTGGCTTTAAATTGCCTGTTTTTATTTCAGTAGCTCCTTTTAAAAATGATATATGATCTTCTGTGGCCTCATAATATCCTCCTCTACATATTACTCGCTTAATTTTTTTGTCTTTTGATGAGCCGTATTCATTCCAGGTGGCAGTCAAGGTTTTAATTTTTGACCACTTATCTCCATCCCAAATTTCTACACCCCCGTTGCCCATAGTAATATACTTTTTTCCTTTTGTTGGATCCTCTCGATGGGGCACTATCTCTTCAATAGGAAGAATATCAATTAAGCCACCCCTTCTGATTATTACTGGTGTTTGCGCCGTGATACATTCGTGATTGAACAAAATTCCGTTAACGGCAAAAATTCCATAGGCTTCGCGGTAGAGATTGGTCATGTTATAGGCGAAAAGCTTTGCCGCTCCGTATGGGCTCTGGGGATTGAAGGGTGTTTTCTCATTTTGGGGCGGGGGAGACGAACCGAACATTTCGGAACTTGAGGCTTGGTAAAATTTAACTTTTTTACTCGCCAAGCCGGAGCCTTTGGCGTAGCGCTGGCCCATATCTTCTTGGAAATCTCTTATTGCTTCAAGAACCCGCAGAGCTCCATTGCCGGTGATATCCATTGTATATTCTGGAATCTCAAAAGAAACCTTTACGTGGGAATTATGAACTACTATATTGCCGACGCCTACAGCGAAATTATGTACTTCAGCCACGGTTATATCATAAACCCAGCCGTTATAATCTATCCATTCTAATTTTTTACTATTTCCTTGATTTGGCTGGTATGTAGTGCATTCTCTAAAATGCCAAACCGAATGATAGCCTGTGTTTTTATTATTTTCCTCGTTAACGGTATAGTCGTAGTTCAACAGCGTGAACAACAAACTTAATTGACATGCAAGTTTATATGAATTAGTTGTATACCTAAAGCCGGTACCAGGATTTATACATCCATCGCCTTCGCACATTTTTTCCCAAATTTCTTCTAAAAATTTAGCCTCAATCTGAGAGAACCAATAGGGAAGCTGTTTTGTTTTAGAGTTTTCTCCCAGTAATTTTCGAAGTAGATTATACAATGCCCTTGATTTTATTTGTAGCTCCCAAACATCTTTATAATTGTCTTTTTTATGCTTGACATACCAACAACTGCCAACATAAAATTTTTTAAGATCTGATTCAAGGCTTTTAAGCCACTCTTTATTATTTGAGCTTATACCGACATACCAATTTTTATTTGCTTTATTAAAACTTGTATGACCTTCTGCAATAAATGCCCCTGTAAATCTACAGAAAGATTTTAACGTATCTCCTTTAACTTTTCTTAAAACCTTGCTGATTAAGCCGTGCTCATCTAGCCAGAAGTATTTATTATCAAATTTATAAACCCCGTCTAGTTTTAAAGAAATAGATTTTCTATACCTATTCGGTTTATAATTGAGTTTTCTGATGTTTAATAACCATGGATTTTCAGATGGACGACAAATTTTTCCAGTTACATCAATTACAGAATGATTAGGCGTTACAGTTACTGATCCAAATTTTTGAGATAATTTTGCGACTTTGCCGCTCCACCTATGTCTAGATATTTGTTTTATTGGGAAAAACGTTCCCATTCCATTCCACATTCCCAAAGCCCTAAGCTGAGTATTGTTTGATAAATCAATAACTTCAACATTAGTATCATCCATTTTCTCTACTCTAACTTTACCCCTCTTTTTTACCTGTTCGCTCCACAAGTCTTCTAATGTTCTATATTCAAGTTTTTGTGCAGACAAAATCGGACATAGACATTCACCTGTTACTGATTGCGCCCCCAAATTATATATTTCATCGGGTTTAACTTGATAAATAATTTTTCTGATAGTTCCTGAATCTGCCAAATCACCGTGATGCAAAAACAACCTCTTGTTTCTTTCGTGAGGATCCTGGTATAAGTGGTTGAGTCGGGAAGTATTAAAAGTCGAGGCTCTTCTGACTACTCCATGAACAAAATAGCCCTTCTTCAAGAGAAGCTCGGTAAGGTAGGAACCGTCTTGTCCTGTACAGCCAAAAACCAAAGCTATTTTATTTTTGTTTTTTACCATAAGATTTAGGATAAATATTATCTGTTCAACTGACAATATTGACGCCCACACTCATCTGTTATCTAATTTTTAAATTACATTACTTAAAAATTAAAACAAGGCCAGTAAACAGAATGAGTGTGGGGGTTGACATGGCAACTACAATCGTTTATACTATGTAAGTTTCAAGTTATTTTAAAAATAGGAAGGGGATATGGGCCAAGTAATAGCTGTGGGTGGTTTACAAACTGGCGGTGGGAATCTTATAAAACAGACACCCAAAGAAGAATTGTTGATTGAATTGCGTAGAATTAAGATGAATAATCTTTCCTCTGCCCAAGTCCAAAAGTTGTCTGATAATAAAAAAGTTTTTTGCAGATCTTTCAAGGAGCTTTGCTATTCCAGATTCGGGTTATCTCCTGATCAGTTAATACAGTTTAAGGATGAGCATTTAAAAGAACTGGATAATCTGCTGTTCGGAAGAGCCAAATGGGCGCGCTTACCCCCGTATTTAATTTTTTTAATCCCAGTATTTGGACAAGTTGCTTTTTTCGTTGCACGCAATGGAGTATTAGGGATTGGCAATCATGGACCATATTATGTTGCCCGTAAATTTCTTAAAAAAACTCTTGGTAAAGATTATTTTCCGATTGATGAGCTAAGGAAATATTTAGAGATGGAGGCCAAGCCATGACGGTAAGATATAACTCACCGATCATTTTAACCTTTGCTCTTATATCAACAGCAGTTCTCGCCATTTTCATGGCTACCGGTACTACATTCTACCATCTGTTTACTGCGCCGACAGATTTCAGGATTTTTTCTCCGTTTACCTACTTTTGCCTGGTGTCGCATATTTTCGGCCATAAAGACTGGAATCACCTCTTGAGTAATTTCATGATAATACTGCTCATCGGCCCGCTGGTAGAAGAAAAATATTCTTCGATCGTGCTTTTACTGATGATTCTGATCACGGCCATGGTAACCGGAATTCTAAATATTATCCTTTTTTCTACCAGTTTAATGGGAGCGAGCGGTATTGCTTTCATGTTAATTATCCTGGGTTCTTTGACTAATATTAGAAGGAAAGAAGTGCCTCTGACGTTTTTGCTGGTCATCGCTATTTTTATAGGCGGTGAAGTGCTTAACAGTTTACAGGCAGATAATATTTCTCAATTTGCCCATGTCTTAGGCGGAGTGTGCGGAGCCGGTTTCGGGCTTACCTTTGCTAAAAAATCTTATTAAGTCGTATTTCATTTCCGGGCTAAGGCCCGGAGTTTTTGTAAATGTTGACGACAAATACATTTAGTGTATAATATGGCCATCATAAGTTGTTTGAAAAGGGAGAACAAAAGATGTCTAGCAAACTGACTTTGCAGAAAGAGCAAACTGGCCGTTTGATTTTAGACGGACCTCAGGAAGTAATAAGTTCAAGTCTTGCCAGGTTCAGAGATCTGAATAAAGAAGAAGCCACTAAAGCCGCTCAAGAGGCAACTATTGCACATAAAGAAAGTGTAATCAAGAACGCCCAACGAGAAAAAGAATTATATGCCATGAACTTCATGGCTTGCTTTCAGCGTTTTTCACGGATAAATAGCGATCAGTTTAGAGATATTGTTACCAAGCTGAAAGATAGTGAAATGAGCGCCCTAGAAGATGTAGTAGCTAAAACAATGTATAGGCGAGCCTTTCTGTCATTGAGTTTCATTTCTCTGGTGTTGATTTCCGGCCTTTCCTGTTTTCTTTACTATTCTTCTAACGATAATTCAGGTTTAGCGACGATGTCATTATTCTTGTCTCTAATAACCTTAGGCTTCTTTTTTACAGATACCACTTCTTCAAGAGCCCTCCTTTTTAAAAGGAGAAAATTAAAGAAAATATATGGCCAAAACTACTTTCCATATCAGGAATTAAAAAATAAGCTAGAACTAAAATAATAAAAACGATAAAATCAAAAAGCCCCGCCTTGACGGGGCTGTTTTATTAGTTAGCTTGAGCGGAAACGGAAACATCAATTATTTCTGCTTCGGCTGGATTTAACATTTTTGTTTGAACCGAAGCTGATTCCAGGGCTAAAGTCCTCTTTCTGTCCTCGCTTGCCAAGAGCTTCAGTTTCTCGTCAATTCTCCGACTCCCTGTTTCTAAGAGCTTCTGCATATCGGCCGAGACGATAGAGTGGTCGCGGCATTTTCTGACCGCATCCAGGGCGTTATCAATGGCCCTGATAGAAATATCGCATGTTGTCACCAGAGCATCTCTTCCCGAATACATTATATCGCCTGCCTCAACTAGGGTCTTGGCCGTATCTCTAATCGCGGCAAATGGCTTATAAACATTGACAAAGTTATAGTATTCGCCAGCCGCGGCTTCACAAACTTCAAGACTGGCGTAACAGGCCTTAACCCCGAATATTACCAGGGCTCTACCCTGAGAGAGGTTGTCCTCAAGCTGTTGAAGAAGTCTTTTTCTGCGGTTTTCTTTTTCTTCCTCGCCAAGAACATTGAACTTATCATCAAGAAGTTCTGCTATTTCTTCGTCTACTTCAATATCGGCCTGTCTGAATATATATTCATGGAGCTCTCGGGCATTCAAATTTTTTTCTCGGGCTTCTTCAATATCTGCTTTTTGGGCTTCAATCTCTAGCCCTTTTTCTCTGATGGCATGAGTCAGGTTCTTGGTTGCCATCTGAACGTTGGTTACTCTGGTTCGATATTCTCCTTCGGCGGCCTCAAGGGCATCTAGTTCTTCGGCTATCATCTTGGTTAGGGGAGCAGGCAGTTTGTGATAAAAACTCTGAGGAATTATCAGGTGCAGTCCTCTGGCCAGCCAGCTCTTGGTCCGGTTGGCCGGCAGTTTAAGGATCTGCCTGATGTAATCGTTCAATTCTACAAATTCATCCCGGCTTCTTTTGACCTCTCTTATTGATTCCTGCAAGGCCCGGTCAGATGCTGACTTAAGGGTTCTTTCCCTGGCTAGTGACGAATTTCTTTTTCCCGAACTGACGAGTTCTAGCGGCATGTCTGTTCCTCCTTTTTATTACCTTTCTTGAATCTTCAAGTCGGGACAAAAGTTTTTACCGGATAGTGTTCGTATTTTTTTATACCAATAACAGTATCTGTTATTTTTATATTGGGCATCTTTGCCATAATTTATTTTGTCCATCATGCGTGCGCTACCTTCGCCAGTGATAGTAACTGCTAAAATCAACCATCCAAAGAGGGGAATACACAGCAAGATGCCTGTTTGAATAAAACTGGGTATTTTTGACCGTTCATAGATAATCGCCGCTAGTTCATTCAGGTCGTCTTGTTCTAACTTCTGTAGTTGTTCCAGCGAAACACCCAACTTACTCCAGCAAAGCTGTATAAATAAACGGCTTAGGCCATCCCTTAGCACGTTGTAATATACTATTTCTTTTGCCGTCATATTCTCCGTTTTAAAGGAGTGTAATCTTGTTAATAATGCCTCGCGTTTGGTTTGCAGAATTAGGGCTCGGCTCGTTTCCTGACTTTTTGTAACGCCAGTCTGTCCTATAGTTAGGGCCTGTTCCATTTTATTTCTCTTCCTTTACTTCAGTTTTCTGGAGGGACCTAAGGACGGCTTCAGTTGTCCTGCTTACCGATTTGCCCGTGTATTCCATAGCCTCGTCGTGGCTAAAGTTTGCCTTTATCAGGGCATTATATTGCTCTCTGATTCTTCCGGCTAAACGTAGATCGGGATCAATAGCTTCATGAAAGTTCTGAACGATAGTTGTCTTTAGCCGGCCAAGCTTGGCTTTTAGCACTCTCTTGGTTATTTCGACGGCCAGATCCAGATCTTCTTTTGTAAAGGGACTTTCAGTTGTTGATGCCATGGTTCCTCCTTTTCTCTTTTGGAAACGGACACCACTCAAACCGTGGCCACATGTTATTATATTACTTAAGATATGTCAAGAGGTCAATATTGACTTATTACCCTACATTTGTTATATATTCAGCCATAAGTTCTTCGACAACTTAGTAGGAGTTGAAGATGGAGACAGCCATGCAACTTATTAAAAGCACTTGTTTTGAGCAACTATTGCAAAATATTCGGCAGGAAGAATTAAGGAGAATGGAATCAGAACGATTAAAACAGGAGAAAGATAAAAACCATGAGCTTATTAACAGATCATTTCGTGTAATTTATTTATCGGTCATGTCATCATATTTCTATTTAAGACGTGTGCACAATATGCCAGAAAGACCTCTTACGCTTCAGGAGTTTGAAGCTGTTACTGAACATCTAAAAAAAATAGGCGGACAAACCGTTAAAAAATTTAGACATAGATTAGTTCACGCCTTCCGGATTGATACGGCTTGGCATTATTATCTAAAGCATGGCCATTTTCCAGAGAAGAAAACTCCTTTCGGAAGGTGGTACGATAATCACCCACTCATTGGTTTTAACCATTTTGATCCTTTTGCGGATCGTAAAAGTTATCGGGACGATTATAATTATAGTATTCCACCTAATATAGATGCATTGATTAGAGAAATAAAGGATAAACAACTTGGCCAATGCGAGTCAGAAAGGAAGGGGGAGTGATGGAAACGATAGCGTTAATTAAGTCGACGGCATTTGAGGGCTTGGTCTCTAAATACCGAGAGGAACAAGAGAAGTATTCGAATTCAGACCTGAATATAGGTCGGGTTAATATAATTACTCGGCAAGTAAAGACCGCTTATAATTTTCTGTGTAAATTTGGCAAGCCCCACTCCAGTATGACTTTTGATGAATTTGAAGTGACTGATGGTGAAATAAAAAGAATTCAGCAAGACGAGCTTCGTATAAATGAAGAGAACCTAAAGGAAACACCGTTTTTTAGGTTCATTAAAAGGCACTCAATATCACAAACGATTTCTAAGAGTCGTTATATTCTTAAATGTGGCTATTATCCAGCTTTTTACAAGAATACCTTTTTGGGCCAGTGGACTAATTATAGAGAAGAAGTTCCCCTTAACTTACCAGAGCTAGTGAAAGAGATTTGTTTGGCTCGTTGGTGTGTCAGTATCAAACCAGAAGAGATTAACCGTTATAATGAAAACGATAGTCAGAGTTAATGAATTGAACCCAAACACATCACATCTATCTACAGAACCAGAAAGGAGCGCAGAGTGATGGAAACAGCAGTTCAGACAAGGGAAGAGTCAAAACTGATTCTGCCTTCAGGAACGGAAAAATTGATGGCCAGAGTCAGGGTCTTAGAGGCCCAGGCATTAAGCGCGAGAAGTGCCGAAATATCAGGAGAATATAAGGGCCAATATAAATTTGCCCTCAGTAGGCTTGCTCGAAGGTGGCTATCTTTAAAGGAAATTGGTCAATTATCAGAAGAAGAGTACTCAGCGCTGGATTTTATTGTTTATAAAAAATCAGTTCGTCAGTTAACAATCTGGGGCTTGGCAAATACAGTTATTCTTATTGCGGGGACTTGCCCAGTATTATTGATTCCTGGTTTTGGAACATCCGTGCTGATTTTTATTGTCTTAGTACTCCTTGCGATGGCTAATGGGCTTTACTTTGATCCTGATCCTAAGAATCCTATGTCGTTCGGAAATTCTATATTTAAATTCTTGAGAGCAAGAAGGTTTTTGAAAGAACAAGGTTGTCTTGGCCTGGAAATTAAAAATGATGCCAACAGCAGAAGTTAATCAATCTGCCCCTCTTTTTCTTAACCCGGCTGAGTCTATCATCAGGTCAGACAATATATTATTTAAGTTACGAGCAAAACTGGAAAGTAAAAAATCACCAAAACTTCTGGCCTCTGTAGTTTATTGTCTAGCCCTTAAAGCTCAAAAGAAAATATTGGCCTATCTCAACGATGATGATTTTTTCTGCCAAGTATTGTGGGATTCAAGGATCGGTTTACCGAGTTCTCCCTCGCTGGCGGCAGATGTGGCCAAATGCGCAGAGGTATTTGATTTGTCTCCAGAACTGAAATCATTGCTAAATTCTTTGTCCGGCTGGGTTCTTTTTAAAAAAGAACAAATGCCATGTTGCTGTGGAGGCAAAGAAAGAATGGTGGATATAGATATTATGATGAATACTATCCTGAAAGTCGAAAACAGCAGTTTGACCGTAAAGTTTCTTGTCGGAGTAAAAAGCGATGATCAAGACCATCTCGAAAAGCATTATAAGACAAAGAGGCAGAGCAAGGTTGATAGCGGTTTAATTATTATTTTTACTTGTGAGAATCAAATTACGGCATCAAGCGACGGCCTAATGCCGGTAATAGAATCGATGGATTTCAGTCATGATGAACAGTTACATGTCCCAGAGCTTGAGAAAAATATTTGGAGCGCAGTCGCTTCAATGGCGGAGTCATAAGACCCCGCTTTTTGTTTGTAAATTTTAATAAAACCCGTACTTGACATTGAGTCAATATTTTGTTATCAATTTTTCAGTGAATGTGTTGGTCCCTTAACAAAAAGGACTCCAGATGGAAACAGGAACCCTTATTAAGCAGACTATCGAGGAACAGGTGTTTATCAAGATAAACGTGATGAGACAGAACGAGCTGACCGCAAAACAAGCGAATGAGATTGAAAAGCTGGAAGGACGTATTAAGTGTGATTTCTTTCTTCTAGTATGGAAATATTTTGGTATTAGTGAATGTCAGGCAAAGCAATTCTCGGACCAGGAGCTCAAGGCCTTATTTTTTATTGTTCATAAAAAAGCTGAAAAAACAGCTGTGTATATAAAAACACTATCTGCTATTACGGTGGTCGGTTGGTTTATGGTCAATTCTTATGGTGCTGGTTCAGATACGGTAGATTTTACAAATTCCGTCCGAAAACTTAAGAAAAAGTTGGGTAATAGTTTTGATCCGGTTAAAATATTACGTTCTATATAAGGAGGAACAAAAATGACTGAAACCGAACTGGCTCTTTCGGAGAGTAATATTGACGGACGGCTTATTAAGAGTACTCGTTTTGAAGGTATTTTGGCCAATATCAAGGCTGAACAGGATAAGCACAATCAGGAAATGTTGAAGGAATTTGAAAAAAATAAAACAAATGAACTGGTTCAGAATGAATTTCGTAAAATATTCAGATCAATTATGTCGATATATTTCTATTTAAGGAAGGTTCACAATATGGACAGAAGGGATTTATCTATTGAAGAATATGAGGCGACTAGAGATCATTTGAAAGAAATGGGAGTTAGAGAAGTAAATAAATTAAGGAACAGATTATTCGGTTCCTTGGGGATAAAAACCGGGTGGCATTATTATTTGGAATATGGATATTTCAAAATTGGCCGAACTCCTTTCGGGTGGTGGTATAGGTCTCATCCGCTATTTAGCCATGAAGGGTTTGATCCGTTTGAGAGATCTGATCAATTTAGTTCTGGTACCGGTAATTATAGTTATTGCATACCCCCCAACATGAAAGTTTTAATGGAGGAATTATTTAAGAAACAAAGTTGCGGAGGAAAGGATTCAAATTGAATGCCATTTAAGATTAACCGAGTTGATTATCAGCGGAGCACTAAGCTCCGTTTTTTATTGAGTAAAGCCCAGGTTTCTGTTATTTTTATAAGGTGATAAATCTAGTATTGAATAGGCTCAATTACTACCGACAGAGTTTGTTTGTCAGGAATGTGGCGACATTGCAGGTAGGGAGTTTTGGGGGAACATTGGTTCAGGCGGTTTTTGGAATACTTATTGCCCGGCTCTTACAGCCGGAGCTTTTTGGTGTTTACAGCTTATCTATCGGTCTGGCCGCTTTAGCCGGTTTGCTTTTGGGGGCCGGAATGCAGGATGCGGTGGGGACTTTGGTCGGTTCGGCTTATGCTAAAAATGACAGAGAAGAACTACAAAATGCCTTGGCTTTTCTTTTAAAAATCACTTTCTATGCCGGAATTTTAACTTTAATTATTTTCTTTTTTCTTCCGTCGCTGACCGAATATTTTTATAGTAATTCGCTTATCGGCTGGTATGCCGGCATAGTTCTGCTGGCCGTCTTTTTTTCCACTTCTTTCAACGCTGTAGTCCAGTTAAGTTTGCAGGTGGCCGGCAAAATTAAAGCCCTGGCTTTACTGGTTTTTGGCGATCAGTTTCTGCGGTCAGGGTTGTCGCTACTTTTGATATTTGTCGGCCTCGGTGTTTTCGGCGGAGTAAGCGGACAGTTAGTCGGTTCTATAGGTGTATTTATTTTTTCTATTTTAATGTGGCGGAAATTAAGGAAGGTTTATTCAATCTTTCCATCATTGACGGAGCTTTTTAACCGAACCAAAAGTGTCTCGGTATTTAAATATTTTGGTTTCAGTTTCTGGGTGGCGGTGGATAGGAATATGGGTAATTTATATATGGCTTTGCCGGTGGTATTAACCGGTATTTATGTCTCGACGGGAGAGGTGTCTTTTTTTAAGCTTGCCTTTGGTTATCTTAACATTGCCTTGAGCTTACTCGGCCCCATATCAGTTCTTTTAAACATGGAGTTTCCCAAGATTCAGGTTGAAGATTCCCGTCAGTTGAGGAATAACTTTATTAAGATTTCGGTGTTTGGTCTGGTTATTTCCATTGTCCTTACTCTTGCCGCTATTCTTGTATCTCCGTTGGCCTTCAGAATTTTATATGGTGAAAGTTTTCTGCCCAGCGTCAGCTATGTTTTTGGCCTGGCGGCCTATGGAGCGTTATATGGAATTGGCGTCGGTCTTGGGCCGATGTGGCGGGCGATAAACAAGGTTAAAGTTTCAATACTTATCAATATCATTATCTTGGGAGGAGGTATTCCGCTCGGCCTTTGGCTCATAAAGCACTACGGTCTTTGGGGTTCAGTTGTAATGGTGACACTTTGGTTTACTATTTCGCATTTGATATCATTTATTTATCTGATGAAAAAATTAAATAATCGGAATGTATAAAAAACCAGCCATCATGTTAGTTATTGTTATCGGATCAGTGCTTATTTACTTTTTGATTGCTACACCCATAATGATGGATGACGGTACTCACTATGAAGGATTTACTGAGTCGTTGGCAATGGGTAACTTGGATTTCAAATCTTTTTATGGTTTTCAGGGCCTGTCTATTTTATCGGTGCCGATATTTTGGCTTACTGGTTCGCACATATCAATTATCATCACTTCCGCCATTTTGTATTTATTGGCTTTGCCTTTAGCATATTTTATTGGACGTAGTTATTATCAAAGCAATAGGGCTGGGTTTTATTTTGTGGCGTTGATTTTGCTTATGCCCTACACTTATACGACAATGATGCGAGGATTTCAGGAAGCGGGGCTTTTATTTTTTATTCTTCTTATCATTTACGGGGCAATTAGTAAAAAAACATGGACGCCTGTCTCATGGGCTGTCGGAGGAATTGTTAAACCTTTCGCCTTGGTCCTGTTCCCTCTTTTTGCCAAAGATTTTTTTGACCGGAAGAAAATTATCTGGATTATTGTTGCCGGTGCGATCGGCACTGCCTATTTGAGTGCTAGCTATTATCAAACCGGACATTTGATAAATAATGCGGCCATTAATTCTTATCAAGGAAACTTTGATACCGGCAATCCTCCGCCCCTGACCGAGAGTTTCACCGTCGGCATAAAAGGATTTTTGAGGGTTGGAGCTAATTTATTTTTACACTATAGGAAAATTTTAATATCGCCGTTGATTATTATTCTTGGCGGTTTAACTCTGCTCCTAAAAAAAGACCTAAGATTGCGGAAGGAAATAATGTTGGCTATTTTATTAAATTTTATCTTGGTTGGAAGTTTGACGTTTTCTTTTTCAAAATATCTTTTACCGATGGCAGTTCTGCTGGCCCTGGTTTCGGTTAATTATTTGTTAAAATATAAATGGCTGATGCCGTTAGTTCTAGCCGACTCCTTATTTATATTTCTGCCGATATGGGGCTATTTTGGCGTTGATTTTTGGAGTAATATCTACCTATATCTAGCCCCATATTATTTAGCTGTCTTTATCTATATTAGGACTTACGCGTTTGCCCAAGATTAAGGCAAAATGCTTAAGTTTTTATGAGACGTACTAGGAGTACGGCGAGTAAAAACTTAAGCATTTTAACGAAAAGATTGGGCAAACCCTTGCGGCTTGAGCTACGCTAAGCCCTATAGATTTTGGGCTTCGTAGCTCAAGCGCGTAAGTCCTATATATTTATGCAACGAGAATCAGTCGTTTTAATCCCAACTCTTAACGAGAGGAAAAATCTGGAAAAACTTATTCCGGCGATATTTAGTTCTATGCCGGAAATTTCGGTTTTAGTCATGGACGATAATTCTGGCGATGGGACGGCCCAGTTTCTGAATTCTATTCAAGCCAGATTTCCCAATCTATTTTTTTTAAATCGGGATAAGGATTTTGGCTACGGCAAGGCCTGTCTGGATGGTTTCAGGTGGGCGTTGGGAGGGGGATATAAACACATTGTGACAATGGACGCTGATTTTTCTCATGACTTTAAAAGCATTCCCGGTTTTCTTAATAAACTTGAGAATAATGATGTTGTCATCGGTTCGCGTTATATAGCCGGAGGGAAGATAGAAAATTGGGGACTTCATCGTAGAATTTTAAGTAAAGCCGCCAATTTCTATGTCCGGACGATTTTGAATCTGAAAATTAAGGACTTGACGACTGGTTTCAACGCTTACCGCCGAGAAATTCTGTCCAAGATAAATTTTGATGATATTAAATCCGACGGTTATGCTTTTTTGGTCGAGCTGAAATACAAATTGTTCAAATCGGGTGCTAAAATTACTGAATATCCGATTACGTTTTACGAAAGACGGGAGGGCGAATCAAAAATGACCGGCAAAGTAATTTTAGAATCAATTAAAATGCCTTGGCGGTTGAGGTTTTAAAATATAAGTTTTATTATTGATCTATGCGGGAATCCCTATTAGCCAAAATAATTACGTATCTTATTTACGCGGTTGCTTTTGTGCCGTTGATCATTTTTTCTGACTTTGTTTCGCCGTTTCATTTCGGCAAGGTTATTGTCTTTCGGAGTCTAGTCTATATTCTCACAGCCTCTTATCTGTTGCTTATATTGAAGGACCGGTCATATCTTCCGAAAATGACAAAGGTAAGCTGGGCTTTTTTCTTTTTTGCGGCCGCTTTTTCAATAACTACTTTTGCCAGCGTTCTGCCTTATGCAAGTTTTTGGGGAACGCTTGAAAGAATGGGCGGTCTTTTCACCTTCTGGCATTATTTCATTTATTTTATAATTTTAACCGCCGTCTTTAAAACTGAAAAAAAATGGATGAGTTTATTCAACCTCGTAATTTTTATCGGCGTTCTCTCGGCCATTTACGGATTTGGCCAAAGAACGAATATAGAATTTTTTGTCGGTTCTGGCGGGCGCTCCAGAATATTCGGTACTATCGGCAACCCGGCCTTATTTGCCGGTTACCAGATTTTAGTTTCCTTTCTGTCGATGATGCTTGTTTTTCGTTCCGGCATCGGCCGTAATTTACGGCTTTTTTACGCCGGTTCCGGTTTGATTACGATGATTGCCGCTCTCATAACTGCCGTCAGGGGATCAATTCTCGGCATTGGTATCGGACTGCTCGCTTTTGTACTTTTATATTCTGCGGCTTATAGGTCTAAAAAGGCAAAAAAAGCTTTCTTATTTATGATTGCTTTTTTGTTTTTATTTGTGGCCTCGGCTTTAATATTTAAGGACTCTTCTTTCGTAAAAAGGTCAGGTTATTTGAGCCGTATTACCGATTTTTCTTTGACATCATTTACGGTACAAACCCGATTCTGGGCTTGGGAGGCTGGATTTAAGGGCTGGAAAGAAACGTCTAAAACAGTGCTTTTGGGTTGGGGGCCGGAGAACTTCAATATACCTTTTTCGAGACATTTTAACCCTAAGTTTTATGCCGGACCCGGCGCCGAAACACTTTTTGACCGGGCTCATAATATGTTCGTTGAAATTACGGTAACGATGGGCCTTTTGGGACTGTTAGCGTATTTATGGGTATTCGGCGCGAGTTTAAAAGTTTTGTGGAGAAAAATACACAATAAGGACACGATGCTTTACGGGATCGGTTTGATTCCTCTTTTAATTGCTTACGCTATTCATAATTCATTTATATTTGATACTTCGGCTAACTTTCTGACCTTTTTTACTATTTTAGGTTTTATATCTTTTCTGGCCTTGCCAAGACAGGCAGAAGAAAAGAGGGTTGTTCGCCGGCCCGAAGTTAATGACCTTGCGGTGGCTTTATCTGTTGTCGTCCTTTTTATTGCTGTTTTAGCGGCGATATATTTTATAAACGTTAAGCCGTCACAAGCTAATTATGCGACGACGCGGGCGATTGTCGCCGGTTGGGGAGGGGACTTTGACGGGGCGGTTGCAAAATACAAAGAAGCTATTTCTTATGATGTTCCCGGCAAGTACGAATACCGCCACAGATTCGGCCAGTATATACTCGAGAAGACCAGTTCCGGCAAATTAACCGATAAACAAAAAGAGATAATCTTATTTACTATCGGCGAGATTCAAAAAAACGTTGATGAAAATAAAGTTGATTATCTGCCCTATCTTTACATAGCTCGGCTTTATATAATTCTTGGCAAAAATGATCCGGATTCGGAGTATAATAACCGGTCTCTAGATTATTCTTTAAAGGCCTTGGAAATTGCGCCTACGTTTGTCCGAAGTTACTTTGAGGTAGCTCAGGCCTATTTGAATAAAAATGATCTCGATAAAGGGGCCGAATACTTTAGAAAAGCGGCCGAACTCAATCCTGATGCCCGCATTTCCCGCTGGTATTGGGGGATAATCGAAGTAGAAAGGGGAAATGTCAATCTCGGCCTTGAAGTAATCGAGGGCGTTCTTAAGACTGGATATATTCTTTCAGAAGGTGATCTTAACCGGGTCTTGAATGTTTATGTAGCTAGGGGCGATCTGGCTAAGGTTACCTGGATATCCGAATTGTTAGTTGAGGTCAATCCGACCAAGGCCCAATACCGGGCCTCCCTTGCTTTTGCTTACGCCCGAATCGGAAAAATAGACGAGGCGGTTAAACAAGCCCATGAAGCGGTCAAAATTGATCCAGCGTTTGAATCCGAAGCCCGCTCCTTCGTCGAATCTCTCGGTAGAGAATGGTAGAATTTATTTCCCGCTCTCGCCATTCCTATTTCTCATCCGGTTCGCCGCATCAATAAATTACTACGATATTTACTCATTTTCTTGAATAAAAATCGGCTCCCTTCGTAAGACTACATCCCAATTTTGTATTCAATAAGAAAATATCGTAAATATCTTGAATTTGTATTGAAGCGGCTCAAAGGATTCGAAATAGAAATGGCTATGCTGGAAATACTGCATTTCCAGAGTTGACATATAACTTGAGCCGTGCTATCATAGAACACGGTTAAAGATGGTTTTCAGTTACTTCACAAGGAGAAGAAGAATGAAGACGACACGGATCATTGTCATACTGATTCTTGGACTATGTGTCCCAGCCCTGTCGGGCTGTAACAATCAGAAAATCTGTTCAAATGGTTTCTATGAAATCAATGGTAAAGTTGTTAAAAAGGGCATAGCTGCGGAAAATAACCCAACTGGAATGACGGCGGGAACTTTCTGGGCTCGGGTGGGTGATGGCTATATTCGCTTCAAGGAAAGAAATACTTGGGAATCCACAGAAATCAACAAGTCATTTGTCGTAAAATTTGACTGTAGTGGCTGGGTAATCTCCATTATCCCCAGTATAGTCAACAAGGACTTCGTTGTTGTTGGGGATACTCTAAAATAGCATCCATTCCTTTACAGAGCTCGTACTTGCGAGCTCTTTTTATTACCTTTTAGGAGCGTGCTTTAGCCGCTTCTGGAATCGCCTCAGCGGGCAGGGTTAAACAATTATGTTAAACATCGGATGTTTAACATAATTACTTAGAGCGAAGGAGCGGCGCAGTGAGAGCTCTCGCTGGGAGCTCGAACGGTAGCGAGAGGATATTCATATTTGCTGTAAATTCCATGGATAACCTACCATCCAAACAACTTGCCAATCTCCTCTGGAGTTTCGCGTTTACGTGCGATTTTTATTTCGCCGTTTGAGGCGACTAATTTAGCCGGACTTGATAAGAGGCAATGATGGGAAGCAAAAGAATCCTGATAAGCGCCGGTATCAGTGAAAGCGACATAAAGTTCGTCCACGTCTTCAAGGCGGGGGAGAAGGACATGTCTTCCGCTCGAAGTATATCGGTCATCGCTGTCACAGCTTGAACCGGCCAGCCAGACTTTTTGGAGTTTTTTAGAATTAAGATTATTGATCGGAATTATATTCCATTTTTGACGGCGGACAGACCAGGTATCAGCTAAGTCATTAATAAAACTTCCATCAACAAAATACCATCTGATGTCGGTCTTATTGGTAATCGACTTTTCAGCCAGTACTTTATAAATAGTTATTTGAGCCGGACCGACAACATAGCTTCCCCATTCGCTTATTATGTTGGGATGTTTTACGCCCAATTTATCGCACTCATTCTTAGCCCCCTTTACAAGTTGGTTGATTAAATTTTTCAGGGAATAGAGTTTTTTTCTTTTTTCAAAAGGTATTCCGACTCCGCCGCCGATATCGATCGTATCAAGACCAGGATTCTTTTCTCTTAAAGTTTTATAAATGCCGATGGCTCGTTTTAATGGTTTAACGAAATCCTCAATTTTTTCTATTTGGCAGGAAAGATGGTAGTGGAGGATCGAGAGATTGCGTATTTTGCCCAGCTTAAGCAGTTCTTCCTCTGAAAAACCAAAGTGATTATACTTTTTGTCAAAGTGGGCGTTTATTTTAACGGCCAGATCAACCCGGATGCCTATCTCGCCTCTGAATTTTTTCAGCCGGTCTAATTCTGCCTGATTTTCAATTACCGGAATGACTATCAGCCCCTTATTTTTTAACTCTTCAATGAGGGCAATGTATTTTTCTGTTTTCGGGCCATTGCAGGTAACCCGTATCTTTCGGTTGAATTTCTCTTCCTCAATCATCCGCTTTACCAGATACAGCTCATTAACACTTGAGACTTCTATATTTGCCCCTTCAGCGATAGCCGGCAGAACAAATTCCTTATTTTGATTGACCTTCATTACATAATGGTAGAAAAATTTGCCCTTGTAGTTCAGGATTTTAATATAGGCGTTAAAAGTATCAATCAGGTCGCGGACTCTGTTCTCGATTATAGTTGGAAAAAGAATCTCAGTACTTGTTCCGTACTTTTTAATGACGTCATAAATATTGTATTGGAAGTTTCCTTCTCTGACGATCAGCTCGCCGTCGGGGCTGATGTCGAAGTTCTGGGTGTTTAATTCTTCAAAACCAAATTTCCAGAACTTCTTGAACCCATTTTTCTTTTTTCGCTTCCGGCCTTTTCGTTTATCCATTTATTACTTTTATTATATACTAAAACAAAACTTTGCAAAACAAAAATCCCGCATTAGGTCGGGATTTTATCATCTCATCTGGAGATATTTATTTTAGGATTGTATTTGCCAATCTTTTTGCTTAAGTTTCGTATTCGATTAGCCATTGAGTCCAGTCGCCTATCTTCCCATGCCTCCGCTACTAACCGCACAAGTATTCCCAATAATACAACTAATAACACGATTGAACCGGTTGTCACTAATGTCCAAAATAAGTATTTGTATAAGAGCCATGTGTATAGCACTATACCCACGGGTATAATCGGCACAATCGATATACGGTCAGCGATTGTCGGAAGATATATTTGTTTAGGGTTTATAAATAAAGGATTTTCGCCTTCACTCATGACATCAAAACTAGGAATAGGATAATATCCAAATAGCAGCATAAATGGCGCGTATAAGATGATTTTCACTGTTTCCCACAAAATTAGAATCGGCCAGCCCAGTAGAAGCATGAAGAATATCTTTGTCCAATATGAAAAGAAGTTTTGGGCCAGATTGCCGTAATCCGGACTGCGACTAAACTTTTTAAATGGATAAGCGACTCTTCCATGCCAAGAGCTAATCCTGATTACGGGTTTTCCCGTTATCGGATCTTTTAAAAGAGTGCTTATAAAAATAAAGAATAAAGCGCCCAAAAATATATAAGCGCCGATATTTATAAGCAGAAGAATTTTTATTGTCTCCAATATTGTCTCAAACATTCGTTTTCTCCTCTATTCCGACAATTTATCTGCGACAATAAAAGGCACTAATGGTTTGAAAGATTTCTTAACGGCATCCGACATTCTTAGACATTCATCTTTCTCCAGCTTTTTTTTCTTTACAACCTTATCTACTGCCTTCGTTAACTTTTTAAATGCCGGCTTTAAGAGCTGGCTGAAAACTATAAAGCAAGACATAGCAGAATTGGTGTTTTGAGAACTGAATTGGATCATATTTTGAAGATCAAGAGGGTGCCGGCAAGTTACATCTATCGTCCCGCCTCGCGCTATATCCATTTCTATAACAACGATTCTTTTTCTGATTCTGACTATTTTCGAATTAATGTCTTTCTCCGGCCACCATATTCTTCTTAGGCCTAAACTAAAACCTACACTTTGGCCAGTATCAGGCCAGTAGGGCAATTTAAATTGAGGAATATCAAAAGCAGACAACTGTACAGTTTCTTCTGTCAGCTCCGGCCCCAGGGCACTAAAGTTATCAATGAATTTTCTTAGTTCAACCGCCGCTTCTTTGTTTGTCATAAGGACCACTGTTTTTAAAAAAACTTACCAGTATTATACGTATTTTAAATAAAAAAGCAAACTCTGCGAGTTTGCTTGGTCATTTCGCCATCTTATCGGCGACAATGAATGGAATCAACGGTTCAAAGGATCGCTTGACCGCTTCGACAAGGGCTTGGCTGTTTTTGATCTTATCTTTCAGGTTTTTTGTATCTTGGTTTAGCAGTTTAATTATCTCATTATATATTTCTTTAAGGAATTGATGAAACACGACAAAACATCTTAATCTTTCAAGGGCATCGAATGCATTAGAATATGCGCCGTAACTTTCTTCTAGTTCGTCATGGAAGGGATATTTTTTATGATTCCAGAGAGCTACACGCACTACTCCAGAGGGGCTTATCCGGAAAGTTAGAGCCTCGACTTTTTTTTGACTCAATACAATCATGTTTTTTATGGACGGCTCTGTTCTAAGAGTTGAGTTAAGTTCTGGAAATTCTATTGTTCGTTTACCGAGATCTATATTTAAATCATTCATATCTTTTGGCCAATTAGGTAGACGGAATTGGGGAACATCATCTATTTTCTCCATATTTTCTATATACGTTCGCAGTTTCTTTATCTCTGGTTCATATGTATTTAAGAAGAAATCAATTAGTGATTGAAGTATCGCCGTGTCATTCATCATTGCGTCTCCATAATTATTTTTTCTCCCCAGGGAACGTTATATTCTTGATTCAAGAGCCAGATGACGGGATACTCTGGCGGACGAGCCGGATAGCTGCCCATTCCGTCCGTCTGATAGACAAGAGCGGATATTTCTAGGCGTCTTTTTTCAATTTCCGCGAATACTGGTTCAAAGGCCGTACCGCCACCATGTTTAGGAAAAAATTTCGGCCAGACATCCTGAGGGGTTATCTCAAAGTAATCGTGGATACCCGCATCGCAGAAAAATAGGTGAAGAGTATAATCTTCAAACTGATCGGTTAAGCCCCTTGTTTCAGCCATGAACTCTTGGAATTGTTTTTTACTGACCGAACCGGAAGTATCAATAGCGCAGGCAATTTCTAGCTTCTCTCCGTAAACGGATGGGAGGTATATGCCTCGCCAAAGATGTTTTTTAGCCGGTGGATAAAAACGGAAATCGTTCTTAGCCGTTGAGATAACCTTGTCTCTTAAAAGGGTTTTCCAATCCTGTTTCGGTTCAAGGATGTCTTCAACCAGCTTTGCTATTGAACCTGGCAAGTGACCTCTGCCTTTGGCAAAATTTGCCGCTCTGGCTATGCGGTCTTTCCACTGGTCCGCAAGATCCTGGTTTTCTTTATTAACATCTTGGGCGCTAATATTATTTCCATCCTGGTTATCATTGGATTCTGTGCTTGTACCTTGATTCTTGTTCGGTTTTCCCGGCCATTTATGGTGGGAATCCGCTAGTCTGCCCTTGATTGTTTTCGGATCGGGCAGTAAATCATATATTCTTTCAGCTGACATTCCTTCGTATTTTTTGTCCAGCAATATGCCCGGCGGAAGCTGGAGACCCTCTTTTGTTACAATGAGATTTATTGCAAAATCAGTGGCATAATTCCATTTCAAAAACTCTCTGCCGCCCCTTCTCCAAATATGTCCAAGGGCGCAGTGGAGTACTTCGTGGACGAGAGTGCCTCTTAGCTGTTCCGGTGGTACGTTATTAACAAAGTCAGGGTGATAGAACAAGTGCTTTCCGTCTGTTGCCATTGTCGGGATGGGCAGATCTCTGGTTTCAACCGGTTCAAGTCCCAGGGCAAGATATCCGAAAAAACTGTACTCGTCTCTCATAAGGACCATTCGTTCTTTAAGGATGCGGTTTCTGGGAGAGAGTTTTGGCATGTTTGGTTTTCCTTAATCAAAAGTCAGTAGTTCGTAATATTCTTTCGCTAGCTTTGTCCAGGAGGGACTTTGAACCACGGTCTGTTTATTCTTCTGGAGCATAAGTTTTATCATTAAGACGGCTATCTCCTTCGGTTCTAAATAATCGGAATACTGAAGTAAGCGCTCAAATTGTTCCGGTCGAGCTTTTACGACCAAACCGGTAACTAGGGCATAAGAAGTATCAATTCCGCCTTTTACTATTAGGTTCTTGCCTCTCAATATTTCGTCAAGATCAGGCATTTCAGCTCTAACTCTAAGGTAGCCCTTGAATTCAATTGCTGTACCCTCGCCGATTGTACCTTGGATCAACTTTTCCTTTAAATTTTGACTCAAGGTGTCGGTCTTTAATATTCTAGAAACGAATTCCCATGTCCGGGGAGTGGGGAAGGCATTATCATGTCTGGCCGGATCAAAACGGTAGAGTTTGTCGGGCATAAAACTTATGAATTCGATAACTTCAGATGCAATTCCTATTTTCATTGCCCATTCGCGCCAATCGTCAGTATGAATTTCAACATCAGCATGTATAAAACGGTTTCTTAGGGGAGCTGCCATTTTATATACGTTCGCTCCATGTTCGGCTTTGTTTCCGGCAGCAATCATATACCATCCATCCGGGACTAGATATTCACCGACTCTCCTGTCCAAAATCAATTGATATGCGCTGGCTTGAACTAGAGGAGGAGCCAGATTCATCTCGTCAAGAAGCCAGATGCCTCGGCCATCTCGCGGGAATTCGTGGGGGGCCAGCCATTTTGCTCTGTCATTTTCAGGAAAAGGCAGTCCTTTAATATCACTCGGGTCCATCATTGATAATCTCGTGTCAATGAATCCGATTTTCTCCTCTTGAGCTACTTGGCAGCAAATTCTTGATTTCCCGCATCCGGGCGGTCCCCAAAGGTGGAGAGCCGGCATGCCCTGACTGTTAACGATAGCTCTGATGAGTTCGGTAACTTCTTTCGGGCGCATTTTGTTGTTCTCCTTTATTGTGAACGAACTGGAATCGTATCCGCTTTATATAATAATAAGTTAAAAATGTCAATACTTTACAAATATTTATTATCGTGGTATTCTCCTGGGTAGTTAATTTTCCTTTACAACTACAACGGGGAGTAAGTCATGGAGAGAACTCTTGATATTAGTTCTGGACTTGGTGATTTTTTTCAGAAAGTTAGAAAAGTTGAGATCGAAGAATTAAAAGTGCCGGATTTTTATATTTCGGGGTGGCCAAGGGCAGTCGGTAGAATAGATATAAGGTTGAGAAAGCCCGGAATTGTTTATCGGTGGAGGTCAATTAACGGGACTTTATATAAAATTACTAGATGGTTTTGTACGGGGTTCTATGGATTTAAGTTCTCAATATTAGACACCGGAGAGATTTATATTAATTCTACGGACGCGGCATATTTATCAAGAGAGACTCCATATCGTAGTACTAATAATACATCAAGAGCTGTTTGTCTCATGTTGTTCGATCAATTTAAAAGCAGGGCATTGCCAAAAATAATTGCTAAAGT
The DNA here is from genome assembly GCA_964436165.1 of uncultured Candidatus Saccharibacteria bacterium. Lineage (GTDB taxonomy): Bacteria > Patescibacteriota > Minisyncoccia > 2-02-FULL-40-12 > GWA2-44-9 > 2-01-FULL-39-28. Next base: position 66,337 of record CAYTBY010000001.1, read on the forward strand.
TGAAAGAGATTCAAGGTATAATCAAAAAGCAGTTGAAGCCGTCAAAAAAGCTCTTGAACCATTCATTCCCCAGATTGTTGCCGACCAGCTGGCAAGCTGACAGGCTCCGAAATCTCGGAGCTTTTTAATTTTTTATCTTCCGGCTTGGCGGAGAGAGATGTTTATTGTTTTGAGAATAATTCCTAGGTCGAGAATGAGAGAGCGGTTTTTTATATAGTAGAGGTCGTATTGCAATTTTTCGGCGGCATCGGCGACGGATGAACTATAGCGGTAATTTATCTGAGCCCAGCCGGTAAGTCCTGGTTTAATAATATACCTCTCTTCATAAAAGGGTATGTTCTTTTTTAAACTCTCATGGAATTCCGGTCTTTCGGCCCGCGGGCCGACGAATGACATCTCTCCTTTGATGATATTCCAGAGCTGGGGAAGTTCGTCTATTCTTGCTTTGCGGAGGAGTTTACCGAGCCAGGTTATTCTGGGGTCGTTTTCTTGAGCCCAAACGGCGCCGGTTTCTTTTTCGGCATCTTTTTTCATGGTTCGAAATTTTATTATTTCAAAATTTTTCCCATTCTGGCCGACTCTTTTCTGGCGGTAAAATATTGGTCCAGGCGAGCCGGTTTTTATTGTTAAGGCAATCAGGGGTATAAACGGCAAAACGACGGCTCCAAGGACGAATGAAAAAATGAGATCAAAAAACCTCTTCAGTTCTTCGTATGTTTTTTTACTGCCCTCGGTTAGGTTTTCCAAAAACCAAACTTGGTTAATGGCGCCAAGAGGAACTTTATTGGTTATTTGTTCATAGAATGATGAAAGGTTGCGGAAGGTAACCCGGTTTTCAAGCGAGCGATAAAATGTATCGATGATCTGGGGAATCTGATAAGTTTCTGGAGAGATGACGACGGTGTTTATTTTTTCCTGACGAATAATTTGGTCCACATTTCTTATTCCTTCTTTGACTAAGTCCATTAAATATTTTAACTCGTAACCAAGCTGAGGATTTTCTTCCACAAATTTTGCCAGTTCTAAGGATTGGTTGTTTACCCCGACAATTAAAAGAGGCTTCTTGTAACCGCTGGCATTGGCTTTATTAAAAAGAGTTCGGCTGGCGATAACTATTCCCGAGGATAGGGCCGTAAATAGGGCCAAATTTGTTTTTGGTGTTATCTGGAATATCGGGATTAAATAAAAGAAAATGACGGAGATAGCCGAGGCGGTGATGATTGCCCGAGAAAGGCCGGAGTAAAAGTCGAGGTTGTTTCTTAAAAACCCGAAGTCATACAAGTTGGTGATGTAGAAAATAAAGAGCCAGAGGGCAAAAATAAACAAAAAAGGCATTGAGTGAATGCCGTATTGGTAGCCGAAACTATCCCTATAACGTACAAAAAGGGTAATGGCCAGAGCTCCATATAAAGCCCCGATATCCAATAAAAAAAGGCCGAATCTTCTCATGATTGTGGTTAATAATAACCCAAAACCGATAAAGCGTCAATTGCAAGCACTCATTAAGTGGGTATAATGCCTGTATGGCAACTAATAAAATAAAAATTGGTATTATCGGTCTGGGGATGGTGGGCGAGCCGATAAGAAGGTGGTTTGAAGATGTAAACGGCTATAAAAGAGGCCGGGATTTGTTTTGCTATGATGTTGACTCAAAAAAGGGCTATTCCGACGATGTTAATAGGGCCGATGTAATTTTTGTCTCGGTTCCGACGCCGACAAATCCGGACGGCAGTTGTAATGTATCTATTGTTGAGTCGGCTGTGGCCGGTGTTGGGGATAGGAAAATAGTCGTAATTAAATCAACGGTTTCACCCGGGACGGTGGAGAAGCTTCAGAAAAAACATCCCAAAAAGCGGTTTATCTTTAATCCGGAATTTTTGACAGAATCTCAAGCCTGGGAGGATTTTATTTCTCCCGACCGGCAAATAGTCGGAACAACTGCGAAAAGCATGAGCGATGCGGTAGAGGTTCTTAATCTTTTGCCCAAAAAGAATTTTATTCGTCCTTGGACATCTGACTATGCCAAAAAATCAGTCAATGCTACTGAAGCTGAATTTGGTAAATACGCCTCGAACGTTTTCGGCTATATCAAAGTGATCTATGGAAATATCTTAGCTGATATGTGCTACTCAATGAGTAAAATAAATGGAGTAAAAGTAGATTACGAAAATGTTAAAGAGCTGATAGGCGCCGATTTACGTATTGGTCCGGCTTGGCTGAATGTTAATCACGGTAATTACTCGGGGAGTGGGGGGTACTGCTTTCCGAAGGATATGAATGCTTTTATCGCTTTTGGCGAGACGCTTGAAAAAGATGCGATCAAGAAGAAATTATTAGACAAGGAACATCTCAAGATTCTTCAGGGCGGCCTGGCGGTTCTGAAAGCAGTCCGGGATTATAATAAAGTTCTCATTGAATCTCAGGGACTCTCAATGGAAGACGTTTCGAGGCATGATAAGGAAATAATTGTCCAGAAAAGAAAGAAGATACGGGTATAAATTAACCTAATTTCTAATTAACCTAATCAAATTCCAATGACCAAATTCTTATTTTAGACATTAGAAATTAAAACATTGGACATTGATTAGAATAATTAGGTCAATTAGAATAATTAGAAATTTCTAATGAGATTACTCGTAACCGGCGGCGCCGGATTCATAGGGTCGAATTTAGTTGATGTTCTGATTGAGCGTGGTTTTGAGGTTCATGTGATTGATGACCTATCTAACGGCAAGAAGGAGAACGTTAACAAAAAGGCAGTTCTGCATACTCTTGATGTCACTGACCTTGGTTCCATAAAACCTATTTTTACGGGAGTAGATTATGTCTTTCATTTGGCAGCTTTGCCCAGAGTTCAATATTCCATTGAGTGTCCGGCCGAATCAAACAAAACTAATGTTGAGGGTACGTTGAATGTTTTGATATCCTCAGTCGAAGCAAAAGTCAAAAAATTTATTTATTCAGCTTCCAGTTCGGCTTACGGCGATCAGGTAGCGATGCCATTAAAAGAAGACATGATTCCATCTCCGAAAAGTCCGTATGGTTTGCAAAAATATTTAGGTGAGCTTTACTGCAGGTTATGGAGGGAGGTTTATAATCTTCCAACCGTTTCTCTCCGTTATTTTAATGTATATGGTCCGAGATATAATCCTGATGGCGCTTACGCTCTTGTTATCGGAAAATTTTTAAAGCAAAGATTAAATGGCGAACCGATGACAATCACAGGTGATGGGGAACAAACGAGGGACTTTACTCATGTTAGGGATGTCGTTCGGGCTAATATACTGGCCATGGAAAGTCAGATGGTGGGTAGGGGCGAAGTAATAAATATCGGAGCCGGTAAAAATCAATCCATGAACAGAATCGCCCAGCTGATTGGGGGACCGGCAACCTATATACCTGCCAGGTTGGAGCCTAAGCATACTTTGGCCGACAATACTCTGGCCCGTGAACTTTTAGGCTGGAAGCCTGAAATTGACCTGGAAGAAGGCATCTCGGAATTAAAAAAAATGGCCGGTCTTATCTAGAATTGGTATAATGATGAAATGGGTTTAGTTAAAATGGCTAAATTTTTGTGTTTTCTGCTGATTCTTATCAGCTTTTTTGTTGGTAAACCTGTTTATGCCGATAGTCTTGGCCAGAGAACGAATTTTAATGTAAATCCAGAATTTGATAAATACGAGAGGACATCTTTAACTGCGACATTGCGTCATATCGGCGAGAATCTTTATTTTTACATTGAAGACAGTTATTGGGATGGCCTTGGTTTTGCTGGACAAAATTCTCTTCTAACAAACATTAAATTTTTAGCCGACGAGTTTGATAAAAATATTTACCCAAAAGAAACGGCTCTTTGGGGGTCGGAGCCGAAACCTGGCATTGATGGTGATCCCAAGATTACTATTCTTCTGGAGGAGCTTTTAACTAATAATGGGGGGTATTTTGATACTGCTAACGGTTACGCCAAAGAATCATCGAAGGATTCTAACGAGCGGGAGATGATTTCCTTGAATGCCGAAGTTTTGGTTTCGGATTCTTTTGTAGAAAAAATGTTTCTGGCCCATGAGTTTCAGCACCTCATTTCTTTTAATCAGAAAGAGCTAATCAACAATTCATCGGAAGACGTTTGGTTAAATGAACTGCGCTCGGAATACTCAATTTCTGTGGCCGGTTATAATGATTCTTACCCGAATTCTAATTTGGATCGAAGAGCTTATATCTTTTCCGGCAATCAATCTGATAGTTTGACCGAGTGGCCGAATAAAAATTCAGATTATGCCATGGTTGCATTGTTTGCTGAATATTTAGTCGAGCAGTTTGGCCCTAATATTTTATCGGAAATGCTGAGAAGCTCTTTGACCGGAATCTCTTCGTTGAATAAATATTTTACAGATAAGGGCTATTATAGTCCGTCATCCGCCCCTTCTGGCGGAAGCGGATTTGGCGAGGTTTTTCTGAATTGGCTGGGAGCTTTGTATCTAAACGATGTTTCCAAAAATATAAAACTTGGCTATAAGAGAACAGAATTAAAAAACATTAAAGCTTCGCCCCAACAGAGAATATATTTATCTTCGGGATTACGAGAGTACTCTTCGACTCATTATCTTAAGGACTGGCAGCCGTTGTGGCTAGAATTTGATATGAGTGCAATTTCAAGCGATCAATCAAAAAGTGCTAGGATAGATATTAATGGTGAGCCTGGCCAGAATTTTATTGCTTCTTATCTTGCTTTTTATGAGTCTGGAAAAGTTGTATTGGGGAAGGCCCTTCAATCAGGCTCAGGGCAGGGGAGCGGTTACGTTTTAAATTCAGACAGTAGATTAAATAAGGTTGTTGTTTTGGCGACAAAATCAACAAAGACGTCCGGATTTGGCAAGATCGAAACTCCTAATTATTTGAATGTTAAGGTTTCGATGGTAGAAACAAAGAATGCCCAAGCTAATACGCTAAAAGACGGCGCTTTGATAAAAAGGCCAAGAGAAAAAGAAATATATGTAATTTGGGGAAAGTATAAAAGATATCTTAATCCTGGAGTTATTGCGCTTTACGGCCATTTAGATCCATCTAGTGCCATTGAACTGGAACCGGAAATATTTAATTCTTATCAAACTTCGAATTACGTAAAATATGCTAATGACGAAAAGGTGTATGCGGTCTGGCCTGACTCGACCAAGCACTGGCTTCACATTACGCCTCAACAATGGGATGCTTCTAGTCGTGATTGGAATGCGATATTTACAATTAATGATTTAGAATTAAATTTTTATAAAACCGGAGTTGATATAACCAGATAAATTGTCTATAATAACGCCAATGAAGGTTAGTGTATTATACAAAAACATTACTCCAGATGGACCGCTGAAGGTTTTTATTGAGGATAGGATCGGCGGATTGGAGAAATTTATTGGGAAAGGTCCCATTGAAGCAAGAGTTGAGATTGGCTTGCCCTCAAAACACCACCGTTCGGGGAGGATATATTATGCTGAAGTTAATTTAAAAATTGGCGGTAAATTACTGCGGGCAACCTGCCAGCATGAGGACTTGCGCAACGCCATCGTCGATGTCAAAAACGAACTTCAAAGAGAAATAAAAAAGTTTAAAGATAAGAAGAGGGATCTCTCGCGACAACCCATAAAAATAGCCAGCGGCTCGCATTAGCTTTTTATAAATTTCTAAAAATTCCTTCTTACAAATAAGATTGCCATAGCAATCTTATTTGTAAGAAGGAATCAGTATGTAATATGAAGGGAATCTATAGAATAAAAAAGAAAAGTTTGTCTTTTCAAATTTTAAGAGCATTAGCTGTCGGCGGAGTGTTTATTTTAGCTGCAAGCAGTCCAACTTTTGCCCTAAATTTACCCAATAATATTGCCCGGATTTTAAAAGAACAAAATCAAAGAAAAAAGCGGGAAAAGTTATTCCGGGCTCTAACTTATTTGCGCTCTAGGAAATTTACGGAGATTAAAGATCTGCCCGATGGTAGAACGGAGGTCCGGATCACATCAGCCGGACAAGAGTTTGTTGGTATCGCTGATTTTGATAATTTGGAGATAGAAAAACCAATAGTCTGGGATAAAAAATTTCGGTTAGTTATTTTTGACATTCCAAAACATAAACATAGTTACAGTACTGGTTTTTCCCGGACATTAAAAGAATTGGGCTTTTATATGATCCAAAAAAGCGTTTGGGTTCATCCCTACGACTGTACGAATGAAATCGTTTATTTGCGTAACATTTTCGAAATAGAACCTTATGTAAAAGTCGTATTAGCCGATGCCATAGAGGGGGATTTTAAAATCCGCAAACACTTCAAACTCATTTAATCATTCTGTTCCTAATTCGCATATCTATATATCTATAAATACTATATTATATTTACAAATAAGATTGCTATAGCAATCTTATTTGTAAGAAGAGTTAAAAAGTTAAAAGTTGCCGTACTTCTTTTAGGATTTGATCTAACCAACAAAAAAGCGGCAGAAATGCCGCATTAGTTTTGGCAAGGAGTCAGATTGTGGTTGGATAGTATTTTGATCGTGCTACCCGTTACAAAACCATCAGGGTGGGCTAGTGGGTCGTATACCAAGATTGAATTCTTCATTTCTTTTTACCCCTTTTTGTGGTAACTTAAGCTAGAAAAGAACGTGGTGTTAGATTATAACTGTTATTAATTTATGTCAATCTTATCTAGGATTTTCGGTGATGCTAATGAACGGTATATCAAATCGCTTCAACCGCTGGTTGATGAAATTAATGCGCTTGAACCCGAATTTGAAAAACTTTCTGACGAGGAACTTCGCGCCAAAACTGACTATCTGAAGAAATTGATAGTTGAAAGCGGGTCGTTGGATGCTGTGTTAACAGAGGCCTTTGCGGCGGTCAGGGAGGCAGCCAAAAGAACTATCGGCCAGAGACATTTTGACGTTCAGCTGATGGGAGGAATTGTTTTGCATCAGGGGAAGATCGCGGAAATGAGGACCGGAGAAGGAAAAACGCTAGTGGCTACTTTGCCGGCCTATCTTAACGCGCTATCGGGAAAGGGCGTCCATATAGTTTCGGTCAATGATTATTTGGTCAGGCGCGATACTGCTTGGATGGGACAAATATATTCGCTGTTGGGCCTTAGCGTGGGGTGTATAAACCATGATGGAAGCTACTTGTATGACGAAGGTCATACAACAAATCCCAAATCCCAAATCCCAAATTCCAAACAAATTCCAAATTCCAATGATCCCTCCTTCGCTGAAGCTTCCACCGTCGCTAAAGCTATGGCGGACAAGTCGGCGGGCAGGCAAAATTCAAAAGAAGAAAAATTGGATAAAGAAAGAGATTTAACCGGAAGTTTCCATGTTGTTCATGAATTTTTGCGGCCGGTGACGAAGAAAGAGGCTTATGGCGCCGATATTACCTATGGTACTAATAATGAATATGGATTTGATTATTTGCGCGACAATATGGCCTACGATTCAAATCAGATGGCCCAAAGAACCGAGCACTCATTTGCAATCGTTGACGAAGTCGATTCTATTTTAATTGACGAAGCCAGAACCCCGCTTATTATTTCCGCTCCCGACATTGATTCCGGAAAACTATACGAGACATTTTCCAGGGTTGTCCCGAGTTTAAAAGAGAATGATGACTACAACGTTGATGAAAAACTCAAAGCTGTTTCTATAACTGAAAGCGGAATTGAAAAAGTTGAGAAAATGCTCGGTCTTTCAAATATTTATGATGAAGGCGGAGTCCGTTATGTCCATCATTTGGAGCAAGCTCTAAAAGCCCAAATACTTTTTAGGCGGGATAAGGATTACGTGGTCAAAGAGGGTGAAATTATTATTGTTGATGATTTCACGGGACGTTTAATGCCTGGCCGGCGCTGGTCGGAAGGTCTTCATCAGGCGATTGAGGCCAAAGAGGGTGTCAATGTTCAGAAAGAGTCCCGGACTTTAGCCACTATTACTTTCCAGAATTATTTTCGTTTGTATAAAAAACTTGCCGGTATGACCGGAACGGCTCGAACTTCAGCCGAGGAATTACACAAAGTATACAATATTGAGGTTATTTCCGTGCCGACAAATAAGCCGGCGATAAGAGGTGACTTAGCCGACAGGATTTATAAAACAGAAATGGGCAAGTTCAAAGCAGTTGCCCGTGAAATTAAAGAACGAAACGAAAAGGGTCAGCCGGTTCTTATCGGGACGGTTTCTATTGAAAAAAATGAACTTCTCTCGATGCTTCTTCAGCGCGAAGGCGTTCAGCATAATATTTTAAATGCTAAAAATCATGAGAAAGAAGCAGAAATTATTGCTCAGGCGGGGCGCTTAGGTGCGGTGACGGTGGCGACCAACATGGCTGGCCGCGGCGTTGACATAATTCTTGGCGGCAACCCTGTTGAAGTCAAACTTCAACAGGGGGTGCGGGAGGCGGGGGGACTGCATGTAATTGGCACGGAGCGGCATGAAGCCCGCAGAATAGACGATCAGCTTCGCGGCCGTTCCGGCCGACAGGGCGATCCAGGTTCTTCTCAGTTTTTTGTTTCGACCGAAGATGATGTTATCCGCGTTTTTGGCGGTGACCGTCTGACGAATCTAATGAATACCCTTGGGATAGGGGAAGACGATGTTATAGAAAATCGTTTTGTTTCTCGGGCGATTGAGCAGGCCCAGTCAAGGATTGAAGGCCATAATTTTGATATTCGCAAATACGTTCTTGAGTATGATGATGTGATGAATAAACACCGTGATGCCATCTATCGTTTGCGCAAAGAAATTTTGTTTTCTGATAATATTAAAGAAACTGTTTTGGGTTATGTTCTTGATGTCGTTAATCAAATAGTTATTCTCCATGCCCCTGAAGGAGAAACGGCCGAGTGGAATTTAGAAGAAATAGCCGAATCAATCAAAGCCCTTGTTGGTAGTCCGTCATCCGCCCCTTCTGGCGGAGGCGGAGGTTCTTTGCATTCTGAACTTCTGGAAGTTTCAAGCGATAAGAATTTTCATAAATTGTCAGAATATATTCTTGATTATGTGACCAAGACCTATGAGGCTAAAGAGGGGGAAGTTGGAATTGAGATGATGAGACAACTTGAAAAGTTTGTTCTCTTGAGAACAATAGACGAACTTTGGATGGATCATATTGAAGCGATGGAGTCGTTGCGTGAGTCGGTTCGTTTACGGGCTTACGGCCAGCGTGATCCGTTGATAGAATATAAAATCGAGGGTCAAAAAATGTTTGAGAATCTGCAAAATACGATCAAAGGCCAAGTGGCTAACCTCATTTTCAAAGTTTCGTTTATCCAACAACCGTGGGAAGTTAAGATGGAAGAGCGGAGACCTGATATTGTGGATAACGAATTAAGAAGTAAGAATAATGGTTTGGATGCTCAAAACCAAAATTCAAAATCCCAAATTCGTAATTCAGCAGTTGGCCGCAACGACCCTTGTCCCTGTGGTAGCGGGAAGAAGTATAAGAAGTGTCATGGGGTCTAGCGGATTTGACCCATGGCTACTAATATTTTACAATCCCTCTTAGTTTTATTGAAAATTATAAGGGGTATGACGATGGAATTTAGTGCGTGGATAGCCGTTGGTTTAGTAGCTATTTTCGCTGTTTTTGTAAATAAAGATTCTCATCCTATGCCTAAAACTAAAAAAGTAGAAGTTATTGATGACATTCATGGAATAAAAGTCTCCGATCCTTATCGATGGCTCGAAGAAAATACTTCTCCTGAAGTGCAAGCTTGGGTTGACGAACAAAATGTCCATACCCGCTCACTCATTGACAAGATTAAATCGCGTGATGCGATCAAAGTGCGCATGCGTGAACTTTTCAATCTAGATACGGTTGCAGTCCCTTATCCAAAGAATGGTCATTATTTTTTCGTCGAGCGTAAAGGCGGTCAGGATCTTGGTGTACTTTATGTCCAAGACGGATTACTGGCTTCGCCACGTGTTCTCATAGATCAAAACACTCTTTCACCGGATAAAAAGACAGTCCTTTCAGGATGGACACCTTCGGAAGATGGCAAACTTTTAGCATACGGACTTTCCAAGACTGCTAATGATCGCAATAGTATTCGGATTCTGGACGTATCTTCAGGTAAAGATTTGTCTGATGAAATTCCGGAAACTGGATATCCGAGTTTTGGAGCTTGGTCGTATGACGGTACCGGATTCTGGTATGTCCGTAGAGATCCAAATGCTCCCGAAAATGGCGAAGAGAAGTTCTATAAACGGATTTTCTATCATAGGCTAGGTGATGATCCCAAAAATGATGTTATTGTTTTTGGTGACGGCCGTGAAAAAACCGACTATCTTGGAGCTCAGGCTTCAAAAGACGGTCGGTGGTTGCTCGTTAGTGCCTATGTTACTACCGGAGAAAAACCAAGAAACGAACTTTACTTAAAAGATTTGCAAGATATTCAAGGTGGATTCATAATCGTTGTTGAAGGGAAAGATGCTATTTTTGGAGCAACATTTCATCGCGGTCTTCTGTATATCCTTACTAATTATAAAGCCCCGAATTGGACTATCAGGTCTGTTTCGCTTGAAAATGTTGGTGGAGGCATGGTCCAATGGAATACGGTTATTCCGGAAAATGACAATGCGGTTATTGAAACTTTCCTTACAGTTAAAAATCGTCTTTTTGTGCAGACACTCGAAAATGTTCATTCGGTTCTGGGGGAATATAGGCTCGACGGTTCTGTATTACAGGAAATTCCACTTCCGTCTCTGGGTACGCTTGGTGGTATAACCGGCGAAGACGAAGGAGAGGAAATCTTTTTTGGTTTTACTTCATTCGTGGTTCCGCACAATGTCTATCGTCGGGATCTTAGTAATGGGGCAGTGAGTCTTTTCAAGAAAGCTGAAGGCGGGATTCAAGAGTCAGATTTTCAAGTAGAACAGAGATGGTATCAGTCAAAAGACGGGACCAAAGTCCCGATGTTCATAGTTTCAAAGAAGGGATTACAGCGAGATGGTAAAAATCCAACCATGCTGTACGGTTATGGAGGATTTAACATTTCTATTACGCCAAGCTTTACTAAAACAACCGTTTCTTTCCTTGAAGCGGGTGGGGTATACGTAGAGGCTAATCTTCGTGGCGGATCAGAGTTCGGCGAAAAGTGGCACGAAGGCGGTATGCGTAAGAATAAACAGAATGTATTTGACGATTTTATTGTAGCGGCAGAATTTCTTATCAGTGAAAAATATACTTCGAAAAATAAACTTGCTATTTTTGGCTGGTCAAACGGCGGACTTCTTGCTGGAGCTTGCCTCACCCAACGGCCGGATCTATACAAAGCCGTAGTGATCGGTAATCCTGTCCTTGATATGCTTCGCTATCATTTATTTGATGGCGGGCGTCTTTGGATTCCAGATTATGGATCCGCAGAAGAAGCGGATATGGCGCCTTACCTATTAAGCTATAGTCCATACCACAATGTTCGAAAGGGGACTAAATATCCATCAACCCTAATTCTTACTTCGGATAGTGATGACCGGGTTCATCCTGGACAGGCGTATAAAACAGTGGCCAGGCTTCAAGAGGCAAATATTTCCAAAAACCCGATTCTATTGCGGGTTGAAACAAAAGCTGGACATGGCGGTGCGGCGGCTATTTCTGCTACCATTGAACAGTACGCCGATATCTGGAGTTTTGTATTCTGGCAGTTAGGGGTTAAAAACTAAGCAGTCATATTTGACTGCTTTTATTTTTAACTGAAATAGTAATATAATAAACCCCATATCCTATTCGGCTAGGAGTTATGATATATCATAACAACTTGCGCCGCATGGGTTTAATAACTTTTCATGAAAACTACTAAAGTTAAAAATAAAAAAGAGAACAAAACCGATTGGAAATATTTTGATGATTGTCTGATCTGCAAAGCTATGGAAAAAGCTGATAAGCGGGGTAGAAATTTGTCTATGGAAGAATTAAAATCAGCATTTAAAGAACAGAATAAGAAAAATAATAAAACTTAAATGAAGAAGGGTACAATTGGAAAAGTTGTAGATTACTATTTTTCAAATCCACAATATTTGAGGGAGGTTGAGGGGGCGATGATAGAATTTTTTGAGGTCGAATCAGCTCAAGCGCTAAGAAGAAGGAGTATGGATGAAAAAGAACTTGGATTTTTTACCGAATGGTTTATCTTTGATTATCAATGGAGAGATGGGGGAACTACGTTGGAAAGTTTTTGTGATAACAATCCGCTTGGTTTTGAGAAGGCAGATTTACAAATATATAAAGATTTACAGGCAAATCTCTATGGCATGTGGGAAGTGGTCTCTGTCGAGCCTGGCAAAAGTCTCGAATTGGAAAATCTACAGACCGGTAAAAAGTTCAACGTCAAAGAATATAAAGCCACTTTCCAATTACGTCCCAAAGACATTTTTTATAATCGCCTTGCCTTCATAGATAGCCGTTGGGAAATCGTAGGAGCTGATTCGTTCAATCTTGGCATTAAATTCAATAAATCCGTTAAGGAAATATGGCGAAAAGATAGATCTTTGATTACCCCAAAAGATGCTGTTAAGATGTGGGATAGTCATTCTGATAATGGTGTTGAGTCGCATGGTGATTTGCGATCAATAGAAGAAGTGGAAGAAAAATTTTCCAGGATGCTGAAGAAATTTAAGATTGATACTTTTGTTACAACGGGGCTAGTTAAAAAATGGATATACAATCTTAAACGTAATGCTACGGCACATACAGAGATTATCGATCGTCTAACCGGATTGGTAAATTTTAACGATCTCGGTGAATCGCTAGACATAGAAGATCTCATCGGTTCATATAATGATTTTTATAATTTATGTCTGCAAAAAGGTTTAAAAAATAAATCGCCCGGCCAGCTTGTAGCCGAAAGGGATAATTCTTATGAACCTGATTTTGAAATGAACATTACGCCTATTGGCCACGGCGAAGATTTGGATAAATTATATGAGAAGGCTTTTAACGAAATGAATTCGGGAGATTATTATAACGCGCTCAAGAGTTTCGATAGGTGTTTTAAAGAATTTTTAAAAAGGCGTACCACAGTATTTTATATTTATCGTTTATATGCAAATAAGGCAGTATCTCATTTTGCATGTGGACAAAGAGCTGAAGGCAAAAAGATGGTCGATATGGCCTTAGAATTAAATCCGAATTATGATTTTGGTCAAAAACTCTTGCGTCAATATAAGGATGGTGAGTTCGATTTTGATATTAAGAAAATATTAGGGATAAAATTGTCTACAAATTATCTTAAAAAAGACTCTTCAGAACTTTATTATGACTTCCTTAAAACATTGGGTATTAATTTTGCCACGCCAACTCTAACTACTTCGGAGATTAGGATATACAATCCAAAAGGCGAGCTTGTGAAAGCTGGCCGGAATGATCCTTGTCCGTGCAAAGCCAAGCATCCCGATGGCCGTTTCAAAAAGTTTAAACATTGTCACGGCCGGTAAAGTTGCTGCACGATTCACTAAGCGGTTATTGGGCCACAAGATAGTTGGCATCCTTTGACACAATATAAACTAAGTGATAAGATAGTATATATCTACAAAAGACGCATAGACTTTTATGAATATCGAAATCGGTAAGAATATAATACAAAAAGGAGGATTTAAGGCCTTTATCCCTAATACCTTCCCCCCTAGGGGCATTTTTAACCTACCCCAAGATATTTTGATAAAAGCTGCCGAAGCCGATCGTTTAGTCGGTAAATTAGATGGGGTAACTCATACACTCCCTGATGTCGATTTTTTTCTCTCGATGTTTGTGGCTAAAGATGCTGAATCTTCTTCCCAAATCGAAGGCACTAAGGCAACTATCATAGATGCCATGGAGATAAAAGCAGGCGTTGCTATAAAAGATACTGATGCCGATGATATTTTGTATTATATTAAGGCACTAAACTATGGACTCAAAAGATTAGAAAAATTTCCTTTATCACTTCGTCTAATTCGGGAAATTCACGCACAACTTATGACTGGAGCTCGGGCAACACATTTTTCAGATCCGGGAGAGTTTCGTAAATCTCAAAATTGGATTGGCGGCACAAGACCTGATAATGCTTCTTTTGTTCCGCCGACCGTAGAAGAAATGCAATGTGCTCTCAATGATCTTGAGAAGTTTTTGCATAATGAAAAATCTACTTTGCCTATTATTCATGTTGCTTTGACCCATGCTCAGTTTGAAACTATACACCCTTTTCTTGATGGAAATGGAAGGACGGGCCGATTAATAATTACCATGCTCTTGTGCCACAGAAATATGCTCGAAAGACCAGTACTTTTTCTATCTTCGTATTTCAGGAAATATCAAAAAGTTTATTATCAAAAACTCCTAGGCTATCATTATGGTGAAGTTGGAGCTTGGCTGAACTTTTTTCTTGATGGCGTGATTGAGACAGCTAACAATGGCATTTTAGTTTCAAAACAGATAACTAAACTTCGAGAAGATGATATGGCAAAAATTCTGGCGCTTGCCAAAAGAGAATCGGAAAGCGGTGTTTTGGTGTTGCAAAAATTATATGCTCAGCCAATTGTTTCAACTCGAAATATTATGAAATGGACTGGCTTCAGTCGGGCTGGCGCCCAAAAACTCGTTGATAGATTTATTAATCTTGGTATTCTTGAGCTGAAGGATGAGAAAGAAACATATGACCGCACTTATATTTATGGGAAGTATGTTCAGATCTTTACTCAATAGAATCGTGAAAACAAAAACTAAAAAAGAAATATATTATAAGTGCAGGAAATGTGGCGATGAGATTTATTGGAATACCCGCAAGAAAATGATCCACTGTAAATGTGGCGCTATTGCTGTAGACGGATGCGAAGATTATATAAGGCTGATTGGCGAAGAAAATGATTATAAGTCAATCAAAAAATAGTTTCCTAATCGTCTAATCATATCAAAAAGTGCTATGAGAAATAAAAAAAATCGCAGAGCGACTTGCATTTTTAAATTGATGTACGTTATAATGTACGTATGAATATAAAGACAACCATACCTATCTCAGAAGCTAGGAAAAATATATTTAAAATCTCAGAAAAGATTCAAAAACCTGGTGTTTATTTTACTTTCACTGAAAAAGGCAAACCCAAGGGTGTTATTATGTCAGCCGAAGAGTTTGAATCTTGGACAGAAACAATGGAGGTTATGCAGCAATTTCCCAACCTTGACAAGGATATTGCCGAAGCTGATAGAGCAATCCGGACCGGACAATATAAGAGATATCCCACCCTGGATGATCTTAAGAAGGACTGGGGTTTTAAAGTTGCAGAAAAAGTAAATAAAAAAGATGCCATTTCAATTGTATCTAAAACCAAAAGTAAGAAAAAAACTTCAAGATATTCGGGAAAAAGATAGGAAACGCATTGTCGGTGCTTTTGATTCTATAGTAAATGATCCTTTCTTTGGGAAGCAACTTCATGGCGAACGAGTCGGTCAATATTCGGTTCGGGTTTGGCCCCATCGAATTATTTATCGTGTTGATAAAAATCGATTACTTGTCATTATTATCGAATTTGGTCATCGTCAGGGAATTTATTAAAAAATGACAGAAAAATTATCTTCAAAATCCGTTGAGAAGAAAGAAAATTTACCTAAAGCCGAAACTATAACCGGACAAGAACTTTTTGATTTAATCTATAAAGGAGAATCAGAGCCTCAAGATGATCGCTTTTTAAACTCTAAGGAAGGCGGAGTTTTTAAATATTTTAATATCTAAAATCTTATAAATATACATAAAAGTCGTGATAACTTTTTCTATCCTATAATTAAAATTGATAATAAGATCGTTGCCATCTGCGAACTCGAAAAGAGCCCCTATGAAGAAAATTTATATTGGATAACTGGTGTTTCCGTAGATTCTACTTATCGAGGCAAGCGTTATGCGTCTATGGTTTTAGAAGAGACATTTAGATTTGCCGAAGAAAAAGGCGTTGCATTATTGGGTTCGCGGTATTCTGAGGAAGGATCTGCGAAGTTAAAATCAGTTTGTGATAGATTGGCAGATAAATACGGAGTAGAATTTAGGGAGAGTGAGCATCAATAAAATCTTTCCTAATCGTCTAAAATTTTAAGAAGTGTCATGGGAAATAATATGGAAAATTTAGAGCAAAAAATCCAAAAAATTGAGGAAAGAAATCAGCGAGTCGAAGTTGATAAAGCATGGGAAACAAGCTGGACAAGGCGAGTTTTGTTGGCCATATTTACATATATTTCAATCGGAGTGTATATGTGGGCAATTGAGATAACGCGCTCGTGGTTGAATGCAGTAGTACCCGCTGTGGCATTTATGCTATCAACGCTCACAATGCCGCTTTTCAAAAAATTATGGCTGAAAAACAAGGAAAAATCCCTGCGTGACAGTATTTAAAGTGTAAAAATGTGGTCTTGCTTGTCCTGAGGTATTCGAAGGATAAATAGCTCGGAACATCAGCAGTTTTCCGGGTCGAGAATATAGAGTAAAATCATTTTTTTGAAAATAATAACGCTAGGAGTTATGATATATCATAACTCCTAGCACTGTATGGGTTTAATAATTTTTTATGAAAACCACTAAAGTTAAAAATAAAAAAGAGAACAAAACCGATTGGGAATATTTTGATGATTGCGGAATCTGCCAGGCCATGAAAGTAGCCGATAAACAAGGAAGAAGTCTATCGGGAAAAGAATTAGCAGAGGCATTTAAGAAGCAGAACAAAAAGAATAATGATGAAAAATATAATTAGTGAGGGGAAATATAAACGGTTTGAGCGAAAAAATTAAATGTCTAAACCGATAATCTCTAGCGGGATGAGACCAATAATTTGGGGATTGATATTTTTCGGGATAGGGGCGGTGGGCTGGGTATTCTCGGTTGTTCTGGCGGTTATTACTCTCGGGGCACTTAAATTTTTAACTTATATTTTTGGGTATTTATTTGCCTTGAGTTTGCCGGTGGCCGGTATTTGGGAACTCATCCGGTGGATTAAGAATAAAAAGTAAGTTTATTAAATGAATCATCCGCGTCGAGCCTTATTTAAAAAAGTGATAAACTATATAATATGAAATTCGAATTAAGCCCTTTTCTCCAAGCCCTAGTCGCTATCCTAATTGTTGTCGGTGGACCCTTCCTTTTGTTCGGTCCCGGTCCGGTCCAAAGTCCTGTCCAAAATCCGGATACTAGCCCAAATACGGTTGAGCTTAATCTGAATAGTAAAATATACGTCGCTATTGAAGGAGAGGGCAAAATCTCGGTCATAGATCCCGTGGGACAGAAAGTCGTTAAGAACATCGATCTTTCCGGTTTTATGCCCCACAATGTTCAGGTTAGTCCGGACAATAAAACCGTCTGGGTTACCGGAAATGCCGCGGCTCATAGTCATTCCATCCGTCTTATTCAATCGGTAAATGCCGAGGGAGATAACCCGGATGAAGTAATTGTGATTGATCCCTCTTCAGATAAGGTCATAAAAAGAATACCGATAAGACCGGGAATTCATTTGGCCCATGTTGTACTAACTCCCGATTCCAGATATGCCTATGTAACAGCTCAGACAGAGGGAGTCATCAATAAGATAGATGCGGTAAGTTTCAGATTGATAAAAAGTATTAAAACCGGAGAAGAAAGCCAGCCTCACGGATTAAGAATATCGCTTGATGAAAAATATGCCTATGTTGCAATGTTGGGCAGTAGGGCTTTGGGCATACTAGACCTTTCCAATGACAGCTTTTCTGAGATTTTCCTGGGCGGAGCAGCGGTACAGGCCGGCGTGACTCCGGATAATAAATATGCCGTAGTGTCTCTCTATGACACGAAGCGACTCGCCATTTACGATGTTATCGGTAAAAAGATTAATTACGTTGAGCTTCCCGTAAGTGCCAAGGGGCCTATCCAGATGTACTCAACTCCTGATTCGCGTTTCATTTATCTTGCCGATCAGGGATATTATTTTGAACAGCCGTCCAGCGAGTGGGTTTATAAAATTGATATGATGGCTAAAAAAGTCGTGAAAGAAATTAAAGCCGGAAAAGCGCCTCATGGCGTGGTCGTCTCCGGTGACGGAAAATTTGTTTATGTTACTAATCTTTTAAGTGAGGATGTTTCGGTGATAGATACTTCCAGCGATCAAGAAGTGGGACGGATCAAAGTTGGAAAAGAACCTAATGGTATAAGCGTGTGGAATAAAAATAACTAATATAATACAATTAATACATGACTAATCAAAAATTGTTTGAGTGGGCGTTGAGGATAGGCGTGGCCGGAGAATTTATCGGCCATGGGGTTTTTGCCTTGCAGGGCAAAAAGGATTGGATAGGATGGTTTGGAAAATTTGGAGTTAATGATCCGGAGATGGCAAAGAATTTGCTATTTCTTATCGGTTTGACGGATTTGGCAGTGGCGGTGTTTGTTTTGATAAAACCGATCAGAATTGCCCTTCTTTGGGCGGTGGCATGGGGATTCTGGACGGCGCTGTTGAGGCCGTTAGTCGGCATGCCCGTATGGGATTTTATCGAAAGGTGGGCGAACTGGGCGGCGCCGTTGGCATTGCTGGCTTTTTACGGATGGCCAAAGGGTTTGAAAAACTGGTTCAGGGTAAAGAATCAAGACATTGTTCAATAAACTGTGAAGTAATATAAATTATGTCCACCGAAAAAGAAAAAAATAAAAAACTGGCCCTCAAATTTTTAAAAGACCATAAAACGGCTGTGATTGCGACGGC
Organism: uncultured Candidatus Saccharibacteria bacterium; assembly: GCA_964436165.1. GTDB lineage: Bacteria > Patescibacteriota > Minisyncoccia > 2-02-FULL-40-12 > GWA2-44-9 > 2-01-FULL-39-28. The sequence continues at coordinate 85,044 of CAYTBY010000001.1, forward strand.
CTCAAGAAGCGGGGAACCGGAAGCGGCGACACTTTTTTACGCTATCGATAATAATTTTACTTTTAGTTTCATGACCGATAAAGAAAGCAGGAAATACAAAAACTTAAAAGAAAATCCTCATGTTGCGATAGTAGTTGGTACCGGTCCGGACGTTATGTCGGTTCAATGCGGGGGTCATGCCGAAATAATTGATTATCTCAAAGATACGGATCGGGCCGAAAAGATAATAAGGAAGGTAATAGATAATACTAAACTGCATGGCGGTCCGCCTGCCTTGCCGGTGCTCATGAATCCAGATGTGGAGCTGGGTGTTTTTACGATAAAGCCGGAATGGATGACGATGCTTAATCTGGAGTATAAAAAAGACCCCGAAGGTTATAAGTCTGAATATTACAAGGTTCTTCCATAATTTAACTTAGGAACTGGCTCGGATAAAGAAGTGAGTTAAAGACCGTCTTTCGATTGATTTCGGGGCGGTTTTTGTCTGGACAAATAAAAAAATATAGGATAGAACTCAGATAGTTTTCGGCGTTCTTTGAAAAGGCGGTTCAAATTGGACAACGTTAAAATTGCAGTCGAACTCCACGGGCATCAGCCTTTTTGGCAGCCTCGAAACATTATCGAGCAAATTTCCGGTGAATGTTACGATCCTATATTTAGTCTTGTGGAGGAAATCGACGGTTTTTGTTTCACGGTAAATACAAATCTCTGTCTCCTGGAACATTTGGAGAAATATCGTCTCGATGTCTTGGAAAAATTCAAAAGAATGGTTCAAGCTAAAAAGCTTGAGCTTGTGGCCTCAACGGCCCATCATCCCATTATGCCTTTGATACCAGAATCTGTTCAGATAATGCAGATAGAAGAGGATCTGAGAAAAAAGGAAGAACGTTTTGGCATTAAGCATACTTGTCAGGGCTTTTTCCTGCCCGAAATGGCTTTCTCGGCAAATATTGTCGAACTTTTAAAAAGCTATAAATATCGATGGACAGTTATCGACGATGTGCCGTTTGGGGCCCACTATGGTAAAAACTCGGTGCCGTTTAATAAAATAGTAAGTTTGAAAGGCTTTAAAGTATTCATGCGTTCTAACTATTGGAGCAATATGATATCGTCGGGTAAATTTTCTTTTTGGGATATAAAAAACATGATGGAATCCCAACTTCCCAACTGGACGGGTAATGTTCCGGCGTATATCATCATTGCCATGGATATCGAGACTTTCGGCCATCACCATCATCATTTGATAGATATGTTTTTAAGGCCGATGCTGAAAGAATGGGCGGGGAATAAAATTGTTTCCATCGAATCCCTTATTCCGGATTTCCAGGAAAGGAAGGTTCATTATCTGCCTGATGGTTCTTGGTCAACATCAATCGAGGATATCGAAAGAAACAATCCTTATCCTTTGTGGAGCGGTTTCAGCAGGAATCGTTACTTTCTTTGGAAGCTGGTCAATACCGCTCTTGAACATTTAGAGCAGGCTCCGGAGGATTGTCTTAAAATAACCACTTCCTGTCATTGGTGGTGGATATCAAGGTCAGGCAACGAGCCGGACTTTATGAAAAAAGGCGCCGAGTTAGCCATGGATATCCTAAGAAAATATGGAACCCAAGAAGAAAAGGCATCAGTTCAGGAGTGTTACGATAAACTGATGAAAGTTACGAAAGTTTTTGTAAATAATGATTAGGACCTCTAATTTGCCATATTGGTTTTAAAAAATTTAAAAAGTAATCCACGGGACAGAAACCGTGGATTTTTATTTTGTAAAATGTTTTAATTAAATTTATGAAGAAAAAGAGAGAGATACTAGTGGCGATTAGCGGCGGTTTTGACCCAATTCATATTGGGCATGTTCGGTTAATACAGGAAGCTGGGAAATTAGGAAATAGACTGGTAGTAATTTTGAATAATGATAATTGGCTCAAGAAAAAGAAGACCCATATTTTTATGCATCAAAAAGAGAGGAAGGAGATAATCGAATCAATTGAGGGAGTCGATGAGGTTATAATCTCAAGCCATCCTAAAAACCCTAAAGATATGAGCGTCTCGAAGGAAATTTTAAAAATTAAACCCGATATTTTTGCTAATGGTGGAGATAGAAAGGAAGAAAAAGATATTTTGGAAGGAGAGGCCTGTCGTAAGGTCGGATGCAAGTTGGTTTTTAATGTTGGCCAGGGTGGAAAAATTCAGTCCAGTTCTTGGCTCTTAACCAAATATGTCAACAAACTAAAGCCGGTTAGAAAATTAAATATTAATAAGATACTGAACGAACTGAGGATTGTATTTAGGAAATCCAAAATAAAATTTCCTGAAAAATTACGAATAAAAACATCGAAAATAATCCTTAGATTAATGAATCGTCGTCGGGGATTCGGTCTCTTTATAATTATCGGCTGGCAGGATAAGTGGCGTAAGTATACCGACTTGCCCGATTCAAGGCAGGATATTTATGTCAGGCACCATCAGAATATTTTAAAACACTACCACAGTCACAAACACGACATTGAAACAACCGTTAATTTTGACGGAGCAATTCTTGTCGATAAGAGGGGCAACATTGTTCATTCCGGGATTATTATCGAGGGCTTAAGGCCGGGAGTAATTGCCGATAAAATACGTCCTGGCCACTTTAAAGATCTTTCGGAGCAGTTTGGTTTTGGCGAAAAAGTCCACTCTCGGCACTTATCGGCCATAACTTGTTCCTATATTTTTAAAGGAACAACGGTCATGACCGTTTCCGAAGAAAATGATTCTTTTCATGTCTTTGAAGGCGGGAGGATAATTTATAAAACTCACAATTAAAATGTTTTGACTCCTGTTGTTTTTTATTGTATTCTCTAGCTCAAGAACCTTTACACTTAAAGGGTGTTAACTATGCAGGCTTTGGAACTATCGCGATGGCCGACCTTGCAGATTGGCAAGAGTCCGCCGGGGAAGTCGGTCGATATTTTTATTGTTGATTCAGCCAATATCCCACCCGATATTGAAAAGATGATCAAGAGTTCTAAGCTGTCTTGGAGTAATAAAGGTAATAATCTGATTGTTGCTAAGGATGTTGACTTCGTAAAGATCTTTGCGCCCATCAACTCTAAAAGTCCGAGGAGTCAGAGAGGAATTCTAAATAGGCTTCTTGAGAAATTTAAATTACTATGTCGGGAAGATTATGCTTTTGATGGATGTAATTTTGACATTCGAACCGATCTATTTAAGACGGAAGTGCTTGAATCATTCATGCTTGCTTTATATGAATTCTCGTGTTTTAAATCTGAGAAGAACTTGATCAAAGATATCTTTGTGTCTGGTGATCTGTCGGATGAGGAAATGAGAAGGATAAATAAAATTATTGCGATTCTGCCTTGGGTTTATTTCGTGCAAGATATGGTAAATTATCCTCCAAATTTCAAGCCGCCGGAAATTTTAGCTGAAACGATAAAAAAGCAACTTCGAGATTTGCCCGATATAAAAATAAATGAATGGGAAGGGGATTCTCTTCGGGATAAGTTTGATCCTGTTTGGAATGTGGGCAAGGGCTCAGATAATAAGCCGGTGGTTTTAAAAATAGAATATCTTTCCGAAAAACCCGTTAATGCTCAGCCGGTAGTTCTTGTAGGCAAGGGGGTTTGTTTTGATTCTGGCGGTATGAATGCAAAGATTAATGAAACTTTGGCAGAAATGAAGTTAGATATGGCCGGTGCTGCGGCTGTTGCTGGTATCTGCGGTTATATTGCTTCACAAAAATGGCCTGTCCATATAGTTGCTTACCTTCCTTTGGTTGAGAATCTACTCGATTCAAGATCCATCAAAGCCTCAGATGTCGTTTCCTTGCCTACCGTCGTCGACCCCAAAGATAAAAAGGATTTTGAATATATTGAAGTAGTAGATACTGACGCAGAAGGACGTCTTCTCCTGTGCGCTATGGTAAATCATGCCAGATTATACAACAACCCAGATTTAATAGTTACTGTTGCTACTCTTTGTGGAACGACCGAGGGCATGCTTGGCTCATATGCCGCCGCCGCTGTTTCTAAGGTGAAAAAACTTCTAGAAGATATTGAAGCTGCCGGTGTAGCTACGGATGAGAATTATGCTTCTGTTCGGGTGAGTCCTGATATGCTCGATGAATGCCAGACCGACATGGAAGGTGAAATTACAGACTGGAAAAATTATAGTAATTCTATTGATAGCGGCGATACCTTGATGGCGTTTGGATTAATACAGCATTTTGCGGAAAATGTACCCTTTCTTCACCTAGATATATGTGGAGTAGCATTGTTGAAAGACAGTGTTATATATAAGTCAAAAAAAAGAAGGCCGAATGGCGCTTCTGGGTGGGGAGTGAGATCGGTTTCTGAGTTTTTAAAGAGACATTTTAACCTAACGTAAGGCCGGCCCAATAGGCCGGTTTTGTTTTTTATAATTTATTAATGTACAATAATTTTATGTCCAAAGTTGGAACTCTTAAAATTTCACGGAGTGGGTTAAAGCTATTTCTCGAATGTCCGAGGTGTTTTTGGCTGGATTTGCACCACAAGATTAAAAGGCCGCCCGGATATCCGTATACTTTATCGGCGGCGGTGGATTACTTAGTAAAGAGGGAGTTTGATAAATTTAGAGTGGAAGGGACCTTGCCCCCGGTTCTCACCCTGAGCGGAGTCGAAGGGTTAAAAGGTGCTAAGCTTTATGCTGGCGATAATCTTGCCGAGTGGAGAAATAATTTTAAAGGTATCTCATATTTTGATGAGTCGCTTAATGCAAATTTGTATGGCGCGGTTGACGATGTTTTAGAATTTAAAGACGGGTCATTGGCGGTTATCGATTATAAATCTTCCGGTTCAAAAGAGATAACTATTTACGATGACTATCAGAAACAGATGGATGTCTATAATTATATTCTTCAGCAGTTGGGCTACGAAACATATCCCGAAGCATTTTTTGTTTTCTATCAGGTCATCAAAGAAGGGGAGGATGGTTTTCAAAACGCTTTAAAATTTAAAGAACAGGTAAAAGCGGTCAAGGTTAATAAGGATTGGGTGGGTCCGGCCTTTGAAGCGGCGGTAGAACTTGCCAGACAGGATTCGCCTCCGGCTCAAAGCGGAAATTCCCAAAAACACTGCGACCATTGCCATTACGTCGAGCTGGCCTCTCAATTTAAAATGATCCCAGATTTGAATATTTAAAAAAGCGTCCTCGCGGGACGCTTTAGCAGCCTATCGATTAAAGTTTGCTATTTGTCGGTTAAGCCGAATTTCTTTCTTTTCTTCAGCTAAGTTTCGGCTTATCAGCTGATTAATTTCTTGGTGGGCTTTCAGGAGATCAACACCAGCTTGATGTTCGCTTGCCTTTAATTCTTCAACTTCGGATTGAAGTTCCTTGTTCTTGGCTTCGAGGGTTTCTTTTTGCTTTAAGGCCTCAAGAAGCTGCTCTCTAAGATTATTGTTATCAATCTTGGTTTGATTTAGTTTCGCCAGGCATTCAGTAAGGGTCTTTGCCAACTCCACATCGTCTCGAACTTTCACACGGTGATTTCTCGGTTTTTCTGTCTCGTCAGAAGCCGTACCGACATTATCATTCATCCCTTTTCTTTTTAGGGCCGTTTTCCATGAATTGCCATCTTCGTATCCCTCCGCAAGGGCCAAGGATTTAGGCTGGCTGGAGCCTGGCACAAAATTTCCTCTCTTAAGAACAAGGATGTGGTGCTCCAAGAACTTCCTTAGGTTGATCGTAATTGACACCTGGGAAGCCCCTATAGCTTTTGCCAATTGTTTAGTGGTTGTTTCAAATCCGTTGCTAGACGAAACAGCACATTCTTTTCTCAAATAATTAATGATACTCTCGGCAACATTCTTGTGGTGTGTTTTCCTGGATGGCCGTGATTCTTGCATCAGATCCTCCTTGGGGAAGAGTGTTAAGGAACCCGAATCCTTATATTATACACGAGCTATAATATAAGTCAAGATCTATTGTCGGTGTAAATTGTGTTAAAATTCTACTATGGCTAAAACACCTAAATTATTTGCCGATCATTTTTATAAATTTTTCCAATGTCCGCATTGGATTTGGTACGACATCTATGCCGATGCGACCCAGAAAAAGAAAACCCCGGCGATAATTGATATGATATATAAAGGCAAAGTTGCTAACGGAGCTAACATTCTGCGTGAGCATAAAAAATTCGAAGAAATAAAACCCGAGCTTTTACACGATCTGGAAGAAGCGTTTCTAGCTACTCTTGAAATGATGAAGCAAGGGAAAAATATTTATCATGGCGTCTTAATGCACGAGGATTGGGCGGGGATGCCGGATCTGCTTGAGGCAAGGCCAGGCAAGTCTAAACTCGGCGATTGGTACTATGTTGTCTATGATGTCCAGGCGTCTCTTGATCTTCGCGATGAGTATAAATTCCAATTAATTTTTTACAGTTTAATTCTTGAACGTCTTCAGGGGGTCCGGCCAAAAGAGGCTTATGTTATTGATCCCCAGGGTAATGAGCGGTCTTTTAAAGTAGATGAATTTGTGGACCAGTTTCATCTGACCCGCGAGCAAATCGAAAAAATCTTGGATGGCGAGAAGCCGGCGCCATTTATTAAATCGACCTGCAAGAAAACCCCCTGGTATTCTCTTTGTTTCTCCGATGCCAAGGAGTGTAATGACGTTTCTCTGATATTTCGTTTGAGCCAGGCCGATCAAAGGCGATTATATGGTATTGGCATTAAAACGGTTAGTGACTTGTCGGGAGCTGATGTGAATGAACTTCAGAATAAGCTAGAGGATTGGTCTTTTGATAAAATTGTCCGCTTTGTAAATCAAGCCAAAGCCCTTACAAATTATCAGCCGATGGTTTTGCGGAAGCCAATTTTTCCAGAGGTTGAACATGAAATATATTTTGATATCGAAGCCGATCCGACCAGGGACATCGATTACTTGTTGGGCTATTTGGTGAAAAGCAAGGACGGGGTTAAGTATAATTATTTCTTAGCTAATGATAAAAGCGAAGAAGAGGTGATTTGGAAAAAGTTCTTGGATTTCTTGGCCAAGCTCGATAATTTCGTTATTTATCATTATGCTTTTTATGAAAGGCAGGTTTTTGACCGCCTCGTTCTTAGATATGGCGCCCCCACGGTTTTAATCGAAAAATTTAAAGAAAACACTATAGATCTTTATAATAAAACAGTTGATACGGCTGTTCTGCCATTGTATTTTTATAGCCTAAAAGATGTGGCCGGATACCTCGGCTACAAATGGGATGATCCTACAGCCGGCGGAGCCGAATCTGTTGTCTGGTACAATGATTGGTTAGATAAGCGTGATCCCGTGATTATGAAAAAAATCTTAAAATACAACGAAGACGATGTCCGGGCGACCCTCTTGATCAAAGAGTGGCTCGTGAACCAGAAACCCTCAAAACGAAGGGAAAAGCTGGACGAAGAATAAATTTAATCATTACATTAAGTATAGAGTCCTGCAACGGGACTTAAATTTTATTTGACAAAAATATAAAAATAGAGTATAAAAATATAGATTGTATTGATATGGAAAGAGGTCTTTAACACATGGGTTCAAATAAAAACCTGCAAGCCGTAGGCAATCTATCCGGGCATGAAATTATCGGGACGAGGCAGTTGGGTGAATGGCCGAAAGATGAGATGGTGCGCCTTTGGGTCAGCGTATCTTCCGGAATCGTAAAGTATGGATTTACGATAGAGTATCGTGATCTAGAGTCGCCTCGCACGGGCATATTCGATGGAATAAGAATAGTCATCGACCCAGACGTGGGGTTTGAGATGCAGTGTTTTCTTCTTCTGCACCTTTTTGGTCATTCAGTTCAATGGGTTGCTCCATCGCTTGAACATAAGCTTGGAGAACTGCAGAATACGCAGGACCAGAAGCGCTTTATGCAAGTCTTGCACGACTACGAGTTCGAAGCGGCTAGCTTTGGTATGCAGCTTATTCGAGAGGTTGGTGTCAAGGGTCTTGATCAATGGTACAGTGATTTTGTAGCAACTGACTGGAGATATGTCGAGGGATATTATCAAACAGGTTCGTTGCCAGATTGGAAAACTTGCATAGTCCGCGACTGTCCTACTATCTTGCCGGCGCCGATTCCGAAACTACGGCATCGTCAAGTTGAAGTACGATTTGCTTTTTAAATAGCCGCTGCTTGGTCAAGCAGCTTTTTGTTTCGGTTGACAAAAATCTTTATTTAATTTATTATATTATTGGTTCATTTCCAAACAAAACGAAGGAGAAGCTGTGAAGAAGATCATAGTGTGTCTCGTTGCGGCGGTCGGAATTCTTTTGGCGGATCAGGCGCCGGCTCAAGTTCTGGCTACCGCCGAAACCGGCGGTAAAGGCAATCACGCAGTATTAGTTTCTGCTAACGGTCTTTACCCTGAAGGCCTCACTCTTTTCAACGCCTATGGGCAATATGTTTACGGACTGACTGACTATATTGATGTGACAGTAGCCTACGGCAATATTTCTGCTTTAGGTGAAAGTCAAAATTATGTTGGCCTTGGATGGAATGCTGTTCTTCTTCGGAGAAGCCAGGCTTTCGTTGATGTTTCTTTTTTCAATGTTATTACTCTGCCCTTGAGCAACAGGAGCCAAGCCTCAACAGTTGTAATGACGCCTGCGGTTGTTGTAAGCAGGCCGATGACTGTGGCCGGAAAGTCCATAACCATCTATAGCGGATTGAACTCTCTGGTTCCAATCGGAGCTACACAAAATAAATTATTTACGCCGCCCGAAACCCTTTTTAATGTTCCCATCGGCATTTCGATGCCTTTAAGTAAGAAATGGATAGTTTGTGCTGAAGTTGATCCGGGTACTAACTTGAAAACATTAGGCCTTGGTGTTGTAAGGACCTTCTAACCAAAATCCCGACAAGTTGTCGGGTTTTTTATTCCTAGAATTGTTGGTGTTGACACCGTCCTAACCATATGCTATCATTCTAACCGCGTTAAGGTCCTTTGAAAATTCAACAGGAACCTGGGAGGGCACAAGAGATGGGATTGGTGGCATCTTTGCGTAGAAATTTTATGAAAGATGAAGATAAGAATCCGTCTGCGGTGACGGTAAATTCCGGTTTAGCCGGACTTCAGGCACCGTTAGCGGGTGTTACCCCTAGATCAATATTCTCGCCATTGTCTTCACCGGCAACTCAATATCAGTCCACCGTAAATACGGCCGAGGTTGATCCTCAACTTCATGATGCATTGCTTTCAGCGATGAATAAAGTACCGGCCCCCGGACTTCAGGAGTTGTTACTTGTCATGGATGGGCTTGCAAATAGTCTTCCTCAAAATCAACTTTGTCAAGTTGCTCTGAATGTTGTTGCGAAAAAGAACATTACATTAGCTCAAATTCAGGATGAATTATCTAAACGTCTGGCAGCACTCGATAAAGAAAATGATGATTTTGTTGGAGCAGCTGAACGTCAATATAGTGTTGACATCGGTTCCAAAGAATCAGCCATTGCTTCAGATGATCAGCAGATAGCAGGCCTAAATCAACAGATCATAAGTTTACAGGAAAAGATAAGAAATTTGGAAGGGCACAAAGCCAAGCTGCAAGAAGAAAATTCTGCTAGGAAGCAGGTAATTGACAAGAAAAAGGGCGGACTTGCCGCAGCCCATGCAAAGTTAAGGCAAGACGCGGCTTCGTTGCAAAACAGAATCTCTGGCGGAAGCTAGAGGAAAGGAGAGACAGATGGAAACAGGAACGTCGAACCCGTCCTCTCTGTCCGACTTCGTCGGCGGAAAGGTAAAAGGATTTTGGGAGCGAAAAGAAGGAACTACCGGAATGGCAGTTGTCGCTCTCGCTGCCGTTGCAATTTTTGTGGGTTGGGGAGTGATCGTGCCATTCATTGTAGCGACTCTGCTCAATACTATTTATGCCGGGATTCTCATCGTGGCGCTTGCTTTCATGTTAGCTACCCGTGGAGTATGGGTATCCATGTTCCAGAGTGCTTGTCGGGGTTTGACCCGCCTTTGGGCGAATATCGACCCGATTGGTATCATGGAAGAAGATTTACGGCAGGATAAAAAAGAGCTTCTTGCTTTGGATAAGAATATGGACGAGCTTTCCGGTCAGGTTGAAGGTCTTCAAAAAGATGAAGAAAGTACAAAAGATAGTATTAATCAGGCTATGCGAGCTACTAAACAGGCAAGAGACAAGATTCAATCAGGAAAATTATCTTCTGCTGATCAGGAGGCGATGAATCGTCAGTTAATGCTTAATGGCAATGATGCCACTCGTAAGCAGGATTATCTCAAGTCTTTACTAAATCTCATGTCCACCCTGAAAGATATTTATAAGATGGCAGAGAAATGGCGTGGTCATCTTGATTATTTAATTCAGGATCGCGAAAATTTCATCACCATTTCAAAGAAAAAGCGTAGGATGTCAATTACTGGCAATAACATCGTGAACAGGATGAAGGGTATTCTCCATGTCGATCCCGATCGGGTATATATGCTGAATGCAGCCATTGAAGCGCAAGCAGCACAATACAATCAGCGTGTAGGTACGATCAAGAATTTTGTACGCACTTATCGAGACACTTTAGTTAAAGGTGACTTACAGAATGAAATGCATGCTCAGCAGGCGTTGCGCCAACTTGAAGAGTGGGAACGTCAACAGGGTGAGGCTGCTATTCAGCAGATCGAATCGAGAGATTTGAGTATGGCTGAGGTACATCCTCTTGCTGTATCGGCATCGGAAGTGAAAGCTTCCACTACGGAGCGGGCGAAGTATTTTCAATGAGTCTTGGCGGCGGGCAGTAGTGTTTAGGGACAGAATCCTCTGTCCCTAAACATCGGAAACACGGCGGCGGAGAAAGAGAAAGAAAAAGGAGAAGGGCCATGATCGACTGGACCAAACCAATTCCGAAATTCGGGCGCATCCTCGTAGCGGTGCTCGTTCTCGTTATGGGCGGGCGCTATCTGTTGAGCAAGACTGGTGTCACAACCAGTTCTGGCTCAACGTCAGCTATTCCGGCGGCACCGTCATCAGGTGGTGCGTTGTCGGGCCTGACAAATCTGTTCAGCGGCAACAAGCCGTTGACGGTCTGCACCAATACCTGGGGCGGATATGCTGCGATGTACTACTACAACGGCGGTAACACACCGTCCAAGGACTCCCGTTTCTATAAGGAGCAGGGCGTCCAGGTCGGTTTCGTGAATATCGATCCGCTTGGAGAATCGCGCGATGCATGGAAATCTGACAGTTGTCAGGTTCTGTGGGTCACGGTTGACAGTTTTCCAACGGAATCGGCGGACTTGGCAGGGCTGAAGCCGAAGGTTTTCGTTCAGTATGACTGGTCGCGAGGCGGCGACGTTGTTATCGGCAGCGCCTCAGTTCGTTCGGTTCGGGACTTGCGCGGGAAGAAAGTCGCAGCAGCGACTGGCTCGCCTTCAATGACCCTTCTGGCCAAGCTCTTGGAAGCCGGTAGTCTTCGATATAGCGATATCGAGTTCATCGGTACTGATTCAGCTCCGCAAGCTGCGGAATTATTTAGGGCCGGGAAGGTTGATGTGGCCGTTGTCTGGTCGCCTGACGATCAGGATGCCCTAAAGGCAGTGTCCGGTTCTCGGGTATTGATGAGCACGAAAGACGTGCCATATGCCATTGCGGACGTTTTGTACGCGAAGGAGTCGGTCATCAACGAACGCAGGGAAGATCTGGTCGGATTTACGGCCGGAGTTCTTACGGCGTCGGCTGAACTGAATGCCAGTTCATCGGTTCGCAAACAGGCGGCGGCAGTTCTTGCCAAGGCAATGAAGCAGGACGTCGGATTCATGGAAGGCGCCGTTGAGAACGTGAGGTTCACGACTTACGGCGACAACCTTTCATTCTTCGAGATGACGGGTACCTCCAGAGGCTCTGTTACGGGCCAGGAGCTCTACAGTCAGATGGGCGCTACGTTTGCCGAACTTGGGTTAGCTCCCAATTCCTTGCCGAGCTGGCGGTCATTGACCGACACCTCGATCTTGGAAGCGGTGGGTACGAAGCTCAAGGCGACAGGTGATCAGGCGGCCGAAGGTGCCTTCAAGTTCTCGGCGCCGACTGCCGCAGAAGCGAGTGCGGAAGCATTTGCCACCAAGCACCTAACCGTTAACTTTGCAACAGATTCAGCCGAGCTTGATCTGGCTGCCAAGAAAACGATCGACAACGCTTTGGCGGGTACGGCTAAGTCATTTGCCAGTGTTCGGGCCCGTATCGTCGGCAACACCGACAATACCGGGTCGGCTGCCCATAACAGAGAACTGTCTCAACGCCGGGCTAATGCCGTGGCCGAATATCTTGTCAGAACTTATGGGTTTGACAAGAATCGATTTACGTCGCGGGGCGACGGTCCGGATAATCCGGTTGTGCCGAATACTACGCCTGAGGGAAGAGCCCAGAACCGCAGAACCGATTTCGAGCTAACCAAGTAATGCCAGTAACAGTCGTAAAGATCAAAGGGGTAGGCGCCAACGGCCCTACCCCTCTTTTTGTAAGCACAGAAAGGAGACAGGTGTGGTGAAACAACTGCTGGCGGAATTGTTCGAACTCAGAGGGAATTTATCCGGTCAAAAAAAGATCATCATTGAAGTGGTGGGAGCTATATTCTTATTCTTGCTTTGGAAGGTAGTGGCAGATATGGAATTGATCTCGCCTTACATCTTGCCAAAGCCGCTAAATGTTTTCTCATCTTTTGGGGAATTGTACCGCAAAGATGATCTGATAAATAATATATTGTTCTCAGTTAAGTTGAACTTAGCCGGATGTTTGGAAGCGATCATCATCTCGTTGCCTATTGGATTCGTACTGGGGCTTTTCCCGGTATTCAAGGCCTTTAGCCAGAGATATCTGAGCGCAAGCCGATTTTTGCCTCTGCCGGCGGTACTTGGGATCTTTATCGCCGGATTTGGCATTTACGTGAACATGAAAGTCCAATTCCTGGCAGTGAGCATTATTGTTTACCTTGTACCGGTTGTAGCTCAACGCGTCTCTGAAACGCCCCAAGTTTACATCGACACGGTCAAAACGCTCGGGGCTTCAAAATGGCAGACCATCCGCTGGGTTTTTATCCCGGATGTGTTTTCCAGGGTCTGGGCTGATATCGGAGTTTTGAGCGCCATCTCCTGGACCTACATTACTATTGCTGAAAAAATAAACGATAACGAAGGCGGGATAGGAGCTCTTGCAGAAATTTCCCGCCGACAGAGCAGAATAGATAAGGTGTATGCTGTTGTCATCCTTATTGCCCTTATCGGATGGTCATTTGATAAGGTCCATGCCTGGACGGACAAACGCATGTTTAAATTCAAAAGGAGTGCTTAAGATGGGTGTTATCCAATTTGCCAACACTGAACTGCCAGATATCCTTGAACTGCGTAATGTTACCCAGAGATATGATAACGGGAATGTGGTCATTGAGAACCTGGATCTTCTTATCGAAGACCAACCCAATGTAGGCCAATTTGAGGTCATTCTGGGAATGTCAGGATGCGGTAAATCAACCCTTCTTCGGTATTTCGCCGGCCTCCAAAAGCCAACTGCGGGCGAGGTGTTCATTAAAGGACAGCCCCGCAAAGATAACGATGCTATCAGCATGGTCTTTCAGCAATATTCATCGATGCACTTTCATACGGTAATGACCAACGTTATGCTGCCCCTGATATTCAGGGGGGTAAATAAAAAGGAAGCTCAACAAAGAGCGATGGAACTTATTAATGTTGTCGGTTTGGGAGGGCATGAGAAAAAATATGCCCAGTATCCGGCTCTTTCCGGAGGTCAACTCCAGAGGGTGGCGATAGCCAGAAGCTTGATTGCCAACCCCGAGATCGTGCTAATGGATGAACCATTCGGGGCTCTGGATATCCTTACCAGGACCGGAATGCAGTTGATGATAGCAGATTTGTGGCAACGGCTGCAATCAACCATTATCTTTGTTACCCACGATATTTCCGAAGCCGTTTTTCTTGCTCAGAACATCTACATCATGGGCGGAAAGCCGGCTAAGCTCATTGAGCGTATCTCGGTTGATATTCCGTTCCCCCGCACGGTAGCAACGAAACGTTCGTCCCAATTCACAAATCTGGTGGGACAAGTAGAAGATTTAGTTCTTAGAATGAATCAAGCGGTATAAGCTACAAAACAAAAAACCCGATCATCTGATCGGGTTTTATATTGTCTTTATTCAGGTTTTCTGGATCTGTCTTTGGGTGATATTCGTAAAATCTTCGGCAAAATCTTTCAGGAAGGGCGCCATGTTGGAAGTCTGGTCAAGGAGCAGCTGAGTTTTTAACTTATTTAGGACAGCGGCCCTGACATCATTTTTTGTAACTCCGGTTTTTGTTTTGTTTTTGCGGTCTCGTTTCATGGCATTGGATACGGCATCATCGGTCGTTCCGGCGATCATCGCTCCGTTGATAACATGGGACAGGTTGAATGTCAGTTTTTGTTCGTTGGCCCTGGTTACGTCGTATAGAACCCTATCAGCAGAATACATTTCTGAAGCGATATGGTCGGCCATCTCATCAATGTTGCCTTCACCCGAAGCTATGGGCGTGTTTTTGAGATGAATTCTGGCAATTGACTTGCCGGCTTCTTGGTCTGGCCGGCCCACTTCGATGACGTGATTTATTCTTTTATCCCGGGTAACTGCTTCATCCAGTATTTCCGGTTTATTGGTGGCTAAGATTATAATTGAACGGGAACGGTTCATCTGGGTCAGAAATACTGTGACCAGGGGATCTGTGGCGTCTGAACTCTTGCCCGAGCCTCTTTTTCGGAAAATAGCGTCGGATTCATCAAAGGCAATGATGGCCGGAAAGTTATACTTTTCGAAGTGTGATTCCCCGGCAAGGAATACCTGCTCGATAGTGTTTTCGGCAACGCCTACCAGGGGCTCAAGGATCTCGGCCCCATTGATGAGTAAAAATCCTCCGGCTGCTTTTTCTTGTCCATGTGTCCTGGCCATGGATGTGGCTGCGGCTTCTATAAGCATGGTCTTGCCGCAACCCGGCGGGCCTATTAAAAGAAAGCCCTTTGGAACCTTCGCATTGTAATAAGCATGAAGATCTTTTTCGGTGTATGGAAGCTCAAAGGCTTCTCTTAGTTTCTCTTTAGCTTCTTCCTGGCCGCCGATGTCATCCCAGGTTATTTTAGCTTCCTGGCTGAAAAGGAATCGTTCTTCTGTTTTTCCGAGATTCAAAATAATTATGCTGGCAGAGATATCAACGACTACCCTGTCGCCGGCCTCTATTTTACCGGCCATCATTCCGTTAAAGACAACCCGCCTCCCGTTGTTATAATTTATCTCGCTGGTCATTTCATCAATGACCCGGCGGACGGTTCCGACTTCACCATAAGGATAATTTTGCGCCGTATCGGTTATCTGCATTGTCTGGGATGAAATTTTAACTGTTGCTCCGGGCAGTATTTCTTTTTCTTTGGGCAAAAATACTTCAAGCAGGCGGCCGCCCTGGAGGATAATGGCAGTCGGGTCTTTCGGGTCGAGTTTGTTGACGGCGACGACGATCCCGAAAAGGAATGGCGGAGAAGAAAGTTTCCTTGCCTCTTCGACTTGTTTCTTGATGAGAAGTTTAATATTTCGCAGGTGATCTTTTAGCTCTTTGGGGTCATCGGTCTGGAGCATAGGATCCTCTTCCGGGGTTTTATACTCACCTCTTTTAACGAAATCAACGGCGTCTTTCCACTGACTCGGCAGAAGATCAGAGTCAAGAGAATCGAATAGGTCCATGTTCCATCTCTCTCTGCAATGTTAAGGTTCTGATAAGTTATGCTAATATAATACATTTCTTGAATATTGTCAAAGAAATTCTTACCTTGTTTATTTTCTCATGGTGTTTGCTTTTTATTATTCAATATGTTTTAATTCTCAAAGTGATTTTGTTTAATCAGCTGTGTCTAAGAATACTTACTTCCTAATAGCCATTCTCGTCGGATCTGTTTTTTTGTTTGCCTTTGTTTGGCCGGAGGCGGTCAATAAGGGCATTGATTGGACTAACAAGCAATCGGAAAGCGTAGGCGGATTTAAGTTGCCTAAAGTTCCGGAAAAGGATTTCCAGCTGGGCCTCGACCTTCTGGGCGGAGTTCATTTATTGTACGAGGCTGATCTGTCGAAAATTGAGGCATCGGGCAGGAATGATGCGATGCAGGGCATCCGGGATGTTATTGAACGGAGGGTTAATTTCTTTGGCGTTTCTGAACCATTAGTTCAGGTTTCGGGTGATAACCGCCTTATTGTTGAGTTAGCCGGCATAAGCGATGTTAATCAGGCGATTAAGATGATAGGCGAGACCCCGTTTCTTGAATTTAAAGAAGAGGCGCCGAATGCTCAGGAGCTGGTTGATGAATTTAAGGAAAAGCAATCGGCCGGCCAAACAAGCGAACTTGACGGTTTTCTTCTGAATGAGCAACTATATGTTTCAACGGGGTTAAATGGCAAGCATTTAGAGCGGGCTCAGGTAGTCTTCGATCCTCAAACTAGCCAGCCCCAGGTCAGCTTAAAATTGAACGAAGAAGGGGCTCAACTTTTCGGAGAAATCACCACTCGAAATCTTGGTAAGACGGTGGCTATTTATTTGGACGGTTTAGCCATAAGTACGCCGGTTGTTCAAAGCGCGATTACTGATGGCAACGCGGTTATTACCGGCAAATTTACGCCTCAAGAATCAAAACTTCTGGCCAATCGGTTAAATTCCGGAGCTTTGCCGGTGCCTATTAAAATAATATCTCAGCAGACAGTCGGGGCTTCTTTAGGTAGCGAGTCATTGGCTAAAAGTCTAAGGGCCGGGATTTACGGACTTATTTTTGTCGGGCTTTTCATGATAGCTTTCTATCGTTTGCCGGGATTATTCTCTGTTCTAGCCCTGTTTGTTTATGTTTTAATTGTTTTATCTATCTACAAACTACTTCCAGTTACTCTTACTCTGGCCGGTATTGCTGGTTTTATCTTGTCCCTAGGTATCGCCGTGGATGCTAATATTTTAATATTCGCCAGAATGAAGGAAGAGCTATCGGCTGGAAAAACTCTGGCTTCATCAATGAGGGAAGGATTCTCGCGGGCTTGGCTTTCTATTCGGGACAGCCATGTTACCACTCTTCTTGGAGCAGGAGTGCTTTACATCTTTACGACCTCGATTGTAAAAGGTTTTGCTTTGACTCTCAGCATCGGCGTTCTGATCAGTCTGTTCACGGCTATTATGGTCACCAGATCCTTCTTATTATTATGTACTAGCACTTGGTTCGAGTCTAAAAAGTGGCTGTTCAGATAATTATGTCAAAAATTTACACAATTATGTTTTTTGTTTCGATGGGTCTAACTCTAGGAGCAATTGTTTTGTTTTTAATTTTCGGTTTAAACTTTGGAGTTGATTTTCGGGGCGGCAGTATTGTGGAATTAGAGTTTTCGAATGAGAAACCGCCGGTTGCTGATGTCCAGGCATATTTAGAAAAAGGTTTATCACTCCACGACTTTAGCTTTAACGAAGTCGGAGAAATGGGATTGGTGATCAGGTCCGGTAATTTATCCGAAGAAGACCATCAGCAGTTACTAAATATTTTGAAAGAAAAATATTCTGACCAGACGATTGAGGAAAAGCGGTTTGATTCGGTCGGGCCGATTGTTGGCCAAGAACTTAAAGACATGAGCGTCCGGGGTATAATCATAGCCCTCTTGGTTATAATAATGTATATCGCTTATGTTTTCAGGAAGATGTCAGTTGTTTTGTCTTCTTGGGCCATGAGCGTTTCGGCCATGGTTGCTCTTGCCCATGATATTATTATTCCGATTGGAGTTTTTTCTTGGCTGGGCTATTTTTATAATGTTGAAATAAGCGCCGTCTTCGTGGCTGCCTTATTGACAATCTTGGGTTATTCTGTTTCAGATACAGTAGTCATATTTGACAGGGTTAGGGAAAATGTTATAAGAAATAGATTGAGGGAGGATTTTGGCAAGGTTGTCCACAAGAGTATTTTTCAAACTCTCACCCGATCCCTGAATACGACCTTTACTACCCTCCTGTCATTGATTGCTATTTATCTGTTCGGGGGAGAGAGTCTGAGATATTTTGCCCTGGCTTTGATAATCGGTATTTTCTTGGGAGCCTATTCTTCGATATTTGTCGCTTCGCCATTGCTGGTTTGGTGGTCGGGATGGACAAAAAAGAATAGGTAGATTATAATAATTAGGTATTATCTAACGGGATTGACTTCTATAACTAATAATGCTATTGTATGTGGAGGTACAATAGACTATCATAGGGTCATGTCAAATCAAGCAGTAATAACCAAAACGGTCGCTTCTTTGGTAAAAAATATATCAACTCGCAACAAGGATATTATATCCAGGCGTTTTGGTTTGAAAACAGGCAAAAAGGAGACTCTGGAGTCGATAGGCAAGAGCTATGGAATTACCAGGGAAAGAGTAAGGCAGATAGAGGAATTTTCCATTAACCAGTTGTCTAAGGTTGTTGCTTCGACTCCCGATGTTTCAAAATACGTTTCTTTGGCCAAGGAAATACTAGGCGGTAACGGGGGGGTGATGAGGGAGGCTGAGTTATTTAAAGCATTTAGCGGAAACGATAAGGAGAGTGTTGTAAATGCCTCGCTTGTTTTTATTCTTTCTCTGGCCGGCGAGCCTGCCTCGCCGACTCGCCTCGCCGAAGCCTCCGGCGTAGCGCGGGCAGGCGGGCCGGTAAGATTCGGTGAAAACGAGTCATACTATTCCTTCTGGGGTTTAAATAGGGAAAGTGCCGATATGTTTAAAAATGGGATTTCTGCCCTGGTCAGTTCATTTGCAAAAAACGGAAGCCCGGTGGCTTATACCGACTTGGTTTCTTTTGCCCAGGCTAACAGCATCTCAAATTCTAAAGACGTTGTGGTTTATTTGAATTTGAGCAAGGAGCTTGGAAGAAATGTTTTTGGCCAAATTGGTTTAGCCAGTTGGGCCGAAGTAAAACCAAAAGGAGTCAGAGATAAAGCCTATTTGGTTTTGAAGAAAGAGAAAAATCCAAAACACTTTACCGAGATTGCCAAACTTATAAACTCAACCGGTTTTTCTGATAAGAGAGCTAATGTTCAGACTGTTCATAACGAACTGATTAAGGATAAAAGATTCGTTTTAGTCGGCCGTGGAATGTATGGGTTATCGGAATGGGGTTATCAGCCGGGTACGGTCAAAGAAGTGTTGGTCAGCGTTCTCAAGAACCATGGCAAGCCCTTAGCCAAGGCCGAACTTGTGGCCAAGGTTTTGGATACCCGAATGGTCAAAGAAAACACAATATTATTAAATCTTCAGGATTCTAAAGTTTTTTCAAAACGGGAAGACGGAACTTACGTCTTAAAAAAGGCGTAAAGATAATGCAAATCAACGAATGACATGCGAATGCTACAAATAAACATTCGCGGTATTCGCATATATTTGTAGATTAGCATTATGTAATGAGCTTCAGCGAATGACTTCTTTTCTTTTAATACTAAATACTTTTAAGACGGTCTTTGTCCTCCTTATCTCCATTTGGTGGCTTTACTTACCTGTCTTTTTATTTTTACTATCCTATCTCGCCGTTAAAAACTATACTAATCTCAAATACCGCCTCTCTCTTGAGTGGACACTTCTTGAAATAAAAGTTCCAAAAGAAAATCGAAAAAGCCCCAAGGCGATGGAGCAGATTTTTGCCGGTTTACATGGCGTTTATACTATTAAAAAAAAGTGGCATAAGATATTTTTTAAGGGCGAGATGCTGGCTTGGTTCTCTTTTGAAATAGTTGGCAAGGGTGGTGAGACCCACTTTTATGTAAGAACTCAAACTGAATACAAGAATGTGGTAGAAGCCCAGATATATGCCCAGTATCCGGAGGCAGAAGTCGTTGAGTCGGTTGACTACATTAATGATCTGCCCCTCTATTTGCCTGATGATAAATATGACCTGTGGGGAACTGAGCTAATTTTAAACAAGGAGGATGCCTATCCAATAAGAACTTATCCTGAATTTGAAGAAAAAGGAACCGGTCCGGAAGATGCAAAAAGAGTAGATCCAATGGCATCTATATCTGAGCTTTGCAGTACTCTTCACGCCGGTGAGCAGATCTGGCTTCAAATAATAGGTACTCCGATAGGAGATGATTGGATAAAGAAAGGCCAGGCCGTACTTGATAAGCTTATGGGTAAGGAAGCGGTCAAAAGCGGAAACTTTCTTTCTGATATGGTTTTTGCCATAGATAAGGCAATTAGCGGAATCGGCAGTGTTCCGGTTGATAAAAAAGAAGAAAGGAAAGAGAGAGTTAACTTAAGTCCAGGCAAAGAGGATATAATGAAGGCCATGGAAAAAAGCTGGGATAAGCTTGGGTATCAAACCGGCATCAGGTATTTATATATCGGACCTAAAGATAATTTCCATCAATCCCACGTCGCCGGTATTAACGGTGCTTTTCGGCAGTTCTCTTCCCAAAATTTAAATGGTTTCAAATCGAATAAATACACCATAACTCACGCTAGAGGCTTATTTAAAAATTCAAAACTTTTAACGAGAAAGAAGGCCATTTATCAGGCATTTAGGGAGAGGCAGGTCATGCTTTTTAAATATGTGCTTAATACTGAAGAATTAGCTACTATTTACCACTTACCGGATATTGGAGTCAGGGCGCCGTTATTGCCTAGAGTTGAGGCCAAGAGAGGTGAACCCCCGGTAGGATTGCCAATTACATGATTAAAAAAGATAAAGATATTGTTGTTATCGGTGAGACGAATTTTCGCAATCAGCGTTGGCGATTTGGCATAAAAGAAGATGACCGTCGGCGCCATATGTATGTGGTTGGTTCAACGGGAATGGGCAAGACAGAATTCTTGAAGAATATGGCCATTCAGGACATTGAAGCCGGCCGGGGCCTTGCCTTTATTGACCCTCACGGCGATTCAGCCGATGCCCTTCTTGACTATATTCCAAAAGAAAGAATAAAAGATGTCATTTATTTGGATCCTGGCGATCTGTCTTTTCCGATTGCTTTCAATGTGATGGAAAAAGTTGATTTTGAGTTCAGGCATTTGGTTGCTTCCGGCTTGCTTGGTGTATTTAAGAAAATATTCGGCATTGAGGTTTGGTCGGGAAGGATGGAATATATTTTAAATAATACTATCTTGGCCTTGCTAGAATATCCAGATGCGACTCTACTCGGCATAAATAAGTTATTGTCCAATAAGGAGTATAGGAGAAAGGTGGTTGATAATGTAAAAGACCCGATAGTAAAGTCATTTTGGGTTGATGAGTTTGCAAAATATACAGAAAGATTTGCCGCCGAAGCGACGCCGGCTATTCAGAATAAGATCGGTCAGTTTATTTCTAACAATCTTATTCGCAATATCATCGGCCAAGTCCATTCGACTATTGATATCAGAAAGATAATGGATGAGGGCAAAATTTTAATAGTCAATATTTCCCGCGGTAAAATAGGGGAGGACGCTTCGCGTTTGCTTGGTGCTCTTTTAGTAACCAAGATTCAGCTTGCCGCCATGTCGCGGGTTGATATTCCGGAGAACCAGAGAACGGACTTCTATCTGTATGTAGATGAGTTTCAGCACTTTGCCACAGAGTCATTTGCTAACATTTTATCAGAAGCCAGGAAATACCATTTAAGTTTAATTATGGCTCATCAATATATAAAGCAGATGGAAGAACATGTGATGGATGCGGTTTTTGGCAATGTTGGTACGATTGTATCTTTTAGGGTTGGTGCGGAGGATGGCGAATTTTTGGAAAAATGGTTTCAGCCTGATTTCATGATGAATGATATTGTCAATCTTGGTAAATATAATATTTACATAAAGTTAATGATAGACGGCGTTTCTTCAAGAGGTTTTTCGGCGGCGACTATCCCGCCCCTTCCCGAGCTTGAAAAGTCGAATCGGGAAGAAGTGGTTGACTATTCAAGAAAAACATATGCTACCTCAAGAGAAATTGTTGAGAAAAGTATTGCCGAATGGGCGGGAATGGATGGTGAGGAGCATAAAAAAGAAGGCTACAGCGGACCAAGGCCGGACTCAAGACCTAGACAGCCATATGCGACATTTGAAAGACGGGGGGAACCGTCACAATTTCAAAATCAGCGTCCACAGCAGTCATTTAATCGGCCACCAGCTCCTCTCCCTAGTCAACTCATTAGGCCACAACCAGGGTCAGTTCAACCGCAAACCATACCTCAGATACAACCTCAACCAGTGCAACCCAAGTTTGAACAGAAACCGCAGGTCCAGTTACAGTCTAAATCGGAACCAGCCCAATCACAACGACTGAGCGAAGAGCGAGGGAGTACTGAGCATAGAAATGCGAATGTACCCTCATCCGGGCTACCTTTAAATGAAGCCCTTAAAACCGGTCCGGTTAATTTTCGTGGCAGGAGGATAGAAGATAAAAGAGAAAAACCAAAAATTGAAGTTGATACAGATGCTCTCAAGAAGATCTTGGATGAGGCGATGGGAAAAAAGGAATAGGTTTTTTACTTTAGCCTCAACTGTGGATTTGTTTTTGTATCTGCCTGTGCTATTTTTATCTTAGCACATTTCGTAGAGGAGGAATAAATGGAAGACCAGAAGGCACTTAAGGCGGTGGGTATTTATGAGCAGTATTTTATAACTCATGATATTCCGAATATAAAACATCCTCATAATGAATTTTTTCGTAATGTGAATGAGGCATTGGCTCATTGTCACAGCATGATAAAGGGGATAAAAGACTTTCTTTCCATTGATGGTATGGAAAAAAGAGCCGCACAACGCATTGGTTTTATTGAGGGATGTCTTGCTACTGCTGGCAAGGTTACAGTAGAGACGTTGAAGGCGTATAATCGTCCCGAAGAAGGCACAATTAGCGAGATAACCCACGAGCCATTAACCTACGAAGATTTACATGATTGGGAATATTAGTCTCTCGTACTACAGCTCTTGCAAAATGCAGGGGCTTTTCTTTTATGTTTTAAAAATGTATTATTTTAGTATCAACTTTTTAATTTTGAATTATAATTTTGCATTTTGATTTTTTAATTTTAAATTTATTAAAACCATGCCCTCCAAATTCTATAAAAAATATATCCGTATTCCCCCCAGTGAATCAATAGATATTCGGGATATAATGCCTATCATCCACCATCCGCTTTTTCAGCGTTTGCTTCATATCTCTCAATTAGGCACAACATTGAATGTTTTTCCGGGAGCGACTCATAACCGTTTTGAACATGCTCTAGGCGTTTACGGTAAAACAAAAAGATTTTCGAAGAGAATGGTTGAGGACGGTTTTTTGACATCATATGAGGCCAAGAATGTGTCTCTTTTTGGCCTGCTTCATGACGTTGGCCATGGACCCTTTTCCCATGTTATGGAAGAATTAACGCCTCTTAGCGGCAACGAAGACGAGAACGGCCTGGTCGTTTTAAAGTTATTAAAAAAGGAGATAAAAAAAGCCGGCGGTGATTACGAATTTATTAAAAAGATCTCTTCCCACAAAAATCATCTTTATCGGATAGTAATGGATAAGAATGTCGGGATGGACAAGCTTGATTACCTGGAACGCGATGTTTATCATACCGGATTTGGCCAGAGACCGGATATCGAAAGTTTATTCAATTATCTCGTTTACTTAAAGGGCCATTTGGTTATTGACAAAAAATCTCTTGAAGCGGCCAAGCAGATGCAGAAACTGTATCTCTATATGTATAAAGAGGTGTATCTTCATAAATCAGCGCTCATCAGCCAGAGGTTTCTCCAGAAAATGGTATCTATGCTTGCCCGCTTAATTAAGCTTGATCTGGCTCAGCTTTGGCGTCTTAACGATAAAGAACTGATCGCCCTTATCTATACCAACCCCGATAAAAATCTGAAACTTCTCTACGATTGTTATAAAAACAGGGCATTTCCCAGTACGGGAGTGGTGATACGACTCAAGAGCAGAGAGTTTAAAGAGAGAATTGCCGGCAAGAAAATAAAGGTTATCGGAGAGAACAAAGCGTTTTTTCAAAAGTTTATGAAGCATACTTCCCCGGAAGATCTTGAGAATCTTGAATCGAAAGTCGCAAAACTTATAAATGTTTCCTCTCACAAAGTGGTTATTGTTCCGACCCTAACTCCGTGGCGTTTTGTTCCGGAGGATATTTTATACCACGATGACGGCCGGATACTTTCGCTTAAAGACACTCAAAGAGAGTATTTTGATGCTCTTCGATCTGAGATGAGTGACTATTTGGCTATTCGGGTTTGCATCGTCGGTGATAGGGGAGTATTATATAAAAATTCTTTGAAAATATATAATCTTATCAAGAAGGAGACGCAATGACATGTGTTCGGAATGATGATTGGAACCCAGATCCGCAGATTATGGCGAAGATTAAAGAGGAAATATCTAAATTACCGGCAGAACAGCTTAGGTACGGAAGGATAAGTTCGGGTGATAAGTTACTTACTTGGAGTGAATTTATAACAGAGATTGAGCTTGGGACAGAATTCGGCCGGATGATATATTACATATACGTTGATGACGACCCAGAGCAATAGGAAACTATTGCTTTTTTTGTTTGTCCTCAATTTCATCCATTTCATCCATTATCTGATTAAATAATTCTCCTCTTTGCTCATTCCAAGCCTGCTTACGAGCACTTTCAAGAGCTTCCAGCCCCTCCTGGATATAACCAGCCTCAATATAGAGCCTTGCCATTCTTTGGTTAAACTTAATAGCGTCTTCCGGATTAATTACTTGCCTTTCTTCTCGTTCAGTCCATTGTTGAAGAAGTTGATGAACTTCTGGGTCTTCGACTCCTTTTGATTTTAGAGCATCAATAAGTTTCTGGTCTGATACTTCTCTATTTTCTAGTATTGGAAACTCCTTCATGTATAAGATTATATCCTAGAAAAACAAAAAGTGCGAAGGAGTCAAAGGATTATTTAACTTTTCTCTCAACGGATGTAAGTCGGACATCTATAGATTCAACTTTGGTTTCCAGTCGTGAAAATTCCTTTTTTGAAGGTATTTCTAAAACAACATCGAGAATAGTTTTCAGGGTGCCGTCCATTTTATCAAAGCGGGTATCCATAGCATCAAAACGCTCATCAACTTTAGCGAACCGGTTTGCGGTTATTTGAGCCAGAGTATTGAAGCCGACGCTTCGGTCGGCTCCCCGACCTTTCAGCGTCGGGGTTGTCATTTTCTTTGGCATACCCAGTAGTGAAACTTCCAGTTGCCTTTAATTTTTTCAATAAAAAGCTAAATAAGAAGTTATTCAATGTTATCTAGTCTTACCCATGATAGTAGAAATACTGGCTAGAAAAAATCTGGAAGTTCTACTACTGGGCATATTTTAAGTATAAAAAATTGATTGTTAATGTCAAATACTTTTCCCAAAGTGCTTGCCACGTGATTGCGTAGCAATTTTACGTGGTCCGTCCACTCACCCTTGGATGGAACACCATAGAACAGCTAGTTTTAAGGTGGCAGCAGGTTTTTAATAGTTTTGTACCTAGTTTAGCAAGTTAAGATTAATTACTCAAATAAAACGAAAGCCGCTCTTGGGGAGCGGCTCGTCGGTTTTTTGTGAGAACCGACAAACTTGGGTTCGGTGGGTCACATATACTGATGGACGACCCACCCGAACAGCAGGGCGATGAGCGGATACAGGACTGCGAGAGCGACTCCTCTTGCGATAGCTTCTCCTGCCCCCTCCTCTTTCTTGGGTATGTCAGAGGTGTCGTGATACGTCAGAAAGCTGACGACCATCGCGATGCCGATTGCCTGCACCACGGAGAGGTGTGGTAGTCCGAGCGTCGGAACCATAAACCATCCCCATAACACGCTCAATGCGTAACCCCGCAACAGCGAGGAAAGAACCAACATGGCAACGATGCGACGGACGAACCCACCCACGATTGCAAGGAACACCATAGCTTTTGCCTCCTTTAACCGATTTTTTTCTGAACTTGTCCTAATTATAGCAAATTTAGGGCACTTTGTCAAATCAGCCAAAAACCTTGAAAAATCGGGTTATTTTAACATTGTCCGCCCGGCTGGGATCGAACCAGCGACCACTTGCTTAAAAGGCAATTGCTCTACCAACTGAGCTACGGGCGGGATAGATTGCTAGATAACTAGCAAATAATATCATAAAAAATTAGTATTTCCAAGCTCGTGATACGATAATAAAACAGGCATCCAGCCTGTTTTAATTCGGTTTGATACTGCTAATTGTAATATAAGTTCCGATTGCCGTCACGAATGCTCCGGTTAGGAATTTAAGCAAGAAAATATTTTTAGATTCGCCTAAAATTACAATGCCTATCAGTATGGATATTAACGGTGCGGCCATGGTAATACTGGAGGTTAATGCGACTGAACCACCTCTTAATGATAACGAAAGATTTGATAACAAATATGAAGAGTTCATGACTAAACCGGCAATTACGGCAAGAACGATCGGTATGGCTGTTAACTTTCCGTAGTTTGCATTATCGGAATGTCCTTGAATAGCCAAGACTGTTAATCCGACTATAGCGCTACAAACACCATTAATAATAACGAATATTCTTGGATCAAGTCCGTAATTATTAACAGAAATTTTAGCGATTGGACTACCAAGGCCAAAGAGCAGAGTTGATATTAATGCAAATTTAATCCTAGGATCCATGTTGTCCCCCTTTTTTTGTAAATGTTCGATAGTCGGTATATTGTAGATTATTTTACATGATCCGTCAAATTATAAGCTTGATTTTTGAATTTTTTTGTTATATAATCTGGGGCAGTCAGTTGGTTCTTTTACCAAAGGTTAAAGGAGCGGTAAACATGGTTGTAACTAGGGTCTTGGCGCTACTATTTATTTTTGTTGCTGGTTTTGGCGTCTGGAGCAGTTGTCAGCACGGTCAAGATATTAGCAGGGCAGTGGAAATAAATCCGGAGGTTCATATTACAGGCGATATTAATAGCCGTTTGATGTATGTTGATGAAACCACCAAAGAGGTCCAAGTATTAACATTCGAGGATATAAAAAGAGATATTGTTTTTGAAGCGGATGATGGATTCCTCTATTTTTTAAAAGAAGAAAAGGTTAAAATTTTGCCCGTAGCTTTTATCTGCGGGAAAAAAAGAAATCTGGAATGTGATTTGACTAAACCTTATGTTTTATACGTTGCAACAAGGAAGGTTAAGCCATTGCTTGTACGCAAAAACGCGGCATCCTAATAGCGGCTAATTCAGCCGTTTTTAATTTGCTATTTTTATGTTAAAATGAGGTCATAAATGGTCAAAAACATTTTCTGATGAAGATTATTGTTCAAAATTTAGCGACGGAATACCGTGATGAGGGCGAAGGACCGGTAATGCTTTTATTACACGGCTGGAAGGATAGTTTATATACTTTCGATGATTTAATGCCGTCTTTGCTGGCCAGGTGGAGAGTTGTTCGTCTTGATTTGCCTGGATTTGGTGAAAGCGAAGCGCCGGGTGGGGCTTGGAATCTAGATGATTATATCCATTTTGTTAATGAGTTTATTCAGAAACTTAATCTTCAAGTCGATGTTTTAGCCGGTCATTCATTCGGTGGCCGAATTGCCATAAAAGGCCAAGCCGTCAAACTTTTTAAAGCGAACAAACTTGTCCTGATAGCTCCGGCGGGTATTGCCAGAAAACAGAAATTACGTAAATCAATTTTAAAAGTTATGGCTAAAATCGGCGGGTTTTTAGCCGACATTCCGCCTTTAATTTTGTGGAGGCAGGAAATAAGAAAAAAGATGTATAATCTGATCGGCAGTGATTATCTTAATGCCGGGCCATTAAGGGGGACATTCCTAAAAATAATTGCCGAAGATTTAAGTGTAAAGGCAAGAGATATTACTGTCCCGACTCTGATAATCTGGGGAGCCAATGATACTCAGACTCCTCTGGCTGACGGCCAGAAACTGTCTCGATTAGTATCTGGTTCAGAGTTTAAGGTAATCAACGGCGCCGGACATTTTGTCCATCGGGAGAAACATCAAGAAGTCGCAAAATTAATAGAAGATTTTTATGATAAGAAAATGGCTGTCTCGTTATAGTTGGCGCTATCCGCGCTCTCTTGTTTACATGTTTCAATTAAGCGAATATAATATCCATGATTTTTGGGCTTGGTATAAAAGAACGGATGACTTTAGCCGGGTTGAACGGCGCAAACAGCTCGAGATGACCTTAAAGGCTGTTTTATTGATGGTAGTTGCTTTAGCCATGCTGACTCTTTCCTATCTCGCCGTAGCCGTTACATTATGGTTTTTCGCGAGTTCATATAAGTATATATTGTTTTTTATTTTTGTTTTGGTTTCTCCTTATCTTTTAGCATATGAGCTGGTTGTCTCGTTACTGATGGTAAAATTTTTTATCCAACGGCCAATCGAGTATTTTATTATAAAAAAAGCACGGCAGAGGCTTCAAACGCACAAAGCCATCAGGATAGGCATTGCCGGCAGTTTTGGCAAAACAACGATGCGGGAAATTCTTAAAACCGTTCTGTCTGAAGGAAAAAAAGTAGCCGCCCCGCCCCACAGCTACAATACCATGCTGGGATTAAGCCGGTTCATTATGGATTTAAGGGGCGACGAAGAAGTTCTTATTTTTGAACTTGGCGAATATTATCCGGGAGATGTCCGCAGATTGTGCGAATTAGTAAGACCGCAAATAGGTATTATAACCGGGGTCAATGAAGCTCATTTGGAAAAGTTCGGCAGTTTGGATAAAACGGCGGGTACTATTTTTGAACTGGCCGATTGGCTCAAAGAGAGCCTTATCTATGTTAATGGAGAAAATAAACTAGCCAGAGAAAACGCTTCTGCTCGACACCTAATATATGGCAGAAATGGTTTTGGCCCTTGGAAAGTTGAAAATGCCGCCACTGACTTAACGGGTACAAAATTTACTTTGACAAGAGATGGCCAGAGATTAGAGGTTGGATCAAAACTCCTTGGCTTGCATCAGATTGGTCCTTTGGTAGTTGCGGCCGATATCGCAAATCATTTAGGAATTTCTCTTGATAAAATTAAAAAGGGAATTGAAAAAACCAAGTCATTTGACCATCGTCTTGAGCCAAGATTTGATTCAAGCGGGGTAATTACCCTCGATGATAGTTATAACGGAAACCCGGACGGAGTCAGGGCGGTAATCGAATTTCTCGCATCCTTAAAGGGTCATCGAAGATTTTATGTGACGCCAGGATTGGTTGAAATGGGACCTCGGCTGAAGGAAGTTCACAAAGAAATAGGCCGGAACTTAGCAAAAGCGGGGATAGAAAAGGTGGTTTTAATTAAAAATTCTGTGACCGGTTATATAGAAGAAGGGCTTAGGGAATCCCACTATCTGGGCGAGGTGATTTGGTTTAATGATGGTTTGTCTGCTTTTAGGGCCTTGCCCCATTTAACTGTAAAAAATGACGTGGTTTTGCTTCAGAATGACTGGCCCGATCAGTACAAATAATATAAAATGATAGATATGACTAAAACCATAGCTGTTATTTTTGGCGGTCGGAGCGCTGAACATGATGTCTCGATTATCACCGCTCACACACCCATTATCCAATCCCTCCTAGCGGTGGGGGAGTTTGATGTTTGGCCCGTTTATATTTCCAAAGACGGACTTTGGTATTCAGATAAGGCCATGAATGATATTTTGTATTTTAAAAATGATAACTTTGAAGCCAATCCGGCTAAACATAAAAAAATTCAGCTCTTATTTGATCAAGGATTAAAAATAATCTGGCCAGGTATTAGATCTAAAACGGTTAAGATTGATGTTGTTTTTCCGGCAATGCACGGCACTTTTGGAGAAGACGGCAGTTTAATGGGTCTTCTCCGGATGGCCGGTGTTCCTTTCGTTGGCTGTGATCTGTTTGCTTCGGCGGTGGCAATGGATAAGGTTTTAACGAAACAGGTTTTAGCCGTCGAAGGCATTCCGGTCGTGCCATATGTTTGGTTTACTAAATTTGATTGGAAAGAAAATAAAAATGCCTGGAAAGAAAAAATTTCTAAGCTAAAATGGCCGGTTTTTGTAAAGCCAGTTCATCTTGGTTCCAGCATTGCCATTACCAAAGTCAAAGAAGAGAAGGATTTAGAAAATGCAATCGAGGTAGCTTTTCATTATGACGATAAAGTTTTGGTTGAAGAAGGGGTGGCAAATCTTATAGAAGTAACTCTGCCAATAATAGGCAATGAAAAATTACAGCTGGCGGCGATAGAGCGGCCCCTGAATAAAACCGAATTTTTTGATTTTGAGGACAAATATCTTTCCGGCGGCAAAAAGGGAAGCGGGGTCAATAGCCAATACAGCGAGATCCCGGCCAATATCAGCTCCGAGCTCAAAGAACGGGTAGAGGATCTGGGCAGACAAACCTATAAGATACTGGGATGCTCCGGCATTGCTCGGGTTGACTTTTTGATTGAGGGTTCGCTTAATCAGGTTTATGTAAACGAAGTAAACACTCTTCCGGGGAGTCTTTACTGCCATAATTGGAGAAAGGTTGGAGTTTCAGACGCAGAACTTGTTACGAAGCTAGTCTCTTTGGCCGAAGAGCGTTTTAATTCCCGCAAAAATACAACCTATACTTTTAAATCGGATATTTTGAAGAAAACCGGCGGCCGGAAGATGGCGGAATAAAATTTTTGTGATAATATCTAATTATGCAGCGTAATAATATACTTGAGACTAAAGATCTTGTTGGAAAAGAAGTTCAGCTTTTTGGCTGGGTTAATGTCCGGCGTGACCACGGCAAAATAATTTTTATAGATTTGCGTGACCGTTCAGGCGTGGTTCAGGCTGTTTTTGGCCCCTGGACTCAAGGACTTTACGAAACTGCCAATCAACTTAGGAGTGAATGGGTGATTCGGATCAAAGGCAAAGTCAAAGAACGTCCGGAAAAAATGGTTAATCCAGAGACCGAAACAGGAAAGATTGAAATTGAACCCTTGGAATTAGAAGTCTTGAACGAGGCTCTTACCCCGCCCTTTCCCTTGGATACTCCAGGTGATGATATTGACGAGGATGTGCGTCTCAAATTCCGCTATTTAGATTTGCGGAGGCCGCGACTTCAGAAAAATATAAAATTTCGTTCAGATTTTGTCGATAGAATAAGACAATTTTTATTTAAAAAAGGTTTTGTAGAGATAGAAACCCCGATCTTATCGGCTCCTACACCCGAAGGTTCAAGGGATTTTGTTGTTCCTTCCAGGTTGAATCCAGGTAAATTTTTTGCCCTACCTCAAAGTCCTCAACAATATAAACAGCTTTTAATGGTTGCCGGTTTTGAAAAGTATTTTCAAATAGCCAGATGTTTCCGTGACGAAGACTTGAGAGCTGACAGAGGATTTGAGCATACCCAAGTTGATATTGAAGTAAGTTTTATAAATCAGGAGGAATTTATGGCTTTGGATGAGGAAATGATGATTACGGTAGTAGGGGGTATGGGTTATAAAATAAAACAAAAACCTTTCCCGGTCTTTACCTATAAAGAAGCAGTGGAAAAATTTGGAGCTGATAAATTTGATTTGCGAACTGAAGAAGATAAGGCGAATGGTGTTCTGGCCTATGCCTGGGTTAAAGATTTTCCATTTTTTGAAAAAGTGGATGCTGCGCACGAAGACAAAAGGAGCGAATCCTCCTTCGCCAAGGCTTCGGAGGACGATGGGAAGTGGACGTTTACTCACAATCCATTTTCACACGCCAAACCGGAGCATGTCGATTGGTTATTAAAAGGAGAACATATTGGCGAAATACTCACAACTCAATATGATCTAGTTTGTAATGGATTTGAAGTTGGCGGAGGAAGTATTCGAGCTCACAAGCCGGAGATGCTTCATGCGGTGTTTAGGATAATGGGTTATGGCGAGAAAGAGATCGAAGAACAATTTGGTCATATGTTAGAGGCTTTCAAGTACGGTGCTCCGCCTCATGGCGGAATTGCTCATGGGATTGAAAGAAATTTGATGACCCTGACGGGTGAGTCATATTTGCGAGAAACTCAGGCCTTTCCCCAGACAAGTTCCGGCCGGACTTCAGTTATGGCTGCACCGAGTGAGCTAAGCAAAAAACAACTCAAGGAGCTCCATCTAAAGATAGAAAAGTAGCGTATGAGATTAAAGCTTTACACTGTAACAATTACAATCATTGTTCTCTTTACCGTAAATATTTTTTTGGCTGTAAAAAATTCTCGTGATATAATTCTTAGCGAACCGGCATCCTTTAGCAATTATAATTATGATGACGAGGCTTACCTTCTTCCCATTTCTGAACCAAATTACATTCCTATTCTCAACGCTAATCTTCCCAGGCCGGTTCTAAGCGGTAAGTCAGCCCTGGTCTACGATACTCGTTCGAGCCGTTTTCTATACGAAAAAGATATAGATTTAAAACTGCCAATCGCTTCGTTAACTAAAGTTTTGAGCGCGGTTATTGTTTTGGAAAAACTTAATTTGGAAGACATTGTAACCGTATCAGAGCAGTCTATAAAAGTCGACGGCGAGAAACAAGATTTATATTTAGGCGAAAAATTAAGCGTTAAAAATCTTCTCAAGCTGATGCTGATTGAATCATCCAATGATGCGGCTTATGCTTTGGCGGAATATGCAAAAACCAGAGATATTAACTTTATTGAAGCAATGAATGCTAAAGCCGCGGCTATTAGCATGAAGAATTCTTTATTTTTGGATCCAGCCGGTTTGGAGGATAGGGCCTATTCGACCGGAGAAGATTTAGTTAAACTGGTAGAATACTCCCTGAACTATCAGGAAATCTGGGATATATCTTCCGAGAAAACAGCGATAATAGAATCAAGCGACGAAAGGATAAAACATTCTGTGATTAGCACTAATCGTTTGCTGGGTTTGATAAAGGATATCGTCGGCGGTAAGACGGGTTTTACTGAAGGTGCTGGTCAGTGTATGATTCTTGTTGCCAGCGTACCAGAATACGACGGTAAGATTATTAGTATTGTTTTAGGTTCAGGCGATAGATTTGGCGATACCCAGAAGTTAATAGAATGGACCAGAACGGCGTATAGGTGGAGATAGATCATTCAAACGTAACTAGTAATTAGTAACTAGTAATTAGAAAATTTAAGTATATTCAATTACC
Organism: uncultured Candidatus Saccharibacteria bacterium; assembly: GCA_964436165.1. Taxonomy (GTDB): domain Bacteria; phylum Patescibacteriota; class Minisyncoccia; order 2-02-FULL-40-12; family GWA2-44-9; genus 2-01-FULL-39-28. The sequence goes on from CAYTBY010000001.1 coordinate 118,172, forward strand.
AATTACCAATTACCAATTACTCTTTGGCTGGAGACGTTTTCACAATCTTCAATGTTGTCCGTATTTTTGCCGTTGCAACGGTGGCTTTTTTTGTTACGCTTTTTATTACACCCTTTTGGACAAAAATTTTATATAAGTATCAGCTAGGCAAAGGAGTGGTCCGTCATGAGAATGCGCCTATTTTTTCGGAACTTCACAAGAAAAAAGTCGGCATTCCCACAATGGGCGGAGTGGTTATTTGGGCGACGGTATCATTACTAACGATTGGCTATTGGCTGTTGGCAAAGCTATATCCCGATACGGCTATAGGCAGCATAAATTTTCTTTCCCGCGGCCAAACCTGGGTTCCTTTCGCCGCTTTAATAGTGGCGGCCTTATTTGGCTTATTGGATGATATGCTGGGTGTTTTGCGCAGAGGTCCTTGGGGCGGGGGATTAAGGATGCGCGACCGTTTGGTTATGTATGCAATTGTCGGGGCTGGTGGTGCCTGGTGGTTCTATGCCAAGCTCGGTTGGGATTTTATAAACATTCCTTTCCTTGGCGATTGGACCATCGGCTGGCTCTATATCCCGTTTTTTATTTTTATAATTATTGCCTCGGCTTTTTCGGCTAATGAAACAGACGGCCTTGATGGCTTGGCGGCTGGAGTTTTTCTGACAATGTTCGGAGCCTATGCGGCTATTGCTTTTGATCAGGGGAGAATGGATCTGGTTGTTTTTCTGGCGGCGATTATGGGTTCTTTGGTTGCTTTTTTGTGGTTTAACATCTATCCGGCCAGATTTTTTATGGGTGATACCGGTTCAATGTCGCTTGGAATAACCCTTGGGGTCGTGGCGATGCTTACTAATGCGCCCCTGCTCCTTATCCCGATTGCCCTCGTTTTTATAATGGAATCCGGTTCGGTGATAATCCAGTTAACATCAAAAAAATTACGCCAGAAAAAAGTATTTCTCTCTACTCCAATCCACCACCACTTCGAAGCCCTCGGCTGGCCCGAAACCCAAGTTACAATGCGATTTTGGATGGTAAGTGCTATCGGGGCAATAATCGGTCTTATTATATTTCTCGTTGACTCCAAAATCCCCCCGTTATTTTAATTGTCTTATAATAGTTTCGTTCGAAACCATTATAAGACAATTTCAAAATATTCTTAATATAAGAAGAACCGAGTCGGTTCTTTGGCGAAAAACTTGACTATTTCTTGACTTTGTGTTATTAGTGGAAGATTACTCTTTGACAACTCAATAAGGAGACCCGCTAAATGGTGAATTGGGCTAAGAGATTTCTGGATAGACGAATAACTAATCCCGGCGTCAGGTTGATGGTCAATGCCATAGGTCAAGAGAAGGGCGTAAAAAAGGTATTTTTAGTCAGTATCTCCGGCTCCATACTGGGCGCATTTGTGCCGCTGATATACGGAAAAGTTATCAGAATGGCCGGAGACCGAACCTTCACCGTAGAATATATCCTTCTTTTTGTGCTGATGTGGATGACTATTGATCAAATACGCAACTGGACCACCAGATATTCGGATAAACAGGGCGTTTATACTTCCTGGGACGCTGACTATAATCTTTTTATGAAGTCCTTGGCTCATTTGGTCCGGCTTCCGATGTCTTATTTATCAGAGCAACGGCTTCATAAGACCGTAGAAAGAGCGGCGCGGGGAGCGGACTATCTGGGAAGAATGATAAGAGACGTTCTATTTTCGCTTATTCCCCACTTCTTGAGTTTAGTATTTTCTTTTGTTCTCATGTTCTGGCTTCAGTGGCAGCTGGGCGTCCTTGTTCTTCTAACCGTGATCCTTTATACCTTCGCGATGACATCCAATAACAAGAAAATAGTTACTCTGAACCGGGAGAATAGAAAAATTTGGGAAGAGGCCTGGGGTCATATGGGTGATGTGACGAGTAATATCAAAGCCGTTAAGGCCAATACCAATGAAGAGTTTGAGATAGAAAGGATCGAAATTAATTTCAGCAAGTGCTACGGCAATGAGAGAAAAGTTCAAGATCTAAGGAATAGAATTCAGGCCTATGAACATTTTATATTCGGCTGCGGTTCTGTAATAACCCTTGCTCTTGGTTCTCTGATGTTAAGGTGGGGGATGATCGATGCCGGCGGTTTGTTCTCTTTCCTTGGATATATTCAGCTGGCCTATACTCCGTTTAGCCGCTTGGCCCACAACTGGCGGTTTGTTCTGGAGACATTGGTTGTTGAAGAAAGAGTCGCCAAGTTTCTGGAAGTGGAAAGAGAGAATTATGAGAGCGGAGATGAAATACTGATCACCGGAGATATTGAGTTTAGGAATGTAACCTTTAAGTATGGAGAATCGGGGAGCGATGTTCTGAAAAATATTAATTTATCAATTAAAGAAGGCGAAACCGTAGCTCTTGTCGGAGGGAGCGGTGTCGGTAAAACAACCCTGATAGATCTGTTGTGCAGGTATTATGATCCTTCAGACGGACTGATAACAATTAACGGCCTGGATATAAAAAAGTGGACGCTTAAGTCGCTCAGGTCTCAAATGGGCGTGGTTCCTCAAGACGTATCTCTTCTCAACGATACCATTAAACTCAATATTGCCTACGGAGATATTGAAAAAATATCTGATAAGGCGGCCATAGAAGATGCGGCCAGAGCTTCTTATGCCCATAACTTTATTACCGGCGATAGATTCACCAATGGCTATGATCAAATAGTGGGTGAAAGAGGCATAAAGCTTTCAGCCGGTCAGAAACAAAGAGTGGCTATTGCCAGAGCCCTGCTCCGAGACCCTAAAATTCTTATCCTTGATGAAGCGACTTCGGCTCTTGATTCTGAATCAGAGATGTACGTCCAGCAGGCCCTGGAAGTGCTTATCAAGAGCAGAACGACCTTGATTATAGCTCATCGTTTGAGTACGGTTAAAAAGGCGGACAAGATTGTTGTCCTTCACGATGGAGGAGTTGCCGAAATTGGCAAGCACTACGAGCTGATAGCCAGAGATGGAATATATAAGAAACTCATTAATCTGCAGAGTTTCAAGGAATAGATCCGAGAGAAATCTCGGGTTTTTTGTTGTATAATTAAGTTATGCCAGGTAGTAGAAGTTCCGAATACCTGGCTGGCGGCTTAAATTTATCGGAACTTTCACTACCTGGATGGTTAAAGCGTTACTTTTCATAACCCTAGTCCTTCTTGTTTTTGGTTTGGTTGTTTTGTCGTCGGCGGGGATTGTCGAGGGTCAGAAGAAATTTGGCTCGTCATATTATTATTTAAATCATCAGCTGTTTGGAGTGGCCATCGGTCTGGCGGCGATGTTTATACTGTCAAAGATTGACTATAAATTTTGGAAGAAGGTTTCACTTCCAATACTGCTCGGAGCATTGTTTGTTCTGGCCCTAGTTTTTATTCCTCCTTTCGGTCATGGCCTTAAGGGAGCTAATCGGTGGATAAATGTGGCTGGTTTTTCTTTCCAGCCGTCAGAGCTTTTAAAACTAGGACTTATTATTTACCTTGCCGCCTGGTTCGGTAACCGAGACGAAAGAATAAGAAACTGGACTTATGGCATGGCTCCGTTTTTTCTGGTTTTGTCTTTTGTGGCGGCTTTGCTGGCTCTTCAGCCGGATATCGGAACGCTCATAGTGGTAACATTAATCTCTCTGGCTATTTATTTCTTTGCCGGTTCAAGGTTAAAACATCTAGCCATTATCGGAGTTGTTATCGCTGTTGTTTTGGTGGGGATGATATGGCTTGAACCGTATCGTTTTAATAGGATAAAGACATTTCTTGATCCGTCATTTGAACCACAGGGGATTTCTTATCAGCTTAATCAATCACTGATCGGTATTGGTTCAGGCGGGATGTTCGGTGTCGGATTCGGTAAAAGTACCCAAAAGTTCGGTTTTCTTCCCGAGGTTATTCACGATTCCATATTTGCTATTGTTGTAGAAGAGTTAGGATTTGTGGGGGCATCATTTTTGGTAGGACTGTTTTTGCTTTTTACTTTTTTGATGGTTTGGACGGCTAATAATATAAGCGATAAATTCGGCAAACTTTTGATTATGGGAATGGCAACTTGGGTTATCGGCCAGGCATTTTTGAATATTATGGCTATATCCGGTCTGGCGCCTTTAACCGGCATCCCTCTGCCATTTGTTAGCTATGGCGGAACGGCAATGATGACGATTCTCGCCGGAATGGGGATTGTATTAAATATCGCCAGAAGAGCTTAATTATACTTGCTGGCCGTCTTTGGGATGAGTCTCCGCTCGAAAGCACAAACGGATTATTGTGAGTTCATTGTAGTTTGCAAGTTGTGAATTTTAAATCAATATGTTTATAATATGTCCGGTCGGACATATTATAAACATATATATTCTGATATTAATATTAACCAAAAATGAAAGGGGATTTTATTTTAAAATTTATAGAGGTAATGAGGGAAATCGGTTGCGGATTAAGCGAGAGCTGGGATCAGAGGCCGGTTTATAAAGGTTGTAGATTTGGCCGCTCGAAAAGGCGAGTTGATCAGGGTTTCAGAAATCTTAGAGAACGAGGGCTTATTGTTGAACGGCGAAGCGGTAAATTTAAGTTTACGCCCGAAGGTCAGGAATGGTATCGTAGCGCATTGCTGAAATATTTCAGATCTACCGGCCAAAAGTGGGATAAGAAGTGGAGGGTGGTGATTTTTGACATACCGGAAGAATTAAGCAGAGAACGAGTTAAATTCAGAAGAAAATTAAAATCTCTAGGTTTCTATATGTTGCAAAAGAGCGTCTTTATATTTCCTTACCCCTGCGAAGAGGAAATAGCCGGTTTTGCTAATCAGCTAAAGGTCGGGGATTACATTAATGTTTTAATTGCCGAATCAGCCGGTTATTTGGACGAAGAGGTGCGAGGGTTTTACGGCTTTAAATAGTAAAAATAGCCGCTTAAATAATTACATTTATAAAGTGTCCGACCGGACATAGTATAAACGCAGATAATTTAATTAATTGCGCTTGATTTTTATTAATGGTTTGGTAGAATGGGGTTTATTGTTCTTTTTATGGAGGATAAAATGAAAACGGGACCATTAAATCAAGTTTCTAACAAAGCACTTATAGCCATAGATAGAATATCAAAAGTTTTACTAAAAACTCCGAACGATGAATGGGAGTTTGTACTTTTACAAGCCAAAGAAAAAACCAAAAAAATTTCTTTTGATCAAGCTCACACGAGAATAGAAAATATGAAGTATAAATGGGCTAAAAGACTTGCAAATAAAAATCGTGCTTCAAGAAAAAGGGGAGTAAGATGAAGGCATTGTTGTGTGAGTATGGAGACAAAAGAAAAAATACTCATTCGGTAATCGTATTGTTGCCTTCAGGAAAAATTGAAGCGGGCATTGGCGATCTGATAAATGTTGCTCTCGAACTGGAAGGAGAGAAAATTCGAGTTTGGATAATACGCGCTGCCGAGATAGCCTCTTTTAAAACGATTAAGGAAGTTGAGGTTGGAGGTCGCTTTTTGTTAGAAGTTTTAGAGTATCGGAATGCTCGGGTTGAATATGAGCTTCAGAGTGTCCAATTGAAAGATCGGCTTATGCATCTAATGCTGACAAAAAACTCTGATGCCTTTACATTTTTAGACGTTGGCTCCGTTGTCCTATAAATAAAAAAATCCGCTTATTGGCGGATTTTTAAATGGGCTTTGTTGTCCTAAATGCAACCCGATGGCGGAATGGCCACTGTTTCTATCTTAAATTCTGGAAGGGGGTTTTTGTATATTTTAATATATGCTCCTGAAGGAGGAAACTCACTAACGTTCATGACTATAGCCGTCCGGCCGTCTTTAAAAAATATAGTTGAGAATACCAGGCTTGATATGACAGTTTTTTTTCTTCTTATCCCAGATTCAACTGCAAGATTAGTATTTTTGTGAACTACCTTAATGTATTCTCCTTCGGATACTAATTCCCACTTTTTTCTTAAGCTTTGTTCTCTGGTAGAAATATAAAAATATAGCCATCCGGTTAATAGTAAAAGGGAGAGCGTAATAAAATAGCCCATGAGTACCGCCATTTCATCTCCTCTTTAACGTAAAGGAACTTCAGGGCTAATATATATTGAATTCGATTAAAATTCAATAATCCAAATCATCAAACAGGAGGTTATTTAGTTGGGGCGGCGAGGAGTCGTGCCGCTGAAGATTTCAGTCTTGAGGCCTTATTTTTTTTGATAACGCCGGTTTTAGCGGCCTTATCAATGGCTTTGTATGTCTTAGCTAATTGGCTCTGAGCCTCCTTGGGGTTGGCTACGGCCTTTTTGAGGTCCTTTATCGCTGATTTATAAGTATCTGCCCGCTTTAAATTCCTGGCTCTTCGCCCCACTGATTGTCTCAATGCTTTTTTAGCTGATGCTGTTATCGGCATAGTTTATGATATGATACTAAATTTTTATTTTTTATGCAAGGCCCTTGCTTTATATTTCCGCGAGTGTTAGTCTTGAAATACCGTTATTTGACAAGGGAAGCCCGTCTTCCCAAGGAGATGATCATGAGAAAGATCATGGCATTGTTTTCTATTTATGCATTTCTTCTTTTGTTTGCATCATCGGTATTGGCTCAGGTGGCTCTACCCGATTATTCCGGTTGGGACAGCAGACCTACCTCATCTCGAGCGGTTCATAATGGCAATAATGTTGTACTTAGTGGTACTTACTATTATCATCGTGATCAGTCAAATATGCGTGAAGAATCTATCAGTGTGTTAAATGATGAGAGTGGAAGAGAATGGCTTATTTTGTATGCATATTTCCAACATACTCCCGATCATGTGAATGAAAACCTTCCGCGTTATCATGTTTTTGAATATCAAAACGGCAGATGGGTTCATGTCCAGGATTTTTCTGACAGTACTAATTTTAATGGTGATTTAAGTGACTTTTTAAAAAACCAATATAACCTCGTATTCTAATGTAGATTTTTTATGGCTCGCTTCTAGCGGGCCTTTTATTTGTTTAGGGGGGCTAGATCACTCTTTATTTTTCTTATCTGCTCCCTTAGCGTCAAAGCTCTGTCGTACTCCATTTTTTTGGCGGCCCGTTCCATCATTTTGGTAAGTTGAGCGACAATCTTGCCTTTACTGCTATTACCAAAAACAAAAACCGTATCATCTTCTTCCTGGCCCCAACGACGAGTTTTACTAGTTCCATTATTGGAAATCGGGAGGTCAAAATTACTAATTGATTTTTGAATGGTTGTTGGCGTAATGTCGTTGGCTTTATTGTGCTCTTCCTGTTTGGTTCTTCGGCGCATGGTTTCGCCGATCGAAGCTTTAATTGATTTAGTCAACTTATCGGCATACATAATAACATGCCCGTTAACGTGTCTGGCCGCTCGGCCCATAGTTTGGATTAGCGTCGTGGTATTGCGGAGGAATCCTTCTTTATCGGCGTCGAGGATGGCGATCAGTGAAACTTCAGGCAAATCCAAGCCTTCTCGCAAAAGATTTACTCCAACTAAGACATCATGGTGGCCCAGGCGGAAGTCCTTTAATATTTTTAATCGTTCAAGGGTTTTAATCTCAGAATGAATGTAGTTAACTTTTATTTTGGCATCGGCCAGATACTCCGATAAATCTTCGGCCATTCTCTTGGTTAAAGTGGTAACGATAACCCTTTCTTTATTCGCAGTCCGCTTTTTAATTTCTGAAAGCAGGTGTTCCATCTGATTTTTGCTAGGTTGTATTTCTATAGTCGGATCTAAGAGTCCTGTCGGCCGGATAAGCTGTTCGGCAATATTTGCTTTACCGGCCTTTTCAAGTTCATATATTCCGGGTGTGGCTGAAACATAAACTGTTTTCTGTATTCTTTTATTAAATTCTAAAAACTTTAACGGCCGGTTATCAAGGGCTGACGGCAAGCGGAAACCGTAGTCAACTAGGGTGCTTTTTCTGGAATGATCCCCGTTAAACATTCCCCTGATCTGGGGAATAGAAATATGCGACTCGTCCATAATGGTCAGGAATTCCCCCTTTGATCCGCCTTTGGCGGAAAAGAAATCAATCAGGGTATAGGGCGGTTCGCCAGGTTTGCGGAAATCAAGATGCCGCGAGTAGTTCTCAATGCCGTGGCAGTAGCCGGTTCGTTTCATCATGTCAATGTCGTACATTGTTTTTTCGTAAAGCCGGGCCGCTTCCTGGAGTTTTTTGGCTTTCTTTAAAACTTTCATTGTTTGCTGAAGTTCGCCTTTTATATTTTCTATAGCGATGGCAATTTTACTATCCGAAGTCAGCCAGTATTTTGCCGGTAGAATTGTGGTTTCGACTATTTTTTCAAACTCAGGTTCTTTGGTTTCAAGTTCTTCCGGTTCAGAGATAGTGGCATGCATGACTTTGATCCCGTACGAAGTAGCCGCGCTGCGGTCCTTAGGACTCGCGACGAAGTCGCGAGCGCGACTTCGTACGGGATTATCCATGCTATTATTCGGAAACGTTATTTTAAAAATATTCTGGCCATCGGGGCCCATCAGTTCTATTTCATTTCTTGTTTTTCGGAAACATCCGCGCTTCAATTCTATATCTTGGGCATACTGGAGCCGTATCAATCCGCGGATAAGTTCGTCCGGTTTTATTTTCTGGCCTTCAAATATGTTGAGGCCCATGTTTCTATATTCTTCCGGTGAGCCAAGGTTGTAGATGCAAGAAACAGAGGCGACAATAATTACATCATCTCGTGACATTAAGGCTTGGGTTGTGGCATGGCGAAGCCGGTCAAGCTCCTCGTTTATTTTAGAATCTTTTTCGATGTAGGTGTCAGTGTGAGGTATGTAGGCTTCGGGCTGGTAGTAGTCGTAATATGAAACGAAATAATGGACGGCGTTGTGCGGGAAAAATTCTTTGAATTCTTTATATAATTGGGCGGCGAGGGTCTTGTTGTGGGAAATAATCAGAGTTGGTTTCTGGTACTGCTCAATGACTTTAGCCATCGTAAACGTTTTTCCGCTTCCGGTTACACCCAAAAGCACCTGGTGTTTTTTCCCGGACTTTAATCCCTTGGCGAGTTGTTGAATCGCCTGTGGCTGATCTCCTGTTGGCGAATATTTTGATATCAGTTTAAACACGTGTTACTCTTAAGGCATGATTAGTTATCTAGAGGGAAGAATTGAACATTTGGGTGATAAATACGTTATTTTGAGTACGGGCGGCATAGGGTATAAGGTAATAGTAGTCCCCAAAGTACTTAATATTTTATCAAATTCAACTCCGCATGTCAACCCCCTTGACGATACCAATAACACAAAGGCAGCCTTTGTACGGCTGTTTATTCATTCCCAATTGAATATGCGGGAAGGGACTTTTGATATGTATGGGTTTCAGAATAAAGAAGATTTAGAATTGTTTCACTTATTGACCAGTGTATCGGGTATCGGGCCCAAAGGGGCGATGAATGTTCTTTCGGTTGTTGAGCCAAAGCATTTGAAGGCGGCGGTGGTCAATGAAGATGCCGCCTATTTAAAAAGGGTGTCGGGGCTTGGGCCGAAGACGGCCTCGCGGCTTATTCTCGAACTTAAAAACAAAGTTGACCATATTGATATGGGGGATATGAAGGGTGTGGATTTGGGTCAGGATGGCCAGGCGACGGAGGCTTTGCTTGTTTTGGGTTATAGCGCCGGACAGGCCAAGGAGGCGCTGAAAGAAGCCCGGGGCAAAACATTAGAAGAGCGGGTTCGCGAGGCATTGAGGTTGTTGGGAAAAAGGTAAACTTTTGCTCTCGCAAAAGTTTTAATATTTTATGGATAAAATTAGGAAAATATTTTTAAATTCAATCCCTATTTTAGTGATGGTTAGTTTGATTCCGTTAATTTCTAATGATTTTATGCTGATGGGAGTTTTTGGATTGGTGATCGTCGGATCATTTTTTATAAAAAGGGGCCAGAATGATTGGATAATATTTATAGCCGGATTTTGCTTAATGATATTTTTTGAATACATTTTTATCCTGACAGGAGTGGAGGTTTTTTATAGGAATACTTTATTTGGAATAATGCCAATTTGGCTTCCGTTGTTATGGGCATATGGGTTTGTCGCCATAGGCAGAGTTGTTAAAATTTTAGATAAGTAATAATGAAATCATTCCTACAAACTAAAGAGTGGTTGGAGTTTCAGAAGGAAGTAGGCCACAAGACGTGGCGATTTTCGAATGGCCCTACTTCGCTAGGAAGCTTCGAAGGGCAAGGAAAAATAACGGCCAATATTATTAAACTGGGTTTGCCTTTGGGCAAGAGTTTTTTATATATACCTCATGGGCCGGAGATTGATTTTAATAAGATTCAAAGCGGATTGAAAAATGAACTGGCGAATTTCGTAAAATATTTAAAGGACTTAGCTAAGGCGGAAAAAGCCATTTTTATAAAAATAGAACCTTTTTCGGACGTAGTCATTGAGCTTTTGCATGTCAAAGGAATGCGCCGGTCATCCAAACAAATCCAGCCGTATAAAACGGTGGTTCTTGATTTAAGTTTACCTGAAGAGCATTTACTGGGGAAAATGCATGCTAAGACAAGGTATAATATTAAAGTTGCTGAGAACAACGGCATTGTTGTTAAGGACAGCAACGATCTAGATACTTTTTGGAAATTATTAGGCAAGACGACAAAGCGTGATAGATTTGCCAGTCATCCTAAAGTTTATTATAAAAAACTGCTGGAGCATTTTCCCGCCGAAGGCGGATCCGCCTCTGGCGGAAATGATATGAAAGTCGATTTGGTTATGGCGTACCTGCCCGCCGGACAGGAGGGTCATAACGATCGGGCTGTGGCCGGAGCAATATTGATGACTTATGGTGATACCTGCTATTATCTTTACGGTGCTTCTGACTATGAGTACAGGTCGGTAATGGCCCCATATGCGCTTCACTGGGAGAATATAAAGTATTTGAAAGGTCGAGGTATAAAATACTACGATTTTTGGGGGATTGATGCCCAGAAATGGCCAGGGGTGACGAGATTTAAACTTGGTTGGCTTGGCTCGCCGAAGTCAGACGAAGGCGGCGGGGGACTAAAAGAATATCCCGGTTCCTTTGATTTAGTTACCTCTAAATTTTGGTATTTTGTTTATAACATTGCCAGAAAAGTATTTTAGGTGTGTTAATTAAGAAAAGTTGGTAATAAATAACCCCGCCGTGGCGGGGTTATTTACGGAAAAAGTAATTAGGAAAGATGTTTGGAAACGAGTTTGGTCATTTCAAACATGCTGACCGTTGCTTTGCCGCCGAACACCTTTTTGAGGGCTTCGTCAGCGTTGATATTCCTCCTGTTGACCTTATCCTGAAGGCCTTTGGACTTGATGTAAGCCCACAATTTCTTGACTACTTCCGACCTGGGCATGGGGCCCTGACCGACGACCACAGCTAGATCCGAGCTGATGTTCATTGGCTTCATGAACGCAGCATTTGGTTTTCTTGCCATATGATTTATCGAAGTCACTTCAAAATCCTGTATTTTAAAGAGGACCTCAATGCGACTTCTTAGTTAGTTATTTATTTAGGCACCTTGCCTTTAAATAAACATACTATAATTTTTTACAAATTACCATACCCCCCCCTTTGTTCGGTTTTACGTTGGCATTTTTTACGGTGTTAATATAAGATCTATGTAATAGCTTTTTAACATTAATATGGATGGATATGAGTGCATTCTTGAGATTCTGTTTGAAGTTTATAACCTCTTCTTTTGAATATTGTTTAAATTTGTTCAATCTTGCGGCTAGTGCCGTGTTCAGAGGTGATGGTGTTCATCGGGGAAACGGTCAGCCGGTACTTCTTATTCCGGGTTTCTTAATCGGAGATATTTCAATGGCCGTAATTAAATTTTGGCTTAAGAGAATGGGTTATTCAGCCTATCCCTCCAACGCTTCGGTAATGGGAGCTTGTCCGTATAAAACCGCTCAATGTCTTGAGCAAAAACTCGATGATATTTATCATAGAACTGGCCAGCCGGTCATTGTTATTGGCTATAGTTTGGGAGGAGCAATAGCTCGTTTTCTTGCCCGTAAGTATCCGGCAAAGGTAGGTCAGGTTATTACGATAGGTACGCCCCCGTTATCCGATATCAAGGTTGATCCGTTTCTTTATAAGCTTTTTCAGAAGTTCAATCCGGAATGTATTAGTCGTTGCGATTGCGAAATGGTCAGAGGGCTTAGAAATCCAAATCCAGTTTTTGAAACACTTGTCTACTCTAAAGACGATGAAACTGTTTTGTCTGCTGTTTCGGAGGTTGTCACTAATGGAAGTTATCACCAAGTTTCTGGTTCTCACGGTGGATTAGTGGTTAATCCCGAAGTTTATAAAATCATTGCCCTATGTTTAAGCCGTTCATAAAAACGGCTTTTTGTTGACTTTTATTCTATTCTTGAGTATAATACATTATGACACAAACATCTGGCCGCCGGGGTTTTAATGACCTTGGCATTTCTCCGGAATTCTTAAAAATTCTCGAGCAAAATAATTTTACTGTTCCGACGCCCATCCAACACCAGGCTATTAAGCCGGCGATGGAGGGTAAAGATATTGTCGGCATTGCCCAGACTGGAACGGGGAAAACTCTGGCTTTTGGCTTGCCGTTGCTCCAGCGTCTTCGAGGCGGAAATGGAATCGGTCTTATTCTTTTGCCAACTCGCGAGCTTGCCATTCAGGCCGACGAAATGCTACAGAAAATCGGCCGTTCTCTTGGATTAGCAACCGCTGTTCTTATAGGCGGTGAATCGATGGGAAGGCAGTTAATGGCCTTGCGCCGCCGGCCCAATATAATCATTGCTACCCCTGGCCGTTTGGTTGATCATCTTGAACAGGGGAATTTAAAATTAGACCTGGTCCGGATAATTGTTTTAGATGAAGCCGATCGGATGCTTGATATAGGTTTTGCTCCTCAAATAAGAAAAATATTTTGTTTTGTTCCTGCTCAGCGCCAGACAATGCTTTTTTCTGCAACCATGCCCGCCGAGATAGTAGGAATTGCCGCTGAATATATGGCCTCGCCGGTTCGAGTTGAAGTTGCTCCGTCCGGAACTCCGGCTGAACTTGTGGATCAGGAAATATTTTTAGTAAAGAAAGAAGAAAGGGTAATGCTTCTAGGAAAAATTTTGGATGAGAATAAGGGGACAGTATTAGTTTTTGCCCGGACAAGACATGGGGCTCGCAAGATTTGTTCTGCTATCCGGAGCATGGGCCACAAAGTTGCCGAGATACACTCTGACCGTTCACTCGGCCAGCGCAAAGAAGCTCTAGCCGGATTTAAATCCGGTGTTTACCGGATTCTTGTGGCAACCGATATTGCCGCCAGGGGCATTGATGTAAAGAATATCCAACTTGTACTAAATTTTGATTTGCCCGATAATACTCAGGATTATGTTCATCGTATTGGCCGGACCGGCCGGGCCGGCGAAGAGGGCCGGGCGATATCGTTTGCCATGCCCGATCAAAGACGGGATGTCCGTGATATCGAACGTCTTATTCGCAAGGAAATTCCCGTTACTCCCCATGGTGATCAGCCGGTATCATTTGATACTCCCGCTGTCCGAAGTTTCGGTCCTAACAGACATTTGCGCCAAAGTCCTCGTCGTTGGCGCCGTCTCCGCTAAGCTCTTATTTTAAACTGTAAGTTTTTGACTTTTCATTCGTCTTTTAAAATAGTAAGGTAATTTATAATAAACTTTTACGTTTGGCTATGTTCAAGGCCTAAAAGCCTTTTTGGGCAGGAGTTGAATTAAGCCAAGGTAAGGAAGGCAATAAATTGTATAAATCGAAATCATTAATAACGCTAGTTATCGGCGGCGTTCTTATGGTCGGTGTCGCCTTAGGTTCTTATATGTCAAGCGGATCGGTTCCGTTTGCTTTTGCCCATGATGATGACGATGATGAGCAAAAAGTAGATAAAGAAGTTCTAGAGCAGTTATATTTGGCCGCTTTCGGCAGGCCGGTTGATGAGAATGGCAAGAAGTTCCATCTTGGTAAAAATTTGAAACAAGTTTTAAGAGACATCAATAGCTCCGAAGAGCGAAGATACTATTCGGCTTTATTTAAGGCCGTAAAGGCCTATGAAGAAGCGGTGCGAGCGCCAGGTGATTTGAGCGCGGCTGATAAACAGAAATATCTTGATGCTATCAATACGGCTCTTGCAACTTTACTAGCCTGGGTTGAGACATTGCCTCAACAGCACATTTGTAATGGAGTGGTCGGAATTATGGAGGCCCGTCAAGCTATTCAGGATGCGTATGATCGTATGAGCCCCACTGCCCAAGCTGCATCTCGAAAAGGAATTTTCAATGCCCTGAAGCATATCGGTGGTCCTAAGAATATTGATTTACCGTTTAAGCGTTGTATAGATCCAAGCCCAACCCCGTCCCCATCTGTAAGCCCGACACCTTCAGTAACACCAACCCCAAGTGTAACTCCAACCCCGAGTGTAACCCCAACACCGAGTGCAACTCCAACCCCGACTCCTTCTGCAACTCCCACTCCCACTCCCACGCCCTCCGCAACTCCCACCCCGACACCCGAAGTAACCCCGACTCCCACTCCGTCAGCTACCCCAACCCCGACTCCATCAGTCACTCCGACTCCGACCCCTACTCCGTAATCAGATTTAAACTAAAAAACCATGTCTAGTCAGGCGTGGTTTTTAGGTTTAAAATAAAAGATGCGGTATATAGTCAAGGTTAAATTAAATAAGGATTTTGTCGAGGTAAATGGCGACGAGATAACTGTCGGTATAAAGGCAAAACTGGAGAAGGGGAGGGCCAATGAGGAATTAATAAAAAAACTGGCTAGGTACTTTAAGATACCAGCTTCGTCGGTCAAAATTGTCTCCGGCCGGACATCCAGGAGAAAGGTGATTAGCTTCTAATTAATTGCCCACAGGTATGATGTTGCCTTATTGTATTGGTTTGTTATAACGAGGTACGAGGTAAAAATAACTTTATATAACCATGCCAAAAGAAACAATCGAAACGACGAAGTCGGCTAAAAAAACCAAGGCCTATCTTATGGTTCTCTTGATCGGAGTGGCTTTGACGGTCTGGTCAGTATTTTTTAAAAATAAGAATAGCGATAATGAGTTAGTCGGGAACAAAGAGATGTCAGACGAAGAAGGAGAAGATAGCGATTTGGGCAGCGAGGTGAGCAGTTATCTGGAAGGCAGGCTTGAGAATTCGGATAATCTGGTGCAGGGTAATTATAAACTCATGTCGGCGCTTTCCCGTATTTATATAAAAACAAGCAGGGATTTTAGTTCTTTGGTTGGTTCTGATGTCCTTGTTACCATTGATGGCTCAACGGAAAGTTTTACCCTCCTGAATATAGAAAAAAGAGTCGAGAAGGACGGCTATATTCAGTCGCGGTAATCCCTCAATAAAAAAAGCCCTCATCTATAGCTTCAAAAGCTAAAACTATAGATGAAGGCGGGAGAGATGAAACTCTCCCGTTGCTGGGGCGTTTAGGTCCCAGCTACCCACCGCCGGAAGGGTTGTTAACGCATAACCATCGCCACCTTTCTGATCGGCCGGACAAGCTATGAATGAGCTATCCGGGAAGCGCCCATTTGGCCTCGGCTTTTGGTACTTGCTTATTTTTTAGGCGGACCTCTTGATCTGGCCACGTGAAATCCATTCGCGTAGCCCGTCCCGCGACATTGCGAGGACCGGGAATGTTGAGCCAGTCGGGGCTCAGAAAAGGTCTCTTCTGCTTATAGCAGTTTCGTGAGACCTTTTCTGAGCCTCTATTTGTATCACAGGAAATTGACGTTATTTAAAGTATACCATACTACATATTATCTGTCAATAGCTAAAATGGCCCAGAATATGCTATAAATTAAGTAAATGCTCAAAGAAAGTAGTTTAGACAAAATACTTTATAGAGTCAAGAAGCTGATTCCGGGATCAGTTTTTAATTTTTTTCAGCCGTATTATCACGCTGTCTTAGCTTATGCCGGTGCGGCTTTTTACGGTTTTCCGTCAAGAAAATTAAAAGTTATTGGTGTGACCGGAACAAAAGGCAAGTCAACCGTTGTTTATCTGGCTTCTAAATTATTAGAAGCCAGGCTTCAAGGTGGACAGAAGCCTGGCTTCGGGAAGAGTGGAGTCGCCGCTTGCGGTTCCCTTGGTTTTAAAATAAAGAGTAAGGAATGGCCAAATACTTTAAAAATGACTATGCCCGGCCGGTTTCGTCTGCAGAAACTCATGGCCGAAGCGGTTAGGGCCGGCTGTGAATACTTTATTCTTGAAGTTACCTCCGAGGGCATCAAACAGAAAAGGCATTTGGGTATTTGGTTTGATTGCGCCGTTTTTACCAATCTTCACAAAGAACATATTGAAAGCCACGGTTCATTCGAGAATTATTATCAGGCCAAGCAGGAATTATTCAGGCGGACAAAAAATATCCATGTTATCAATGCCGATGACCAGTATACCAAATTATTAGGTGATTTTCCGGCTGAACATAAAATATTTTACGGTTTTACCAAAGGTGACTTGGTTGCCGGTAATTTAAAACTTTCTGATCTCGGTTCTTCTTTTGAGGTTTATGGTACGACTTATAATATCCACCTGGCCGGGAAGTTTAATATTTTAAATTGTCTGGCTGTTTTATCGATCGGCGCGATGTATGGCATAGATCTGCCCTCGGCAAAACATATACTAGAATCAGTCAAATTTATCCCTGGCAGAATGGAGTTTATCCCTGCCTTCGTTAAAACTTCGGCGGGCGAGCAAAAAGAACCGTTCAAGGTGGTGGTGGATTATGCACATACACCCGAGTCGTTACGAAGTGTTTATGAAACGTTAAAAAATAGTCCTCTTTCGCGCAAGGCTTCGGAGGACGCCCAAAATACAAAACGTAAGCTTATATGTATTTTGGGCGCTGCCGGGGGCGGGAGGGACAAGTGGAAGAGGCCGGAGTTTGGGAGAATAGCGGCGCAGTACTGTGATGAAATAATTCTGACGAATGAAGACCCCTATGAAGAAAACCCAGAAGCAATTCTGGAAGAAATTGCTTCTGGGTTTTCGCAAGCGCCAAATCACAAATCATCCCGATTTTATCGAGGATCCTCGATTGCAAAGCAATCGGGACAAATCACAAATAAATCCCAAGCTCCAAATGTCCAAAAAATTATGGATAGAAAAGAAGCCATAAAGAAGGCCTTGACTTTAGCTCAAGAGGGTGATACTGTAATCATCACGGGCAAAGGTTCGGAGACTTCAATGGCCGTATCGGGGAATAGGAAAATTCCCTGGTCGGACAAGGGAGTTATTGAGGAGTTTTTGACGACGAAATACTGAGGTCAGCAGACCGAATGTATCCGTGAACTTTTATCTCATTTAAATTGACGATTAAACTCGGAAGGAGTATTATCTCTTCAGCATCTGTTCTTTAAAAGGGGATTAATTATTGCTGATAACGGAAGATCTGTCCCTAGATCAAATCCGAAAAAAGTACGGCAAGGCATTCCCCGGGACCAGTCCCCATCACTTAGTTCCGAGAAGTAGAAATGGAAGCGGAAGTCAGTTCAATCTTTTTCCATATAAACGAGATGCCCATTCTGCCTATCATCACATTTTCTATAACTTAAAAATTGATGAGGTTTGGAATAATCTTTCTCAAATCCATAATTCAATATTTAGTTCCGGCAATATATATATTTACCAATGGTGGATAGCTCCTTGTTCACTTGATAGGGCAGAAGATAAAGAAAGACAAGAGTTCGAAAAACAGAAACAAAAAAGAATAAATAAATTACTGCCAGCTTCTGATTTTAAGAAAAAATGGATTAAGTGTTTCGGCAATGATTCATTGGATCATGCCAGGGTATATCTTAAATACATGATGCTCTTTATGGTTTTTGGCGTAAATATGATTAGTCCGGATCAGCTTTTTGATAATGGTAATTTAGCAGAATTTTTTGAAACTTCTTCGTCGAAAGGCTATCGCTTATGGGCATTTGAGATATGCTTTGGGAAAAATTATCCCAAGGTCCAAACTATTAAAGCTAAGATAAGGAAAATAATAAAAAAAGCTACCCACTCCTCTCCATAACGGAGAGTTTTTATTTTTTAACTTTCTGTGATAAAATGACCCCATACGCTGATGTCCTTCTTTAAACGCAACTCATTTTCTGAAAAACGACCTAATCCGGCGGTGTTTTGGGTCATGATAATTATTCTCCTGTTGTTATTGGCCGGTTCGGTTAAAATGTTGGGCCGGTCAGATGATTTGGCGGCCAAAGTGCCGGCTCCGACACCTACCGAGAGCCGGGAACCCAGATTCTATACAGTTTCATATAAAAGCGGAGTTTTTAGTCCGACTAATTTGAGGATACATGCCGGCGATACGGTTAGATTTAAGAATGACGGTTTCTTCAGCATTCGGGTCATTTCCGATCCGCAAGTAGGGAGCAATAAAATCCCTTTGTTCGATAGTGTCGGCGATATACCCCAGGGCAGTTATTTTTCTTATACATTCGCCGAAAAAGGGATATTCGGTTATCATAATAGCAAGGACCCCGAAGAACAGGGGAGTATTATTGTAAGATAAATTTCCGTGAAGAACCCCATTACATTTCGTGTCGAGTCATCTCTGGGGGCGGTATTTATATCGCTTCTGGCTTTCTTTTTTATTGGTTTGATGTTTATCGCCGTAAAAAACTTTGAGACCGATATTGATATTATGACCGCTACCTCTGGCGGCAGTAAAATAACCCATCTTTCAGAATCAGAAAGATCGCTTATCTTGGAATGGGTTGAAAATAAAAATGTTGAGATTCCGGAAAGCAGCGGATATAAATATCTGGTGAGGAAATATCCCGATAGGCCTTGGCTGGACTAGAGAAGCTAGTAGTATGTAGTATGTAGTGGGTAGTAAGGAAAATAAAGAATGACTTTAAGATTAAATTTATTTTGGAAAGAGGTCGTTTTATTCGGCTTAACCCTGTTATTGGGTATTTTTTCTGCTTACAACTATACGCCGCTTATAGAAAAAAGCATTATCGAACCGTCGTCATTCTCCTGGGACAGCATCGTTATTTTTCTTATTTTTGCCGCCATATTTTCGCTAGTTGTTTTGAAATTCAAGCGGATCGGCGCGGTTTCTTTCAGGTTTCTTCTTCTGCTGGTTGTTTTTTCCGGTTCTCAGACTATTTTTGGTTCTATTTTAGCCTCTCCCTGGGATTTATTTACGGCTCTTCTGATGGTGTTTATTTTTATGTCCGTTAAAAATGTTCTTATCCATGATTTGGGGATGGTTCTGGGTATTGCCGGAATTTCGAGTATTCTGGGGATTACCATTTCTCCCCTAGTAGCCGTGGTTTTATTGGTCATACTTTCTTTTTACGATATTATTGCCGTTTATTGGACTAAACACATGGTTTATCTGGCCCGGGGTATGATGGAGAGCGGAGCCATATTCGGCTTTGTCATTCCTTTTGAATGGAGAGATATGTTTTATCATAGCCACGAGGCCAAGCATAAAGTTGGTGAAAAATTCATGATCCTTGGTTCGGGCGACATCGGCTTGCCTTTGGTTTTGGCGAGTTCGGTGGCGGTTGTTTCGATAACTCAGGCCCTTATTATCGGCATTTTTGCCGTGTTTGGATTATTCGCCACCCATTTGATTTTTATCAACCAAACCCAAAGAAGAGCAATGGCGGCTTTGCCGCCAATAGCAACCCTTACCATAATTGGCTACCTTGCGTCCCAATTATGGTAAATTTTTAATTTAGAATTTATAATTTTAAATCAATTTCCAATGATTTAATTTTCAAACTTTTGAAAATTGAAAATTGAAAATTAAAAATTGAAATGCGCCTCGCGTTTTATGGTGGTGTCCAACAAGTAACCGGTTCCAATTTTCTTTTAGAGCATAACGGCCTCAAGATTTTAGTTGATTGCGGATTGTTCCAGGGCTCAAAATATGCCGAGACATTAAACTATCAGGATTTTCCTTACGATCCAAAAGATATTAATTTTGTTTTTATCACCCATAGCCATGCTGATCACTCGGGACGTCTGCCCAAGCTTTATAAGGATGGTTTCAGGGGCAAGGTTTTTGCCACCAAGCCGACAATAGATCTTTCGGCTATAGCCCTCGATGACAATCTTGATCTTATCAAGGAGGAAGCCAGGCGAGACGGCCACGAACCTTTATTTAGTGCCGGTGATCTGCACCAGGTTTTTCTCCTGGCTCAAGGAGTTGAATATGATGAAGAACTCGACTTGGGAAGCGGTATTAAGGCCGTTTTTCATAATGCCGGCCATATTCTCGGTTCAGCGATTATTGAATTAGAGTGGTCTGACCACTCTAAAGCTAAGAGTATTTATTTTTCCGGGGATCTCGGTAATTATCCTGTCCCGCTTCTCAAGCACTACGATATGCCCAACGAGGCTGATTATATTGTAACTGAATCAACTTACGGTGATCGTCTTCATGAAAATAACGTTAACCGAAAGGATATTTTACGCCAAGCGATAGAAGAAACGGTGCGGGCGGGCGGAACAGTAATAATCCCGACTTTTGCCATAGAGCGGACGCAGGAACTTATATATGAGCTCAATGAGCTGGTAGAGCATGAACATCTTCCAAAAATTCCAATATTCCTTGATTCTCCGCTGGCGATTAAGCTGACCAAGGTTTACAAAAATTATGAACAGTACTTTAATAAAAAAGTTGTCCATGACATCAGGGCCGGCGATGATATTTTCAGTTTTTCTGGACTTCGGCTGACTTTTTCAACCAAGGAATCAAAAGCCATCAACCAGGTTATCGGCTCCAAAGTTGTTATTGCCGGTTCGGGAATGTCTTTGGGGGGAAGGATACTTTATCACGAAGTCCGCTACTTACCCGATCCTAATTCAACCATTCTTTTTGTCGGTTATCAGGTTGAGGGTTCGCCCGGCCGGCAGATATTGGACGGTAAAAAAGAGATAAAGCTTTTAGGCCAGCATGTGGCCGTAAATGCCAGGGTTAAGTCAATCGAAGGCTATTCGGCTCATGCCGATCAGGCTATGATTCTTGATTGGGTCGGCAAGGCCAAGAAAGACGGCAATCTCAAAAAGGTTTTTATTACTCACGGCGAATATCACTCAAGTTCGGTCTTGGGCCAGAAAATAAAAGATAAACTCGACATCGAAGCCATTGTCCCGGCAATGGGGGATTCGTTTGCCCTGTAGTGAATTTTTGAGTTAGCTTTACTATTGCGGCTTAAAAGCCGTCAGGAACTATTTTTTGTAAATATCTTTGCGATGTCCAACTCTTAAAATTAAAATGATGTTTCCTTCCACATCAAACACGATCCGATAATCTCCCACTCTGAAACGAAATTCGCCTAAGTCTTCCTCGCGGAGTTTGTCAGCATAACGAAGCGGGTTTTGCTGTGAAATAAAATAAGCCAGCTTCTCCCGAAGCCGTTCTTGAATAGCATGGTCAAGTCTTTGCCAATCCAACCGTGCTCGTTTAGAGAATAAAATCTGCATTACTTTGCCCTAATCTTTGAAAACGCTCCCGTTTTCACATCAAACTCATAAGACAATCCTTTTTTGATTTCATTACGCGAATTTTTGATAGAGCGCTTAAATTCCAGCGATCGGCTCATCTCAAATTCTTCCATCATTTCTTCAATCTTTTTCCAGCTTTGAAGGGGTAAAATAACCACCGGCGCTCCACGAAAATGAGTTGTTTCTTTGCTTTTCTCTATTATTGTAATATCACGGTAAGTCATAATCTAATAATATCGAAATAATAAAAATCGGTCAACGGTCGGCTAGTCTGGCTTACTCTTCCTGATAGTTATGATATATCATAACTAGGAGGTCTTAACTAGGATTGAGGTCTGACCTCAATAATCTTAAATAGGCCGTTTTAGTTTATTTTTTTATAAACTTTGAAGTGGAATTAACAATTTGTTCGCCTTTCTGGTTCCACTCCGCCAAGAAACTACGTGAGTTCGTCACTGAATAGCCATTCGCCTCCATTTCGCGAAGCGTGCGCTCATTGCGGTCGTAACCAACAACAACTCCTGGCGCGAGTGCTAGAAAGTTAACTGCATCGGACCACTGCTCCCGGCTCTGGAAGAGTTGACTGCTGCCACCGCAGCAGATGAAGTGTGCAGACGGTGCTATCGACCTGACTGCGTCTTCTAGGCAGTCGAAACGTGCTTCTCGGAGGCTCCCGTCTGGCCTGCGCTGCATTTGGACTATGGGCAGCCTGCGGGGGCCTTTCCTTCCGACATACCTTTCATCTACTGCCAACTCATTCTTGTTAATGATTGTACAAATGGTGTCTAAATGCATCGAACTGCGCTTCTTTGGAAGCATCACTTTGAAGACATCTGTGACGAGGGCTGACGCGAATAAGGCCCTTGCTAGCATGCTAATTGCGAGTTCCGTCGTTCTCTCACCACATCCAACAAATACCCTGTGTTCGTCGAACATAAGTAAGTCGCCACCTTCGATGGAGAGTATAAGAGCGTCTGGATCTGGATTCTCGCTGAATAGCTGATCGACGCCGAGCCAAAAGCGCTCTGAGTTAGGAATCTCAAGAGTGATCCGCACTACATTGGTGAACATAGGATGATGGGCGGCAATCAGACGCATTAGTAGAGACTCTCGCTGACGGGCTGGCTTCTTGGCACGGCCAATTACGAACCCACTGCTGATTACTGCACCTATGTCGCGTGTGAAGATGAGGTTCGGCGTCGGCGGAAACAGGTTTACGAGAGGATGATCGGGAAGACTTCCCTGGATGAGTGCTCTGGCGAGTTCTTCGGAAGGAAGGGATGTGAGTGCGTTACTGAGACCGGAATCCAGGTGTTCGGCCTGCTCGAGGGCGCCGAGCACACGAGATCGGATGAGCTGGTCTTCTAGGACATCCCGAAGAAGAGAGGTGAACTCAAGGACGTTCTGCTGCCCGACAACAGCTCGCAGTACTGAGAGCAGTGTGTTGTATTCTTTCTGCGCTTCCTGGAGCCAGAGCGGATCTTCGAAGAGCCATTCCGCTGTCTTCTCGGAAGGTACTAATTCGATCTCTAATCCGGGGCAGTGTGTTAGAACCGATCGCAGCCGGCCAACTTCCGAGGTGACACGAATGTGGTTGGGCATAAAAAAAGGCGGGAGCTGCTTTGATACAAACTCCCGCCCAACAAATCAACGACGTTCCGTCTTACCGTCCGACCATCCGCAGTTCGCGTCGCAATTCGAGCCTCTCAACGGCGTTAGCTTCGGCTCTGTCTCGAATCTCGGCAAGTTGTTCCCTGATGGCTGCCTCGAGATCCAAGGGCTGCCAGTTCACAGACTGAGGCTGCTGCTCCTGTGGGGTCTCCGCCAGCGTATTATTGATTTCCACTGACCGACTCCTTTCTTCGGCCCCGCTTCTAAAAGAACTCGCAATAGTCAAGGTAATAGACACTTCGAGTTGCTCCATTGTATCGTTGCCCTAATGTCGTTGCAAGATCTGGTTCAATCCTACCACTTAAAGCCTTACAGGTCAATATCTTACAGTCATCATGTATCTATTGTCTTCCGAGATTACTCCGAACTCGATAGGCAATAGACTGTCGAGACGTACGTCACCCGGCGGGCGGGCTGATGCGCTCGACTGTCGGGTTCTGACTTTACGTCCGCAAGATGACGAAGTTTGGCTCGTGGCTTCAACGACGGGACACACTTCAGCGGCGGCACCCCAGTCAATATGAAAGAGGGGGGCACAAAAAGGGGCACAGTCCGGAGCCCGCTCCTGATGTGTCGTCTGCAAGTCATTGAAAAGAATGGCTCCTCAGGCTGGACTCGAACCAGCAACCCTCCGGTTAACAGTTGCGGCGCGGGGTTTTTGGATGGAGTTATACCGTGTCGGAACGTCTCGTACTATCAATGATTTAACTTCGATTTTGTTCTCTCGTCGAGTGATACCAATTTGCCCCATTTTCCACGCTGAGGGGGCACAAAAAGGGGCACAGTATTGTGGGCGCATCCATCAGTGGATGGTGCGCCCCTTTTTCGTTCGGATATTGGAACCCACGAGCCTGGCGGTGGACGCTGTGTGAAAACCCATTCCGGTCGGCGCGTTTCGCAAGGAGCTTATGGGCGCGTTCTGTGCATCCACTGCTCCGCAGCATCCACGGGCGAATCACTATTCTCTCAGTAGAAACTCTTCCTCGCGCGTATCGCTTGTCGTTCCGCCAAACACTGCTTCTCTCGGTAGACAGTCGTTGATGTTCCATTTGGGAGGAAAGAATAATCTAATCGGCTCAGGGGACACGGTAAAGCGTGCTTTTATTCTCTTCCTGGTGCTCGTCAGCTCTGGGACCGCCTCACGGCAGTATTTGTCGGTCTCACAGAAGAGACCTTGACAGTCGATAGCATGCAACGGGCGTCCCCATAGCCCGTTGAAATTCAAGTCTCGCTTCGCAAATTCCTCGTCTTGACGGTCAACCATCCATGCAACGATTTCAGACGGTGCGTAGTCGCCGAGATCCTCGAACACCTTCCGAAGTCCTCGAAGCGCACCGGGGCCTGGTTGAGTGAATTCGTTCTCAGAGAAATCCATCACACTCGAATAGTTGAGGTCGATGGCAATCTGGTACGACATGAAATCGCCCATGAGTGGGTACTCGTGAAGAATGTCGTAGACCTGATGGAGCGATCCAGCAGCCGTGAGCCGTTCAGCCACGTGGTCCTTGACAAACATGTGTTTAAACAACTCAACGTGATTGTAGTGCTTCGCTGATTGGCCATACGCGTCGCTGGCGCAGAGAATAAATGCACCGGTGTACAACCTGCCATTGATTCTGCGACTGTGCTCCAGCGCCTGCGTGAACGAGCCGGACACTAGGTCCTCGAGAATTGGATAGCGACCGATGAACTTTCGTACGGTCTGCCACGTCTCGATGTTGCTGAAGACGCGGAACGCTACGATCTGGAAGAGGCGATCCGCGATCGAGCACGGCTCATCGTGGTACGCCACATTTCTGATCAAGTACTGCGAAACACGATCGGCGGCGCGGAAGACATTGCAGAATTTGAATGTTCTGATGATCGGATCAGCAGTCCAAGGAGAAGGCAAACCTAAAACTCGCCGTTCGAAGGCTTTCTGACGCTCGGAGGCGAAGTACCAGTAGAGGTTATGGATGCGTTCACGCGGAACGGGCGGGCGCTTCATCTCTTCACATGGTACCGTTCGTTGTTGTTTTCATCAACGTTGACGGTAGAACACCCCCGTGTCGTGAAGATTGAAATAGCGCACATCGTCCAGGAGCGCCTTTGCGGCGATTCGCTCACCGAGCGTGTATCGGAAGCGATTGAGGCCAGTAAAATGATCGAACACGATCGCGCCCCCCGGAACGGTACGTTCGCGGACAACCTCAATGGCAGCCTTGGCCGACGTGTAGTTGTCCGTGTCGATAAACGTCAGCACCAAATCCTCGGTGTCGAGGCGGTGGCACGTCTCGACAATGTCGCCAGGTGTTAATTCTATTCAAAATCTTATAAAAAAATATGACTCAATTAATGAAAAACGGCCTAATTCTAGCCGTTTTAGTTTATTTTTTTATAAACTTTGAAGTGGAATTAACACGGATATCCCCGTGTTCTTCAAAACGTTTGACCCGGATGACCCGTCTACCGATGATAGTCTCGTTGATACGAACGGTCCGTTTGGCAGGGACAACCGCGGCAACCAGGCGGCCCCTTGCGCCGTAGTCAGCGCATCGGGAGGTCTCTCGGACGTAAGCGGCGTGGCTGAGATCATCTTCAATGTAACATCTCACCCTGGCGACAACTTCTTGGCCGCCGCTAGCACGAATCAGCAATACCTCAACGATGTGTGTCTGGGCGGCACCGGTTTCGATCTGCGCGATGGGAGCGACAATCGCTTACCAACCACGCAAGCCCAAATTACCCGCATGCTTACTGTCTGGCGCCGACTCCACATTGAAGTTGACTCGATGGCTTCAGTGTCCAACAACAGCCTGGTCGGGACCATCCTCAGCGTCACACCCCGGCGCTTTGGTCTAACTGAATTGAGAGTTAGCCTGGATCTGAAGGAGGATGCCTTCCGGAATGGCCGAATCACAGTGCCTGGCGTCGTCGATCATGTCGTCGTCCAGAATGGCAGCCAGTCAGTAACGATTAATGGCTCCATCCAGCGCGACAGCGTCGTCGGGAGAGAATTTACTCTCGTTGACGATGACGACTTCAATTCAGATGACGGCCCATTTTCTCTTAATGGTGACAATGGCGAAGACATCGGCGCGCTTGCAGCCACGTTTTCCTTCATGAAAGAAAGTGACGATCCTCGCGAGAACCTCTTCGCGGCCGCTTACATTCGACCGGTGTACGATGAGGCAGGTGTTGTCAACGATAGCGATGAAGCTCCTTTTCTCAGAAATATTGCCAACATCCGTACCGTCGAGGACTTCGACGCGCTTCTTAGCCCATGGCGCAACTCACAACCCAACGAAAGCAGTGATTATTGGGTCGTGTATGTTCAGCTAGGCTATCAACCAGAAGTCGCCAAGGACCTCGATCCAGACTCCGAAAAGCCGCTACTCGGGTCAACCGACTTCAGATCTAACACGCTTGTCAACGAAGTCCTTAATGCATGTGGCGTGCTACGTGGTGCAAACCACTCATTACTCTATCTTGAAACAATCCGCGAGTATGCTAGACTACACGGTAGTGCTCGCTATTTAGCCCGCGTTGCTCCCCATGAAGTTGGTCACCAATTCGGCCTACAAGGTGACGAGCCAGGATTCGCGATCATGTCCGACCATGGCGATGACGCATTCGACGCGAGACACGTTAATGTGTTGCGCTGGCGCGTTGAGAGCCCAGGGCAGCAGCTGCAGGGATGTGGCACAGTGAACTAATTTACCGACGACCTCTCGTCGTTGTCCTGTTAACCGTTGGCGTTGTAACCCTCGCTTTTGCTTTTTCATTTCGCCCCTGGTCACTTGGATTCGAGCGGTTCACGCTAGAGATCTCAAGTTCAAAACCCGAATTCGTTTGGCTTGAACCGATAACCCTGACAGTCACACTCCGCAATGACTCCCTGTGGCCCGCTACCGCCCATGATGGCGTTGGATTCGTGTATCCCTTTATTAGCCTCTTTCGAATCCTAGATGATGACACGAGACGGCAAATACAGCCCGAATTTGCCGGCATGCCGGATCATAGCTTTGTGAGTGCCGTGACGCTCGCCCCAACCGAGACAATGTCAGACACGGGAGTGATTTATCTGGATCTGAATATGGACTTTCCACCCGGGCGCTATGCAATAGAAGCGCGTCTACGCAACTACGACGACTCGCGTGAGGTTATTGAGTCTAACGTGCTCTGGTTCCGTGTCGTTGAGCCCAGAAACCAGGCAGACATAGCGGCGGTTACTTATCTGATAGGCAACGGTGCCGCTGATTCATTGCTGGCCTGCAACAAAGACGACTGCGAAGACTTGGTGTACAAACACCCTGACAGCATACACGCCATCTATGCGCGGTCGATAGTCGCAACACGATATCTAAACCAGAAGCAGTACGACAAGGTAATTTCATTCCTGGAGCCAATTGCGGATGTGGACTTTGTGTGGAGCGACTCGAATTTGGCATATCTGGTAGAAGCATACAATGCGTTGGGCAACCCAGGGATGGCGGCAAAGTACATGGACATGCTAGAGACGAAGTAACGCAATATCAGGTAGATGCCGTAAGGCAGCCGATGTAGTTGCATCTTGCCGAACGATTTCAACGAGACAAATCACGTCACCAGCCCCGGTCGTCTCTATGAACACACCTTTCATAGCCAGCATCCTCACAACGGCATCCTCGAGCATCACTACTCCCGTCGCTCCGCCGCCTGATTCAAATCTGGGGCCGACCTTTTCCGGTTGGCTGTCAACCCAAGCGCCACGGCATAAAACGCGCTCATTCGAAGATCCTGTGGTTGCCACGGCTTACGCGGCGGTGGCAGTCTTGGCTGCAGTAGCGGAAAGTGGTCGGCGACGAATTCGGCAAGTCGGTGGCGGCTCGCCCCTTCCTCCGCATCCAAAATCGTGTTGACTTCAGTTCGAGTGCGCTCTACCACTCTGACCCGCCGGCGCGTGTTAATTCCACTTCAAAGTTTATAAAAAAATAAACTAAAACGGCTAGAATTAGGCCGTTTTTCATTAATTGAGTCATATTTTTTTATAAGATTTTGAATAGAATTAACACGCTACTGCTCCTCATACACGATGATGAGTTGCTTGTGAAAAAAAAATTAGATAGAATAAGAGGATGAAATACAAATTTGTTGTTTCGGGGGCGGCGGATATGAGTTTCTGCTGTTCCGAGGCCGATAAGAAAGCCTATCAAATTGGGCAGGAAATAGTCAGGCAAGACGGAATTCTTATAACCGGGGCCACCACCGGCATACCTCATATGGCGGCTAAAGGCACGAAAGAAGCGGGCGGTATTTCGATTGGAATTTCTCCGGCGGCTACCTATGCTTCCCATGTTAAGAGTTATAAACTCCCGATAGATTACTACGATTTTATAATCTATTCCGGCTTTGATTATTCCGGCAGGAATTTAATATTAACTAAGGCGGCCGATGCGGTAATAATTGTCTGCGGCGGTTTCGGCACGCTTAATGAATTTACGATTGCCCTGGAAGACGACAAGCCGATCGGGGTCTTAACTGGCACTTGCGGTACATCCGATCAAATATACAGCTTGTTAAAAAATATTAATGACCCTCATCGTCATGGCGCCGGTAAGCTGGTATTTTCCGATGACCCCAAGACCCTTATTGCCGATCTGGTTAAGATTATTGACAAGGATAAAAAAGATGTTAAGATAGAACCTCATGTGGGCGAGTAGTAACGCAAATCAACGAATGACATGCGAATGATGCAAATCAACTCGTAGGTTTATATTAGTGGTATTCGCATAGATTTGTAAATTTGCGTTATGTTTAAAGTTGTCCTATAAACTCAATAACATCATTATTCCGGAGGAATTGCCCCTCATCGCTCTTAAGAACACCGTTCTTTTTCCGAAAGTTGCAATTCCCCTGATCGTCCAGCGGCCAAAGTCAATTAGTGCGCTGGAAGAGGCAATGAGCCGCGATCGGCTTGTGTTTTTTGTTACTCAAAAAAACATTGAGGATAATGTTCTTATTCAGGATTTATTCAAGGTCGGGACTATCGGAAGAGTGATCTCTGTTTTTAAACTTCCCGACGGTTCTTCAAAAATAGATGTTGAGGGCCTGACTCGGGCCAGAATATCCGAGTTTACCGAAGAGGAGCCGTTTTTTAGGATCAAAGCCGAATTGATGACCTCACCAACCATATCGGTAGAAAATCTTGAGGAAAAAGCTCTTATTCGTCTTGTTATCGATCAATTTAGAAATATTTCAGAAATTCGTTCGTTTCCATCCGTATCTCCTGAAATAATCTATATGATGTCTCAATTAAAAGATATTGATCAGGTAATAAGCCTGATAACGGTCAATCTTAATCTTGAGTTGCAGGACCAGCAGAACATTCTTGAAACTGAAAATCCGCGCGAAGCTCTCAAGAAATTAAGCATGTTCCTAACCCGGGAACTGGAAATACTCGAAGCCGAGAAAACAGTCGCTAAAGAAACCAAAAAGCAGATAGGCAAAATGCAAAAAGAACTTTTTCTGCGTGAACAGTTAAAAAGCATAGAAAAAGAACTCGGCGTGGATGATGAAAAAGACGAGGTCAATACCCTCCGGACTAAAATCGAAGCGGCTGGAATGCCCAAAGAAGTAAAAGAGAAAGCGATTAAAGAACTTAACCGCATGGCCAAAATGCCGCCTTTTAATCCGGAAGTTTCTTACTTGAGAACCTATCTTGATTGGATGGCAGAAGTGCCTTGGTCAAAAAGGACTAAAGAAAAGATAAACTTAAAAGAGGCAGAGAAGATATTGAATGAGGACCATTACGGATTGATTAAAGTTAAAGAAAGGATACTGGAATATCTTGCCGTTCAGAAACAGGTTGGCAAGCTCAAGGGGCCGATACTTTGTCTGGTTGGTCCGCCGGGTACCGGTAAAACATCCATCGGTCAGTCAATCGCCAGGGCTCTTGACCGGAAATTTGTCCGGGTTTCTCTCGGCGGTTTGCGTGATGAGGCCGAGATTCGGGGTCATCGCCGGACATACGTTGGGGCTTTGCCCGGGCGCATTATTCAGGGCATCCATACCGCTGGAGTTAAGAATCCTGTTTTTATGCTTGATGAGATAGACAAGCTTGGAATGGATTTTCGGGGCGATCCATCTTCGGCTTTACTTGAGGCCCTTGATCCCCAGCAGAACAACGTTTTCTCGGATCATTATTTGGAAGTACCCTTTGATTTATCAGAAGTCTTATTCATCACTACGGCTAATACTTTGGAAACTATTCCCTATGCTTTACGCGACCGGCTTGAGATAATATATTTTCCAGGCTATACCGAACTTGAAAAACTTCATATTGCCAAGAACTTTCTTATGCCAAAACTTTATAAAGATCACGGTTTGAAAAATAAAGCTCTTGTTTTTTCTGATTCGGCTCTGGCCGATGTTATTCAGAAACACACCCGTGAAGCGGGCGTGCGGGACCTTGAACGCCAGCTTGCCTCGATCATCAGAAAGGTTACCCGAAAATTAGTCGAGTCTAATTCGCACAAACAGATTGCGGTAACCCGAGAGGTTATTCATAAGTATCTGGGACCGACCAAATATTCACACCAAATGGCCGAAACCAAAGACGAGATAGGCAGATCAACTGGTTTGGCTTGGACGCCGGTCGGCGGAGATATTCTTCCGATAGAGGTGGTTAAAATGCCTGGCAAAGGAAAACTTATTTTGACCGGCCAGTTGGGCCAGGTAATGAAGGAGTCGGCTCAAGCGGCTTTGAGTTTTGCCAGAGCTTACGTTACCACCTTTGGCATCAAAGAAGATTTTACCAAAGATGATATTCATATCCACGTTCCGGAAGGGGGGATTAAAAAAGACGGGCCATCGGCCGGAGTGGCTATGACCACGGCTCTGATCTCGCTTTTTCTGAAAAAACCGTTCAGAAAAGAAGTTTGCATGACCGGTGAAGTAACCTTGCGCGGCAAGGTGCTTGAGATAGGGGGAGTTAAAGAAAAAATATTAGCCGCCCACCGGGCCGGACTCAAAGTCGCCATTTTACCGGCCGAAAATAAAAAAGATATGGAGGATATTCCCAAGGAAATCAAACGTGATATGAAATTCTATTTTGTCAAAACAATGGAGGAGGTGCTAAGGGTGGCGTTAAAATAAAAAGCTCTCGCCCGACTTATTTTTCAAGCGGCTCGCAACCTTTATAACTGCGGCAATATTTACTCATTTTCTTGAATAAAAATTGGGTCCCTTCGTAATCCGCCAGCTGGCGGATACATCCCAATTTTGTATTCAATAAGAAAATAGCGTAAATATTTTGCAGATTATATAAAAGGTTGCTCAAAGCTTTCAAAATAAGTCTGGCTACGCTTTTTATTTTACCACCGCTTTTTATTTTTTAGCTTAAAATATAGGGTTTTGCTGGCAATTGACAGTATGTATATTATGTGATATAATGGAATGGAAAGCTGTCCTGTCCACTGTTATTTCTAGGAGGTTGAAGATGGTGTCAATCAGTCAGGATCACTTCCCGCTCCTAAAGCGGGGCCACTCCGCCAAGTTGAATGTCCCCAAGTCGTATCGGGGTGAGGTAATCATGACCTGCGGCGCGGAGGACTGCATGGGGAGCGTCAACACCAACCACGCCTTCACCAGTCGCAATGCGGCAGCCCAGGCATGGATTGAGGAGCGCGGGCTCGTGGAGGACGTCAACGTGCGGGTAGTCTAGTTATCTAGCGGAAGGGGTCAACGACACGGCTCTGGGCCAATTACGGTCCAGAGCCTTTTCTTTTTGTAATCGTCGTTTATCTTAAGGAAGCTTTCGGAACTTTCACTTCCTGGTGTGCATAATTTTTGTTGTTTTATAGGATAGAATATTCTAAACTTATTTATCATGTTCACCAACTTATTATCAAAAATTGATTTTGCCAGTGCCGATGCGCTTTTAATTTCGGCAATTCTCGGCGGGATTATTGGTTTTGAGCGAGAGCGCTCGGGAAAAGTCGCCGGTTTAAGGACTCATATTCTTGTTTCGTTGGGGGCGGCCTTGGCCAGCGTCGTCTCATTACATCTTTTCGAGGCCTATCCGTCGGTTAACGGTGAGTATGGCTTTGACTATCATTTGATTGCCAATATTATTGTTGGCATAGGTTTTATTGGGGCCGGGACGATCTTGCGCCGGGAAAATAAAGTTGAAGGCACTACCACGGCGGCTAGTTTGTGGGCGGTGGCGGTTATTGGTATCGCCAGCGGCTTGAATATGTATTCCGAAGCTATCATTGCTACGGTAATTGTTTATGTTGTTTTAGCCGGTCTTTGGCTGGTTGAGAAATATTTAACCAGAGAAATGCGCTATCGGGGCGAGGGTATTTTCAATGAATTAAAGGACGGCGTTCATCACATTGATCCAACAGCCGAGAAGTAACCCTTATAATTTTTAGCATGTCGGGTATTTTAAAAAATAGGCAGTTTCTTCAAGCCACGGCCATATTGATCGGAACTATGGTCGGGGTCGGGGTATTTGGGATACCCTTTTCTTTCGCCAAAGCCGGTTTCTGGATCGGTTTTTTGTTTTTAATTCTTGTCGGTTTAATTACTCTTTTCCTTGATTTTATTTACGGCGAAATTGTTTTAAGGACCCATCAGCCTCATCAGCTCGTCGGCTATACCCAGCTATATCTGGGCGATATCTGGAAACGGGTCATGTTTTTTTCCATTCTCCTCAATACTTATGCCGCTCTTTTAGCCTATATTATTATCGCCGGAGAATTTTTAACTAACATTCTTTCCTCCGTCTCTTATACTTCTGGAGGAAGTTTAAGCGTTTGGTTTTTTACCATTGTCTCAGTCCTGATTCTGTGGGGTTTAAGAACTATCGCCTGGATTGAGCTTGGCCTTTCTTTTCTTTTCATCATTGTTATCGGTCTAATTTTTGGTTTTGGTTTTAGTGAAATAAATTTTTCTAATTTCTCTTCAATAAACCCGGAGTTGTGGTTCTTCCCATACGGAGTGATGCTTTTTGCTTTTGGCGGTTTGTCGGCGATACCAATTCAGCGGAGAATATTGGGTGAACGGGAAAACTTGCTCAAAAAGTCTATCTTAACGGCTGTAGCTTTTGTCGGCGTCCTTTATCTGATATTTGGTTTTACGGTTTTTGGTATTTCCGGAGAAGCGACTTCTCCGGATGCTATTTCTGGACTGGTAGATTTTCTGGGCGGCAAGATAATCTTTCTCGGTTCTTTATTCGGTGTGTTAGCGGTCAGTACTTCCTATTTGATGCTTGGCACTGGGCTTCTGCAAATATTTAATTTAGATTATGGCTTTGGCCGGAAATTGTCCTGGTTGCTGGTTATTTTGCCGCCGTTTGCTTTATTTTTAGGCGGCTTAAGGAATTTTATTGATGTTATTGGCCTGGCCGGGGGAGTGGCGATAGGACTCGAGGCTTTTGTTCTTATCTGGGTCTATGTCCGAGCTAAATATCACGGTGACCGCCTGCCGGAATACAGCCTGTCTATCCCG
This sequence comes from uncultured Candidatus Saccharibacteria bacterium, assembly GCA_964436165.1. Taxonomy (GTDB): domain Bacteria; phylum Patescibacteriota; class Minisyncoccia; order 2-02-FULL-40-12; family GWA2-44-9; genus 2-01-FULL-39-28. The sequence continues at coordinate 151,818 of CAYTBY010000001.1, forward strand.
GTTTGGTTTCTCTATCTCATCGCCGCCGCCTTCCTCGGCGGAATCGGGTATACGTTTATAACTCGTTGAGTTACGAATTGAAAATTTAAAAATCAAAATTTAAAATTATAAAACGAAAAACCCCTACTCGGCACGATGCCTTGCAGGGGTTTTGCGACCTATCCAAGGCCGCAGGGTGCCGCTTGTTCCTTTCCTGCTCGGAACAAGGCAGTTGCGACGCGCCAGATGACCCTCTGGTCTCCTCTGGACATGCGGTACAAGTCGACCGCGTATCCCGAGTTATCCAGGGTTTTCTGGACGTCGTTCTTTAGGCGGGCGTCCTCGACGATCTGGACATGTATGGGTTGCCATGCATGCTTCCAAACCTCCAAGGCACCGTCTGAAGTGTAGTCGCTTCTGAATTCCTTTCGGAATTCATGGGCGGCTAGCCAGGCTGTCAGGTCTGGATGAGACTCCACGAAGAAGTCCCAATCTGAAGCTGGCTTGTCGTGGCCGAAGAACCGTGAACCCGTGAGGTAGAACTGGAAAGGTACCAGTTCCATCTTTTCGAGGATCGCGGCCATTTCGGCTTTGTTGATGTTGATCAGGCTCATCGGACACCTCCTGCCAAGGTTGACTTGGCGGGAAACCGGCCGCGGGATTGCGGCGACGGTTGTGATACTTGGTTAGCGACTATTTTTTTAAGATCGTTTTCCAAATGCCACTTTCCCGTACCGGTTGTCTTAGAGCTGATCCCCTCGACGTACTTTTATCATTATATACCCATCAACCTAACTTGTCAACGGCACTGTATAACTAATTGGTTGATCTTTTGTATTTAATCAAAATATAGCTT
>CAYTBY010000002.1:0-49919 GCA_964436165.1 uncultured Candidatus Saccharibacteria bacterium
CTTTCCTCGCCGCCGCAGGCGGCGAAATGCGTTCGAACTATCTTAAGAATACAGAACTAGTTGTGATAAATCGCCGCGCGAGTGGCGATTTATCTCGTAAATAAGACCTAATGGGAATGACTAAAAATTATCTTGCCTCTGCGATTGAGATTTTTTCTGAACTTCAAGCCAAAAGTACCAAAAACACTATTTCGTCCCTGCAGCTTATTACAACAATCGGTGTGGTGGCTGGAATTTTGGGCTATCTAGGCAAGGACACATTGCCTAAGTTTACATCAATAGGTTTGATTTATTTTTCTTTATTGATGGTGATGACCTGGATTATCAACGGCATCGTTTCTAAATTTTTCAAAAATAAAAAATACAATATCGAAGGACAAGATATCGAAAAAGATATAAAATAGTTGCTTTGCCTCCGAAAAAGGGTAGAATAACTCTAAGCTTTTTAAAAATATGCGGGGTTAAAGTTGGAAGATCATAAAGACCACAAGAGAGTCTACCTGACAGTCATTTGGGTCAATTTGGTTGTTTTTATCCTTGAGTTTATAATCGCTCTTTATTCTGGAAGTTTGGTAATGTTGTCTGATAGTTTTCATGTTTTTATCCATGTTGTCTCATCTCTAGTTGCATATATTTCTGAGACAAATTTTTTAAGCTTGGCGTCTGAAAAACTTAAGAAATACTCGGCTCTTATTAATGTCATATTATTTTTTGTTAGTGCCGGAATAATATTAAAAGAAGCGATTGAAAGGTTAGGGCATCCGCCAGATTTGGAAATAGGATGGCTTTTCTTTGTCATCGCCTTTCTGGGCTTATTTGCCAACACGTACGGCGCAAAACTAACCGATCGTATTACCGGCCACGAATGTTCTCTAAATGCGGATACACTCCATGCCTGCATGAAATACGATGCGATTAGTTCAGTGATTGTAATTTTAGGATCAGCGGTGATCCTCCTGACCAGTATTTATATCATTGATCCGATTTTGTCTTTCGGCCTAGTTATATTAATGACCTGGAGAGGTTGGCAATTATTATCCAAAGTCCTTAAACTGCCATAACATAATAAGCCGTTTTAAAATGGCTTATTTTATTGTATAATTCATTTTTAAGCGGGGGTGGCGTATGACGGCCCCGCCTTAGCGGGGTCCCGTTGGGGTGGGATGGTACGACTGGCAGTTGATTCCGATGCTAGTTTACTTGCTATATGGCAGGTAAATCTGCTAAAATAGCTTTATGAAGTATAGTCTTAGGCAAATAATAGGTTTAATTATCTGGTGGACTGAAGGGACAAAAGCTTATAAAAGAAAGGAATATAAAAATACTTGGGTTTATAATGTCGATGTTACTAATACAAATTCAGAAATTATCAAACTATTTTTAAACTTTTTAAGAAATGACGTTGGATTAGATGAATCACGCCTCAAGCTCCAATTACAGATACACGAAGGGGATAATCAAGAAGAAGTAGAACAATTTTGGTCAAAATTAACAAAAATACCAAGAAATAGATTTACCAAAACCATAATTAGACCGGCTGGTAATAAAATAGGCAAAAGTAAAGGCACGTGTAAAATCAGATATTCTGATAAGCAAAAATATCTAATTTTAGACTCCTTATTAAAAGATTTATTAATTCAAGCCAACGGAGTGTAGTGTAACGGTAGCACGAGACGTTTGGGACGTTTTAGTCCGAGTTCGAATCTCGGCACTCCGACATTATAGAACTTTCCCTTTTTGAAAGCCCTGAAAGCCGTCCCGCCAACTTGTCCGCCGAAGCCTCGGCGAAGGCGGAAGGCGCGAATGGTGTGGTGGGGGCGCGTCCTGCGAGGCGGGACGCAAGAAAATCAGATGGTGGAATGAAGGAAAAAGAAAGGGAGCGGTCTGAAAGTTTGTTCCAGTCGTTAATTTTATGTTAAATAAAACCATGACCTTACCAGAAAAACCAAAAGCGGGTATATACATAGATGATTCGAATCTCTACAAAAGAGGCAAAGCGGCTGGTTGGATGACTGATTATAAAAAGCTCTATAAATGGGTAGCTAATTTGAATACTGTTGTTCACGCCAGAGTATATATGGGAAGGCCAAAATATGAACCGGCTAAAAGTATTTCTGAAGCCCTGGAAAAATATTTTGAGAGGATAGGTTACAAAGTAACAGCCAAAGATTTAAAGAAGTTAAGAGATTCTAGCAAGCCCACCGGTTATAGAAATAAATGCAACTTTGATGTGGAAATGCACGATGAAATAATGGAGGATATCCAAGATTTAGACATCGTTTATATTGTCAGCGGGGACAGTGATTTTATTAGGACGAAAGAGAAAGTTTTGAAACGACAGAAACACATTAAGTTTATTGCCTATGAAAATAATTGCGCTTGGGAAATAAGAACCGCCTCATGGTTTATAAGCCTAGATTCAATTAGATCAGAGGTGGAACGAGTTAAAAATCCTCAAAATTAGGCCTATTTAAACGGAAAAACCAGGCACAAGGCCTGGCGAAGTAACTTACCTACAATATACACCCCATAAAGTTAAAAGTCAATGAAGGGGCAACTGTGGATAATTTTATGACAAAATATTTTCTCGCTTGGGGAGAATTCTGTCACGCTCGAGCTTTCAGTCATTTTCTTCAAAATAAGTTAGAGTAAAGTTTAAGATATTCGACAAAAATATACTTTCTCCATGATTCAAAAATTTTGGAAATGGTACCAAGATAACCTACATATAAATCAGGCGATTGTCGCCGTTCTTTTTATTTGGCAGGTTTTGCATTTATATTGGCTGACCACCCACGTGGTGGCGGAGAGGGTATTGGGTTATTCTGTCTTTAATCCGACAGAACTTTACCAGTTTTTACTAATAATCGCCGACTATATTGAGATTCCTGCGCTGATAAGCGGGACTTTGCTTTATTTTCATTTGTCCAAGGAACGCCGTTCTTTCAAAAATATTTTATTCATTGTCCTGATAAACAGCCAGTGGCTTCATTTATTTTGGATAACAGACGAGTTTGCTGTAAGCCATTTTAGGGGCGAACATTCTTATTTTCCCCCCACACCACAACATGGTTTGGTGTGGGGGCTTGCCTGGTTGGCGATATTTATTGATTATCTAGAGCTGCCGGTAATATATGACAGCGTTAAGAGAACTGCGCTCAGCTTACTTAAAAGAGGTTAGAAGATAAGTCCTTCAAAGGCAACTTTAGAAGCGGGGATAACTATAGCTAATATAAATAAAGCAAAATTCAACGACATCTTTAAGGCCATGTTTTTATTTCTTTCAAAGATAAAGAAAGCGGTTGCCGAAACGCCGGCGATCAGTAGGATATAGACAGAGAAGGCGCTGTTTAATAGATTAGTAGCTTTGCTTATTTTTTCGGCATCTTGATATTTCACGATCGTTGGTTCTTTAACCGGCTCAATAATCGGGTCGGTTGAGACTTCTTGGACTAGGGTTATTGATTGACCTTGGGTCTGGGGGATGTTAGCCACGGTCGTTCTGGTTGGAGTGGGTTGTGGTAAGTTGGACGGAGATGGTGTTGGTGTCTTAGCAACCGCAACGATTTGGCCAGATGGTTTTCCCGCTCCGCCGAAACTTAGGCGAGGCGAGCCGAACATCTGAACCACTAGGATACCCTCCCGGCCATTTATTTCTACAGTTTTTACAGCCACACCAATATCTTGGTATTTATTATTTAATACATTCGCTTTATGGGAGGGTGAATTAAGCCAGGCCTGAATAGTGTCCTCAGCGGTTGTGAAGCCGATCGCTAAATTTTCTCCGGCAACCGAATATTGATACTCAACATTTTTTATCCAGTACCAGGGGTTAACTCCGCTTGGACTGACATGGGCAAAATATTCCTGAATCGCCATGTCGTCCAGTTTTTTAGAAGCGGCCAAGTCGAGTTTTGAATTGGGTTGTAATATCGGTAAATTAACGGCTAGTCGGGCTTCATTTGTAGTTTTTATAATCTGGCGGGAATCAAATGTTGGTGCAAAACCCAGCAAACTGGCCGTTTGAAAAGCAGATTGGGGGATAATTAGCTTAACAATAAGAAGCAATACAAAATTCCAGAAGATTATCCTTCCGCCCAGAGGATGTAGATGTTCTCTTATGTGTACCTTAATTAAATTGGGCATTACCTACATTATACCATATTTTAAACGATTTTACTAATGAGTAAAATTCTGATAGAATACTTAGGTTATTTGAATATGGGGGTTATGGTGTAACGGTTAGCACAGCAGTTTGTGGAACTGCGGGCGAGAGTTCGACTCTCTCTAGCCCCCCAATTTACAAGTTTGATTCCCATTGGCCCTGCCATTATGGAAAATCGGCCTTTCAGCAATTAAGTTGAAGGGCTTTTTCCATACTAGATCAAGGTTACTTCCATTCCAGATAAAGTTTTCCCCTCCTACGCTAAAGCTTCGGAAGGGCGAGCACCATAGATTTAATAAATTTTCTCTTTTATTTAGTCTAGAAAAAATGGTACCTGACACCTTTTCTGGCCCCCGTAGCATCAGAGCTCTTTTCACCTATCCCATATACATTAATAAAAATTGCCTTTATTTAAGGAAGAAACCGCTTTTTGATATAAACCGTCGTGGTAGTGCATTGATACCACGTATCGGGGAGATTTATGGTTTTGTGGCAAGGTAAAACAAAACCCCACAGGCGTGGGGTTAGGCGATAGTTTTGGGCGATTGGTTAAAAAGTAGCTTATTTTTTAGGGCGGTATTTAAGAAGTCCTCTAGGCCGTCTTCTTCTTCGGTGAGATTCAGAAAGGGAAGGGGAGATAAACCGGCTTCTCGGCGGACTTCATTGGGGACGTAACTATCTCGAGTGACAATAGCGTCAAAAGAAAGATTTTCTGGAGTCAGCTCTTTTATCTTCAAACCATCCACGATAATTATCTTTTGGACAGTTTGACAGGTATTGTGACCTGAAGTGAAAGTTCTTCTGAGCATTCTGTCTACATCAATGCCTACGTGTGGCATATTTTCTTTTGTCCAGCAGACATACATAACAATCAATCTCTGGTCTGGATGTATGGGTCCTTTGTGCATCTCGTTCCCTTTGCTTGTCGATGAACTAAAAACTGTGCATAGGATCGCACAATTTTTAGAGACCGTCCATATTGTTAAGGCCTTGACTATATCTGCCAGTATTGATATGATCTTTAGCAGAGATCTTTAAAATTAGGAAGGCCAAAAACATGACCACCCAAGAACAGGTACTAGGGAAAATAAGTGCGATTAAGCAATATCGACTGTTAGAGGAACACAAATCACAGATTCGTGATATCGAGCGTAACATATATTTTCATTTTAGTTACTTAATTTGGGACTACTTAGGTATTGGTCTTGATGGTGCAATACAATGGCCAGAGAATGAGCTCGAAGCCGCATATTTGATAGTTGCTCAAAAAGCCGGAAAAACTACCCAGGATTTAAGGATTGTTAGTAGGTTCAGGTGTTTACTTGGCGATAGCACGCTACATGCATTTAACTTTACTGATGCTGTCTTTAAACTTACAACAATACAGGGAGATAAGTTCGATCCAGTTAGGATATTACGAGATTGTTATAAAAACGGAAAAAAAGCTGAAAGAATGTTTGAAGGTGTTTAATTTTCCACCGAATCGCCATACTGGCGATTTTTGTTTTTTTGTATGTCGAGCCATCATTACCAACATTATTGACTGAATGCGTAGGAGTCCGGAATTAACCCTCCTTCGCATAAAGCTCCGGAGGGCACAGCAAGGGTTCACCCAGTGAAATTCATAAGAATATTTCACTGGGTTCACTGATAAAACTTTGATGTATATTTCTGAACAAAGTTTTCCAATGTTCTCTATTGGCCCACATTCGGACTTCTGTCCTCAGTACTTCTGGGTACGCTTTGCTAAGCTTTACCACTTCCTCGCTCAACGCTCGGTCGCTCACTCGCGTTCGGTCGCTGCCCACTTCTTCGCTAAAGCTTCGAAGTGCAATGCAAGGAGAATGCCTGCCCGCCGAAGCCTCGGCGCAGGCGGGGTCAGCATGAAATGACCATGTAATTATCTAGTTAATTAGGTTACTGAGAGTTTTCCAAAAATGACTTTTTCGGAGGGGCCAAGGGGAATGGAAAACTTTACTTTGATTTACTAATAAAACCATGCTATCTTAAAGCACAGTTTTTAGTTTCTTAAACAAGAAGGTGAGATCATGGACTACAACACCAAAGATTTTATTGAGGCACAGCTTGGATCATATCGAGCATTCTATGTTCTTATGCGTTCGAGAGCTAATCTCGGTTATCTCAGAACTAATAATGAGAACTGGCAAAGATTAACGCCATTCGTTATTCTTGGGAGATATAAGTCCAATGAATTTGGCCAATGCTCTCGTCTCAATCGTGCTTTATTCACCGATGAAGACAGAACGGCAATGCCATCCGTTATGAGCGATGAGGAGTTTCGATCATTCTTTAAGGAACATGTACGGCCACGAATCAAAGAATCATTTTGGTCAGAGTGCGAAGGGGTCAGTGGCTTAGCCCCGGGGTTTCCTCTACCGGAGCCACATCTTGTATGTGCTAAGTGTGGCGGAACTTGGGATCTGAACACATGTCATGATATTGATGCTGAGGGTGATTTTGAAGAAATTAATCTCTCTTCATTTACCGGAAGAACACTTTTCTGGGTACAGGCGAAATTAGAAGCTTCAACAGATGCCTTACGAAGATTTGGTCATCCGATAACAGTACAGAATCTACAATGGTCTGATCCTCGTGCGGTAGACGATGAGTACGCCGATCCGAAAGAACTTGGTTGGCGTGAAGTTACCATAGATTACATAGTCCAACCTGGTGATAAGACGAGTATGTTTCGGTACCGCTTCTATCATGGTCCGTGTTTCCGACAGCTCAATACTGACCGTTCTGAAGAACAAGCAACCTCTTATGCCGAAGACTTTAAGCAAATACTTGGAGAAACAGGCTTTGAAGATGTGCAGATTACTCGCACAGCCCTTCCCGAGCATCTTCGTAGGTGGATCGCAACAGATCTGGATGAGGGTGAGAGCATAGACGAACTCGCAGAAGCTTTTATGTATTATCGGGTTCAAACACGACAAGGATCTTTTGGTATAGCATATGCCGCATATCCCATGCTTGATCTTGAAGGTTCGGGTGTATCACTACACGAGCTTGAACCAGAGCTTGCAGCGGAAGCACCTCCAGACTTCCCGCCAATCACAGGATTCAGTGGTGAACCGGAACAACTCCTACGACTTTGGCAATTGATGGTAAAAAATCAATCAAAAAAGTAATCAACCCCAGCCGACCAAAAATCGGCTTTTTAATTGGCAAAAACAGTGTTAAACTCAATATCTAAAGGATTTTTTAAGAAATAATGATAGATCTGAATTAAAATAGTTTTCCACTGTTCTCTATTGGCTCTGCCCAAGGAGAATGGTCAGCATGAAATGACCAAGGAAGTATCTAGTTAATTGAAGATTTTGAGTTTCCCCAAAATAGATTTTTCGGAGGGGCCAGAGGGAATGGAAAACTTTCGATCAAAAGATCAGCAGAAATGTTGGTTTTTGTTGAACATTGACCGGTAGGATGATATATGTTAAGATTTCGCATCTTTCACAATTCGGGAGGATCAGATGAGTTTCACGCCTACACCAGAACAAGTAAAAGAAGCTACGAGACAATTTGTTTCTGAAACATTTCCGTCAAACAAATCAAGACGTATCCATGCTCTTGTTGATGAGTTCAATATGGAAGGCCAGGGAAATATGCTTGGGGTCCTTGAAGGGGCTCACAAAGCAGGCAAACTCGATGAAGCTTTAACTTTGTTGGAAACTCAATATCGAGAACATTGGAGTTACTATCCCAGAGCACTTCGCGGTAGCTTTGTTACCGTAAAAGATGAGATGAAAATTCGTGATGCCTATAAACAACTTGGCATACCTCTCCCCGCTACTGCCGTAAAAGAGGGTTGATCATGGATTTAAAAGAAGAAATTTTTGCCTATATCAAGAATCAGCCGGGTATTGAAAGGGTCAGCCGTTTCCTGCTCAAGGATTGGATAATTGGTACTCTGGGCATTAGTTGTACTCGGGAGGATTTTGAAAAGGCAGTTCGAGAGGTAGAAGAAGAGCTTAATACTACTTTTCCCGAAGGATCTTTGGCTAAGTCTATTGGCAGTATTAGTCGCCAAGACATGATCAAAGATCTGACAAAAAAGAATGAAGAAGTTGATCTGGCCTCTTTGCCGACCATAAGCCGATTAGTGCATTAACTGACGGCTTTTTAATTACCTAAAAACTATGTTAATCTCGAAATATAAAGGATTCTTAATAAAATACCCATAGATTTGACCCAACAAAGTTTTCCAATGTTCTCTATTGGCCCTGCCATCATTCGATTTTTAACCATTTGTTGTGATTTGTAAGGTAAATACTAGTTTTCTTGAGTTTTCCTATTCTTCTTGGCCTGGCCTACCCCCAAGGGGAATGGGAAATTTTTAATAAATATGGAGAGAATTCCAAACGAAAAAGAAAATATCTTCACCAATAACCAGACCGAGGTTCTGAAAGAAAGAACCAGAGAATTGGTAGAACGAGTTATAAAATATGATTATCAATGCTTAGTCTTTTTGGATAATTCTGCACGCCCATTATCCTGGATGTTTCAAGAGGCGTGGAAAAGATATGTTCCAGATAAGAAATTGCCAGCTATCCGGTTTGTTAATATCGGAAGAGAAAAAGGTCCAGTTACAAATTGGAATAGCATGGGTCCATATAAGTGGGACTATGAAACAGAAGAAGAATATGAGAAAGCAATTAGTGACTACTGGCAAAAGTTAGATTCAAAAGAGTATGTAGAAAAATTTAAAAACTCTCTTGATGAAATTTTTTCTACTTCAAAAAACCGTTCTATTTTACTCGTAGATGATTATATTGGTAGCGGTTTTTCTATAGAACTTGCCAAAGCTTTCTTTGGACATTATTTCCCAAACATTGATATAGAAGTTCATAATTTTTTGAAACAAAATGATAGTAGAATATTTCCGAAAGAAAAATGGAACGGAACATATTTGCCCTGGAATGAAGATAGTTCATACGCACTACTTAAGGAAGATGCAGAACATCCTGAACGGGTAGTATCTCAACCAGAGCGAGAACCGGCTGAACGAGAAAAGGGGCTAGAGTTAAAAGAAGAGATTAAAGATATATTTATCAATGAAAAGCCGATTCGGCTTGATAATTCAAGATAAATTCAGGATTCTTAATAAAATACCCATAAATCTGACCCAACAAAGTTTTCCAATGTTCTCTATTGGCCCTGCCCAAGGAGAATGGTCAGCATGAAATGGCCAAGGAAGTATCTAGTTAATTGAAGATTTTGAGTTTTCCAAAAACGGATTTTTCGGAGGGGCCAAGGGGAATGGAAAACTTTCGATCAAAAGATCAGCAGAAATGTTGGTTTTTACCTATCACTAAAGGTAAGTATTGACAATACTATCAAGGGGTGCTATTATTGTTTAATGTCTTTAACAACGGAGATTGATTGCAATGGAAAAGGTTTCTAGTCAGCATTTCAGATCAGCAATACACATTGAGGGACCGCAGAACTTTCCACCTGGGCGCTACCGGGTAACTTGTATTACGAGGCCACTTACTTTGTACAACAAGACTGTGTGTACATATCCGGGGCTATTTACTATTGCGCGCATTAAAACGTCAGGTGAGATAGAAGGTTATGTGATTGTATCAACGAACGGAAGCTTACCACCCGAGTTCTCTGTTAAGGAAGATGGATCAGTGGAGAAGCACGGCTTTTGGCCACCTGAAGACGAACATCCTATGGGAGTAAGTTTTCGTGAATAGACGTAAGTTTTTTGCAATCCTAACTTCAGTATTTTCAGCTGTTATGGCTGTGGATACGTCTAAATCTGTTCCTCCGGGAAAAAATTTAAGTAGGGGTCGCTCAAATAAAGAGTGTCCGTTTAATTGCACTTATTGTACCTGGGGGAGTAGCCATCGATGGGAAAAGTCAGATTGGAAACTTGAATTGGAAGAATTTGGAACAAGGGCGGGGAGATAATATCAATCCGCTTTTTAATTACCAAAAACAATGTTAGCCTCTAGATATAAAAGGTTTTTAATAAAGTAACCATAAATTTTAGAGAACAAAGTTTTCCCCTCCTTCGCTCTTCCAGAGCTACGGAAGGGCAATGCAATGTTCTCTACCGCGTCCGTCCGAAACTTTAGTGAAGGAGGATTGGCCCTGCCGAGTCAAACTCGGCTTCGCAAGAAGTCGAGTGACGAGGCTATCGAGTTAGACTCGATGCCTCTGGTGTATATTTGATTTATGTTAGCAACGTCTGACGTTGCTAACATTTACTGAGGTTTTCCAAAATTAACTTTTTCGGAGGGGCTGAGGGGAGTAGAAAACTCCGCACATCTCCTATTTTATAAAAAGATGCTAAACTCATAGGGCAATGAAAATACCGCACTTCTTTAAAGCTAAGTCGAGGTTGGGCATATCTAATCCCCATAAACTCCGGAAAGATATTGATATAGGAGTAGAAGATGGACCCGATGCCATATTAACCGATGATTTTTTAGAAAAATTTCCTCTGCATTTTATGAGTGAATATGTGTTTTCAAAACCGGAAGAAATAAATTCAAGACAATTTAATAAAGAATTAGGGAAACACATAAATGGCTTTAAGGAGTTTATTAATGCCCATATAAAACCTGGCCAAACCCAGGTTGTTATTGGCGGAGATCACTCTATTTCTTTGCCGTCAATTTTGGCAGCAAGAGACAGAGCCGGCAGTTTTAAAAATTTGGGCTATATTCAATTTGATTCGCATGGCGACATTAACCTAAAAGCTTCAAGCCCGACCGCTAACTTTCATGGCATGTATGTTAGGCCTCTAGTCAGCCATTTTGATATCCCGGAGATAGAAAAACTCGTCCCCGATAAATTGCCTGTCCAAAATATTATGTATATTGGCAATCTTGACCTGGACCAGGAGGAGGCAGATCTGTTTGCCGATAAGAAAATTAAAAATATTAGCAGGGCGGAATTACTAAAGCGAAAAAATAATATTTTAAGAAGTTTTAGGGATTTTGTCTCGTCTTTTAAATACTTGCACGTCACATTTGATATAGATACCCTGGATAAAACAGAGGCTTCAGCTACTGGGATTCCGGCTAAAAACGGACTTAAGCTTAAAGATATAAAAGAACTGCTTGTGGTAGTTGGTGAGCACCCTAATTTATCTTTTGATTTGACGGAGGTAAACCCTCAAAAAACAGGCATAGAAAAAACCGTAAAAAGTGCCCTCAAGATTTTATTAACTTCATTACTCGCTAAATAGCCTAAGATTTAGTAGGATTTTGTATAAAATACATATAAATACCAGAGAATAAAGTTTTTCCCTCCATAGGCGGGTAGGTAATGTTCTCTAGCCAGCTTAGCTGGCTCTACTGTGTCCATTCGAAGCCCCTTCGGGGCATAGGAGGATTGGCCCGATATCGTAGATTTGATACTTTTGTTTTAATTTGATAATATAAAAATATGCTTGTTACAAAAAATGTGACATTTTTAAAAAGGAGATTAAAAAAAAGAAGCAGTTTTTGCTTCTGTTGGAAGTAGCTTTCTATCCAATAATCAAGCTTTTTGCCTAAATTGCGGTAAACTAATAGTAAATTTTTTAAAAAAGATTAACAATAAAAAAAATGGAAAACAAAAAAGGAAATAAAAATGGGAAAATGACCCTGGATAAACTTGCAGGAATGGTAGCAAGGGGATTTAGCAAAACAGATACTAAATTCGACGAAATAAGATCAGAAATGATTACTAAGGATGAATTCCATACCCTAGAGAAGAAAGTCGATAAATTAGATTTTCAAGTAGGTGAGGTTTATGATATTCTCAAGCGTTTTGACCGCGTGTCGCCTCAGCTTTAGCGGTGGCGCAAGAAAATGACATTTTAAATCTCCAAAAAAGAGTTCAAATTCTCGAAAAGGCGGTTAGGGCTTTGGCTGGTCAAGCGTCTAAATAAAATCCGGTAACTCTATCAAAATCGGATATTTTATAAAATAACCATAGATTTCTTGGAACAAAGTTTTCCCCTTCGACAGGTTCAGGGAAATCAATGTTCTCTACCGCGTCCGTCCGAAGCCTCGCGCGAAGGAGGAGGATTGGCCCTGCCACGTAAAGTGGCGTGGCCACCACGTGGCTTTACGCCATTATGGAAAATGACCCTGCTTAGAAAAACCGTCCGCCAATTGGCGGACGGTTTTTGTGGATAAATAAAGATAGGGAATTTTTGCTTATTATCATATAATTTTAATATTATGAAAAAATATTATTTGTCAGCCACCTTTGTTCTCATGGTTGTTTTTACTTTTTCTATTGTCGTATCTGCTCAGACAGATTCAACAGCGCCGGTCATTACTAATGTAAGACATGAAAATGTAATTAGTAGCGGCGCTCAGATAAAGTGGACCACAGACGATCTGTCTGATTCCAGGATTTATTATGGAACTACTCCTGGAAATTATTCTTTATCCACCACTAGCCGTTGTGATGCTGGTGGTAATGTCGCAGAGCATTGTCTGAATTTAACCGGCCTCGCTTACAACACAGTTTATTATTATATGGTTATCTCGACCAATACTAGCGGTTTATATACTCAGAGAAGCGACTTTCAATTTACTTCCGGAACTTCAAGCAGCGGAGGCGGGGGCGGAGGAAGCGGTTCGGTTCAACTTGGATATCCAAATGGCGGACAATGCTATATGCCCGGGGATACCGTAAATTTGAACTGGAGTAAGAGCGGTTCGGTTGATCACGTTGCTTTATATTTCAGTCCGAATGGATACGGGACCCGCCCGACCCAATATTTCTATATGGCGACTCCTGCTCAGACTTATTATGCCTGGACCGTACCGAATAACATGACTAGCCAAGGGGTTATTTGGATAGTATCTCATGATATCAATCATGTTGAAGGTGTAGCCGATACCAATGATTCTTATTTTTATATTTCTTCAAGTTGCTACGTAACTCCAACTCCTACACCGACACCATCATATTCTCCAACACCAACTCCAACACCAACACCGACACCTTCGCCTACTGTCTCAGGATCTCCCCAGCCTTCGCCAGAGGCTCCGGCGGGCACGGCGGCCCCATCGCCTTCGACAACTCCTATATATGACCAGACCTATAAACCTCTAGCTCCTTCAAATTTCCAAGCAGTTGTTGCGGGAGATAAAATAACCCTAACCTGGATTGATGTTGCCGATGAAGAGCACTACGGGATATATAGAAAGTTGTCTGGCGGCGCATGGCTCTTTTTAAAAACTGTTAGTGCCAATACTGTCAGTTATGTTGACGATAATGTTCCGGTTGGTTCCTACGAGTATGACGCCAATGCTTGTAACTCTTGGGGCTGTTCTGCTTATTCAAATATAGCCGGAGCTATGATCGGAGCGGTAGGCGATTATGATACCAAGACTTTATCCGGCACAGTTTATTTTTCCAACGGTCAGCCGGTAACTGACGCTGAAGTCGGCGCCTACTCGCAAGATACTGGATTTTGGACTAGCCGGCAGGTAAATTCAAGCGGGTATTATAGTTTTACTTTAAGCGGCGGAAAATGGCAGATAGCCGTTAGGCCCAAAGACCCTCAAAGCGCCAAGTGGACATATTCAGACCAATTTAGCGAAGTGGATTTTGTACGAGACAGCAGTTCAGAAACAAAAACTGTAAATTTTACCATTCCTTCCTCGGATAATAAATTATCGGTTTTAGCGGTTGATAATGAGGGGATGCCCATTGCTAATGCCGGAATTGTTGTTGATACCATAAGTGCCGGACAATCTTCACCCACTACCACCAATTCAGGGATTGAATTATTTGCCAAAACCGATCCTAGCGGGCAAGCCACATTTAATTTAAGAAACGGGACATATTATATTCGAGGATTTTTATCTTATGAGTCGGGCTACATAAATCCTTCCGAACAAAGCGTTACTCTTTTATCGGGAGAGTCCAAAAGTTTAAAAATAGTTTTTACTAAAAAAACAGAACTTGCCTCCATATTTTTGGAAGGTAAAACTAGATTGGAAAATGGCGATCCAGCCGAAGCTTTTATCTGGGCTTGGTCAGAAAAAGGCGGATTTGTTAATTCCAGATCAGCTTCTGATGGAACTTTTAAGATTCAAATTACCGGCAATTCAACTTGGCACATTGGAGCCGGACGAGAAATTGATCTAGTGCCGTATAAATCATCCGAAATTGGAGTCTATGTTGCCAATCAGACCTTGTGGGTAGAACTAATTTTATTGAAATACTCTATGACATCCTTGGCGCCTAAAGCAACTAATACCCAGCTAGCGACGCAAGAGATTATAACCCATGTCCAAGACGGAACTAAAGTAATAGTGCCGGCAAATGCTGTGGCAACGACCAGCCCTATTACTGTTGAAGTCAAACCAACAATAGAAGTGGCTTCTCAGCCATCTTCCAAGGTGGTGGGTAATGCTTATGATGTTTCCGTTAAAAATCCGGTTGGTATGGAACTGCGGGAATTTGGAAAGGAAATCACTATCGAATTACCGTACAAAGATTCTGATCTAACTGCCCAAGGCGTGACGGCTGACAATATAGCCCCCAGCTATTTTGATGAAACAACCAGTACCTGGGTCAAAGTCGATAATTATACGGTGGATAAAGCCAGGAAAGTAATTATTGCCAGAGTTAAACACCTGACTTTATTCGCAATTGTTTTGGCGGCTGACATTGTACCGCCTTCTTCGCCGACATCAGTTAAAGCTTCAGCTCTTGGCCAGGGCTTGATATCACTAACTTGGACTAACCCTTCGGCTGATCTTGATCACATTAATATCTATCGTTCTGAAAATCCTGGCAGTCTAGGACGGTTTGAGGGAACGACTAAAAGTTCTGCTTTTACCAACGATATCGATATTAAAAATGGGATTACTTATTACTATGTGGTTAGGTCTGTTGATTCAGCCGGCAATGAAACTTCCAACACCACTCCAACGGCCGTAAAAGCTGTCGGTGATTCTTTAAAAACATCAGCTAGCTCCGGCCTGAAAGAAGGCGATATGATAAGCGCGGCCGGTTCAGATGATCCAGATATTTATATTATCAACCCCCACGGCTATAAAAGACTATTCCTTAATCCGGTCATATTTAGTTTTTACGGACATCTTGGCGGTTATAAAAACGTAAAAAGTATCTCAGCTTCCACCAGGAACTCTTACACAATATCGGGTTTATTCAGAAATTGTGAAATTAATGATCTCAAAGTATATGGAGTGGAAGTTACGGGCGAGGACTCGGGCAGCCTTCATTGGATAAACATATCGGGCGATCAGGCCGTAGCCGAAGATGCTAACTTTTTTAAAAAAGTTTTTTGTATTAATAATAACGAGTTCAATTGGTATAATAAGAGCAGTCACTACTCATCGCTTGGCCAGGTGCCTAACTATTCAAGATGAATTTAAAACCCTCTTTTAAGGGTGGCAAATTAAGAAACAAAATTCTTCGGATGATGTTTCTGATAGGATTTGTCCCTATTGTTGTTTTGGGATTGCTTTCTTTTTACAGCATTAGATTTTTCCATGATTCAGACGTGGCCAGCATTGAAAATAACCTGGTTAATCAAAAAACCGAAGAAATCAACGCTTTTATTCAAAGTATCGTCAGTACCTTTAAAATACGAGTTTCTTTTGAGCAAACAGGCGATATAGATCTGGCCGGTCAATATTTTATTTTAAAACAGCTATTTAATCAGTTTTTGGATATTCAAGAAATATCCTTCATCAATCTTACCGGACATGAAACCTCGCGCCTTAATAAATCTTTTCCTGACGGTATTGGATCCGAAGAATTACAAGATCAAAGCAGGAGCGAGAAATTTGTTAGAGCAAAGAATGGCCATAATTATATAAGTCCGGTTTACGTTACTTCTAAAGGCCCAACGATTATGGTTGCTTCCCCGGTTTTTAACCGGAACGGGATACTTATCTCGGTTATTTCCGGCGAGGTTAGTTTAGAAAGTCTGCAAAAAATAGTTGAACGAAGCCAATTAGGAAATTCCGGCTATTTATATATCGTTGCCAGCGACGGGTTTCTAGTCGCTCATAGCCAAAAAGATAAACTAAATAATACTGATCTGGCCAATGTTGCTTTTGTAAAAAACATTATTAATAAAGACAATGTAACCGGCCAAAATCGTTACAATAGCTTATGGCATGAACCGGTAGTGGCTTCGGGTAAATATATCGATGAATTAAAACTGGGTGTAATTGCTGAATGGCCGGTTAAAGAAGCCGATTTAATTCTAGACACTCTAAATCAGCAATTTTTAATTACTTCCGCCTTAGTTTTAATTGGAACTCTAATTCTCAGTTTAATAATCGCCAGCCGGATTGTTCGGCCGATAAAAACCCTTGAAGCAGGTACGCGGGTTATTGCTCAGGGCCAGTTTAACCAGCCGGTTCTTATTAAAACAGGCGACGAAATAGAAGATTTAAGCAATGCTTTTAACGAGATGCTGGCCGGATTAAAACGTTTGGAAGAATTAAAAAAGGAATTCGTATTTATCGCCGCCCATGATCTAAGAACTCCGGTTACGGCTATTAAGGGTTATTTGTCTCTGGTTTTAGAGGGAAACTACGGTTCGGTCGAGCCGTCTGTTAAGGAGGTGCTTGCGAAAGTAACCAGAGCCAATCAGCGCCTTGTCCAGCTGGTAGATGATCTGCTTCAAGTCGCTCGAGCTGAAGCCGGCCGGATACCAATTAAAGTGGCCTCGGTAAGTGCGGTTGAGCCGATAAAAGAAGTACTGGGTGAATTAAAACTCCTGGCTGATGAGAAAAACATAAACATGGTATATGAACCTCCAGTCGATTTGCCTAACATATTAGCCGATACCGAACGGCTTAAAGAGGTTATGGTTAATCTTATCGGGAATGCTATCAAGTACACTCTTGGTTCCGGCACGGTAACCGTCAGCCACGAAATCCAAGATAAAAATCTGGTCATTAATATAAAAGATACCGGCATGGGTATTAGCCTTGAAAATCAAAAGAAATTATTTGAAAAATATTACCGGATAGAGACCGAGAAAACAAAAGATATTCAGGGCACCGGACTCGGTCTGTTCATCGTCAAACAAATAATTGAGAAAATGAACGGCTCGATCTGGGCTGTTTCGGAGGAGGGCAAGGGCTCAACTTTTAGCTTTTCTCTCCCGATTGTAAATTAACAGCCCATCTATTTGAATGGGCTGGGTTAAGGCTTTAGGACTTGAGTGTAAGTCCTAGTTTATTGACCGGGTCTGGTATCCCAGGCATTCTGGTTCATTTGTTTCAGATGGTCTCTAGTCAGGCCGGCTACAAGGCACATATGGCCGACTTCATTTAAAGAGGGGAAAAACAGATTATCATCGTGATCCAAGAACACTTTTACTCCCTCTTCTAATTGCTCATCGAGCCGCAGTTCCCTGATGTCTTTGATATAGCCTGATGCCAGATAGTTACCGGGACAACTCGATATTCCGATACCAAGGTCAGCAACAAATTTCATCAAAGAGCTGTTATAAGCCAAGGCTCGGGCATGGTTAATTGTTTTGCAATCCAACGAAATCGCTACTCTGATATTATCTAGTAATTTCGGAAGGTCTCTTTCAAAGTTTGGTTCTTCATCGGCTTGATTGATCCACTCTCCGGCATGAGCATGGACGTCACGGCCGTAATGTTGGGCAAGTCTAATTGCGTCGGCGTGTCTTTGGAGAGGATAGCTTGCTTCATTGCAAACAAAGTCAATGGCTGGTACGTCTTCTTTATTAAATTGAAGAGCAATTTTGACTAAACGAACTGATTCTGATGAGGGTACTTCCCGTCCGATGGCGAAAACAAGGTGAGTTCTTATTGCTTTACCGGGAAATTTTTCAGCAAATTTCTTCTCGCCTGCCCGCAGGCCGTCCAAAAGAATTCTTGTCACCCAGTATTCATTTAGCACTCCCTTGGGACATGTCTTATCGCCAAATACGCAATATTGTGGAGCCATGGTCGCATATGCCTTGATAAACCCCTGACAGCCTCGCTCAAATGCAAAATTTTCTCCGATATTAAAAATAGTCACCGGATTTTGCATTATACCCGTAGTCAGTTTAAACTTTTCGACGATATTGTCCTGGGGACGAGGATAGAGAAAATACTGCCTGATCTGTTCGTGATGATCTGTCCCTTGTTCAATATCAAGAGGATACGGTTTTCTGCTCCAGGAGTGATACCTAGGCAATTTAGCGACCAATGTATCCGAACCATCAATATGATCTTGTCGTGATATATCCAAGCCCAGCCATTCAGACATTACGACCTCTTTAATCTTTGTGAAAGTACGAATTTATGAAGCATACTTGCATTTTATATAAAAATCAAATAATATCTAGCCAGTATCTTTAACAAGGAGAAAATAATGTCTTCTGAATATCCTCTCAAGCACGTTCGGCTCCAACAATTGCATAACGCGGGTTTGAATGTTAGCGATTTTATCTGTTTTGCGCCAAATACATTAAAAGAGCGCGAAGAAGAGCTTAGGGCTTTTCTAGAAAAATATAAGCATATTTCTTGTCGGCATTTTCATGCAGATGAAAAGAAGTATTTCAAATGCCCAGTTCTGTATGATCAGACTGATTTAGAAACTATTTTGGCTTTTTGTTCAGAGCACAATAAAACATTTTATACTCTCTGCAATGAAGCAATCAACACCCAAGAATCAGAATGTGCTGGAAATGTTTTGGTCCACGATGAAAATAATTGGTTCATAGAATATTTCTATGGACCAGGTACTCCTCGGGATGTAGAGAAAAATGTTGATAAACTGAAGACCTATTCCAAGTCCTTGGGCTCACCGGCTCAAGGCGATAGGCCGCCGGAAGCAGTACTAAGATTTGCTTTTGAAGCAAGGAAATTTCGTCCTTTAAACAAGGCCTATATTCTTGAGTTTTCTCTCTATCCCTATCCAATCGGTAGAAATCAAACCCATGTCGTTTGTTGGGAATGGCGCTGGGGCTGGTTGCACTATCAGCTCCAAGCTAACCAGTTTCTTTTAAACCAGAACAGGACGCTTTCAGACGAAGTGGACCATTTAAAAAATGTAATCACTATTTTGGAAAGAGAGAATAGATTTCTTTGGGAAAAAGCCGATCCAAATACCAAAGAGGCGCTTAGTCCGGGAGCCTAATTTGACGAGAGGCCCTAAAAAGCCTCTTTTTTATTTGTAAAAAAGCTATTGTTTTGATAAATTAAATAAATGACCCATAGTCAAATCGGGGATAAGTTTAGGAAATTTTTTGAATCCAAGGGACACAAGTGGGTGGCTTCATCTCCTTTGTTACCGGATGATCCGTCGGTGCTTTTTACGACTGCCGGCATGCAGCAGTTTAAGCCATATTATACCGGTCAAGCCGATCCGATGAAGGATTTCGGGTCTTTGAATACCGCCTCCCTTCAAAAGGTAATGCGCACATCTGATATTGACGAGGTGGGAGATGAATTCCATCTCACCTTTTTCCAAATGTTGGGCAATTTTAGTTTCGGCGGATATTGGAAAGAGGCGTGCATTGCTTGGATCTATGATTATATTACTAAAGAGCTTGGGTTAAAAATTAATTATGTAACTGTTTTTAGCGGTGATAAAGACATACCCCCAGATGATGAATCCGAATTAATATGGAGAACTGTTGATAAAAATTTAAAAATTAAAAAAGGATCTAAAAGTGATAATTTTTGGGGACCGACCGGAGAAGAAGGTCCTTGCGGACCAGCTAATGAGGTTTATGTTAATAATATAGAAATTGGCACTTTAGTTTTTAATGAGTATTTTCAGCACAAAGATAAGAGTTTAGAAAATTTAAAACCATCTGGTGTAGATGTCGGATTGGGGTTAGAAAGGTTGGCGGTAATGGCGCAACATAAGAAAAATATTTTTGAGACAGACTTATTCGAACCTATAATGGCCAGTATTCCTGATCATTTAGACATCAGAACTAAAAGAATAATAGCCGATCATTTACGGACTTTTGTTTTCCTAGCTTTGGAAGGGCTAGTGCCATCTAACAAAGAACAGGGCTATGTGATGCGAAGATTAATGAGAAGAGTGATGGCATTTAACGTGTCAAGGGATATCATAGATTCCGTAATTAATACTTATGAAAGCGAATATCCGGAACTTAGGGCCAAAAGAAATGAAATAGTAAATATCTATTCCGAGGAACTTGCAAAATTCAATAAAACTCTTCGTAATGGCCTAAACGAACTTAAGCGTTTAGAAAAAGTTGAGGCGCCTCAAGCCTTTAAGTTATATGAGAGTTTTGGTTTGCCCTACGAAGTAGTCAAAGATGCGGCGAAAGATAGGGCAAAAAATTTAACCCGTGAAGCTTTTGACGAAGAATTTAAAAAACACCAAGAAAAATCTCGGGCTGGGGCAGAGAAGAAATTTGGCGGGCATGGGCTGTTGCTTGATACTGGAGAACTGAAGGCTGGGAATGAAGAAGAATTAAAGAAAGCCACTCGTCTGCATACGGCGACACATTTGCTCCATGCCTCACTAAGGAAAGTGCTTGGTCCGGAGGTCCACCAAGCCGGTTCGGATATAACTGCTGAACGGTTGAGGTTTGACTTCAACTTCCTTCGCAAATTAACTCCTGAAGAATTCCAAAAGATAGAGGATCTAGCCAATGAAGCGGTCAAAAAAGATTATAAAGTAACCAAAGAAGAAATGGCATATGAAGATGCAATTAAATCAGGCGCTTTGGCATTCTTCAAATTAAAATACCCGCCAAAAGTAAATGTTTACTCGGTGGGAGATTTTTCTAAGGAATTGTGCGGCGGACCCCACGTCTCTCACACTGCTGAAATCGGCAGAATAAAAATCACCAAAGAAGAGACTGTTTCAGCTGGCATCAGGAGGATTAGGGCAGTTGTAGAATAAGATTTAAATGATAAAATTCTAATATGTCTTATCAAGAGTTAATAAAACAACGAAAGGGGGATTTTGATGCTACATTCGAGCATGCTCGAAGCGAGGTTGCAACTATAAGGACCGGTCGGGCCAATTCAGCCATGGTTGAAGATATTCAGGTTGAGTATATGGGCTCTAGGCTTCGTCTCAAAGAATTGGCAACAATTATGACGCCGGAGCCGAAAATGATTATGATTCAGCCGTGGGATAAAACGGCGATCCCCCTCATTGATAAAGCCATCCGTGATCACGGTTCCGGTTTTTCCGTTTCGTCGGATAATCAAGGGGTGAGAGTTAACATACCGCCGTTAATGGAAGAACGAAGGAAAGAGATGTTAAAATTATTGAGTCAGAAAGTCGAAGAAGCCAGGATCAAAAGCCGACAGATCAGGGACGATGTTATAAAAAAGGTTCAGGCTGAAGTTCGAGCCAAAACCGCCCGTGAAGACGACCTGCGCAAAGCCAAGGACGAGCTTCAGAAAATAATGGACGATTTTAATAAAAAATTAGATGAGATGGTGAAGAAAAAAGAGCAGGAGTTAATGTCTTAAATTTCTAATTAACCTAATTTCTAATTAACCTAATCAATGATCAATTCCTAATTTAGGGACTAGGTCATTTCCGGAATTTTTTAGGTCAATTAGACTAATTAGAGCAATTAGGTCAATTTTATAATTACTTTTTTAATTTTTATTGCGGTTATAGGGGTGCTGGTTCTCGTTCATGAATGGGGGCATTTTATTATGGCTCGAAGGGCGGGGATGAGGGTTGATGAATTTGGTTTTGGATTTCCGCCGAGACTTCTTGGAATTAAAAAAGTTAATAATAAATGGAAACTAATAAAAGGCAACGAATCACCACCTATAAGTTCACTAGGAAAGCCCTGGGAAGATCCATTCACAAGAAAAGATATTCCTGGTGAAACGCTCTACTCGATTAATCTCATACCCTTCGGCGGCTTCGTAAAAATTCTGGGCGAAGATGGCGATTCACGGGATGATCTAAGAAGTTTTGGCGCCAAATCAACGTCAGCTAAGTTGAGGGTAGTTGTAGCCGGTGTGGTAATGAATTTTTTATTTGCCGTTTTACTTTTAATTTTAGGTAATTTTTTCGGTCTTCGCATAGGATTATTTGACGAGGAATTAATAAATCAAGCTCGAGACAAAAAAGTCCAGATAATCCAAGTTGTTGCCGGAAGTCCGGCCGAAAAAGCTGGATTGAGCGTCTTAGATGAGATAGTCGGATTTGAACAAAACGGGTTATTAATAGAAACGGATACTACGGAAGAAGTTCAGGCTTTTACATCCGAACATAGAGGAGAAACCTTAACCATGGTGGTTAGAGATGGTGATATAACCAAAAAAGAAGTAGAAACACGTTTAAATCCTCCGCCGGGGGAGGGCAGTATGGGAATCGTCATGGCCCTTACCGGAGTTGTTTCTTATCCATGGTATGAGGCAATATGGCGAGGTGGCTATGATGGGGTTATTATTGCCTACAATACGGCTTATACCTATGGCTTGTTATTTAAAACTTTGTTTTCTGACGGTAAACTTATTGGCGAGGTCTCCGGGCCGATTGGCATCGCCGGCATAACTGGTCAAGCGGCCAGAGTCGGATTCAGTTATCTGATGCAGTTTGTGGCTCTAATCTCGATTAATTTAGCCATATTGAACATTGTTCCTTTTCCGGCTCTTGATGGCGGACGGGCAATATTCATAATTGCAGAGAAATTCAGAGGCAAACCGGTTGATAAAAGAATCGAATCAGCGGTTAATAGCTTTGGTTTTGCCCTTCTCCTAGCTTTGATGATCTATGTTACAATTAAAGACATAACCAAGTTCTTCACCGTGTGAAGAATCGTAATTTAAAATTTTTAATTTAAAATTTAAAAATGAAGTTTTCACAACTATTTACAAAAACATTAAGAGAGGCGCCGGCGGACGAGGAGGCAATAAATGCAAAACTTCTGATAAGGGGTGGGTTTGTTTATAAGAATTCCGCCGGAATTTATTCTTTTTTGCCTCTCGGCTGGAGGGTCTTAACAAAAGTAGCCAATATAATCCGTGAGGAAATGAATGCTATTGGCGGTCAGGAGTTGTTTATGCCGGCTTTAGTGGAAAAAAAATATATGGAACCGACCGGAAGATGGGATTTGGATGTTGGTTTTTATGTGAATTCTTCCAGAAGCAAGGCTTCTGGAAGTTCCCGAAGCCTTGCTTCTGGGGAAGATTTTGTTTTGGGGTGGTCCCATGAGGAGGTCTTAACTGCCATTGCCTCAAAATTTATAAGTTCATACAAAGATTTACCTTTTTCGGCTTATCAAATACAAACAAAATTCAGACATGAGGCCAGAGCTAAGTCAGGACTTCTGCGGGGTAGGGAATTTATGATGAAGGATTTGTACAGTTTTCATGCTAATGAGCAGGACTTAAATAAGCATTACGAGGAGGCCGCCAAGGCCTATTACAAAATTTTTGAAAGATGCGGATTGAAAGCTATCTATACTCTTGCCGCTGGGGGAGTTTTTACGGATAAATTCACTCATGAATTCCAGGTAGTGGCTGACGTTGGAGAGGACACCATATATTTATGTGAAAAATGCGAGTATGCCGAGAATAAAGAAGTTACCAAGTTGAAAGACGGTGATAATTGTCCGAAGTGTGAGGGAAAAGTAAAAGAAAAAAAATCAATTGAGGTTGGTAATATATTTGACCAGGGAACTAAATACTCCGAGGCGTTAGGGCTTTATTATACCGATGAATCAGGTAATAAGAAACCAGTAGTTATGGGAGCTTACGGCATTGGCTTGGGCAGGGTAATGGCAACAGCAATAGAAGTTCATCATGATGATAGGGGAATTATCTGGCCGGAGAATATCGCACCTTTTAAAGTTTGCCTAATTGCATTGGATGGTAAAAACAAGGAAACCGACAGAGTTTATTCAGATTTAACCAAGCACAACATTGAAGTATTATATGACGATCGTGAGGACAAGACCCCCGGTGAGAAATTCGCCGATGCCGACTTAATCGGTTGTCCCATTCGTCTTGTTATCAGTAACAAAACCCTTGCTCAAGACAGCATTGAACTCAAGTATCGCAACGAAAAAGAATTTGAACTCGTCAAATTGACAGAGGTAGTTAAATCTATACACTAATAATAAGTATTAACTACTTATTATTGTGCTCGACAAACTCTTTGGTTTTTGGTCAAAAGATATCGGAATTGATCTGGGTACGGCCAATACCCTGGTTTATGTTCGGGGAAAAGGGATTGTCATTAATGAACCATCAATTGTGGCGGTAAATCAAAAGACAGGTAAAATTCTTGCCATTGGCAATGAGGCCCGAAAAATGGTCGGCCGTACACCCGGTTATATCATGGTTTCCCGCCCACTTGTTTCGGGAGTGGTTTCTGATTTTGAAGTTACCGAGCAGATGCTCAAGTATTTCATTGACAAGGTTCACCAGGAAAGTTTCTCCCTCGTTCCACGTCCGAGAGTTGTAATCGGAGTTCCTTCTGGGGTAACCGAGGTTGAGAAAAGAGCCGTCGAAGACGCAACCTACAACGCCGGAGCGCGGGAGGTTTATTTAATCGAAGAACCAATGGCCGCGGCAATCGGAGCGCGTTTACCGGTTCAAGAAGCGGTGGCTAATGTGATAGTTGATATCGGCGGAGGGACATCGGAGGTAGCGGTTATTTCAATGGGCGGAGTTATTGCCTCCAGGTCTTTAAGGGTTGCCGGTGATAAACTGAACGATGACATTTTGAGATACATGCGGGAAGAAAAGAAATTATTTATCGGTGAAGCCACAGCCGAGCATATTAAAATAACTCTGGCTTCGGCTTATCCGCTTGAGGAAGAAATCGAGGGTAAAGTTAGAGGACGGGATCTTGTTTCGGGTCTGCCGAAAGAGATTATAATAAATTCCGAAGAAATTCGCGAAGCAACAGCCCGTTCCGTAAAAAGCATCGTAACGGCAGTAAAAAATACTATTGAAGAAACGCCTCCGGAGCTGACCGCTGATTTAATAAATCGCCACATATTCTTGGCTGGCGGAGGAGCTTTGTTAAGAGGTCTCGATAAAGCCATTGCCGAAGAAACTAAACTATTTGTAAAAATAGTGGATGACCCATTAACCGCAGTTGCTAGAGGGTGCGGTTTTGTTCTTGAAAGCGTCGAACAGCTTAAGTCGATACTTGTTTCAACAGATAGACAGGGGTATCTATAAAAATTTAAAATTGAAAACTCAAACTGCAAAGTTATTAAGAGCAACGGTGATTATAATAGCGGCTGGGCTGCTAATTTTTTTAATTTTCTTTACCCGAACCGCAGTCCATACAATAAGTGGATTTTTTCGGGAAGCCAGAGTTGAGACATATTCCCATTTAAGTTTTTTTGGAAATTTTATTTCCCAAGTTAAAACAGTAGGCATCCTTACCCGGGAGAAGATTAAGTTGAAAGAGGAGAATCAAAGCTTGTTGGCGCAATTAGCTTACCAATCAGAACTGGAAAGGCAGAATGATTTTTTAAGAGAGGCCCTGGATCTTCCGATGTTATCCGGACACGAGTTATTAGATGCCGGGGTTTTTAACTTTGAGCTAACTCCGGAAGGGCATTATTTACTCATAAACAAAGGCGCTAATGATGGCCTCGAAAAAGAAGATATTGTCTTATCTTCTTCCGGTATCTTAATTGGCATCGTAGATGAGGCGTTTAATAACTACTCGAGAGTATCGGCAGTGACAGATATTAAGTTTAAGGCGACAATCCGCGTATTGGCCAAAGAAATATCGGGCATTGCTAATGGTGTGAGAGAGAACGGTGTCAGTATTGATTTTATTTCACAAAATGATGAAGTAGTTGAGGGTGATACAGTAGTTACTAGCGGCAGTGACATTTTCCCGCCAGGTCTTATTATCGGAAAGGTGGTTAAAGTAAGCTCGGCTAGCGGAAGTTTGTTTAAAGAAGTAAAAGTTAAACCAGCCATGGACGAGATAGAACTGAGCCGAGTGCTTGTTATTAAATAGGAAAATATATGCTACTACTCCTTGTTTTTATATTTTTTCTCATACTGGAGAACCTTTTTCTACCGGCCCTGATCGGTCCAGGTCCGTTTTTAGCCACTCAGATTTTTATTTTAGCTGTTATCGTGTACAGTAAAAGCTGGAAAGAACTAGCCGTAACCGCCTTGCTGTTTATATTAATCAAGGAGTTTGTTTCCGGAAACGGTGTCGGCAGTCTTATGGTCCCGTTTTTTATAACCGCCGGACTCTATTTGATAATAAATAGGTTTTTAAATATTCGTGACAACCTGGCCGAGAATAACTCATTGTCTGGTTTGATAGTTAGTACCCTAGTCTTGGTTTCTTTTAATTTTATTTATGCTTGGTTTTATATTCTTTACCACGCCGCTTCATATAATGTTGGATCGGCCTGGAATTACTGGGTTTCTCTTCCTATGATGTCATTATTCAGCACTCTCGGCTGGTCTGTTGGAATTTCAATTTTATTCAAATATGTTCTTAAAACGAAATAAAAACTATTCCATTTCTATTAATAGCGATGATTGGGTGACTCCCGAAGAGACCCTTCTCGATTCTGGCAGTCAATATTCCGACATTGAAAAGCCGATTCCGAGCTCTGTGTTTAAGTTTTTTTTGACTCTTTTTTATATTTCGGCTGTGGTGCTAGCTATTTTTATTTTTAAAATATCTATTGTCGAGAATAAGAAATTTGCTCAAATGGCCTTTCAAAATAAATCAGCTAATTTTCCTTTGCCGCCGCCGCGAGGACTGATCGTTGACAGTAACGGCCAAACTCTAGTTATGAATGTTCCTGTTTATAACCTTCTGGCAGTTACCAGGGAGCTTAAAGAAAATTTTGATAGCATTGACGAGCATCTTGAGAAAATAACCAAGATACTCAATAAAAATAAACAGGGGTTCTTTGAATTTCTAAAGGAGGAGATGAGGAGTAACAGCACCTTTTTGGCCCATTTAGAGCTTAGCAAGGATCAGGCTGTGGCCATAAAATACCTCGAGCCTAAGGGGTTTTACGTTGTACCGGATAATAAAAGAGAATATATTGATGGCCGTAAAATTTCACAAATTATTGGTTATATAGGCAAGGTTAGCAAGGAAGATCTTGAAAATGACTATTATTATTCTACTGACACCATTGGCCGGCTTGGCATAGAAAATTATTACGAAGAATATATTAGGGGAAAACACGGCAATATATTCTTTTCCAGAGAGGAAACGGGGTATATAACCAAGGAGCCGGAACCAGGCAAAACAATCGTTCTAAATATAGATCATGATCTTCAGATAAAGTTGCGCGATGAGATATTTGAGATATTGAGAGAATCGGGATTATCTCGCGGTGCCGGGATAATTCAAAATCCCAAGACCGGAGCTGTTTTAGCCCTGGTAAGTTTTCCTGATTTTGATAACAATGTTTTTACGTCCGAAGTCTCTAAGGAGGATTATCGGAGACTATTTGAGAGTACGGCCAAGCCGTTATTTAATAGAGTGATCAGCGGCTTATATAATCCTGGTTCAACGATCAAGCCGTTAATGGGTATGGCTGGAATCCAGGAGAATATAATGGACGGAAATGATATTTTAGTAAACGATTGCATCGAGTTAATCGTACCCAATCCTTACGATCCGTCAAAGCCCTATATTTTTAACAACTGGCGGACAGAATATGGCCCATTTAATCTTAAACGGGCGATTGCTAATTCCTGTAACATTTACTTTTTTACAGTCGGGGGAGGGCATGAAAAAATCAAAGGTCTTGGCGCTGAAAGAATGGCGGAGTACTTAAAACAATCTTTTGCTGATTCTGTTCTCGGGATAGATTTACCGGGAGAAAATAATGGTTTTATTCCAACGCCGGACTGGAAATTAAGAGAGAAGGGCGAAGCGTGGTATTTGGGCGATACCTATAATACATCGATCGGCCAAGGAGATCTTTTAGTAACGCCGCTCTGGCTTAATAGTTATATTTCCGGCATAGCTAACGGCGGTAATATCTACAAACCAAAAGTAGCCAAGGCTATAATGAATACGGCTGGTAGCGTCGTAGAAAGTTTTAAGCCGGAAGTTATCGGCTCGATGCCTTTTTCAAAAGAAGTAATTGATGAGATGAGGTTAGCGATGAGAGAAACGGTGCTTTCTGGAACAGCAAAGGTTTTTAAAGAGCTACCAGTAGAAATGGCCGCAAAAACCGGTACGGCCGAAGTCCAAAAAGGCAGAACTGTTAATTCTTTGTTCACCATTTTTGGACCATATAGTGATCCGGATTTAGCCCTGACTGTTTTAATTGAAGGAGCTACAACTCAACAAGGTTTGGCTATACGAGCCGCCTATAATGTTCTAAAATGGCACTATGGCAGATGATTTGCGTGCTTTGTATGGCTATGTTATACTTTTCCCTAACTTGTTATATAATATATAAACTATGGATAACCAATATTTTACCCCGGAAGGGTTAGAAAAATTAAAGAAAGAATACGAACATCGGATCAGTATTTTGCGTCCAGAAATAGCTAAACAGCTGAAGGAAGCTAAGTCGGAAGGTGATATATCTGAAAACGCCGGTTTTGATGCGGCCAAAGAAGCTCAAGCGGTCAACGAAGGAAGAATAGAAGAGATAAAAGCCACCCTTGATAATGCAAAGGTTTTTACGGGTAGTTCAGGGAAAAGCACGGTTGATGTCGGTTCGAGTGTTGGGGTGGAATCAGAAAAGGGTAAGCAGGATTTTGTGATTGTTGGGGCGGCTGAATCCGATCCGGTTAAGGGTTTTATTTCTAATGAATCACCTCTGGGAAGTGCATTTTTAGGCAAGAAAAAAGGGGATAAAGTTAAAGTAAAAACACCAAAAGGAGAAGTCGAATTTAAAATACTCGAGGTGAAGTGAGCGATAGCGAACGGACAAGGTTGGTGCGGGATTAATAAAAACAGCCCCTTCGGGGGCTGTGTCCTATCTGATGCCTGTTGAACCAAAACCACCGACGCCGCGAACCGTTTTCGATAATTCTTCGTAAGTATCAACCTTAGTCAGATTTGGAATAACAGCAATAGAAAATATGCCTTGGGCTATTTTCATATCCTTTGTAAGCAGAATCGGTTCGTCATTAATATTATGGACAGAAACCCCAGCTTCGCCTCGGTAGTCAGGATCTACAGTACCAGGGGCATTAGTAACAGTAATCTTCCATTTAGTGGCGAGTCCGCTTCGAGGAGCAATCCAATGAAATGTTGGGAAATCCATTTCTACTACGCATCCGACGCCAACTAGAACTGATTCACCCGGCTCAAGCCGATAGGCAAGTTCATTACCATCTTCACCGACATAATTAACAACACGATTTTCTAATTTAGGATTGCCTCTTGGAAACTTTTTAAAATCAAAAATTGTTTTTCTTAGAATATTGTCAGGCTCCATATCAAAAGGTGAAACTAGGGCTCTTAAATAGAAGTCGTAACCGATAGCATCATCGGTAGCTCTTTGAGGCATTTTACCGCCTGGAAAAATATATATTTTAAAATTTGGGAAAAATAATCTTTCAATAAGTTCTTCTATCTTCTCGTTCATTCTTTTATCCATATATTGCTTAAGCTCATCAGATAAAAGTAATTTTGTCATTTTGCCAGCCCCTTAGTGCTTTGGACTTTTATCGGGGTTGAAATTTCGTAATATATCAAGTGCTTGTTGATCGGTCAAACTATTTTTATCGATTGGCAAAACCTCTTTTGTTACGGTTCTATAGACCTGATTTAAAATTTGAGTTACCTGGTCATTAATTTGAAGAAATTCGTCCTTGACAAGCATGGGACACTTTTTAATGAGGGCTAAGCATATCGCATCGCTAGGTCTGGCATCAATTTCCAAAGTAATATTTTTATCATTTTTTAAATAAAGAATCGCACGATAAACGTCATCGATCAATTCGCTCACAACTATCTTTTCTAGATTAAACCCAACACGTTCGAGGGTATTCAAGATGAGTTGGTGAGTCAAAGGTCTGGCGGGCTTCTCTTGGTCCCCAGATAGAAAAGCCAAGACATGTGCCACAAATGGATCAATCCCCATGTGGCATAATCTGGGTCCATTTTTTTCAATCAATACCATAAAAATACTGTTTGGTCCAAGAATTGGCCCTTTTACTTCAAAGGGAGTCTCTCTCATGTTACACCTCTATGTTAATGAACCGTATAGTAATGTTTATCAAATTAAATCAACGCAATCAATAGAATAGTGGCATTTTAGGCAATTTTTGATATCATATATAGGTATGGCTTTAGACGAGATTCGCAATACAAAAATAGAAAAAATAGAGAAGTTAAGAAAATCCGGAATTGATCCCTATCCGGCTTCTTCGGGACGGACAGCTACAATCGCCGAGGTTCTCGATAACTTTGATAAATACGCCGAAGATAAAAAAGAGCTTACTCTAGCCGGAAGATTAATGGCCAAGCGGGAGCATGGCGGTTCACTCTTTTTTGATATCAGGGATTCAGGGGGGAAAATTCAGGTTTTTTTGAAAGAAGATATGGTTGGCAAAAACTACTTCAGCAAATTCTTAGAGCTGTTTGATATTGGAGATATTGTAGAAGCAACCGGAACTTTGTTTAAAACCAAAGCTGGCCAGCAATCACTACTCACTACTCACTACTCACTACTCACTAAATCTCTATTGCCTCTGCCTGAAAAATGGCACGGTCTGCAGGATAAAGAAGAAAGATTGAGAAAAAGATACCTGGATATGATAATGAATCCGGTGGAAAAGGATTTATTTGTTAAAAAAAATGTATTTTGGCAGACGACACGGAGTTTTTTGTTAAAGGAGGGCGGACTTGAGGTTGAAACGCCTGTATTGGAACTAGTACCGGGCGGAGCAGACGCTGAACCGTTTCAAACCCATCTGAACGCCCTTGATATAGATTTATATTTAAGAATTGCACCCGAGTTAAGTCTTAAAAAATTAATTATTGCTGGTTATGATAAGGTTTTTGAAATTGGAAGAATTTTTCGTAATGAGGGCATAGATCGAGAGCATCTCCAAGATTATTCCCAGATGGAAATGTACTGGGCCTATACGGATTATAAACAGCTGATGTTAATTGTTAAGAATCTTCTTAACGAAGTGATAAAAGCCACAATTGGTTCTCTATCCCACAATTATCAGGGTAATCAAATAAACTGGGATGGGAAATGGAAAAACTACGACTATTATGATGAGTTTAAAAAATATACGAATCTTAATCTGGCAAATGTTACCGAAAAGGAATTAAAAAATTATGCCGAAAAAGAGAGCATCGATGCTTCTGGACACGTTGGCCGCGGAAGATTAATCGATATTATATTTAAGAAAAAAGTTCGTCCCAGCTTAATAGACCCAGGATTTTTGGTTTTGCCGCCGGTGGATATAGAGCCGTTGGCAAAGAGGTGGCCCGAGGATTCAAATAGAGTAGAGCGGTTTCAGATTATGGCTGGCGGGAGTGAACTGGGAAAAGGATTTTCAGAACTTAATGATCCGTTGGATCAAAGAAGCCGTTTCGTGGAACAGGTCAAACTTGGCGAGGCAGGGGATAAGGAAGCTCAGAGAATGGATGAAGACTTTGTTGAGGCATTAGAATACGGCATGCCCCCAACAGCCGGCTTTGCCTACTCGGAAAGATTATTTGCATTCCTGGTGGATAAACCGGTCAGAGAAACCGTGTTTTTCCCGTTAATGCGACCTAAAGATAATGAACTCAGAAATAATTAATCCCCAATCAAATGAGAAATCCGGCGTTTTAAAAAGCGTTGATTTTATTAATGATCAGCTGTCTGATGAAATTGAGATAGCTGATCATACAATACAAGAAATTGAAAAAGGATTAACTCAAATAGAAAAAGATAACCCCAACGAAGCTAAAAGATTAAGAAAAAAATTTATTAAAAAATTAAAGAAATATACTTTGGCATTTTCTCTTGCTTCAAGTATTACTGCCGGAGGGCTTACTGCAAATTACGAACGAACCAGATACGAAGTACAGGAAAAAAAAGGTGGAACAAGGGTTGAATATATTCATGAGGATAAAGAAACGACGGATATATTGGAATACCTTTCGGGCCGGAAAGAGCTTGACCGAAGCATCAGGTCCAAGTTAGCCAAAGCCTCGTTACTTAAATGGCTAGCCGATTTAAATATTGATTTTCCACTTAATTTACAAGACCTGGAAGAACCTTTATTTATTAAAACCATTTGTAATATACTAAGAACCCAAGACCCCTCTAGACCCACAACCTCTCGTCTTGAAGAAATAGCATCGGAGATAGAGTCTAAAGATTTTTTAAATATGTTTATTCCTGAAAAAATGGATCTGGGGCCAGATATTTATAATATTTTGTGGGAGATTGAAAATATGGCAGGAAATCCTAGAATAAGATGGGGAATTACAGATGCTTTATACAATAAAATAACTTCAGATACGATGCACTCAGATGCCTACTATAATCCATTAAATAATACTATGTATATCGGCATACCGAATACATCAACCAGCTGGACTCCCGTGCGGCAATTTCTTGGAGAATCAGCCCATGGCATACAGGCAACTGATCCCTTTAAGTTTTTGACAGGACTAATTAAAAATACTGCCATATTTACTGAAAATATTTATAAAACTAAAGATATTATTAGTGCTTACGATAAAACATATGAGACACCCGGAACTCTTGAGCACGAGGCCCATAGCGTTATAGCGCCTAAACTAGAAGATAAGATTAAGATAGCCGAGAAAACTTGGGAAAGTAGATCGCCTCGTTAATAAATGAACTCAAATAATATAAAAGAATATGTTAGACTTTTAAAGAGTATCTTGGATATGGCAGTATTGGAGTTAAGGGCACTTCAAAAAGAAATAAAAAAAGAAGATTAAAATATGCTGGACATTAAATTCATCCGACAAAATTTAGACGAAGTTAAAAAAAGCATTGCCGAGAGGGGAATGAATGTTGATGTGGATGAACTCCTCGGCTTAGATGAAAGAAGGCGAATTTTAGTACAGAAGATAGGCGAATCTAGGGCAGCAAGAAACGTAAGTTCTGTTCTGGGGATATCGCAAGAGCAAATAGAGAAAATGAGAACTTTGGGTGATGAGATAGCCAAGCTGGAGAAAGAACTCAAAGACGTGGAAGTTTATTATTCTGAACTTCTCAAAAAGGTTCCTAATATTATCCATCCTGACGTTCCAAGGGGCGGGGAAGAAGATTTTCAAGTCATGGAAGAACAGGGCAAAAAACCTGAATTAAATTTTAAACCAAAAGACCACGAAACTTTAATGCTCGATCTCGATCTTATTGACTTTGAACGGGGGGCAAAAGTTACCGGAAATAAATTTTATTTTGCCAAAAACGATCTGGTTCGCCTGAATCAAGCCCTCCTTAATTACGGCATAGATATTGCTACCAAGCATGGATATGTTCTCGTAGAAACCCCGGATTTAGCTAAAAACGAGGTTCTAGCGGGTATTGGCTTTAATCCAAGGGGTGAAGCCGAAGATCAGATATACGTTGTTGAAAAGACCGATTTGGGGTTAATCGCTACGGCAGAAATAACCATGGGCGGATACCATGCCGATGAGATTCTTGACCTATCAGATGGACCTAAAAAATACGTTGCTCTTTCGCATTGTTTTCGTAAAGAGGCGGGAGCATACGGAAAAGAATCCAAAGGATTGTTCAGAGTTCATCAATTCACAAAATTAGAGATGTTCGTTTATTGTAGGCCGGAAGATTCTGAAAAATTGCATCAAGAAGTATTAAATATTGAGAAAGAAATAGTCGATGGCCTAGACTTGCATTATCGGGTGATAGATACCGCTTCGGGCGATCTGGGTGCGCCGGCTTACCGTAAGTTTGATATTGAGGCCTGGCTACCGGCTAAAAATGGCTATGGGGAAATTACAAGCACATCTAACTGTACCGACTATCAAGCTCGCCGGCTCAATATTCGTTATCGGCAGAAAGACGGCGATGTCCAGTTTGTCCACACCTTGAACGGTACGGCTGTTGTTTCAAGCCGTTTTCCAGTAGCGATTTTTGAGAATCATCAGACCAAAGACGGTACAGTAAATATTCCGAAAGTTCTACAAAAATACCTAGGCGATGTTGAAGAAATAAAGGGATAAATAAATGTCGAGAGGAATTCATTCCACATACAACCCTTACGGTAAGAATTTGGCGCGCCAAAAACAGCGCCGTTTTTTTCTTAAAATATTTGGTATTGCAATAATGTTTTTAATTTTGGCCGTTTCTGCGATCTATCTATTATTTTTCTCCTCTTGGATGAGGATTGAGGAAATAAACCTAAACGGCTTGAGAACAATCGAATCGGCAGAGATATTTTCCATTATAGATTCATTAAAAGATCAGACATTCTTTGGAAAATTAGAGTTAAAACCCCAACTGAATATATTATTTTTCGACGATAAGTATTTGAGCGATAAAATTACCAGAGAATATACGGTCATAGAAAATGTCGAAATACTGAAAGAATTTCCCCACAAGTTAGTTGTAAATATAAAAGAAAGAACTCCAATCGGGACTTGGTGTTTATCGGGTGAGTGTTATTACTTTGATAATTCCGGAACTCTTTGGGGCAAGGCCCTGCGATCTTCCGGCTCGCTTCTTCTAAGCGTTGATGATCTGCGGGTATTTAATGATCCAGTCAAAATAGTAGATATGAAAACATTCAGACCGATAATCGAGTCAGTCAACGGTCTCGATACGGCTGGGCTTAAAATAACAAAAGTTGAGATTCCAGAAGGGTCAATAGGCGATTTTCGGCTGTATTCGACCAATGGATATTATCTGATGTTTAACAATGAAACTAAAATAACTAAGCAGACAAAAATTTTAAAAATATTACTCGACGAAAAAGGAACAGATTTTAACCCAACCTATATAGACCTAAGGATCGAGGGAAGGATTTACTATAAATAGTCCATTGGCTGTTACGCAATCATAAAAGGCATACATTGACTTTTATGATTTTTTAAATTATAATTAATACTTTGCTTATCTATAATAATATGGAGATTCGAAATATTGCAATTATTGCACACGTGGATCACGGCAAGACAACTTTAACCGATGCCTTAATGAAGCAGACTGGCATGGTTGAGGAAGGTTTTAGCATGGATGTAAATGCGCTCGAAAAAGAGCGTGGTATTACGATATATTCAAAAAATGCCTCTCTTTTTTATCGGGATACCAAGATCAATATTGTTGATACGCCTGGCCATGCTGATTTTGGTTCTGAAGTAGAGCGAGTTTTGCGTTCAATAGATTCGGTGTTGCTTGTTGTTGACGCCCAGGAAGGGCCAATGCCCCAGACAAAATTTGTTCTCAAAAAATCATTAGAGCTCGGATTAAAACCAATTGTTATTATAAATAAAATAGATAAGCCGGCGGCCAATCCTGATTCAGCTCATGAAAAGGTTCTCGAGTTATTTATGGATTTGGGTGCTAATAATGATCAGCTTGACTTTAAAACCGTCTATACGATTGGTCGTGAAGGAATTGCTAAACTCAAATTAACCGATGAATCCAAAGACCTGCCTACCGGACAGGCAGGCCTTTCACCATTACTCGACCTGATAATCAGAGAAGTCCCTCCAGCCCCTTCTGATACCTCTTTGCCATTAAGATTCCAGCCGTTTAATTTGGCTTATGATAACTTTTTGGGACGGCTAGGAATCGGCAGAGTCTATGAAGGAACTATTAAAGTAGGGGATAGCGTTTTTATAAAAAAACCTACTGGTGAAACTAGGGGCGGGAAGATTACAAAATTATTTACATTTCACGGAATGGAAAGAAGGGAAGCGTCAGAGGCCTTAGCCGGAGATATAGTGATGCTGGCCGGGCTACCTGATATTTATATCGGAGAAACAGTCTGCGCTAATCAGGACCAGGAACCCCTTTCAGCCATAAGAATTGACGAACCGACCATATCTTTGAACTTTTTAGTTAACGATTCACCGTTTGCCGGAAGAGACGGCAAGTTTGTTACCGGCCGTCAAATAAGGGAACGTTTAGAAAGAGAACTTGAAGTCAATGTCGGTTTAAAAGTAGATTTTTCTTCTTCGGATTATTTCAAAGTTTACGGCCGAGGCGAGCTTCATGTCGCAATACTACTTGAGAACATGAGACGAGAAGGATATGAGATGCAAGTTTCCCAGCCTCAGGTAATTATTAAGGAAATAAATGGTGAGCGTGTTGAACCGTTTGAAGAAGCTATTGTGGATGTACCGGAGAATCTGTCGGGGACAGTTATTCAAAAGATGGGCAAGCGGTCAGGTCGGATGATGTTAATGGAACAATATCACGGTGAAGTTCGCCTTACTTTTGAAATACCAACTCGAGGTCTGCTTGGCCTTCGAAACGAATTCATGGTTGATACGAAGGGGGAGGGAATACTGTCGAGCCGGTTTATAGAATTCAGGCCCCATGTCGGGGAAATTAGAAGAAGGGTCACCGGTTCAATGGTTTCTATGGAAACAGGTAAGACCCTTGCTTTCTCTCTGTTTAACCTCCAAGAAAGAGGTACATTATATATTGATCCAAATACGGAGGTTTATGAAGGCATGGTTATCGGCAATGTTTCTAAAGGCCACGATATGACCGTAAATCCGATTAAGGGTAAAAAATTAACTAACATGCGAGCGGCCGGTTCGGATGAAAATATTTTACTTAATCCGCCAGTGCCGGTTACCTTAGAGGGCGGACTTGAAATAATGGCCGAAGATGAGTATCTCGAAGTTACTCCCAAAAATATCCGTTTGCGAAAAAAATATCTGACCGAAGTTGACCGAATTCGAGCTGAAAGATCGACTCAATGAGCAAAATACTCTCGGCTTCAGCCCATTCAGGGCACGCCAAATCCATTCATGGACTAAAGCCTGCGTATTTTTGCTGCGGGTATTAAATGACGTTCTATCCTCGTAAACATCGAGACATACCAATAGTTCTCAATATTCCGCTACCTATCGGGCGGAATCAGTATGCTTATTATCAAACGGTCTAGTCAGGTAGACTTTTTATTAAAACAGTGTTATCATATACGCAGTTTTGAGTTCATTCACAAGGAGTAATGATGATAACTAATCCTAGACAAGTTAGGCTTGGCTTTATTGGCTGCGGTGGTCATTCTGGTAGGCATGCGGATGTTGTTATGAAAATGTCTCATGATTATCGAATCGCTGGTGCTTTTGACCTAAAGAATGATATTGTAGATAATTTTATAAAATCGAGAAAAGCTTATCCTTGTTATGTTGAAAGTCGTGACTTAGAAAAGTTTTTATCGATATCTGAAATTGAGGCAGTTCTGATAGGTACACCCCACAAGTTCCATTTAGAACAAGCTGAAGCTGCTGTAAGGGCTGGTAAGCACGTTCTGTGCGAGAAACCTCTTTGGGAGGGTCATGGTGGCGAGAAAGACTTTAAACGTATTTTCCGAGAAGCAGCCGAGAAGAAGCTAGTATTCTCGAGTTGTCATTTAAGACGCTACGAAAAAGAGTATATGTATGTGAAAGAGCACATTGGTGACTATTTTGAAAGATTCGGCCAGGCTTTGGAGTTTCGCTTTCAGTTTTTCTACCATGAGCCTAGTACGGGTTGGAAGATGAATGATTCTTTACTTTTAGACCACATGAATCACGAAATAGACCTTGTTCATTTCATGTTTGGTCACAGTCCTACTCATTTCTGGAGACTTTCACATGGCTTCGATGAGTATCGGGTGGCTGGCAGAACCGAGAACGGTCTAGCAATCTGGTTCACTGGCTATCGCAAACTCAAGAGCCACACATTCCGTAATGAGCTTGAACTGATATTCGAGAGAGGCAGAATCAGAACAGAAGTTGTTCTTAATAGCACCACGGGAATGGTAAGCTCTCAGGTTTCGGAAGTTTCTTTCGAAGATGATAGTGAAAACGTCACCCGATTTCGTGCTCATTCCTATGATGACGCTCTTGTTGGAGTTATGACTAATTTCGCCGATGCAATCCGTGGCAGAGACGAAAGCTATCTAACAACTCAAGATATGCTGTGTAATACAACTATCTGTAATGACCTGATTGTTAACGAATACGGAAACACATAAGGAGGTCATGATGCAAATCTCGACAGCTAAACTCATAGAGAAAATGGTTAGGGCAAAAGTAAAACTGGAAGGTTCTAGGATGAGCCACAAAGACAGCTGTCCTGTCGAAAGCGACCCAGAAGGATATGCTCCTTGTAACTGTGGGGCTTCAAAAACAAATTCAGCTATCGATGCCGCTATTAGAGAGTTAAACATCGAGGACTAGTTTTTATAAGTCAGATACGCCGACCAATGTGAGTCGGCTTTTTCTTTTTTCAAATAATAGTT
Source organism: uncultured Candidatus Saccharibacteria bacterium (assembly GCA_964436165.1). Lineage (GTDB taxonomy): Bacteria > Patescibacteriota > Minisyncoccia > 2-02-FULL-40-12 > GWA2-44-9 > 2-01-FULL-39-28. Next base: position 38,512 of record CAYTBY010000002.1, read on the forward strand.
AGTGGTAAGGTGGGGTAAAAATTGATAAGATTAGCCTATGTCAGAAGAGTTATCAACAAAAAATATGACCTCCGTTGATGTCATTGATTTATACACCAGGTTAGAAAATATCGGCATCAAAATCTGGATTGATGGTGGTTGGGCTGTCGATGCTCTTCTTGAAAAAGAAACTCGTAATCATAGTGATTTGGATATAGCCATTCAACGTAAGGATATTTTTCAATTTCGTGAATACCTGCAGACGCAAGGATACCAGGAGATAGAACGAGATGAAAATAAAAAATGGGACTTTGTTCTTGCAGATACCAAAGGACATGAGATTGATGTTCATTCCTTTACTCTTGATAGTGGCGGTCTTATTGTAGAGAAAGACGAATATCCTGATGGTTCACTTGATGGACTCGGAGTTGTGGGCGGGCATATAGTTAGATGTGTTGCCCCTAAATACTTGGTTCGATTTCATACAAGACACCAGCCCAAAGAAAAAGATTATAAAGACGTTCAAGCACTATGTAATAAGTTTGGCATAGAACAACCAGAAGGATATAAACTCAAATGAAAATTAGATTTTGTGTGTCGGCTATTTAAAAACCTAGATAAAACCTGGGTTTTTGTGTTTTTGCCGTGAGGTATGTTGAGGAGGTTAAGGCTTCATGCAAATAATACATAGCTGTTTATTTCCAGCGTAGCCCCGCCTCATCTGAATCATTGGACGAATAGCCAGTCCTTAAGGAGTGAGGATGATATTTTCCTGGGAACCATTCGGGGTGGTCTGGAACGGCTAGCAAGCCGCATGGCCAGACCGGGGAGTTCCCGAATGGTCAGAGAAAATGAATCCGAACGACTATAAGGACTCTATGAGGAACTAGATGATGAAGATGAGACGGGGTGGGAGCGGTAAATTTAATAAATTTTTTTTAACCAAAACTCGTTTTCCCATTCCCAGAGATCTTTGCAGGCCAGGAAGGCCTTGATGTCTTCTGGAAAAGTCGTAATTTCTTTTATTTCATACTCGCCCTGCATTGGACCCCATTCATGGATGCAATTTTTATCTTTATCATTCCGTATTTTTTCCCGTCCGCCTTTATCGCGAAGGGTGGCGGTGCATTTTTGACAATGCCGCGACTGGTCTACTCTAAATATCCAGCGGGTGAGGCCTGCCTGTCCGGTAGGCAGGGGAGGCATGTTGGGGTCTTCCCGCAGGGCTTCAATATAGGCCGAGGTTTGCATGGAGTAGTCGCGATAGATGGCGATGGAGGTTTTTATGTCTAGGACACCTAGCTTACCATTTATTTCCGCTAAAACATCCATCGTGCCGGCAAAATGATGTTTTTTAGACACAACTCGTTCTTCTATTTTGTGGACAACGATTTCATTTTTTGAATAAAAATCCATGAAAGCCGAAATGGCCGGCTTGATTGATTCAGGAATTACTACCGGGTCTTTTCTTAATATTGCCTCAATCGTTTCGTGGATAAGAGTGCCTTCTTCGGCTGATTTGGCTTTAATAGCTTCGCCGGTTTTAAAATCAGGCAAGCTAGCATAGTACATGTACAAAGCCGGCTTGGCTTTAATCCCGACAATGGCAGTAACTCTTGGATACCAAACATCATCAATTGTATAGCCATTGGCATTTTTGAAGTTGTCTATGTTCGAGTACCACATGTGATACTATATTTTTTCAGAAAAATAGCTTTGACACAAGCGCTTAATTATCCTAAATTATCCCCAGAACATTGAAATAGGGGATTGGCAATGAGTAATGTAGACAATATTGTTAACCGAATGTATAAGGCTGCTCAAATTATTGGTTTGGATGAGAAACTTCTGGTTGTTCTTCCGACCTTTAAGCTTAAGTGGGAATCTGATCTTCTTGTGCCGATGGATAATGGCACTGTTAAATCATTTAGAGCAATGAGATTCTGGCATCGATCTCCATATACCGACGCACCTCATAAAGGTGGCATCAGGTATCATCCTGATATTGATGCAGAGATGATGAAGTCCCATGCAATGGAAATGTCACTCAAAATTTGGTTTATGAGAATTGAATTAGGCGGAGCAAAGGGAGGTATAGCTATTGATCCGGCCAAGTTCTCATTGCCTGAATTAAAGAGGATCACAGAACATTATATCAATGAGTTGGTCGAAAGGAATGGCATTGGTCCTTATTTCGACGTTCCAGCCCCGGATGTAGGAACTAATGCGGAAGTTATGAGATGGATTCGTCAGGCGTATGCAAAGCAAAGAAGATCTCATCAGGATTCTTCTTTTGCTGGAGTCGTAACCGGAAAGCCAGTCAACTATGGCGGTATTCCTGGAAGAGAACCGGCTACTGGCTATGGCCTATTTGTGGCTCTAAAAAGAGTAATGGAGCTTAAACAGTTAAATCCAGACGATTATAAAAAAGTAGCCATTATTGGTTTTGGCAATGTCGGTAAAAATACAGCTAAGTTTCTTTGCGAGGATGGTTTTAAGGTAGTGGCGATAAGCGATGTTAATGGCGGAATATACTGTCCTGAGGGTATTGATTATGAAACACTAATTAGAGTTAGATCACCGGCTGACATTGAAAAGGGGACCAGGATCAGCAATTCGGATATGCTTAAACTCGATGTTGATATAATTATTCCGGCCGCTCTTGAGAATTACATTACTGGTGAGAATGCCGATAAGATTAAGGCCAAAATAATTCTTGAAGGAGCGAACGGTCCCACAACTCCAGAAGCCGATGTAATTTTGGCCGAGAAGGGAATATTGGTTATTCCTGATACCATGGCCAATGGCGGAGGAGTGTGTGTTTCATATTTTGAGTGGGGGCGCAATCAAAGTATTATTGATGAACGGATTCCTGTAGCCAGAAATGGGGTACTAGTAACAGAGGAGGAGGTTCTATGGGCAATGGGAAATATGATGAAATACTCGGTATTAAAAGGTTTGGAATATAGCGAAAAATATAATATTAATTTACGTTTAGCAGCATATGCGTTCGGCATGGAAAGAATAGCGCCGCTACTAATGAGCAAATATTATACGTAAAACTAGCCGAGAGCTAGTTTTTTTATTTCACCCCGCACCAAACTTATCTGCCGTCGGCTGGACGAAGTCCGCCTTTGGCGAGACGAAGTCCGCTGACCGCCAGCAAGGCAGAAAGCGGGTTTGGTGCGGGGTTCCGTTCACTTCACTCACTTCACATACTTATCCCAGTAGTTGAAAAGTTCTTTGGTGGCCCAGAGATCACCAGCACAGTATTGAGCAATATCAAAATATTTTTTTTCTTTAAATAATTGGCCGACATCATCGCCAGTAATGCCCTTAGCCTTAGGACTTGGGATACCGAAGGCCTGACACCACATGTGAAGATTGCCCTTTCGACGAACTGAACCGAAAAATGTGAGACGGTCAAGAAGATCTACGTGGGTAATAGTTTTTCCGTAATCGCTCGTTTCATATCTGTTAGGCATCAGGTTTTTAGTTGGTTTTATTTTGTGAACGGCAGAACGAACTATCAGGAATGGACAATCAAAGCCTCGGCCGTTAAAAGTAACAAACTGGTCATAGAGAGCGGCCGTTTGCCAAAATTCTTTTAAAATTTCTTTTTCAGAACTTAGAGGACTATATTGAATATCATTTTTTGATTCTTTTTCGAATTTTCCGGAAGGATCATGAAAATAAACAGCGCCTTTATCGGTGTCTGGATTGAGAATGCCAATAGCCACTATCTCACCAGTAAGAGGGGAGAAGGAGAGGCCGTCTTTGGCTTCTTCTTGTTCTTCTGGGCTCTCGGCGTATTTTAAAACAAATTCTTTGGATTTTTCATCCAAATCATCAAAATTATTTCCGATTGTTTCAATATCGAAAATGAGACGGGGCATGATAAAAATTTAAAATTAAAAAATCAAAATGTAAAAGTTAATTTACTAAATTTTAGAACTTTATTACTGAGATCACAACTTGACTCGTTCTAATAATTAGATTATAACTTAGAAAGCTTACTTTTAGAGAGGGGATTATGAATAAATTCATTTTCTTAGACCGTGATGGGACTATCGTTAAAGATACACACTATCTTCACAAGATAGAAGATCTTGAATTCTTGCCTGGAGCTATAGATGGCTTAAGAGAAATGCAGTGGAAGTTGCATGCCGAGCTAATCATTGCTACAAATCAGGCAGGAATTGCCAAGAAAATTTATACCGCAAGAGATTTTCATATTTTTGATCGAGAAATGGTTCGGCAGTTAAAAAATGCCGGGGTATTGATAGCCAAGACCTATTTCTGCCCTCATCGTCCCGATATTACAGGGGAGTGTGATTGTCGAAAACCAAAACCGGGCATGGTTTACCAGGCAGTTAAAGATTTTGGCCTTGATCCCTCGCAGGCGATATTTATCGGCGATAAAGATTGTGATATTGAGTTAGGCCAACTATTTGGAGCTAAAACAATATTAATAACAAATGGCCAATATGAGGTAAAGGCGATACCAAGTGCCTCAGCGAAAGATCTTTTGGAAGCATCGCGGATAATTACTAATTGGTGGAGTTAATCCGTTGTTGTTTAAACCGGCAGGGGAAGTGCCGGTTTTGATTTACTTAGGATGTCCGATAATGTAGATTATGCGAACCACGCTATCCTGGAAAAGCCAGCTTTTAAGTCACCAGCCCTATTATTCCTTTTAATACCCATAAAACTACTTCTAGTACTGTAACTAGTATATTAGCGACTAGAATAAACGCTGATTTTGCCATTCCCAGGGCTTGTCCTAGTGAGATGTTACTCAATGTGTCTCCAAGAGCCAAACGCCCGCCAAGAGCTGATTTCGAGGCCTCTGTGACAGTAGTACCGTCTCGTAGTGAGTCTATTGAACCTACTCCCAGGAGGTTTTTTATGTCCTCAGAGCTAGATATATTAAACTTTTGCCCCAAGACCTTTAATATCTTATCAAAAGGTATAGTTACATTGCCCAGGGCTTCTGTTGGGTTTAATTCGGATAAATTCTTTATTTGAGAAATTTGAGAAAAAAGATTTTGGCCAGCTTGTGGTGAGTCTATCGAACCTAAAAAATTAACGCCAAGAGATCCAATCGGGCTAAAAACCCCGATTAATACCGAAAAAATAATTGTAGTAATTATTCCAAACGTAGTACTTTCATTATACCACAACTTTCTTAATTGGGAAACTCCCCCTTCCTCTCATGTCGCACAATCAATCATTTTTTAGGAATACCGTCATCTCATCAATATATAGTTTAAATGCTTGGTAGGGTGATAAAATACTTAAAAAATAATTTATATCTACCATTGCTCTGATTATCCAGCCGATAAATCCACGCATAATCACTCCGCCCAGATAGGCCATAGCATACTTACCCCCTATCGGTATTATAAAAACGCTGTAAAACGGTTTATATGCTTTTAATTTTTTTCCCTTTACTTGATTAACTATATTTGTAGCTGCTATTTTGGCTTGATCAATGGCAACATAAGCTAAGGCCGGAATTGATTTTTGATTTTTTTTATCAATAAACTCGGTGTTGTCACCAACGGCAAAAATATTTTCAATTCCTTTTACTTCGAGAGATTCTTCGACCGGTATTTTGCCGGAAGTAGTAAGCGGTAAACCGGCCACCGAATCAAGAAACGAATTTGGCTTAATACCGGCGGTCCAGATTATAAGATCTCCTTCCAGCTTTTGTCCGTTTTTTAACTTTAAAAAATTAGGGCCTACTTCTTCAATCGGAGAGTTTTCCATAATAATAATTCCAAGCTTAGTCAGACGTTTCTTAATCGATCTTCTTTCTTTTTCAGAGACTATCGGCAGTATTTTTGATCCGGCTTCGAATAGGGTTATTGTCGAACATCGGCCCCGTAATTTACATCGAGTTTTAATTACTTTTGAACAACATCCTAACTCTGCCGCAATTTCTATACCGGTAAATCCCCCACCGCATATAAGAAAAGAAAATGGCTCAGTTCTACTGCCTTTGATAAATTGGTCAGACAACTCCTCGAGTTTTTGATTTATCAAAAGAGCGTCTTCGAGGGTTTTGAACTGATGGGCATAATCTCTCACCCCCGGAATGTTATAGTCGGATGTTTCAGAACCAAGGGCCCAAACAAGATAGTCATATTCAAAGACATTATCCCCTCTGGTTTTAACCAATTTATGTTGCAGATTAACTTCGGATATCTCTGCCTGGATAAAATCTACCGAAGTACTTTCAAAAATATCAGCATACGGAATGCAGATGCTTTTCTTTAGCTGGATCGCAAAAGGATCCTTTTTTATCCCATAAGCCGAAGCCACTTCATAGATAGCCGGGATAAAGAGCTGATAGCTGTTCCTGTCAATGAGGGTTATTTCGGCCTCTCCGGCTATAATTTCTTTTTTCAGTTTTTTATTCAGATCAAGAGCGCATCTAATTCCCCCAAATCCCCCACCGAGAATTAATACCTTAATCATTACTTAATTATAGCACGAACGGGGTAAAAGTTATCACTTGGAAGCTCAACTTCCAAGTAGGTCTTTTTGTAATTCTTTGTTTGTTTTAATAATTTCGAGAGACTCTTCGGCAAATTTTTTGTATTCTAATATGTTTTTAAACTGGGAAAGTACAATTTTTTTGTCACAGAAACTTTTGTGGTTAGGGTTAATATATTCTTCCCAACTTGACTTGGAAGTGGAAGTTGAACGTCCAAGTTTATGGGCTTCAGGATTTAAGTTAATATAGGCACTCAAGTGTAAAAGATACTCGTTAGTATTAATGTGTTTAATCTTGTATCTTCCCTGGAATAACGCTCCGCTATTTTCATATTTTTGATTAAAATACTTCGTGTATCCCGTACTTAAACGATGCATAAATTTTGTAATACCGTTATCAGCCAGTTGTCTAACTGCAAAATGAAAGTGGTTCTGATTTAAACAATAACAAACAAACTCAACTAGTTTTTGGTCAGGATGTTTAAGGCTAGAATTTTCTTTAACAAAACTATGTTCGTATATGCTACCTATGGGATTCTTTGAGTTAAATTCTGACATACTTAGAAAAAACCTATTTAAATCATATTTTTCAAGAAAAACCTCTCTTTTGTTATTACCTCTATTAAAGATGTGATACAATTCTCCGGTTGTGAGTTTAGAATTTTTCATACTTGGAAGTTCAACTTCCAAGTAGTGTAACAACTCGTTAATTTTTTGCAAGAAAAAGCCGGCATTTCTGCCGGAGGATATTAATCTTTCAATTTGGGTAAGCCGGTACCACCGTGTACTTCTCGTTCTCTGCCAGTGCAGTAGCACCTTATTACTTCGAAGGCATCGTCAAGATCAGGATAACTGAAGTGGTTCTTCTGTTTTTGTCTTAATCTTTTTTCTACCTCGTAAAAAACTACTTTACCATCCCGTAGCAATTCCCCTAGTACCGCTATTTTATATTCTGTATTCTTTGCTACTATCATATCTGGCCATCTGGAAAGTTGCTTGCCTACCATATTTTTCTTTACCTCTTTGAGCCTGGCTTTATATTCTTGTAATTTTTGCTGCAACTGTCCTACTAGTCTGATATTTTTCTTTGGGAGAGTGATCTGCCCCACAGTAACTCCTTTATTGTACGGTAACTTTTCCCCATAGTTTATAGGGTAAACTATAAGTAGTCAAGAGGATTTATTGACCCGTCGAAGTAGTTGAAATAGAGTTGGCCGTTGGTTTCTTTGACATAAGTGAAGAATTCTTTATACAAGCTCAAATGAACGTGAGAGCCGGTAACGTGGCCGGTATTGCCTTCATAGCCGATAACTTGTTCTTGTTTAACTTGAGTGCCAACCCGCAAAAATTCAAAAGCGCTCATATGGCTGTATAAACTGACTAGATTATAGGGCGAATGTTTTATTGCCACCCAATTGCCCCAACCGTCATTTTTGCCATTGGCAATTATTTCGCCATCCCCTATTGCCTTAATCGGACTGCCGTAACCAGAGGCGAAATCAACGCCGTTATGAGGCGCCCCGCCGTAAGGCCCTCTGGCTCTGTTGCATCGGGCATAAGAGGTACAACCATAACCTTGAGTAATTCGATAATCATCCTCTGGCACTGTGAATAGTTTAGTTCCTTTGGACGGTAAGTTTTGGGCCGTTACATGTAAAATATAAAGGCCGCCTTGGATAATTCTAGTTTCCAGTTCTTTTAACTCAGTGAAGAATAGAGTTTGTTTTCGTTCTATCTCGGCCAGCATTTTTTGATACTGAGCTTCCTGACCTTTTGTCTGGGTGAGAAGAGTATTTTTGCCAGTCTTACTTTGAGCAAGAGAGCTATTCTGCTGTTTCTGTTTTTGGTTTAAAGCCTCTAACTCCTGTTTTTTGTTTTCGGTATCGGCCTTATCTTTCTCAAGGACATCTTTCTCTCCTTTTAGCTCGGTGATGAGATTAAAAAGCGCCGTATTGATACTGGCATTATATTGAGTCTGTCTTAAAAAATCGGATAAGTTCTGATTTTTAACTAAAATCTCAACTAGCGTCTCCTGGTCCTGCTTATATAAAGACAGAATGATCTTTCCAACAGTATCTTTTTTATAATTTATTTTTTGTTGAGTATCAAAAATTACACCCTCAAGGCCCTCAATCTCAACGCCAGTTTTATCTATGTTTTTTGAAGTTATGTTTATCTGGGTTTGGATTTTTTTTATCTGATTGTTAAGAATGCTTATCTCGTTTTGGAGCGATTTGGCTTTGGCTTGCTCCGAAGCAATATTACCTCTATATTGTTCGGCTTCTTTTTCAAGAGCTTCTATCTGTTGGCGGAGTTGTTCGATGCGTTGGTCGTCGGATTGAGCGTAAGCAAAGTTGGTAGTATGTAGTAAGTAGTATGTAGTCAGAATGAAGAGTAGAAAAAAATATGCTTGACACCTTAATATTTTTTTGTTATGATATGAATAGTCCATACTTGGCTTCAGGGAGGCAGCGATGAATATAACCTTTACATATTCCTTCATATATTGGTGGGGTTTGGCAGGATTCTTTGCGATAGCATGTTTTCTATTTACAACTTTTGTTCCCTTGAAATATGTGAGAACTCAGATCGCTAATCTTATTACCTATTCTTTATTTGGCCTCACTTTTATCTGTTTGTTGTTAATGCTAGTGACTATCCTCTTGTCCACTGTGTCTTAATGTGACTTTTCGACCCTTTCGAGGGTTCTGTGTCCTCCGAAGCCTTTTTGTTCTTCGAAGTTTTAACGAAGAAGAATGGCGAAGGGGGATTTTATTTTCCTAAAGCATTATTTATTCTCTTAATTACTTTCTGCCTTCCCAAAACAAAAGCAATATCAACCGGATCGGGTGATTTCTCCCGGCCGGTAAGAGCAACGCGCAAGGGCCAATAGACCAAACCACGAGCTTGCCCTGAGGGATTCGAAGGGTCCCCTATCTCTTTACCCAATTCATCCAGATTGTTTCTTAGCTCGTCCTTGTTGAAGTTTGACTTCAACAAAAGTTCTCGGACTTTTTCTAGTGTTTTCTTTGAATCCTCGAGCGAGAATTTTTTCCATTTGAGCAGATTAGGGTCGTATTCGGGTTCTTTCCAGAAATAATCAAAATTTTGGACATCGCTTAACTTCTCTAGCCGCTCCGTGATTAGTGGCATTGCCCCATCGGATATATTTAAACCTGCTTGCCCTGAGCTTGTCGAATGGATTAAATTTTTAAACTCTGCCGCAGGCAGCTGTTTTATGTATTGAGAATTAATCCAATTCAATTTTTTAACATCAAAAATCGCTCCTGATTTGTGAACTTTTTCCAGCTCAAATTCCTGAACCATCTCATCGGCCGAAATAATATCTTTACTGTATGTGTATCCAAGAAATCCCATGAAATTTACCATCGCTTCGGGTAAGTAGTCTTTTTTAAAATCTGTTACCGATGTTGCCCCATGTCTCTTCGATAATTTACTTCTGTCGGGGGCAAGAATAAGCGGAAGATGGGCAAATTGAGGAATTTTAGCGCCCAATGCCTTGTATATTAATATCTGCTTAGGCGTATTGGAGATATGATCTTCGCCTCTTATCACGTGGCTAATTTCCATATCGATATCGTCTATAACTGCGGCAAAATTATATAATGGTACCCGTAAATCCTTAGCCAAACTAAAATCTCCCAATAATCCTGTCTCCAATTTTATATTACCCCTAATTTCATCATGAAAAGATATTTTTTCTTTTGAATTGGTATTCACAGACAATCTGATTATTTGGCCTTTTTCTAATTTCTTATCTTTGTGGTTACAAATATGTCTGGGTGCTTCTTTTTTGGAGGCTTGTTCTTTTTGTTCAATTTCCAATTCTTCTTTAGAGTGATCGCACCAGAAAGCCTTACCCGAATCAAGTAATTTTCTCAAATATTTCCCATAAATATCAAGACGTTCTGACTGCCTAATTATTTCGTTGTTTGACCAGTCTAAACCAAGCCATTTAAGTCCTTCCATAATATCTTCTTCGTATTTTTTATCTGATCGCTCAAGATCAGTATCCTCTATCCTTAATATAAATTCTCCTTTATATTTTTTGGCAAAGAGCCAGTTAAAAAGAGCCGTTCTAGCGGTTCCAATATGAAGATTTCCGGTTGGACTTGGTGCAATACGAACTCTTACCATAGACCCATTTTACCTTAAAATATTTACCTTATCAACGCGAAATCCCCCAAACGTTCAAGCGGCTGTGCTTGTTATCGTCTGGGGGATAAGTCCTCATCTGTCGTTGTTATCAAGGTCGCCTCCTCCTAGAACTGTCACCTTCGTTTGGTCACTGGGGTCGGTGCCTGCTGCCCTTTCCACGGTTACGTGGAAAGTGTAGTGCCCTGGTGGAAGTTGAAGCCCCTGCTTCCCGAAATATTCCTGATTGCCGGTATCGAAGAGAGTTGGGCTATCTTCTCCATTAATCTGCTGATCCTTGCGGCCACAGTCTCCGTCCGGCGATTCCCACCAGAAGATCAGTTTTTTGTTATCTGAGTGCCGATCAATCCGGATAATTACCCGAACGTAAGCAACTCCTCCAACGGCAACGACGTTTTGGGGTGTTGCTTTGATCGAGACACCACCATCTGCTCGAACAAGGCCCGAAAGAACTACTAACCCAATGACGGCGACTGTTGCAATCTTTCTCATTGCCGAACCTCCTGTATGTAACTAATTATACACTAAATAAATGATAAAGTCAATTTTTGGTTTTCCCTTTTAAAAGTATAAGATAAAATTATGTATCCCGTTAGAGATACCCTAACGGGTTTGTATGGAAAATCGTAAATTAAGGTAATGTAGTGATTTCTTTCACCGCACGGTGGTAGGAAGTGCTCGCACTATCTCTAACGGGATGTATATTATTGAAGTTATTCCCCTCACCAATCTCCCGCCCCAAGTACCTCAAT
>CAYTBY010000002.1:50019-81684 GCA_964436165.1 uncultured Candidatus Saccharibacteria bacterium
ATGTATATTATTGAAGTTATTCCCCTCACCAATCTCCCGCCCCAAGTACCTCAATTATTGAGCTATTTTTTTAATAAGTCACTGCCAAGAGGTTCTATCGTTGAAATTTCTCTTAATAACAGAAAAGTTCCGGCCATAGTAATATCTGCATCGCCGCTCGAAGATAAAAAAATAACCCTAAAAACATCAGCATTTCAACTCAAAAAAATTTCTTCAGTTTTAAGCGAAGATCCCCTCTTGACCGAGGTTCAGTTTAAAATAGCGCTTTGGCTTTCTAAAAATTACTTCGCTCCTCTCGGAATGTGCTTTAAAACAGTTTTACCGCCGTTTTTTGGCCATAAAAAATATACTTTTTCCTATCCCAAAGTCGAGCTTAAGAGCGATAAAATTCAAAAGCCGATCATGCTGATCTCCGGGGCCAAGGAAACACTGGACAATATTAAGGACGAGGTTAAAAAGTTTATTAACCAGAAAAAACAAGTACTCGTAATTGTTCCGGAGGTTTCAGTTGCTCAATATTTTTATGATTTTTTTGCTGGGTATTATGAAACCTCTTTTCTGAATAGCAAGATATCTTCCTCGAAAACCTTCGAGGAGTGGCAAAAAATATCGTCTGGAGAAACAGAAGTTATTATCGGGACTCGACAAGCGCTATGTGCCCCGTTTTCCAATCTCGGACTGATAATCATGGAGGATCCGGCCAATGAAGCTTATAAATCAGACATGACCCCGAAATATAATACCCGAGATTTGGTTTCAAAAGTAGCTGAAATATATTCCGTAAAATTACTATTCATATCGTCAATTCTAGATATCAGAAGTTTTTTGGCGGTTAAAGATGAAAAATACGATCTGGTAAACAAAAAACAGACGGATAAGCTCGGTATCGTATTAGAGAACATGCATAACGAAATAAAAAGCGGGAATTTTAGCCTTTTCAGCCGAGAACTTAAAAATGATATAGAAAAATTCGTCAGAGATAATAAAAAAATACTCCTCTTCTCTAGCCGCAAGGGCTACTCTAGCTCATTAGTCTGTGAGAATTGCGGGTTTTATTTTAAATGCCCGCAATGTTCAGTGTCTTTTAGAATATACGCATCGTCTGGGCTATTGATCTGCCATAGATGTTCGTCTGTTCAAAAAATACCCGACCATTGCCCGAACTGCCAAAGCTACAAATTAAAATCAGCCGGACTGGCCGGAAGTGAAAAAATAAGCGAAGAGCTAGAACACCTGTTTCGGCATACTGGAACTAAAAAAGACGTTTTTATATTTGATTCAAGCTCTATTAAAAATTTAAAACAAGAGTCGGAATTAATAAAAAGAATGACAGATTCAGAGTCCTTTGTCTGTATTGCCACTCAAGCTGTGTTTGGCAGAAGATTTGAGCTGAGTTTTAATTTAGTGGGCATTCCAAATATAGATGGCTTAACTACATTCCCTGACTTTAAGGCCGAAGAAGATCTTTTTCTCCAATTTGAAAAATTACTCGATTTCAAGTCTGAAAAAATTATTATTCAGACATTTGATCCGGACAATAGAATAGTCGAGTTTCTTATGAACAGAAAGTACAGAGAATTCTATGATAAAGAATTAGCGGTTAGAGAACTGTTTATGTATCCGCCTTTTGCCCGTTTAGTTAAATTATCATATCTATCCCCGGATAAGAATAAAGCTGAGTATGAAGCTAGGATTCTCAATGAAAAACTAAAAATGGTTACAGCTCAGAAAAAACTCGAAGAGAGAATTAAAATACTTGGTCCTTCGCCGGCTTTCATAGAAAAACAGCGGGGCGTGTATGTCTATAATCTCATCCTTAAATTATCGTTAGATTTAAAGCCAGGTGAAATTATAAAATTTGTGCCGTCAAATTGGTCAATTGACGTTGATCCGAAATCGATACTTTAAATTTAGGACTAAAATTTACAATTTACAATTTATAATTTATAATAAATTTATAATAAATCAATTTTTAAAACTATTGATACATTGAAAATTAAAACATTCAATGAAAATTGAAAATTGAAAATTGAAAATTTTTGTCGGAGATAACCAAACTTCCCAATAAAATACTTGCTAAGAAACTAGGCCAGATTAATATTGATGAGATTAAGAAGGGTTCCTACAAAGAGCTGGTTTTGGATATGAAAAAATCAATGATAGAAAATAAGGGTATTGGTTTAGCCGCCAATCAGGTCGGTCAAGATTTGAGTATTTTTGTAATTGATGAAAACCTAGCCAAAGAATCTGGCGTACCCGATGTTTTTTTTAATCCCGAGATAACCGAATATTCAAAAGACAATGATGAGATGGAAGAAGGATGCTTATCGATACCCGAATTCTATGTACCGATAAAACGAGCTAAGAAAATTAAAATTAAGTTTATTGACGAAAACAGCAGGAAACAAAAAATAAAGGCCAGAGGTTTTCTGGCGCGAGTGTTACAGCATGAAACAGATCATCTGAATGGTTTAACAATTAAAACCAGGAAGTGAAAGTTAAAGATACAATAAATTGTAAGGCTAAAAGCAACTTGAACTTCTACTTCCTGGAAAAACAGGGCTGGAAAATAATAAGACCCGCGCTAAGCGCGGGTCCCGATGTCATTTGAAAAAAGACCAGACAATCAACCCGGCCCCTCCGGCAACTCCATAAAAGTATAAGATGGCAAGGAAGGTTATTGATCCTAGACTTCTATTTGGATGTCTAAGGCGAGAGGCTGCTATCTGACCGATAGCAAAGGCACAAATTCCTAGTAGCATCAGTATCCCCCCTTTTTTTTCTAATGAACCGGACTACCGGGCATCGGTGTCGGATATACCAATACCACAACACCAAGGATCAGGGTGGCGACAGCCAGTCCCAGTCCGATAATACTGATTTGGTCTACGCATGTATGGAGCCTAAGCGTCAACATTCTGCCCCGACCACCTATCATCGGAATTGGTACCAGGGTTTTTATTAATTTACCAAACAAAATAAGACCTAGCCCAACCAAAACACTGATGAACAAATAAGTAGGATCTTCAGCTAACAAGTGAGCAAGCTTATCCATCTCGACCTCCTCTTCCTCTTCGGTTTTTATATCATATCACGTATTAAATGAAAAATCAAGACTTCAATAAGATCCATCCGAGTACCCCCACAGACAATCTTAAAATTGTATTTTTCGGCACATCTGAGTTTGCTGTGCCAGCCTTAGAATCTCTCTTGAACTGGGGCTATGCTGTAGCTGCCGTTGTTACCCAGCCTGAAAAACCAGTCGGAAGAGCTAGAGTAGTCGTACCGAGTCCAATAAAAAAAGTAGCTCTTGAACATAATATTCCGGTATTTGAACCGCATTCTCTAAAAAAAGATGAAGAATTTTTTAAACAATTTAAGCATTTAAAACCCGATATATGCATCGTCGCTGCATATGGCAAAATAATCCCGAGACGATATCTCGAAATATCGAAATATGGCTTTATTAATATCCACCCCTCCCTGCTTCCAAAATACCGAGGCCCCTCCCCTATTCAAGCGACAATAATGAGTGGCAGTAATGAGACTGGCGTGACAATAATGAAAGTGGATGAGGAAATGGATCATGGGCCCATAGTAGCAATTACCAATTACCAATTACCAATTACCAAAAATTACAAAGAGATGGAAGAGGACTTGGCAAAAATTAGTGCTGAGTTACTCATAGAGACATTGCCTAAATATATTAAAGGGGAAATTAAGCCTAAAGAACAAGATCATGGCCAAGCAACTTTTACTAAATTACTGACCCGAGAAGATGGCCGGATAAATTGGAATAAAACAGCCGAAGAAATATACAACCAGATTCGAGCCTTAAATCCCGAACCGGGCACATGGACTACTTGGCAAAATAAAATTCTAAATATCAAGTCCGCCGAAGTATCATGTTTAGATGTTGAACATCTAAACAATGGGAAGATCATGGAAATTAATGATTCTATTGCTGTTGCGACTGCAAAATGCTATTTAGTACTCAAGCAAATCCAGCTTGAAGGCGGGAAAGAAATGGATGCCAAAGCATTTCTCAATGGGCATCCTGACTTTCTTGGCTCTAGGCTGGAGCCAGCTTAGCCGGCTGGACTAGGTCTTTGAAAAGGAGTTTGTCGTGAGCACTCAAAAAGATTCAAAATTAATCTATTTTCTTGCAGCAGCGAGAATGGTTTTTTTACCCTTGCTTGTAATTATCGGGCTGATAATTTACGTGTCATTTGCTGATGAAAAATCGCCTCCGAAGGAATTTCATGATCTAGTTTTTCAGGAAAATTTCTTTTTTGGAACAGCTTATTCTGATTTTCAAACGGCAGGACTAGCTCCTCGATCCGATTGGGAAAATGAGTGGACTAAGTACGTCGACATCCTAAAGAAAGATTCGATAGCCAAAAAGGGGGTGGAAAGAGAACCTATATACCCCGGGGTAGCCAACGACCTCTTCAATCGCTATAAAGAAGAATTTGATATTGCCAGTGAAAACGGACTATCTCAAGTTCATAGAATATCTTTAGAATGGGCAAGGGTAGAACCGGAAAAGGGCAAATGGGACATGGGAGTGGTTGAAAAATATAAAGAGATATTCTTATACATGAAAAGCAAGGGTATTGAACCCATGATATGTCTTAATCACTTCCCTAATCCAAAATGGTTTGCTGATCTTGGCGGATGGGAAAATAACCAAGCCGAATATGATTATGAAAATTATGCCGAATTTATAGCCAAAAATATCGGTTTACCCCTTAAGGTAAAATGGTGGCTTACTTATAACGAACCTCAATTTACTATCCTTGTTCCTTACGGCAACGGTACTTGGCCGCCATTTAAAGGAGTTGACAATTTTCAGGATAAAAAAGGTTTTGCAAGAATAATGCATGTGGCTTCTAATGTTCTGGATGGCCACCGGTTGGCTTATCGAGCTATCCACCGAGTTATGGATGCTAAAACCCCAAAGAACACCAAAGTGATGGTAAGCTTCGCTTCAGCTCCAAGTGCATTTTATCCTTACGACGAAAACTCATCTCTGGACCGACTAGCCGATAACGCTTTTAATCTCATCTATTCTTTATCTCTGGATTCTTTCGTCGGCAACGTTGATAGAGACTTTATCGGTTTAAACTATTACGGTAGAACAAAGCTTAAACTGTACGTTTCTATTAAAAATTACGCGCTTTCCTGGCTTACCGAAGAAAGACCATTTGCTGTCGATTGGATCACACCCGAAGAATCATCCCAGGGTCAGAGACCGAAAGAATTTTATCCGCAAGGATTATATGACCTGATAATGAAATTCAAAGATTATGGCTTGCCAATAGTGATAACCGAGAACGGTCTTAGTGATTCAGCTGATAAACACCGGGAAGAGTTCATCGTTATTCATTTGAAAGCTATTTATGACTCTATTCGAGACGGGGCAGAGGTGATCGGCTATCAGTATTGGTCTCTGGTTGATACCTGGGAACCGGGCGATGCCAGTTTTTCCTATTTCGGTTTGATCGAAATAGACAGGAGTAAAAACTTAGAAAGAAGATTGCGGCCAAGCGCTCTGACCTACGGAGAAATAATAAGAACCAGAACTCTAAAAAAAGAACTGCTCGAAAAACATAAAGAATTACTTACCGATTAAAATTAAAAGAGGCTAATTAGCCTCTTTTTTTATTGAAAAAAGTATCGGAACTTCTGCAAGGAGCATTATCAGACCGCCAACCAGTACATTCGATCCAAGCATTTTACCCCAGTAGAATTTATCGATGGCTATGACTCCTAATCTATCCAGATAGCCTAGAACAGAAAAATGCTTTACGGGTATTTGAGTCATTCCCGAGAAGACCAGAACAAAGGATATGAAAAGCAGTAATCCTGCAAAACCTATATACCCTAGTTGATTTATGGGAACTGCGAAGGAATGGCCTAGGGCCAATCCGACCACTGGCATCAGTAAAAACTGATATCCCAGTTTTGTGAAGGATGAGAAATATGGATCAACCTCTTTGACCTGTCTAGAAAATACTATTTCAAAACTATAGAATAAGGCGGATAGGAAAGCAAAATAGAACCAGCGTTCATGTTTAATCCAATCGTTACCTATCATTATAGTAAGACCGATAACCCCGAGTGCTACACTGAGAAATGTTGCTCTATCAATTTTTTCTTTAAATACGGGTATTATAGATACCCAAACAACAGAAAGTATTGCTGCAAAATAGTGTATCAATATAATACTTGTTACGTTGGAATCCGAATCATTTGTTGCTAAAGCCGTATAGAGAAAACTGTTATTTATTGCTGCTGATAGACCAAGCCCTGCAAGAAAAAACCTCTGCTTTTTAGAAAACTTTGGCCAAGGCTTGAGTATTAGTCTCGGGAATAAAAAGATAATACCAACTAAAGACATGAGCGCCCCCAGAACCGTTGGGGCTACAATACTTCCCGCATCTTTAATAACAAAACCGTTGATTACAGCCCAGATCAGAACCCCGCAGATAATTTTTAAATAGCTCACTCCTCACTCTCCTTTTAGCTGAAGCTGGTCGAATGCGTATTTCGCCGCTCCGAGATTAACCGGATTTTCAAATTCTGCCAAACAAATGTTGACGCCGTTTTTCATGACGGCTATTTTATATTTGGCCGGGTTCATTATCTGATCAAGTGCTTTTTTAGTCTCGGTCAGAAGATGCTTATTTTTGCAGGCAATACCCCCGCCTAGTATTATGACCCCCGGTTGATGAACTAAGATTATGTTTCTCAGTAAAATAGCAAGATGATGAGCATACTTTTTTTGAACTTCCAGCCATTTTGGCTCGCCAGCTCCTACACCATCCCTCAGTTTGGGTGATATTGAATGCCGGTTGTTATAGGTCATGTTCGCGAAATTAACGTTAAAAACCTTGGCATAAGTATTGGCCAAACCGTTGGTGCCAAGATATGCTTCGGCACAGCCAAAACTTCCACAGTTGCATAACCGTTGATATTCTTCTGCTTCTACGGCTAAGAGAGTGTGTCCCCATTCGGGAGCCTTACCTAATCCCCGCTGAAGCACCCCGTTCACCAAACTGGCACTGCCCACGCCAGTACTAAGAGTAAGATAAACAACTGAGGCGCATCCCCGTCCAGCTCCCAGCCAATACTCACCCAATCCGGCGGCATCGGCATCGTTTAACAAAAAAACGGGTAAATTAAACGCATCTCTAAGTTTTTCCACTATTTTAAAATTCTTCACTCCCTTTAGATTGGGAGTATCTTCTATGATGCCATTAACCGAATCTAAGGGGCCGGGACTGCCAATACTAATGCCCAAGATTTCGGAATTTTTTTCAACTTGAATAAGCGGTTTGATGTTATCTGTCAAAAGCCGGAAGAAACTGTCGTTATCCAGTTTGAGACCGATAAGGCTCCTAAAAACATTCGGGCCACGCTCACCGTTTTTATCAATAGTTTGGATCTCCACCTTACTCCCGCCAATATCTACCGTGAGAATTTGTTCTTTTGTCATGTCTTTATTTTACCTTTCAAAGAACTAAAGGTCTAGACTACTTTACCACTATAAAGGGCACCTTTGCAAAGGTGCCCTTTATGATTTTGAAAGTTTCTAGTCACATATTAACACGATCGTGTTAATATGTGACTTTTGTTAAAAGATTATCGGTTCACCGTCCGGATACTCATCAAATTCTATTTGGTTAACTGGGGCGATCTCTGACTCTTTGAGATTCATTCTTTTGACCGTTACCGGAGTCAGGTAGCGTTTTATACCGCCGGTTATTTGATATACTTCACGATTTATCTCCGGTCTCTCGACGAAAATAAATTGATTTCGGGGATAGTAGTTAAACTCTTTCTGATTTATTACAATTACATCTTCTTTTCTGTCGCCATAAGAGTAGAAAACTTTATCATTTAATATTGGCCTCAACATTCCGCCCTCGGTCAGGTAATATATGATCGGATTTTTTTCTTCTTCTAAACTCTCAACCGTAAAAAGCCGAGCCGTAGGATATTGAGCCAATTCAGCAAGAGTTACTTTTTGAATCATATTGGCAGTAAAACCATAGCTATAGAAAATTTCAGTAGTTGGGATCGAGTGTTTCATGCCGTTGATTATTCTATAAACTTCTTCTTGGCCCTCGACATTAACTATGGTTAAGACCGGATCGCCGGCTAAATTTTCCGAACTGCCGAATAAACCGCTTAATGAAAATAAGCCCATGGATTGACTTTGCTGGCCCGAACCAGATGAACCGCCTGAACCGGATTGGGTGCTTAAATCACATCCCAAACCGGCAGAACAAACAGTATTTCCAGCCAAAGCCGCCCCAAAAGAACCTTGAGCTTGTTTATTTTGAGCGGTGCTAGGCGCTAAAGGCAAAAGAAACAAGGCCAAAATAATAGCTCCGATAAGCAGAAAAATGACTACGTATTTAATTGGGTTTACTGAAGATTCTTCGTACATGTCTATATTTTAACATACTTAAAGTTAAAAGTCAATCTTATTAGTCCGTAATCGAAATGATATTATAATAAGACGTTATGGACAATACTATTCTCAAGGTCGAAAATCTAGGGGTTAGTTTTGACGGAAATTATGTTCTGAAGGATTTAGATTTCTTGGTTAATAAAGGCGATGTGCTGGCCATTGTAGGTCCGAATGGAGCCGGTAAGTCGGTATTATTTCGAGCACTTCTTGGATTAATTCCTCACTTCGGCAGAATGGAGTGGGCACCTAACTTAAAAATAAGCTACGTCCCTCAGAAATTCGCCATAGACAGAGAACTTCCGTTAAGCACCGAAGAATTTTTACAATTTAAAAAAAAGAGCCACTCTGAGATTATAGATGTTTTAAAATCAGTTGGCATAGGCGCTGATCACAAGAATGACCCCGAACATCACACTCGTCATATTAAAGATCACGTTTTGAGTCAAAGGCTGGGCTGGCTTTCTGGCGGCCAATTGCAGAGAGTCTTGATTGCCTGGTCTTTGCTCGATAATCCAGACGTTCTTTTATTCGACGAACCGACCGCCGGCATAGATCTTGGCGGGGAAGAAACGATCTATAACTTGCTTAAAAAACTCCATAACGAGCGCAACTTTACAATCTTGCTGATATCGCACGACCTCAATATCGTTTATAAATATGCCAACAGTGTTTTATGCATAAACAAAGAAATGATATGCCACGGTATTCCAACAGAAGTACTCGATCCCCAGTCATTGGCAAAGCTTTATGGTGGTGAAGCCGGATTTTATAAACATGATGACCATGGATAATTCTCTATTTCTACAATTAGTCACCGGCTCTTTGATCGGTCTTGGCGCTGGTTATGTCGGTTCTTTTATGGTTTTACGTCGAATGTCTCTTGTCGGCGATGCCTTATCTCACGTTGCCTTGCCTGGGATAGCATTAGCTTTATTATTAAACATAAATCCTTTCTTTGGCGCTTTTACCGCTTTATTTTTGGCAATATTAGGCATTTGGTTTTTAGAAAAAAGAACGGAATTACCATCAGAAACATTAGTTGGAATATTTTTCACCATCAGTTTAGCCATTGGATTACTGCTTACTCCAAATCACGAACTGCTTGAGGCTTTGTTCGGCGACATTACTAAAATAACAACTTTGGATCTTATAATTACCGTGGCTCTAGTCACGTTAATAATTTTTGTCATTAGGAAAATTTCTGACGGCTTGATGCTCGGGATTATATCAAAAGAATTAGCAATGGCTCTTAAAATACCGGTACATAAGATTAATTTTATTTTCTTATTACTGGTGGCATTTGTTGTTGCTCTTGGCTTAAAAGTTGCCGGCACACTCTTGATGGGTTCGTTGGTCATAATTCCAGCGGCGGCGGCTAAAAATATTTCTGTAAATCTCTCTTATTACAGCCGCTGGTCAATACTATTTGGCGCGATATCGGCAGTATTTGGTATCGTTCTTGCTCAATATCTTGGCATCGAACCCGGTCCGACTATCGTTCTCACGGCCGGAGCTATATTCTTGGGAACTCTCTTTTTTAAAAAGAAATAGCTATTGTCTATTATCTCAAATTTGCTAGAATAATTTTCTATGTCGTTAGGAGTTAATGAATTAAAACAGAAGACTTTTTTTATTTACGAGGCCCAACCCTACGTGGTTTTGGAGACCCATCATTTGAAGATGCAGCAGCGCCGGCCGACAGTCCAGGTTAGAATGAAAAATCTTATAAATGCTAAAGTTTTAGAAAGAAATTTCGCCCAATCCGATGTTTTTGAAGAGGCTGATGTCGAGAAGCTAAGAGTTAAATATCTCTACAATCATCGCGATCAATATTGGTTTTCTTACGAAAATGATCCTTCTAAGCGTTTCGAATTAAGTCAAGATATTTTGGGTGATTCAATAAAATTCTTAAAACCAAATACGATCCTTGAGGCCGTTTCTTTTGAGGATAAAATTATAACCGTAGAACTGCCCGTTAAAATGAAGTTTAGGGTAACCGAAGCCCCGCCAACCGTTAAAGGCAACACCGCTCAGGGCGGGGTTAAACAGGTCAAAATAGAAACCGGCGCCACCATCAACGCCCCCCTCTTCGTCAACGAAGGCGACCTCATCCGAATCAACACTGAAACGGGAGAGTATGTCGAACGCGCAGATAAAGGGTAACTAAAAATTGCACCTATAATCTAGGGCCGAAATATCTTCCGGGCTAAGAAACGGGTTTTGGATGTTTTGCTTGTCCATCAGGTGATACATGACTGACACTGGATTTTCGACATGGTCTATGCCAAGAGCATGGCCAAGTTCGTGGGCAAGAACCAAACGTAAATCCCCTACCGTTTCAAATTGATAAATATTTATCTGATCTCCGCTATATTCTCCTTGGTCAAATTCCCTAGCTTCGCCGAAGCGTTGGTTATGGATATCTACATCTATATTTAAATCCCCGGCAATGGCATTCACTGTATCGCCTAACGAGTTAAGCTCCGATGCCCGGCCGTTAAGAATTAATCTCTGATTGTCTAGAATTGCTTTTTGCTCTTCAAGTTCTTTTCTTTCCTGTTCAAGCTCTTTGTGCTCTGGGGGCGTTGCTCCGCCTCGGCCATTTATTTCAGCTACATAATCATTGTATTCTTTCAATCTGGCCTCAAAAACATAAACATTATTGTTGTAGCGCCTAAGGTCTCCTTCGTACGAAGCAGCTAGGGCCTTATAGTCAGCCACCAGTGAATCGTATTGAGATCTTGAGCCTTCTATTCCTTCTTTAGATTCGCTGGCTTCTATGGTTGATTTTTGACGCTCATCAAAGACAAGATTAATTTTAAACTTTGATAGGGGTTTGTACTCAAATATATTCCGGTCAATTTTACTTTCCCACACTGTCTCCGCTTCTTTTATGGTGGTAAGGAATTTGTCTTTACTGATGCCGAATCTGTTATCAAAACCGCCGATATCGTAAAATATAGGGTTTTTACACGAAGCAAACTCGTTCTGGTAAATATAAAATCCTGCAAAAATAATTAGCAGAATAAATAATGTTGTGGCTATTTTATTTATCACAGTCGTTGTGGATAAAATTCATTGTTGCCATTAATGTTTTGTGAGACAATGTAAGATTACGTTTGGCCCTAAGGGCCAAAGGGTCGATATGTTAGTTAAATTTTAATAAAATTTAACATTTTAGCCAAGAACGATGAACACAGCTAAGTGTCCTAATTGTGACCAGGTAATTGCTAACGTCCACTACGAAGCCCACGATCCGAGCTCTTTCAGCGGTTTTCGTGGCTCCCGATCTTTCACAGCAGTTGCCTACCCTTGCGGACATGCCATCAGCGCAGTGCCAGTAACCTGGGAAATGCGGCTTGAAGAAATTGATAAGATGAATAGAGAATTAAATCAAAAATTAGATTATCTGCATAAAGAGATCTCCGAGCTCGCCGTTTTAGTCCGCAACAATTCCCAGATAAAGTAATATTGTTACAAACGGATAAACATTACCCCGTGTTGCTTTAGTTGATGCCCCAAAAGGGCTATTTTTTTATGAACAGCAGTACCGGCAAAGGGGCAAGGGCCCAAAAGAAAAGAGCAGTTGAAGTAGCTAAGTAATCATCGAAACCAAAAGTCCATTTTAAGACCAGCTCTTCCGGAAGAATACTAAAAATTATACTAGCCAAAAATCCGAGCTGGAGAAAACTCAAGATTATTATTCCAAATAAAGAATACTCATTTGAAGATATCCTCTTTCTTATGAACGAAAAATTAAAGACGCTGAATACAACAATATAGGCGGTTAAAAATATTCCGAGTCGAAGCCAGTATTCTTCAAACGAATCGCCGATAATATTACTTACCTCTTTTAAATACGGAAATATTTTGTCAAAAGCAAAGGCAACATAGATGCTAAGCAGTGATATTACCGCCTTTGTTCTCCCAATGCTTAAGCCAAAAATAGAAATTGCCACCGCTCCCAAAGCCCCAAAAATCCAGCCTGGCCCAAACCCGGAAATTGAAGAGATAGCAGACAAATTTTCAAGACCGGGGATAAAAGACTTAATAAAATCAAGGAATTTAATCATCTACTATATTATAACATTATTTTGATCCTTCGACGTTATTCAGGATCAACCTTGAGTTTATCGAATAGGTTGACTTCCGGTTCGAGATCTATTCCAAATTTAACTTTTACCGATTTTTGCATCATTCTGGCTAAATTAATTATATCTCTTGATTTTGCACCTTTATAACTAATGAGGACCATGGCATGGCGCTTGGAAACGCCTACGTTACCGATTCTTTTCCCTTTCCAGTTAGTTTTTTCGGTAAGCTGGCCAGCAAATAGCTTTACTTGATTATTCCCCAAGTCCCTACCGATAATATCGGGGTGCCTAGAAACTAGGGTTTGAAACTTAGAAACTGTTATGACAGGATTTTTGAAAAAAGATCCGGCCGTACCAATAGAAGCTGTCGGATAGTCCAATTTTGTTCTCCTTATCTGTACAACTGCTTTTCTAACTTCTCGGATCATTGGTACTTTATTTTCAAAATATTTAGCAAGATCGGGGTAGTTTATTTTGGGCCTAAATTCAGGAGATAATTCAAGAGTTGTTCCAAGAATTATATAATTTTTCCCTTCTGGTTTTTGAAAAATACTGGTTCGATAACTAAACCGACAAGAAAGATTTGATAATGTTTTGACTTTCTTTAATTTGATATCAAAAACATCAACAGATTCAATGACGTCTTTTATTTCTGCACCATAAGCTCCAATATTCTGGTATATCGCTCCGCCGACAGTACCGGGAATTAACGAAAGATTTTCTATGCCGCTGAGGTTTTTAGTAACGGCTTTGGCAACTATTTTATCCCATATTTCTCCTGCTCCAACATAAACAAGATCATTTTTAAATTTAATGCCTTTTATATTTATTTTTAATACTAACCCCATCAAACCACTATCTGGCAACAAAACATTGCTTCCTCCGCCAAGAGTAAATATTTTTAAATTCTTGCTTTTCGCAAACTTTACCGCCTCTTCAAGCGCTTTAACATTTCTTATCTCAGCAAAAAACTCAGCTTTCCCGCCGATATGAAAAGTTGTGTATTTCGCTAATTTTATATTCTTTAGGATTTTTACCATTCTATATTGATTAATAAAAATTATACCAATTTATGTTATACTATAAAAATGCGGCCAGTAGTACTTACAATTCTTGACGGCTGGGGATATTCGACTCAAAAAGTCGGGAATGCCATAATGAACGCTCGAAAACCGAACATGGATTTTATTATGGCCAACTATCCCGGCCTTCTTTTACAAGCCTCCGGCAAAGCTGTCGGCTTGACTTGGGGCGAAACTGGCAACAGCGAAGTCGGCCATTTAACCATTGGCGCCGGGAGAATAATCTCCCAATACTTAAGCAGAATCAATAAAGCCGTCGAAACCGGAGAGTTTTTTACCAATTCCACCCTGATGCAAGCGCTAGAACATGTCCAGAAAAATGATTCCAAACTACATATAGCTGGACTTCTGACTTCCGGCTCAGTTCATGCATATTTTAATCACATTCTGGCTTTGGCTGACTTTGCCGCCAAAAATAATCTTAATAATGTTAAGCTTCATCTTTTTACTGATGCGAAAGACTCCGGCCTTAAAGAAGGAAAGGAACTTTTAGTCAAGCTCAATTCTTACCTCGTTAATTATCCATCCGTTAAAATCGCCACCCTAATGGGCCGAGACTTTCCGATGGATAGAAACAACAACTGGAACCTCACCGAAAAAGCTTATAACCTAATTAGTAAAGGAGATGGTGAAAAAATTGATGATCCCATAAAGAAACTCGAGGAATACTACAGCCAAGGTTTTCATGACAACAAAATCCCCCCTCTCCTGATTGATTCATCGGGAACTATTGAGGACGGGGATGCAGTCGTATTCTTTAATTTCCGTGAAGACAGCATGCGTCAGCTAGCTAAATGTTTTGTGGACAAGGATTTTGAATTTTTCCAGAGAAAAAACCTAAACAATTTGCTTATAGTAGCAATGACGCCTTATCTCGAAAATCCGGATCTTTTAACCATATTTACCGCTCCCGATGTCAAAAACGGATTAGCCGAAGTTTTGAGTTTAAAAGGTAAAAACCAACTTCATATAGCCGAAACAGAAAAATACGCCCATGCCACATTTTTCTTTAACTGTTTAAAAAATGGACCGCTTACCGGTGAATCGGATATTTTTATTAAATCAACTAAAAAACCAGAAGATGAACCGGAAATGATGGCCAATGAGATACTGGCTAAAACAATCGAGGAAATACAAAGAGATTTCTACGATTTTATCATAATCAACTTTGCTAACGCCGACATCGTCGCTCACTCTGGTAATCTTGAAAAAACGGTGAGGGGTGTTGAAACCGTTGATGCTTGCGTGGGTAAATTAAAAGAAGTTATTTTTGAAAAAAATGGAATATTAATAATAACTGCTGACCACGGCAATGCCGAATCGCTTACCTCAAGAGGCGGTGAAGAAGAATCAAAACACAATATAAATCCAGTGCCTTTCTTTATAGTTGTCAAAGAATATGAAAGACCAAGAACAGAAGAAGAAATGAGCAAAAACTTTTCCGGTTCTAGCGGGATTATTGCCGATGTTGCTCCGACAGTCCTTCAAATCATGGGTATTTCCCAACCTGCCGAGATGACCGGAGAAAGCTTATTTAAACTTCTTGGTTAATTATTCCCCCGCCCAACATCTCGATTTTTCTATAAAACACGGCCGATTGGCCAGAAGTAATAGCTCTGATCGGCTTTTTAAACCTCAAGATAAACTGATGTTTAGAAGTTGAACTTCTAAACAAGGTCGCTTTTTCCGGTCTACTTCGATATCTGATTCTTACACTAACTTGCACTGGGAGTTTTGGCTTATTTATCCAACTAATATTTGAAATTCTCGCTTCTTTCCCTCTTAAATCTTTTTCTTTTCCAACATAAATTATATTTTTCTTTACATCTTTTCCAACCACATAATACGGTCCTTGGCCGTTTTTAATATCCAACCCATGTCTTTGGCCTATTGTGTAATAATAGACTCCGTCATGTCGGCCAATTACATGGGCATCTTGTAGTTTTACAAGATGCCCATGTAATATGATTTTACCTGGCTTCGGCTTAATATATTTCTTCAAAAACTCCTTCATATCTAACGGCCCAATGAAACACACTCCCTGGCTGTCTTTTTTATCATGGTTAGACAAACCAAATTTTTTAGCCATCTTTCTAACTTCTGGTTTAGTATAATTGCCTATCGGGAATAGGCAGTGCTTCAACTGTTCTTGTTTTAATGTCCAAAGGAAATATGACTGATCTTTATTTTTGTCACGAGCAGTATGCAATTCATAAATAAGAGGGGTGGCTCGGCTGGGGGACCCCCGCCGCACGGAATGATAATGAGTACGGTGGGGGTGTGCCGAGACAGGACCCCGTCGTGATTTCAGTCGTACATAATGACCGGTCGCAATAAAATCAGCCCCTTCCCGCAAAGCACGCTTAAGAAATAAGCCAAACTTTATTTCTTTATTGCACATCACGTCGGGGTTAGGCGTCCGACCAGCTCTATATTCCCGTATCATATAATCCCCGACTTCTTTTTTATATTCCTTCGAAAAATCCCAAGTTAAAAGAGGTATCCCTAATACTGAAGCAGCCCTTAATGCATCTTCTCTATCTTTTTTCCAAAGACAAAAATTCCTATCTGAAAAGGTCGAACCTTGAGACCCCTTTAAGGTTCGGCCTTTGGGATTCGGACTCCATGGACGCATAAAAACTCCGATCACATTGTAATCTTCTTTTTTAAGCAATGCCGCCGCAACAGAACTATCTACTCCTCCTGACATTGCTACATATACAGTTGCTGTTTTATTTTCTAGATCTTGACGAATCATAATTTTAAAATTATAGTGAAAAGTAAGATTTTTAACAATGGGGGTGGCAATGCTGGATATATTGACCGCTATTCTTACATTTCTCGCAGTTATACGATTTGTTAACCATCGCGAGGCATTATCAAAAAACGCAAAATGTGTTTGGCTTTTCAAAGCATTCGTATCTATACTTTTTTCAGCTTTTATCCTATCTTTCGTTTGGCCGCAATACAAAAGTCCGGTTATGCTTTTCTCGGCTTTACCCTTAACTGCATACTATCTCTTTAATTTCCGGCGAATATATATATCGATCTTTCTTGCCGGCTTGTTAGCAAATAGCGCCACTATCACCACTAATGGTTATATGCCTGTATCTAAAGAAGCAGTTACGAGAATGGGGGGTAGCCCTTACCCAGTTGATAAGGACGGCAAATTGATCATTGCCCAAGGAAAAAAAACAACTTACAAGTATATCAATGACGAGACGATCTGGCCGTTTCTGGGAGATATAATTTATTTTCCCGGCGCCGGTGCGGTCTTTTCTGTCGGAGATTGTTTATCCCTCGTAGCTTTGTTGATATTTCTGCTAACGTTAAAAAAGAATACCGCATATAAAAATCCCCCATAGCCGGGGATTTTTTATCCACCCCGTTAGAAGTCTAGCTCGCGACAAGTCGAGAGTCCTTTAAAAGGACCTTGGCTAGGCTACTTCTAACGGGGTCCACAAAATATATTTATCAACTTTACATGGCGTTTATGAAATTTTAAAATTAGGGAATGGATAAAACATGTAAAACTTGCGGCAAAGATACCCAAGGCCACAAGTGTGCGGACTGCGGTGCTGAATCACAAGAGCACGATGAGACGCACACCTGCGGAGGTAATCGCTGTCAGCCCAAGTGCACAGAGTGTGCAGAGGCCGAAGAGAACTGCACTTGCCCAGCACCTGCCACAATGTAAAATTCTTGACCGCAATTAAAAAAGTCCCGCCTTGGCGGGACTTTTTTAATAAATTTAACTAATCAAATAATTTCAAATCTCGTATCATTTTAAACTTGCGGACAAAATCAACTGTTTCTTGAACAGCGAGACTAATAGTGCCAGTCAAGTGCTTATACTTAGTCGAACCGCCGTTATAAGATGCGGCAACAGCTTCCTGTTTTTGTTCCAGAGTTTTACTCGCCCATATTTTTTTTGCCCTTGAAGAAGTTTTAACTTTGGCCTCTATTTCTGCCAGTTTCATATCAAGGATAAGGAATGTTGCCTTAATCCCGTTTTTAAAATCAACTCTTCCAAGATCAATATCTTTTATAAGATTCGCTCCGGGATAAGCTCCAGGCACAGTACCATAAGTTCCAGGCATTATCTGTCCGGCTCCAGACGCGCCGGTTTTAGAAAAAGTATATCGGAAGGCTTTCTCACCGTTAGTGGCATAACGGATAAATATCCGTCCGGCCAACATCCGGCCGTTATCATCGGAAATAAATATAGACGGAGGATCGACATGTTCGGTTATCAAAATATTTTTTACAAATTCCGGGGTTATGGTTTCCGTAACCAACTTGCCCGGATAAGCCCGGGATTCGATGCCAAGATTATCTAGCTCTTCACCAACTTCGTTAACGTTTTGGCCCATAAAGTCATTGCCATTTTTATCAAATTCTTCCGTATGGATTAAAACTGAATATGGAACATAGGTTATGTCAGAGTAACGCGAACCGGTTATTTCCTTGGGATAAGCAATATTGTCATTGGAAACAGAGAATTTATTCCCGACAACAATATAATGACTGGGTTCAGAAGAACCATTTTCGACAACGCTTAAATCAGAGTTGTGGTTATTCCACCAATTGACATTAACACTAAGATTGCTTGATTGATCAACCGGCATGAATTTGGGAACATCTCCCGGATTATCTTGGCGGGTCTTGCGGAGATGGTTGCCTCTTTGAATATCGTTTTCATCGAGCCAGTAGCGTACCTCAAAAACATTACAGCTGTTAGTATCTAAGACAGCTAAGGCTACCTGTTTTCTTATTAGTTCGTACCTGACTCTGTATTTGCCATTTTTTAGTTTTGTCCGGTGCTCTTTTTCAACTATCTTAAGCGGAAACGATGCTTCCAAAAGTTTCTTGCCAATTTCTATATTTTCTTTAAGATTGCACTCCGACTTCAGAACTATCTGAGCTAAATTAGCGCCTTGAACTTCGATCTGTCTTGAAGGCAATAATTCCTGGCCGATCAAGTTAACCGCAAGAATAAAAAATAAGCCAAACAAAAAGACAATGATAAAACCAAGCCTAAGTTTGTTGAGCATAACTCTCCCATTCTATCCCGATTTTGAAACAAAATCGAGGATCCCCGATTTCTGTCGGGATAATCAGTTTTTAAGAATCTGGGTAAAAAATAACACTTTATAAATTCTTTTCAATCTCCGTCGCTTTGCGCTGGATTGCATTGGCGTATGAATTGCAAGGGGCGCTGGAGCAATAAGATTTGCCACTGTAATAGGCCTTAGAAGCGGCGATTTCGGCAACTCTTGTTTTAGCCCCGGCTCCGCCATTAGCCAGTTTAACCGCCGCCGCTGTAAAGGCATCTTCTATGTTCCATGGATTAGCCGGCCGGCCGACAATCTCTGAAACACGGCCTTCGTAAGCAACCCAGGTTGAGGGTATAAACTGAGCCGCTCCCATTGCTCCTCCCCAGCCATATCGCCGGCCATTGACATACTGGGGACAAGAAACGGCAGTACTATTTGGATCAAGACCAAGTTTTGAAGTGATATTTAAAAATGGCTGGTGATCGCGGGTGTGCATAATGTTCTCCCAATGTTTAGCCAGTGGATCTTCGGGACGGTTGCATTTTCCTACATTCCGGCCAAGACCAGACTCAACTTCAAGCACGGCAATAAGATAGGCCGGCCGAATTCCAGTGGCAATTGCGGCCAATTGGCCGTACTTAACCGCTTCTTCAGCCGTAACCCCGTTTAATTCCAAATAAGCCACCTGGGCCCGCAAAGCCTCAATATTTTTTTGGGTTTTACTGACTAATTCCTGGAACTTTTTCTCCTGGCCCTTGGTATCTTTTAATATTTTATTCTTCGCACCTTTATCCTGGTCCAAACTTCTTTTTTCAAATGCTTCCAGTCCCCGCAAACGTTCAAAATCTGATCTTTTTTCCTCCAAGTTTTCCTGCTGTTGTTCAAGCTCGGATTTTAACTTTTTTGTTTCTTCAATCGTAACTTGGAGTTTATTCTGATTAGCCCGAACATCATTAATAGCGCCAAAAAAGTCGGATAAGTCGTCATTGGAAAGCAAAATCTCGGTTAATGATTTCTGGTCATTTTCATAAATAATTTTTAAAAACTGGGCAATGGCATCTTTGTGTTTTGATATTTTTTCTTCTGCATCAAAAATCTCTGACTCTGTATCAGAAATTTCATCAGAAGTCTGATTTATTGAGAGCTCTAAGCTCCGAATAGTAAGTTCTATCTGACGAATCTGAGCATTTAAAGCATTAATCTCTGTTTCAAGAGTTCTGGCTTGAGAGCGGTTATTCTCGGCTTGTTGCTGGTATTCGGCGATCTGCTTTTGGAGTTCTTCGATTTGCTGTTGACGGGTTGATATTTCATCTTCGACAGCGGCAAACGTAGAAGTAGTAAGTAGTGAGTAGTAAGTAGTAAAGATTAAAAAAAACAAAAAAACCGCCATAACCATCGATCTCTTAACCCGTAACCCGTAATTCGTAATTCGTAATTCCATTTATTTTAGTATACCAAAATTATGCACACATTAGTAATGACGTATGCCCAGATTTATCTTACAATAACATAGATGAAACATTCTTTTCATTGTCATCTTGCTAAATCGTTTTTGTGGTACCGCAACTGGCACAAACATCCCCATCACCAACATGCTCATTGGTCTGTTTTTGCGATTATAGCTTTATTTTTATTTTCCTCTGTTTCTGATAAGATCAGTAGTTTTTATTTCGAGAATCAATATATTTATACAGCCCAAGCCCAAACCGGTCCTCCACCATATGGCCTACGAGGTATTTGCCCCCCAGGATACATAGAATTAGGCGGAGTTAATGCATCTTCAGTAGATATTGCTAACAACGGTTTTTATTGCGATAACGACCCTCCTAGCGCCTCTCAAGTCACCTATCCAGTACAAGGGTTATTGATGTGTGATAGTCTTGATCCTAATCATGGCGCTTTTGTTACCGTAGGATATAACCGTTGCCAGACTTGGGATTTTTCATCAGGGCGTCCAGCTTATCCTGCAGGAAGCTTAATAGCCGAGAGCAATTGTTCTATTAATACCCCGAGTAACCCTCTTAGCATAACCATCCCTGACAGTAACATTTCTATTGGCACATATACCACTACTCCCGCAGATCAGGGAGCGGTTTGTATAATTGGAACAGAAACTTCAACCCAACCTCCACCTCCTCCACCGCCATCGCCAACTGGAAATCTGCCCTATGGGTTTCCCTTTGAATGTCCAGCCGGTTATATTGCTCTCACGAGAGCTAACGCTTCAGGCCAAGATATAACCGAAACTCCGGGCTGGTTTTGCGATGAAGAATCAATATTTGGGGAATATCCCCTGCCATTGAGCTTACCTGATCGTTTATTAAACGGAGTTACGTATCCGGTTACTGGCTTTCTGATGTGCAGTGGAGATACATCTGGTACTGCTTTCATACATGATGGCAGTTACTGGCCATGTAATTCTAACCCAAGTGCTACTCCGCCCCGAGTCGGTTGGTCATTTTCCGGAGGCCGACCATACAAATATGGTCAACCTGTTCAATTAGTAGCAGAATTAGATTGCTCAAGCGGAACAACTTTACCCGTTACTGTTGGTAGCAATATCCAAGCTGGAGCCTGGACGACAAGCGCTGGTGGAACCAGGGGCACGGTCTGTATTCCAGGCATAGATGCCAATCGTCCCCGCTACTTATATTTTGCCGCACCAGACTTTGCTCCGGCTGGAGCAAAAATTACTCTTTCGGGAGATAACCTAGCCGCTAATGTTGAGTTCATAGATTCGTCGGGAAACTCAACGACGGTTACCGGAATTTTAAGCTTTGATGGAACAGAAGTTGAGGTTATTCTTCCGTCCAATCTTGTTAGAGGGTACTACACCATTAGAATTGCCGACTCTCCTGTATCTAACGGGATACCTTTCGAAGTCACTCCAGGCTTAGCCACACCTGAACCAACCGGGACAGAACCTCCTATTATAACCAGCATTAATCCAACTACAGTCAGTCAAGGAGGGACGATTGAGATTATAGGGGAATATCTTTGGTCTGATGTTCAGTTTACGGATATAAATGGCCAATCTTCCTATGCCACAGGCTTTTTAAGTGCAGATTATAAAGTCGTTACGGTTACGATTGATCTGCCTCCGGGTATTTATAATATTGCAGTAATAAGCCCGTCGGGTATCGGAACAACCCCCGATATTTTGACGGTTATAGAGAGTCAGATACCGTCGCCACCAGGCCCCACCGCCCAAGCAATTCCCCCCGCCACCAGTTTTGAATCTCTTATCTCCTCTGTTTTCAACTACGCAATCTGGCTCGTAGGTATTGCTGTCTTTATAATGATACTCTGGGCGGGATTCTTATGGCTGACTTCAGCCGCTAGTCCGGGGAATATTGCTACAGCTAAAAAGATGATATCCAATGCCATTCTTGGAGCTATTCTTCTTATCTCGGCTTATGCTATTTTATATACCATTAACCCTGAACTGGTGGGAGGAAACTTGAATCTTGAGGGGATAGAGGCACCGGCGCCTCTGCCTCAACCACCGCCCGGAGGCACGACCGTTAATCCATATACCGGATGTGGAACTAATCAACAAGCCGCACAAGATCTTTTGAGATTACTGGGTTCAGGCGGTTTTTCGGCTAGCGCCAGCTGTGGTGGAAATAATCATGCTTTTCAGAACATTATGGACATGAAAGACGGCCTTTGTCCGTCCGTATGCGCCGATCAATGTACGCCGGCCTGTACGCCCGGAGGAGCAAGCGGAGATATTACGGTAGATCCGGAGATTTTAGAAGCATTGCATTTTCTTAGATCACAACTCGGAATAAATTTTATCGTAACCTCGTTTACCACCGGCGACCACAGCCCGACCTCGTATCATTACGCTGGACGGGCGGTTGACATTGTTCCGACTATAGCTAACAGCCAATCCTGGTCCGAAGCAAAATATTTTCTGTCCAGCCGCGAAGGTTCTGCCATTTGTGAAATAAATGGCCGAGCAATTCCAAATTGCGATGATTTCTCCAGCGGCGCCCACATTCATTGGCAAAGATAATTTTTAATTTTTATGCGTTGGTATAATTCTTGGCACAACCATCCTCGTCATCAGCATGCTCATTGGCTGATATTTTTTTCAGCCGTATTTTTAGTTTCAGCCTTACTGTTTATTGAACTGCTGGGCCTTAGTCAGGAAAAAAATAGTATCGCTCAAGCTCAAACACCGTGTGATCCATCCGTAATTCCTCCTGATTATGTCAATGTGGTTATTGTCTGTGATATTGCCCCGACTTTTGTAAAACCAGACGATACAGTCAGAATAAGCGGACATTTTATGGGAAATATCGTCCAGCTTTCGAATGATTCCACTGGAAATGTTGAACAAATAGAGGGGAAAGATCGTGAAGGACAAGATCTTGTTGTGGTTAATTCAACCTATACTCTTTTAACCTTCGTGGTTCCACTTGGCACTCCCGATGGAACATACGGCATTAGTGTTGTCAGCGTCGATGGACTCACTAACGGCACCAGCAATAAGGACCTGATAATAGCAAAAAACCCAAGCAATCCCCCGCCGACTCAACCCAACCCCCAACAGCCGTTTCCACAAGATCCAAGCAGATTAACCCCGCCCCCCGCCACCAGTTTCGAATCTCTTATCTCCTCTGTTTTTAACTACGCAATCTGGCTGGTAGGCATCGCCGTCTTCATTATGATAATGTATGCCGGATTCTTATGGCTGACTTCAGCCGCTGTCCCGGGAAATATTGCTACGGCTAAGAAAATGATATCTAATGCCATTCTTGGAGCTATTCTTCTTATCTCGGCCTATGCCATTTTATACACCGTTAACCCTGAATTAGTGGGGGGAGAGTTGAATCTTAAGGGGATAAGACCGCCATCTCCTACTGGCACTTCAACTCAAAGTCTGGTCGCTTTTAATGAACCTCAGGCGGCCAGCGCAATAACATCGGGATGCATTATTACCACCGAAAAAGAAGATTTCACAGCCGTTGATTGCCCCCCCGATGCAGAATTAATGTCTGGCTTGGTTCAAAATCCGATATTGGAAGCCGGCGATATTAATGTCAATGACCAGGTCGGAGCTACGATTTTACAAACTAATGGCAATCAGGGCGCCGGAAGAAAAATAGTTGTCTTAGACACCGGTTATAACTATAATCATCCCGAATTAAATTCAAGTTATCTTGGCGGACATGACTTTGTTAATAACGATAACGATCCAATGGACGACCATACTAACGGCCAGGGAGTTCCTCCAGGACATGGCAGCCACGTTGCCGGGATAATAACCGCCGACGGCCTTGATCCGAGGGCCAGAGGCGTTGCCCCCCAAGCCGGAATAATTGCCGGAAAAATTTTAGATTACCAAGGTAGCGGCACTTGGGATAAAATGATTGATGCAATATATTGGGCCGTTGACGGTCCTGACAGGATTTATGGAACAGCTGATGATTTTAGGGCAGACGTAATCAATATAAGCGTCGGCGGCGGAAGTTATAACTCTATCTGCGATAACGCCGATAATATCACCCAACGTACGGCTAAAGCGATTCAATACGCCAAAGATAACGGGGTTTTAGTGGTAACCGCATCGGGAAATGTCTCTAACGGCGTTGTCTTGCCGGGATGTATAGATGCCGCTTTTACAGTAGGGGCGGTTGATAGATCTGATAGAATTACCAACTTCTCTGGAAGAGGACCAACGGTTGATATTGTTGCGCCAGGAGTGAATATTTATTCGACA
Organism: uncultured Candidatus Saccharibacteria bacterium; assembly: GCA_964436165.1. Classification (GTDB taxonomy): domain Bacteria; phylum Patescibacteriota; class Minisyncoccia; order 2-02-FULL-40-12; family GWA2-44-9; genus 2-01-FULL-39-28. Next base: position 74,466 of record CAYTBY010000002.1, read on the forward strand.
TTGCTTAATTCTAACTATGGCAATAAAACCGGCACCAGCCAAGCTACGCCGGTAGTAAGCGGAGTGGCGGCATTATTAAAAGCAGCAAATCCAAGCTATAATGCCTACCAGCTTGAACAAGCAATAACAAGCACCGCTTGCGATCTAGGTAGTGTTGGAAAAGATAGCATTTTCGGCTGGGGAAGAATTACGGCAACCCCCGGAAGCTGTACCCCTCCGCCGCCAGCTCCTTCTACGGGCATAACCGGCTCAATTATTATTTCTCCCTCTTCGTGCACTAAGGGTAGTTTGCCCGTAAATCCAAATTGCGACACAACTGTTAATTACACCATAAACGGAATTACATCCCCTACGTCCCTAGCTTTAAAAAGGGATAACTCTACTATTCAGAATATTCAATGCGGCGGAGTATGCAGCGGCCAATTTAATGATCAAAACCCCAGCGCCGGAACTCACCGATATACCGTCAATCTTTCAAATAACTCCGTAGTTGCCCGGCGTAATTCTTATATCTATGCAACCAGTACCTTAACTTCCAGTTTTACTTCTTGTGATCTTTTAAGTAATCTTAATAATCCAAATTGCGATATTACTTTAAATATTTCAGTAGTAGGCATCTCCCCAAGCTCGGTCATTTTAACTAAAAACGGAATTAACTGGAGAGTAATAGCTTGTCCCACCTCGCCCTGTACTTCGACTGTTACTGACTTAAATCCTGGGATAGGCATCCATACTTACGCAATATTTTATACTACGAGTTTAGCCTCTACTCGACTTAGCCGAGCAACAGTCAATATAACCGGCGCTTCAAATTTACCGCCGATAGCTCCCAGTTCGGTTACTTTGTGTACGGGGGTTAATTTTACCGGAACATGTGAGACATTTAGTGCAACAAGAACTGTTCCGGACTTGAGAAATACCAGAATAGGCAATGACATGTCTCAATCAATACGAGTAACCAATATCGGCCGGGTATACTTATGCCGCGACATTAATTATGGCGGTTTATGTTATGGCTTTGGAACTGGAAATTACCCGAACCTATCCAATTTTCCAGTAATCGGCGCAAGTGCCGCCTCCTCGATGATGGAAGCTCCTATTTTGGACCGAGTGACAATTTGTACCGGCGTTAATTTTACCGGTAACTGCGAGATTTTCTTAACACCTGGCGATGACACCGATCTTTCAAACAACGCTATTGGCAACGATACAGCTTCTTCGGTGTATGTTGACCGAACCGATCTTGAGCTTTATTCAGATATCAATTACGGTGGAATCCGCCAGGATCTTGTCGGCACAAGAACTCAATCCGGAGTATATCCAAATTTAGCCAACGAACCCATAGGAGATAATCAGGTTTCTTCAATAAGATTCTGATTTTGACACAAAGGTATCCGAGATAACCATCAGGCCACGAAAAAAGCCGGCTAGATACCGGCCTTAGCAAATATGTGCAACTAGGACATTACTTGTCCTTTTTTATTTTATTGAGAATTTTCTTAACTTTGTCTAAGCTATCCATATCATGAATGGATATAGCAATAGCGTTTTTGTTTAGTTTTTTTAGAGCAGTCATTTTTTTCTTCATATTTTTCTCGGAAACCATGTCATATTTGCTAAGAAAAAGATATTCCTTCTTCTTATATAATTCGTTGCTGTATTTTTTCAACTCCCTCCGCACTATTTTATAATCCCCGACTGGATTTTCTGATTCTGCCGACACTAAATGAAATAATATTTTAGTTCTCTCGATGTGTTTTAGAAATTTAATTCCTAAACCCTTGCCAGCCGAAGCACCCTCAATAAGACCAGGGATATCGGCCAAAATAAGCTCGTAATAAACTCCCAGATTCGGTTCAAGGGTCGTAAAGGCGTAATTGGCCACCTTGCTCTTCGCTTCCGTCAGTTCATTTAGTAAGCTTGACTTACCGGCATTAGGAAGACCAATCAAACCAACATCGGCGATAAGTTTAAGTTCAAGCTTGACCGTAAATTCTTGGCCAGGCGTGCCTGGTCCGAATTGTTTGGGCCGAGTATTAGTTGATGATCGATAATGAAAATTCCCCTTACCCGCATATCCGCCCTTAGCCACAAGTAACTTTTCTCCCGCTTTGATTATCTCTATGGTTTCTCCGGTTTCCAGCTTAGTGATTACCGTACCAATCGGCACTTTTACGACAAGGTCTTCGCCGTCTTTGCCATCAATAAAATTACCCCGACCCGGCCCTCCGTTATCGGTTTTTATTTCTTTTTTATTCCTGAATTGAGATAAAGCACTAAGATCTGAGACGCCCTCAAAATATATATTTCCGCCAAAACCGCCATTGCCTCCAACCGGTCCTAGCATCATCTTATTGCCGTTAAAGGCTACCGCACCTCGCCCGCCATCTCCGGCCTTAATCCTGATTGTTATTTCATCTATTAACATAGGAGTTTAAGTTTACTATTTACCATAAATCCATTCAACTAAAAACGCCTCCTATGCGGATTGGCGTTTTTGTTTATGATAGGACTTATGGGTAAGTTCTATATGATCATTCCGTTTTCTTAAGAACAAACTGAAGGATGAACAGGCCTTCCTCGATATCGCTTATCATCATTAATCCCCGATCGTCTATGTCAACGCTCCAATTTCCGTGGAATAAATCGCGTTCCGTAATTTCTGGAAAATCCCCGATAGAAGAATCAAAAAAAGCAAATTCTTTTGGATGAACCGGATTAGAAATATCTATAAGACGCAAGCCCTCCTTGTACCAGGAGCAATAGGCAATCTTGCCCTTAACTACTACATTGTGAATGATGGAATTATTCGATACGCTTTCACTGCGATAGACGGTAACAAAACGTGGCTTAATAGGATTACTGATATCATATACGAGCAAGCTGCTACCTCGTGTTTCCTCTGTGGCAAAAAGCCATTTTTTATCTTCTGACGCCCAGAGATTATGGACTGAATAGCTCTGATTATGCATAGGGGTATGAATGGAATGCAATAAAACCGGATTTGATGGTTCAGAAATATCGAGAACACGGATATAGCCATCAAATATATCAGCAAGGTAAAGGATGTACCCTTTCTTCCCCTCGATCTTTACATATTGGCCATGAACAGGATCCGGTTTTTTGAGAGGATCAAGTTCCCATCTAGGCGGAATATCAACTTCACCCAAGGCATATGAATCATGTGTATAGCTTTTATCATAAAACCCCAGATCGCGCGGGTTTTCAGGATCAGTTTTTATATCAAGTATCCGTAAACCGCCGAGATGGTCTTTATGATCCAGGTGGCCTGTTGGGACATTATTCAACCAACGCGAGCCATTTACAAAAGCCAAGCCACGATCAGTATCAATAAAAATAGTATGGGCCGTATCAAAATTGCCGATATAAGTAGAAACCAGCTCTATCAAATCATTGGTCATTTTAAATATTTGAATTCCGCCTGGATATCCTTGAAAATCAGGTTTTCCATTAGCAATTCTCGCTTCGGTTACAACATAAGCATAAGTATTGCCATTAGGATGCTGATAAGTTCGGCACTCCCGCCATTTAGATGGCGCTCCAGGAAAAAATTGAATATCTTTATCACTAACCTTACCGTCAGTATAATTTACAAATAAAGTTCCCGTATATGCACCCAATACGGCATAATAATTTGTTCCATTTCTCATTTTACAGACGTGAGAAAACGGACCATATCCACTAAGGTCAGGGTGGGCATAGATCCTCAATCCTTTCGATCTTGAATCACAACCGCTAACCGCCAAAGAAACTGACAACATAAAAATCCACAATCTCATTCAATCACCCTCTTTTTTATAATTTAAAAGAACCCTTTCCTTCTATATATTATCTCATAACGTCTTGTCCGTATAGCCCCGACAAAGACACTATGAGCGCCAGAGTATAATTACCCAAAAGAGTCGGGATGAGTATTTGCTTAAACCGATATTTCAAGAAAGCCAGGGCGAACATAAGAAAATCGCCAGGAAAAGGAGTCAGTCCGGTATAAACGTAGATTACAATAGGAGCTAGCCACTTTGGCTTACTACTCAGCCAAGCAGAGAATTTTAATAAATAATTGCCATATCCGGCCTCGACCGCTTTTCGGCCTTCCATACCTAAGTACCAAAAAATAAAATCACCGATCAGAACTCCGGGTGCAGAAAATGCCGCCAGAATAAATGGATTAGCTCCGCCAAGTGCCAGAGAGAAGACTGTAGCATAAAAACCAGCGGCCGTTAAAGCTGAAACCCCGCCTATTATTGCCAAAATAAAAACAGTGATATAAACATTCTCTATTCCCAATATCCCGACTATCCTTTTCGGCCCGATATATGAAAGAATAAATACAATTCCAGCTACAATACAGAGAACCAATATAAACTTAATTATGTGGCGACTCATTGCGATTAATTAAATTCCTATAGTGTTCCATCATAAAATCATGGTAAAACTTATTATCGGATATATATCTATAGACATTAGCAGTTTTATCTGGCGTTTCATTATTAAATTCAGCACATAGTTTATCAATATCTTGTTCATTCTCTGGAGAAAGTTTATATTCCTTTACAATTCCGTCTTTAAACTTAAAAATAAAAATTATTTCTTTAGATCCTACTACTTCATTCCAAAAACCATCAGTGAGTTTATTCTTAACAAGTTCGATATATTGAGACAGTTTTTCTTCTGTAATTTTAAGCATCCGGTCACCATCAGAAGTCTTATCCTCAATTTTAATACTTAGTTTCTCGAGTTCCTCATCTTGAATTTTTTCTGCTCCCATTAAATAGCTTAGATATTGGCTATTTTTTAAATTAGGCAGCTCTAGCATGCAAAGATCATACTTTTTTTGAAGCATTTCTATTGTTTCTTTGAGTTTATCGTGCTTAGCCTTGAGGCTCTCTGCCGTTTCTATCACTTTTTTGGCATCTTCATCTTTTTTTAACTCACTGACAATTTTTTCCTTAGTTATTGACTTTATCTTTTCTTCCGGCCAGTTCCGGACAAAATCTTCAAGCTCTTTTCTCTTTTGATCCAGCATTGCTTTGATACTATTACATCTCCCCTCTTCTCTTTTTTTATTTTTAACTCTATTCCGAAAGAAAACAGAAGCTGGATAGCTAAGCACTCCAATCACGACAACAGACAAGACAGCCATAATAGTTGTACTGGTTTGTCCACTTGATGTTGATAAGACCGGAGAAGAAACTGGTGAAATTGAAGGTAATGGTTGGAAGCTTGCTTGCGGTGAACTTGTTGAACCCGTTGAAGGAGGCAAGGGAGAGGGTCTGGGTGTCTGGGTAGGTAAGACCGAACTCTGGGGCACTCCTGTCCGGGCCGGAACGGCTTGTGGCGGAACACTTACGGCGCTAGTTGGAACTGAGTCGCTAGTTCCTCCGGCACTTCCGCTCGATGGTGTTTCTATCGGGGTTTCTGAAGGAGACGACCTTCCGTCTGTTTGGGCTAAAGTCATGACTGGCAAGACAAAGAAAAATATTATTAAAATCAGTTTAATTGCCCCGGCTACGGCCTTCACTAAACGCTTATCAAAAATTTTTGGCACGATATGCCATCTATCCGGACGAGGAATTAGTTTAGCAATAGCCTGAGCCGCTCTTATCTTCATCTCGTCAGTTATTTGCCGGACCCCATTATCAAGCGCTCCCCGGAAAACGCCCGGAAAAGCTAAAGCGTTGTTAAGCTGATTTGGAAAATCACTTCTTCCCGTCGCCACCACCTTAGCCCCGGCTTTAAGGGCAATGTCTGGCATAATTTCAGGAATAGGATTAGCTAAGGCAAAAACTATTGGCTTACCATTCATTTTAGCAATCATGCCTTGAGTAACTAAATTTGGAGCAGAAACCCCTATAAAAACGTCGGCTCCTAAAAAAGCTGTTTCAATATCACCATTCTCATTATTTAGATTAGTCAGTAAGGCGATTTTTCTTTTCTCAGAAGTTAAATTCTCTCTTTTTCTGCCGATAATCCCCTGCCGGTCAACAACTAAAATATTCTTTGCTCCTGCCTGAACAATTATTTTAACTATTGCCGTTCCGGCCGCCCCAGCTCCACTAATAACAATCTTTACGTCCGATATTTTCTTTTTGACTACTTTGAGGGCGTTCGAAAGACCGGCCAGAATGATAATTGCCGTTCCATGTTGGTCATCGTGCATCACCGGTATGGAAAGTTCGCGCCTCAACCGCTCTTCTATTTCAAAACACCGAGGAGCGGAAATATCCTCAAGATTAATTCCCCCGAAAGTGGGTGCAATCGCCCTCACAACGCTTATTATTTCTTCGGAGTCCTGAGTGTTAAGCACTATCGGTACGGCATCAATATTGGCAAATTTTTTAAAAAGAAGGCACTTGCCCTCCATTACCGGTAAAGCTCCTTCCGGGCCGATATTGCCCAAACCAAGTACGGCCGATCCGTCCGATATAACCGCCACGCTATTGCCCTTCATAGTATAAACCCCTGTTTTATTCTTATGTTCGGCTAGAAATGAACTAACTGCCCCAACCCCTGGGGTATAAACCAAACTAAGGTCGGCCATATTTCTGATTAGAACCTTACTAGCCACAGAAAAAACACCCTTATTCTTAAAATGTAGATCCAGTGATTTTTTATTAATAATTGAATTTTTTTTCAAAATCTTATTTTTTGTTTTATTCAAGAATAGCACGATGTTATAAAAATCAAAAACTACCACAGTAAAATAAAACCGGTCGTAATTATGGACCGGTCAAGTCTCTATCTGAGATAATAGCCCGAACATAGTCAGCATTTCTACCCAAGTTCAAATTACATTTACTTCTAACCTCTTTATCGGCTGCTTCAAAAATCGGTAGCCATTCCTTCCATTTTTTAGTGGTCATGGTTGGATCATCTAACAGTTCCCTAATCTTACTGGCCATATCACAATCCAAAAAAACTGCCTCTCTTGCTTTAATTGATTTTTTTGTCAGTTTGGGTATTCTTAATGAAATTTGATAAGAAATAAATCCTAGCAGTAAAATTAAAACTAACATTTATCCTCCAAACTAAAATATAACTAAAAAGATTCTAGCAGTCAAACATAACAAAAGTCAATCACCTGCGATTTATGGAAATTTTTTCACCCATATAATTAGGTCTTAATGAGGGGTACCCCTCAAGGGCTGTGTATCTTGAAGATAATCCGAACCCATTTCGCCGCCTTCAGCGGCGGTGG
>CAYTBY010000003.1:0-62533 GCA_964436165.1 uncultured Candidatus Saccharibacteria bacterium
CGATATTCTCTGAAAATTGGTACATCTCAAAACTCACTCCAATATTCTCGGCCACCTTCCCCTTCAGCTCGACAAACTTCTTAAATTCTGGATCATCCCCAACCAAAATTGCCGCAAGACGGAGTTTTGACTCTTTCTCCGATACTTCTTTCTTTAATCCCCCCAGCGCTTCGTCGGCAATTTTTTTGCCATCTATGACCATAACGTATAAAGTTTATAACTATTTGACTTTAAAATCTAGTGGGTATATGATAATATCATATTAAAATATCATATAACAAAATGTCTACACTATCTGTACCGTTACCACCCCACCTGGAAGAATTCATTTCTGACCAAGTAAAAAGAGGTCTAGCTTCAAACAAGGCCGACGTTGTAAGAAAAGCGTTGAAACTCCTCCGAGAAGAAGAGGCAATTAGAGTTGTTTTGGAATCAGAACGAGAAATTTCAGAAGGTAAAATTCTCCGCGGGGATTTAAGAAAGCTAGCTAAAAAAATTAAATAATTTATGAGATTATCAGTTGCTTATACACCTGCGTTTACGCGTCAGTTTAAGACTCTTGAATTAGAGCTTCGAGAAGAAGCCATAGAAAAAATAAAATTATTCAAAGATTCAACAAGCCATAGAGGTTTAAAAGTCCATAAACTTAAAGGATATTTCCACGACCGATATAGTTTTTCCGTAAACTACAAATTCAGAATTGTTTTCTCATATCTCTCTAAAAAAGAATCCGTTCTCCTCGCTATCGGCGACCACGATATTTATAAATAAAAACCCCGCTCTTTCAAGAAAAAGCGGAGTGAGTTTACGGTGACCGTCATCTAACAGTGATTATATTAAATTTATAACCCGGTGATAAACTAACAGATACTTCTTTTGTAAGTGAGTTGCGTGAAACTGTTATAACTGGATTGTTTTCCAAGTCACGAATAGAAACCACATCATTCCCACCAAAATTATCTAAGTAGTATCTACTATTGGGCTGGTGACCACTCATTGGCTTAAGCGACGGCTCTCTCGTAAAGTGATCCCTGTATATAGACATCGGTTTTCTTCCTTATTTTTAAGTTGCTTCAATAACCAACGTATATTAATCTATCCGCTCTGTTCTGTCAACACCTCTTTAATCCTTCTTGCTATCTCCACCATCTCTTTTTCTTTCATTCCCTGCGTTGTCACCGCCGGGGTGCCAAGGCGGATACCGGAGGGATCCCAGGGTTTACGGGTATCAAAAGGAATCATGTTCTTATTAACGATTATCCCCTCTTTCTCGAGCTTATCCGAGGCCTGCTGGCCGGTAAGCCCCATCGGCGTCATATCAATCAAGATCAAATGATTATCCGTCCCCCCGGAACACAGTTTAAATCCTAGCTTGATCAACTCACCGGCCATCGCTTTGGCGTTTTTGACAACTTGCTCGGCATACTCTTTAAACTCTGGCTTCAGCGCTTCCTCCAAGGCCACGCCTGTCGCCGCAACCGCATTCATGTGCGGCCCGCCTTGAATACCGGGGAAAACGGCTTTATTGATATTGTCGGCCAGAGATTTTTTGCAAATAATTATCGCGCTTCTCGGCCCACGTAACGTCTTATGAGTCGTGGTAGTTACAATATCGGCATAAGGAAACGGCGAGGGATGCGCTCCGCCGACAATAAGACCGGCAATATGGGCAATATCAGCCATGAGCAAAGCATTGACTGATTTGGCTATTTCGCTGAATTTTTTATAATCTAAAATCCTAGGATAAGCCGAGGTTCCGGCAATTATCATTTTGGGCTGAAACCTTTTAGCGATTTCACTGACTTGATCATAGTTGATATAGCCATTTTCTCCCACCCCGTAATGCTCAAAATTAAAAACTTTCCCGGTAATGCTGACGGAATGGCCATGGGTCAAATGTCCGCCATGCTCAAGAGACATTGAAAGAATCTCATCGCCGACATTAAGAGCACCGAAATAAACAGCAATATTGGCGATACTACCAGAATACGGCTGGACATTGACTGAATACTCGCTTTTATCGACTCTAAAGGCCTGGTGGGTTAAATCAATAACCTCATCCTCCAATTCATCAATATGCTGATTACCGGCATAATAACGGCGATGAGACAATCCCTCGGCATATTTATTGGTAAAAACCGAGCCGAGAGCCCGCAAAACATCATCCGACACAAAGTTCTCCGACGGTATCAGGTTAATCACCTTCTTTTGCCTCTCTTCCTCTTTTTTTAGTATCTCAAATATTTTGGACATTGGTTATATACTAGCAAAAAATGATCTTTTTGAAAATAACCGCTCTCGCCATCAATATTTTCGACCGGCTTTATTTCTTCGGACAAATGCTTAAATTAACCTCAATTTGGCTTATTGATTTCAGGCCCTGTTTCCCAAAGTCTCAACACCCGAAATCAATATAGCCAAATTATCAACTAATTTAAGCATTGTGTTGCCCTTGAAAAAAGATGGTCTGCAAATATTAATGGCTACGCGGTTATTTTAAAAAAATCCCCTCCTTAGCACTGAGTTAATCGAAGTGCTTCGGAGGGGCAATGTGCTATTTAAGCGGTTATTTAATGGGGACGAGGCCAACCATATCTTTTTTCAAATTCCTCTTTTTCCTTTGGGTCAGTTATATGTTTTGCACCTAAGGCCTTAGCTATCTTTTTAACGTTAAGCTTTGGTTTTCTTGTACGCTTTCTATGCTTCGCCACCTTATTCCTCCTCAAAAAGAACCTTCGATATATTAGCAAATTAAAAAACAAATAGCTAATTTTTTTCGCGCAGCCGATTGCCTTCTCGGGACAGTTGCCGGCTTATGTAGCTTATAATGCCCCCTCACCTTTATGATATATCATAAAGGTGAGGGGCTCTTTACAAAAGCAGCGACTTCACATAGCGAAAAATATCGCTGGGGTTTTGAGCGTGTCCCGACCTGCCTACCGGCAGGCAGGTAGTCGGTGAGAGAGATTTTAGCAACTAAATATTTAGCAACTTCAGAAACTCCTCCGGTTTGGACGGCCCGACGCGGAGGATTTTTGGTTTATCGGCAGTCAAGTCAAGAACAGCCGAAGGTTCTGATTTTGGAAGAATCCCCGCATCAAGAACAAGGTCCGGCTGGCGGGTAAGCCGTTTTGAGAATATTTCGATTATCTCGTTTATATCCTGGGTCGGCTCTTTGCCGGAAATATTAGCGGAGGTCAAAGCAATCGGATAACCAAATAATTTAAGCATCCGTTCGGTCAATGGATGATCGGGCACCCGCATTCCGACAGTTTTCTGTTTTGAAGTAACAATATCAGGAACTATTTCTTTTTTATTAAAAACCGCCGTCACTCTTCCGGGCCAAACCTTTTGCAATACTTTTTCATCTCTCTTTTTAATATAAGCCAGGCCTTTGGCCCATTTAATATTCCTGACTATTATCGGCAGAGGTTTTGAGAAGGGCCTGCCCTTAATTTCAAATACTTTCCTGACCGCCTTTTCCTCAAGGGCATTACAGCCAATCCCGTACAAAGTATCGGTCGGGCAGATAATAACTCCGCCAGATGATAAAACCTGAACCGCTTCTTTGAGGGCTTCCGTATAGTCCTTGTTGAAATCTACTTGGATTATTTTCATAAATTACAAATCACAAGCACTAAATTACAAATAAAGCCTAACTCCTAAATCTTAAACTTTGGAATTTGGAAATTGGGATTTGTTATTTGCGATTTAAAATCTGTTCTGCTCTTTCTAAATCGCTGGGGTATCCTATCGGCAGCCAAAAAGTTGAACGAATAGCCTCGAATTTATACCCATCCTGTATCATCTGGGAAATTGAGTCGGTTAAGTAATGTTCACCGTTTGGATGTTGTTTGGCCGGGTAGTTAAATACGCTTTTATCCAAGAGCAGAACTCCCGTTGAAACAAGACTGCTCTTTGGATTCTCTGGTTTTTCTTCGAAGCCCCTTACAATTCCCTTACTATCAGCCTCGATCACGCCAAACCTTCTTGGATCTTTCGCTTCCGAAACAAGAACGCAAAGGTTTTTAGAGTTTGCGCATTTTTCAAGTCCCTCTCGACCATGTAAATCATCAGCAAACATCAGCAGAAACTTCTCTTTTTCTTCCAGAAGACCACTGCAAAGTTTTAAGGCATCGTAGGTTCCTTTTTTTTCGCCCTGAATAAGATAATCTATCTTAAAACGTCCGAACTGATGTTTAAAATAAGCGTGTATCTTGTGATGCAAATATCCGACAACCAAAATAAGCTCGTCAATATTCTCGGGCAAGGATTCGATTATGTGCTCCAAAATAGGCTTTTCATTTAACAAAAGCATCGGCTTTGGAGTCTCGTTTGTCAACGGCCTCATTCGTATTCCCTCCCCGGCCGCAAGAATAATTGCTTTCATGATTTTTAATTTTATTCCACCGTTACTGACTTAGCAAGATTCCTCGGCTTATCGACGTCATGCCCTCGCAAGACCCCCATATAATAGGCAAGCAGATGCAGAGGCATAACTGATAATATTGGCGTGAGCATTTCCAGTGTTTCTGGGATATATATAACGTCATCGGCTAATTCGGCAATTTCCTTATCGCCCCGAGTGGCAATCGCTATCACCGGCCCCCGGCGGGCTTTTATTTCTTGGATATTGCTTATGACTTTTTCATGCATTGAATCAGATGGAACAATCACTACCGACGGAAACTTGTAATCTATCATTGCCAACGGACCATGCTTCATCTCCCCCGCTCCATAACCTTCGGCATGGATATATGAAACCTCCTTGAGCTTCAGGGCACCTTCCAAAGCAACCGGATAATTATACTTGCGTCCAAGAAAGAGAAAGTCGTTGTACTTGTGATACTTTCTGGCTATTTTTTTAATCTCTTTCGCCTGGCTTAAAATAATCCTCATCTTATCCGGCAATACGCTCAATTCCTCTGCTATTTTTCTCCCGGCGCTAGAAGACATATCTCTCTGCCGACCCAAAAATAAAGCCAGCAAGGCCATGACCGCCACTTGTGAAACAAAGGCTTTGGTTGAAGCAACGCCAATTTCCGGACCAGCATGGTTATATACCCCGGCCCTGGTTTCTCTGGCGATTGAAGAGCCGACAGTATTAACCACGCCCAGAACCATTAAGCCCTTTCTTTTTATCTCCCGTAAAGCGCTAAGAGTATCCGCCGTCTCTCCGGACTGACTTACTGCCAAAAGCGCCGTTTTTCGGTCAAGATTATTTTTTTTATATTTTAATTCGGAAGCATATTCGGTCTCAACCTGAACGCCGCCATGGGCCTCGATCATATACTCGCCAGTCAAGCCGGCATAGTAAGCCGTACCACAAGCAGTAATAACAAGCCGATTTAATTTTCTTAAATCTTTTTCAACCGTTTCTAACCCGCCGAGCTTGGCTAAACCATCTTTAATAATTAACCGGCCCCTTATCGCATTCTCCACCGCTTCCGGCTCTTCATAAATTTCCTTGAGCATAAAATGAGGGAACTTATTCTTCTTAACCTGATCCTCTGACCAGTCGATGCTTTCCTCGTCTCGCTCAATGGCTTGCCGGTCTAAAGTTGCAATTCTAAAATCTTTTGGGGTTAAAATAGCAAATTCGCCGTCCTCAAGATAAACGACTTTTCTGGTATGGGGCAAGATAGCCGAGGCGTCAGAAGCCACGTACTTTGCATTATCAGAAAAACCGACCAGAAGAGGGCTTGAATTCCTGGCCACGATCATCTTCCCAGGATGATTAGCGTGAATAATAGTAAAAGCATAAGTGCCGATAATAGACTTGAGGGCCAGACGAACCGATTCCTCAAAACTCATTCCTTGTCCGCCAGCTGGCGGATTCATAAAATCTTCGATCAAATGGACTGCTACTTCGGTATCGGTATCAGAGTTAAATCTGTGGCCCTTTCCAAGAAGCTGATTTTTTAACTCCTTATAATTCTCAATTATCCCGTTATGGGTCAGATATATTTTTTTATTACAGCTAAAGTGAGGATGGGAATTTTTGTCAGTCGGCGCCCCGTGTGTTGCCCAGCGGGTATGACCGATGGCAGTGCTGGACTCTATGTTTCGATTAACTATTTTTTCAAGTTCAAAAACTCGGCCCGACTTTTTGCAAGAAAAAACACCCCTTTTAGTAACCGCCGCAATACCGGCAGAATCATAACCCCGGTATTCGAGGCGCTTTAAACCGTCCAATATAATCGGGACTGCCTTTATACTGTTCTTGCTAACATATCCGAATATTCCACACACTTCTTCGCTCCTTGCGGAGCTTCCCCCTTCGTTAAAACTTCGGGGGACAAGACGAAGTACTTTCCGTACTTGTCCTACGAAAGTTTACTGAAGTAGGAGCTTTAGCGAAGGAGGGCTACATTTACTTTATTATATCAATAAAAGCGCCTTATGGCGCTTTTATTGATATTGATTAATTATTTATACCGTCGGGGCTGGAATCGGTTCGACTGGTTTTGCAACTTGTCCCTTGTCGCTTGTTCCTTGCTTGCCCGACGAAGCCTCGGCGGAGGCGGGTCGCTTCTTAGGTTTCCAGCTCTGCATTTTAGGTTTATCCCAGACTTTATAATTTACCATGAGATTGTTGACTGTCGGAGAAATTTGAGCGCCTTTTGAAATCCAATATTCGATTCTGTCTCGTTTAACTTTAAACTCTTTCTGGTGTGGGTTATATGTACCCAAAAGCTCAAGGTACTTGCCCTTGACCCTTGAGGTATGCTCGAGGATAACGACCCTAAAATAGGCCTGCCCCCTTTTTCCCGTTCTTTGCAAACGAATCATTAACATGTTATTAGTTTATAGTAAAACCCTATAAAAAGCAAATTTAAAAATTATTTAGAGTTGATTGATATCTTTAATTTTGCATCCAATGCTTCGGCAATTTTATAGAGAAGACCCACGCTGGGGTTATAAGTACCCGATTCAAAACGAGAGATTGCTGACTGCCTTGTGCCCATTATTTCTGCGAGTTCTTTTTGAGTTATTTTGCATTGAAGTCGTTTTCTGATAAGTAACGTGGCAACTTCAAATTCGGGCCCCAATTCGTCATAGGCCCTTTTTATATGCTTATTGCCAAGGAGTTGTTTTTTAAACTTTGCGTAGCTTTTCATAAAAGCAGTATAACATATATGTTATCTGACAACAAGAAGTATGGTCAATTTTTGTAAAGCGATCTTAATCTCCTTGCCCGGGATTTGCCGGCTTTTCTTCAAGAAACCGTGAAGCAGCACCGCCTCGTCCCGGTAGAATGTATAAAAAATACGGACTTCTTGCTTGCCACGTATTCTAAGTTCATACAATTTATTCTTGATCTTTTTACTGTGTGGCAACCCAAGAGAACTTCCAAATATTTCTAAAAGATCGATGGTGCGTAATACTTTTGCCACCGTCAGTTTTTCCAGAGAACTGATAAATGTCTCGACCCCAGAATCAAAAAGATTAATTTTCATCGAGAATATATTAGCAAAATTCAAAAAATAAGCAAGCACATACCCGCCTTAAAATATTCTGAGGATTAGTCAGTTTCTCATTATTTTTTATTGGAGTGGACTCTTGCGAAAATAACCAATACGGCAAATACAATTAAAAATGAACCTTCTACAATTTCAATTACTGTATAAAACGGTTGTGTATAGAAATAAAGCGAGGAATAATTTCCAAAACCATCGAAAAAATCACTTATTAAAAAATAGAAAAGAACAAGGCCATGTAAAAAAGCCCAGATTCCAATAATAAAAATTAAATCCCTATAATACTCTACTCTTCTAGACAACCCAAGGATAACTAAAGCGGCAAGAAGCACAAAAGAACCATAAATTTGAGATAGAAATTTTGAAAATGATAAAGCACTAACTGGCCAAACTTCAATTACATCTTTCAGCCGCAAATTAAAAAAATGAATACTAAAATCAACGAGTAAATATATCCCCATTACTATTAATCCAATTCTTATCAGAAGATTCATAATTTGTTTGAATCTAGATTAACAAAAAACTCGATTGGACGAAAGTACTTAGCCCCACAAGAAAAAACGGCTTTCGCCGTTTATTACATAAAACTACTAATAAGGACAAGGGTACTTCGCAGCTCATGTTTTAAAATTATTTAAAATTTGATTTAGCTTTTCTGATTTTTCGGTGCTGATTTTTTGAGACATAAAACCAACATAGCTGGCCAGAATTTTTTTGAAAACCATTTTGGATGTTTGGCCCATTTTTTCTTTGGGATAGGCAGAGTCAATGACTCTTTGGATCTCGGTGACGTTAGGATCATTTTTATCGTATTTTTTTTCAATAGCTACCCCGGCGATCCAATCCCGCTGTTCATCAGAGAGGCAACCCCGTATTTCCATAAGTAACTGGTTGGCAAACTTCCGCTTAAAACCCTCGAGAGCTTCTTCTTTCTCGGGTTCAAAGAAATTTAAAACATCAAAAATCTCCCAAAGTATTCTTTTGTATTCGCCCTTAATCATGAGAATCGTTAGAGTCGGAAAATCCATCAAGAGCCTCTGTGGCAATATCTCTTAACACTTCAAATGGTATCTCAACCGGCATAATCATGGTTTCTCCGATAATTTGCGCGATTTCTCCCACCCCGCCCCACTCCTCTTGAGATCCCCAATTTTCTGAATGTGATTCTGATTCTTCGTATGGCATAAGATAAATTTAGGACTTGCACGTAGGTCCTGAGATCATACTTTTATGCTATGAACATAGTCAACCAACCCTTGTTTATGATTATAACCATTTCTATCCGTTTCATCAACACGGCCCATTATATCAAAGTAAAGATTTCTTATTTCTAATCTGGCTCTTTTTATTAAGCCGTCCTCCATGCCGAAAGATTTTTCTAAGAAAACGGATTCGATGAACCGGGCAACCAACGTATCGCCAAACTCTTTTTCTTTACCTGAAACAAAAGCCAGTCCCCCGGCAATGTCGCGTATCCCATGCTGTTTAGTTAAAATACACGATTCGATTATACCAGTCGCCCGATTAAACATCTGCCGTTTAGTTGCCTCATAAGCTCTGGAGTCGTCGGCATACTTATTAACTATCTCTCCGACTCTGTAATAAACATAGCTAACCAAAATAACATGAAGGCTGGGAAAATAATTTCTGGGCCTGTCCAGCAAGTGAAGAATTTGGAGAGGCAGACCCTTGCTTCTCCTATCGGCAAAAACCGTGGGAGCATGATCAAAGATAAAACCGGCGCTAGAATAAACATCAATTAGAGAAGTGATCAGATTATCAATATCTTGATCAGCTTTATTTTTAAATTCCTTCTTTAAAAACCAGAGGCTTCCTACCAAAAAGGGTATAAAGCTGAAATAAGTGCTAACTACTCCGGCCATGGGCTGTATTTCCAAATCTAAGGAAACGTCAATAAAAGTTGCCGGTTTTCTTTTGAGCTGCTGAAAAAAGTAATCGGTAAAAATATGCTTTAGAAGCTTAAAAAGACTTTTTCTGTGCTCTTTAAAAAGATAGAACAGGCCATAAAACATGGGACCGGTGCCCAATTTAAAACCTTGATAATAACCAGCGGGGATAATATTCTCGTTTTCCATCTGATTACTGACGTTGAGTTAAATTTATTAAGCCCACCCCTTTTTACGTAAAGCGTCGCTTGCGGCATTTTGCTGGGCTTCTTGTTTCGACGGCCCTTGACCGGAACCAATCATTTCTTTTTCAAGAAAAACACCGATTTTAAAGTTCCGAGCATGATCCGGCCCCCACTCTTCCAGCACTTCATAGGTAGGCGTAATGCCGACATGCTCCTGGGCATACTCCTGGAACAAGCTCTTCGGATCGCGATAAAGTCGTTCTTTAATTATTGTCGAAAGTTCTTTGAGGACAAACCGGCTTATGAATTTTTTAGACGGTTCGTAACCCTGGTCAAGATAAATGGCCCCGATAAGAGCCTCGATCGCATTGGCTAAAATATACTGTCTGGCCCGGCCGGTATCGCGGGCTTCTCCACGCGAAAGCAAAACAAAATCATTTAGACTAAATTCATTCGATATTTGAGATAGGATAACGGCATTAACCAGAGCCGCCCGCCAATTGGTCAGTTCCCCTTCGGGATTGGGATAGTTATTGTAAAGATATTCGGTCACCACTAATTCTAAAACCGCATCGCCCAAAAATTCCAGACGTTCATTATGGTCCAGATGCCATTTTGGGTTTTCGTTTAAATACGAACGGTGAGTGAGGGCTTGCAAAAGCAAATCCTTATTTTTGAACTCAAGGCCTATCTTTGCCTCAAGTCCGGAGATTTTATCCTCGAACACGTAGAGAAATTAAAAATGCAAAAATCAAAATTCAAAATGACAGTTCAAAATCTTAAAATTTTGAGATTTTACATTGTCATTTTCCATTTTGATATTTAAATTTTAAATTACTTATTCTTTTTTATCTTCATCGTCTTCCTTCCCCCCTCGTTCCTCTGGAGCAGGGCTCACCTCATCAGATGAATCGGCTTTATCTTTTGCAGGAGGTGCATCATCTTTCCCCGGCTCGCCTATCTCGCGATAAACCGTTCCCAAAACTCCGTTCACAAACTTGCCCGATGATTCTCCGCCGAATGACTTGGCAAGCTCTATCGCTTCATTTATGGCAACTTTGGGCGGTACTTCATCCCTCTTTCCAAAAAGCAATTCATATAAGCCGATTCTCAAAACATTCCGATCAACTACTGCCACTTGATTCAACGGCCATTGAGGAGCGGCCTTTTCTATAATTTTATCAATGTCGTCAATATGCTTGATTGAACCATCAATAAGCTGGTGAATAAAGGCCGTATCTTCAAGACCGGAAGCAAATTCTTTTATGTTTCTGTCTCTGATGCCTGCCAACTCTTCCATTTTTCTGCCTCGAAAATCCCACTCATAGAGGGTTTGCATTGCGACTGAACGTGAAAGATGCCTTGATGCCACTTAAAATGTAACGCGAATCTACGAATTCACGCGAATGCTACAAATAATTATTTGCGGCATTCGTATGTCATTCGTTGATTTGCATTACTTTTGCCGTTTCTTCAACTTCTCTTTCTTCTTCAATTCTTTTGCCAATACATTAACCGCCTCTTTGCCCCGGTAAAAACCGCAATTCTTGCAAACTAAATGAGGCAAGGTCTTTTTCTTGCATTGGGGACAATCAGCTAATTTTAACGGCTTGAGGGCTAGATGACTGCGCCTTCGCAGTTGCTTGCCCTTGGCCATGTGATGACGTGGTACTGCCATAATAACTTGTTCGCTCTTTTATCTGGCTCAAATACCTACGAGCCCTCGCCAAAAGAGCCCCTCGGGTTTACTCAATTTCTTCGTTAAAATCTACGTTTGAGTCTCGACGTAGTTCTACTACGCCTCGCCTCAAGCCTCGATTTTGCCTTGAACTTGAGATAAACGACCTACGTTATTAAGAATAAGATTAGCATGAAATAATAATTTCTGCAACCAGGAAGTGAATTTTTGAACGGCTTCGCTTGACGCCTTCGGCGCATTTCGAAAATCTACTTCCTGGCAAACAAAAAAAGAGCCTGTTAGCTCTATTGAAAAACAGTGATTTTATCGTTTTTGTAATAAAAAACTAGTGTTGAAGTATGGAGATCTTGAACCAGAAACTCTTTATTTCCTCCTTTTTCTTCTAATTGCACGATCAGAGAATGGGCCGACTTTCTTGTTTTTAATGCCCTGGGGTCTGGCGATACAAATGATATTATCATCGTGGCTTTGCGAATTTTTGTATATAGCCGATTGCTGCCTTCTTTCGTCCTGGGTCTTGTGTCATAAACCTGAGACACCACCACATTAAAGTCCTGACAAAGAAAATACTCGAAAGTAGTGCCAAAACTCTTCAATACTGGATCAAATTTGGTTTCTACAATAGTGACTCGATAGTTAGGTTCTTTTTGACTTTTTATGTAAAATATAGACGCAACAACTATAAGAGCTAAAACAGACAAAACAAAAAAGATTACTCCGATCTTCTTGACGTTCACAACTACTCCTCCAAAATCAAGGAACCAGTGGCTATATACTAGCAAAATCTTGATATTTTTGCAAATAAACCAACCAAGTGAACACTTTCCATGCCATTTTCGAGTCCATTTCGTGTACATAAGGCAGATATGGATGTCCTCGCAGCGCGCATCCGCGACTGAGCGGGCAGGGTTAAATAACTATGTTAAACATCCGATGTTTAACATAGTTATTTAGAGCGAAGGAGCGGCGCAATGAGAGCTCTCGCTGGGTCAAGGCGAAGGTTCACTGGAGGAACTTCCAGGGAATCGCCTCAGCTCGAATGGTAGCGAGAGGATATCTATATCTGCCTTAAACGTAACGATGATAAGGAAAATGGTTGGAAAAAGATTAAATTTTTGACTTGTCCACACTTTTTCCTCATTGCTCAGTTTGGTGCGAGTGATAAAATTAGATTATGAAGTTCGTACACCTCCACACACATTCTCACTACTCATTACTCGACGGACTATCAAGAATAGATGAGTTGATTGCCAAAGCCAAAGAAATGGGCATGGAAGCGCTGGCAATCACCGATCATGGCGTCATGTATGGCGCCATTGAATTTTATAAGAAAGCGAAAAAGGCGGGAATCAAGCCGATAATCGGCTGTCTTCCTCCTGGCCATTTAATAATAACTAGAGACGGGATTAAATCCATTGAAAGTATAAAAGTTGGGGATATGGTATTGACCCACAAGGGTAGATTCAAGAAAGTTTCTCATATAATGTCACGGAGCCATAGCGGAAAAATTTACGGGATTAAAGCAGCTAATTCAAATACTGTATGGGTTACCGAAGAGCATCCTATATTAGTAACAAATTCCCATACTAAATTTACCGAGTGGCGAAGAGCCGATCAGCTCGATTGGGGTAGGAAAAATAAGCATGGGGGAGTTAAAAGTTGGAAATTATATGCATCATTCCCAAAACTAAAAGAAAATATCGAGGATACCTTATCGCCGCTTAATTATCTTGATAAAAATTACTATGGGATTGTAAACGATAATATAAGGAAAATAAAAAAATATAATAAGTATGATTCCTTAATCAGCTCGCCAGTATTATCGTCAAATATCCAAGTTACTAATGACTTTGCCTATTTTCTTGGCCTTTTCATTGCGGAAGGAAGTTTTCAAAAAGATCCTAAAGGCAGACCGACGTCTTTAACTTTTACCTTTAATATAAAAGAAGACTATCTTGTATCTAAAGCTCGATATATTTTAGATCAGCTTTCGCCTAATAAAACTTCCATTGCCATTAGACCAAACAAAAATATTACGGAGATTCATCATTCAAACACCCTTCTGGCTAGATTTATGTATAACTTTGCCGGTCATGGAGCGGGTGGTAAAAGAATACCGCCATCCGCTTTTTATTGGTCTCTGGGACGTTTAGAAAGTTTGCTTTCTGGGATAGTAGCTGGTGACGGTAGAATCAATCGGGAAAATAATAATGCGGTAGTGCTCAGAGTAAAATCTCGCGATCTAGCGTGGGGAGTAAAGTTAGTTGCTGCAAAATTGGGATATCCATGCAAAGTATCAGAAAGGCAAGAAGGCAAAAAAACTATATATCAAATATGCTGGTCGCCCAATGGTAAATATAAAAGAATACTAGAAGACGATAAATATTTATATTTGCCCATTAAAACCATAGAAACAAAATATTACAGTGGTCCCGTTTATAATTTTACAGTAGAAGAAGATAATTCTTATGTCTCTGATATCATATTGCATAATTGTGAATTATATATGGCAGAAAACTCAATGCACGATAAAAGAGCCGGCATCGATGACAAACGTTATCACCTGATAGTTTTGGCTGAAAATGAGACCGGTTATAAAAATCTGATCAAACTTGTCAGTGCCGCCCACCTCGAGGGCTTCTATTATAAGCCGAGGGTCGACAAAGAATTACTAAAAAAACATTCCAATGGCCTTATCGGCTTATCAGCCTGTCTTGGTGGAGAAATCTCAAGAGCAATTTCTTCAAATAATTTTGCTAAAGCCAAAAAAATTGCCCTGGACTATGAGGAAATATTCGGTAAGGGCAATTTTTTTATCGAACTCCAACAACACCCCCATATCGAAGATCAAAACAAAGTCACCCCTCAACTTATAAAGCTAGCCAAAGAAACCGGTATTCCTCTGGTCGCCACTCAAGACTCGCATTACCTTAATTCCGATGACGCCCACGCTCATGATGTTCTTCTGGCCGTTCAAACCGGCAATAAATTAGATGACAATGATCGTTTAACCATGAAAGATGACAATTTCTCTCTTCTCCACGAATCTGAAATGTATGAAAAATTTAAATCATTAGGCGAGAATGTGGTTGAGGAGGCATTCGGTAATACAAATAAAATCGCCGAGAGGTGTAATCTAGAGATAGAGCTTGGCAAGACCAAATTGCCCTTTTTCCACTTACCGGAAAATTACAAAAATGCGGATGAATACTTAAAAAAGCTATCTCTCGACGGCCTATCGGCTCGTTACGGAGACGAGATTAGTAATAACATCCACGACCGTCTTGAATACGAATTGAAAGTAATAACCCAAACCGGTTTTGCTTCCTATTTCTTGATCGTCCAGGACTTCGTTAACTGGGCCAAACAAAACGGGATTATTGTCGGCCCCGGCCGCGGTTCAGCGGCTGGAAGTTTAGTCTCTTATCTCCTTGGTATTACTAACATTGATCCCCTCAAATATAATCTCCTTTTCGAAAGATTTCTTAATCCAGAGCGCGTTTCCATGCCTGATATAGATTTGGACTTCGATGATGCTCGAAGAAACGAAGTACTTAAATACGTCGCTGATAAATACGGCCACGACCATGTTGCCCAAGTAATTACCTTCGGTACGATGGCAGCCCGAGGAAGCATCCGCGATGCCGGAAGAGCGTTGGGTTATTCTTACGATTTCTGCGACAAAATAGCTAAAATGATACCCCTCAACCCAAATCAGGGCAAATCAAGCCTAAAGAAAGCCGTTGAGGTCGTCGATGAATTAAAACAGGCTTATGATACCAACCCAGATGTCAAAAAACTAATTGATTCGGCTTCCCGCCTTGAAGGTGTCGCCCGCCATTCCTCTACCCACGCCTGCGCGGTTGTAATAACCCCGGAGCCACTGACCGAGTATCTGCCTCTTCAGCGCGGTACGAACGAAGAAGATATTATCACTCAATACGATATGCATACTGTCGGAGATGATTTAGGTCTTTTAAAAATTGATTTCCTCGGACTAGCTAACCTGACTATCATTAATAACGCTCTTACGGAAATAAAAAGAAATCATGGGATAGATATAGACATAGACGCCTTACCCCTGGATGATAAAAAAACTTTTAAACTTCTCCGCGAGGCAAAGACCACAGGTATTTTCCAGTTGGAATCAAATGGAATGAAAAGATATTTAAAAGAATTAAAACCTACCAGCATTGAAGACATTATCGTAATGATATCTTTGTACCGCCCGGGACCATTGGAAACCGGGATGGTTGAAGAATATATAGAACGGAAACACGGCCGAAAAAAAATCTCGTACCTTCATCCATTAATGGAACCGATTTTAAATAATACATATGGCATTATAATTTACCAGGAACAGCTGATGCAGATCGCTAATACTTTGGCAAATTTTACTCTTCCCCAAGGATATACCCTGATAAAAGCCGTCGGAAAGAAGATAAAATCCCTGCTCGATGAACAAAGGGAGAAACTTATTGATGGAATGGTGGCGAATAACATAAATAAAGTAACCGCTGAAAAGGTCTGGGATTTCATTGAACCCTTCGCCCGTTATGGATTCAACCGATCCCATGCCGCCTGTTACGCTATGATCGGCTATCAGACCGCCTATCTTAAAGCCAACTATCCCACTGAATTTATGGCCGCATTTATGAACAGCGAGACCGGCGACATTGAGAGAGTTGCCTTTCTAATTGAAGAATGTAAAGACATGGGCATTGAGGTCTTGCCTCCGTCAATAGACGAGAGTTATGAAAGATTTGCGGTTGTCCCCTCAAACGGCAAGCCAGCTATCCGATTCGGTTTAACCGCCGTTAAAAATGTCGGCGAGAATGTTGTCTCGGCTATCATAAAAGAACGCCGAGCATTGGGCTCTTTCAAAAATGCCGAGGACCTTGTTTCCAGAATTCAAAATAAGGACTTAAATAAAAAATCCCTCGAAAGTTTGATAAAATGCGGGGCCATGGATACTTTCGGAGAAAGAAATACCTTGATTCACAATCTTGAAGCCCTTCTTTCTCACGCCCGCGATAAACAGAAACACTCATCAACCGGCCAAGTTAGTTTATTCGGAAATTCTGTCGAGACCGAATTGCCTCCTTTGCGACTAGCTACTGCCGAACCGGCAAAATCGTGGGAGAAATTGTTATGGGAAAAAGAACTCTTGGGATTATATGTTTCAGACCATCCTCTCAATAATTGCCAAGCTCAATTAAAACTTGAAAAGGTTGTACCTATTAAAAGCATTACCCTGACCACGCCCGGCTCAATAAAAATTGGCGGCATTGTAACTCGAGTTCAGAAAATAGTAACCAAGAACGGAAAACCGATGTTATTCTCGCACATCGAAGACCTTACATCCAAGATAGAGCTGGTCGTTTTTCCAAACGTTTTAGAAAAAAACCCCGAAATATGGAAAGAAAACAGTTTGGTTGTCGCCCGAGGCAAAGTTAATGACCGTGATGGGGTTTTGAAGTTACTCTGCGACGAAGTAAAGCCGTTAATGGCAAGTATTTAAAAGATGGGTCTTGAAATAATTGGCCGCGCTCTGCTTCTTGCATTGCGCGGCCTTAGACTGTGGACGTCAATGGCCCCTTTCTTCGAATTGAGGTGGTTTGATAATACCCCACTTCTCAAAAAGAAACATTTTTCTGATTAGGCTCACCATCAGAGCCTCACCCGCTAATTTCTCCGTCCAAAGGGCTTCGCGTACCGCCCCAGGAACAACCGTATGATTTAGTTTGTAGATAAGGACCAGAATCTCACCATCTGACGTAGCGGCAACTGTCTCATACAGGGGTAGCATATCTGCCTCCTTTCTTCTCTCGAATTTGTATTTTAATCATATCATAGACTGGATAAAAAATCAAGTCTTTTAGCGATTCTGTTTTTTTGTTATTCTAATTTCATTATGATTACGAGCAAACAAGAAAAATCAAAACAAGACCATCGTGATATCGGCCGTGAACTAGACCTGTTCAGTTTCCATGAGATAGCGCCCGGAGCACCGTTTTGGCATCCCAAAGGCATGGCTATTTTTAAAGAACTCGAGAAATTGGCCCGGGGAATAAATGAACGCGACGGCTACTTGGAAATATCAACCCCGATCCTGGTAAAAAAAGAGGTTTTTGAAAAATCCGGTCACTGGGACCATTACCGCGATAATATGTTCTACTTTACCAACCCCCGCGATGAAAACGAATCGCTTGTCGTCAAACCGATGAATTGCCCCGAATCGACATACATCTATAGTTCGGCCGTAAGAAGTTACCGGGAGCTTCCATTGCGGCTGGCGGAGATCGGACGTTTGAACCGAAATGAGCTTTCGGGTACTTTGGGCGGCCTTTTCAGGGTCCGTCAGATAACTATGGACGATGCTCATATTTACCTGATGCCCGAACACGTAGAAGACGAGATAGCGAAGATAACCAAGACGATAAAGGATTTTTACGGAATGTTCGGCTTTGCTACCACTTATGTTTTAGCTACCCGTCCTAAAGATGCGCTTGGAACCAAAGAAGAATGGGACCGAGCAGAAAAAGCATTAGAAAATGCCCTTAAAAAAGCCGGGGTCAAATATTCACTGGCAAAAGAAGAGGGGGCGTTTTACGGGCCGAAGATCGAAGCCCACTTGCGGGATTCCCAGGATCGCGACTGGCAAATGGGCACGGCTCAACTGGATCTGGTTATGCTCCCGAAAGAATTTGATGTCTACTATATCGATGAAAAGGGTGAGAAGAAAATGCCCTGGGTAATTCACCGGGCGATTTTCGGTTCATTTGAACGTTTCATCGGCGTTCTACTGGAGCATACAAACGGCAACTTGCCGGTCTGGCTATCCCCCGTTCAAACGATAATCCTGCCGATATCGGACAAACAAAATGAAGGCGCAGAAAAAATATTAGAACAACTTAAAAAAGCCGGCGTCAGAGCTGAAATAAATACTGACAACGAAACCCTTGGCAAAAAAATACGCTTCGCCGAACTCCAAAAAATTCCATATCTTCTGGTCGTTGGCGACAAAGAACTACAAGCCAATGCCGTCGCCGTCCGCCAGAGAAGCAAGGGTGATTTAGGCCAGGTAAAAATTGAAGAATTTATCGAAAAAGTAAAAAAAGAAATAAAAGATAAAAAATAATAGGTCCTCATCGAGGACCTATATTTTTACCAGCATTCATAGCTAAAAGCGAAGCAATTATGACAAGGGCTAGGGCAATCCAACCATCGCGAGTCGGTAATTCGTGGACCCTGAAGTACATCATCATAACCGTCCAGACAGTCATTGCGGCAAGATTAAGAATAACTGCCGGATATACTTCACTGAAATGATCCAATGACAATTTATAGGCCGTAAAGATTAACACCCCTCCGGTCCAATAAAAAGGCTGTAGCATACCCACCGAAATTGTAATAAACGGCCACCAGCTATCAAATTTCCAACCAAATAACGGTGTTATATACCGACCCTCTTTTATATTCGCAACGAGAGAATAGGTAAGAATACTGGTCCAATGAGACATAATAACGAGTAGCGGTACTAGTATATAGCCGAGGAGATTACTCAACTTTGCACCCCCAACTCAAAGAACAACTTAGTAGATACTACAATAAAACAGTTAAAAATAAAACCTAAGCCAGCGCAGTCGCCGTCCGCCTTCGGCAGAACGAAGTCAGCCTGCGGCCTGGCTACGCCAATGGCTATGCCATGGCGAGCGCGACGCAGTCCGCCAACACGGTAGGGGTCTGTTGCGGAAATGGTATTCGGCAACAGCCCCAAAAATAACCGGCGAAATAAAAAAAGACCTAGCTAGGTCTTTTTGATTTAAAGGACTTTGCAACCGTAAGAATAAAAAGCAGCAAGAAAACAAAGAGAAGAAAGAGGAACTGAACATGAGGACTCATTTTGGATACCGGCCCCCAAAAAGCGAAAACCATCAGAAAATTTTTAATAAGGTTGCCCAGCATAACTAACAGCAGGCCTTTTCTGGACCCGGACAGACCGCAGACAAGAATAGTAAGTAATCTGGTACCCGTCTCCGGCACCACCGAAAAGAAAAACAGGCCCCAAAATCCCAATCTCTTCAATCGGATCACCATGGGGTTAAGATCCGATGTCGACCAGTGGAACCATTTAGCTACGAAATCTATAATTCTGTCCTTCAGATCAGTTTTGTTGACAAAAGGCACGACTGCGGCTTTGATTTCCTCTTTATTTTCTTCAGTAAATTCAACGGCATCATGAACGATATCAACAGCTTCTTGGATCGGTTCATTTTTTTTAACCATCTTTACGGTTTGGGTTCTCAACCAAACTAAGAAATAATAGGCGTAGCATAACTCCAGCGTAGATACGGTGGAAGCTATAACGAATACCTGCGCAAGCGAAAGGTCGGGTATAAGCCAAGAGAGGTCGTATAGGTTGACGCCCCAGATAGAAAGCGCCCTGGCCTCAAGACTTGGGATGACTACCCAGTCCGTATTAAAGAACCATACAATCAGGGCAGTTAAAAAACGCCAGATATAGTACCATTTGCCCTTATGCTTCTCATCCGATTGTGTCAAAGAACACCTTCTTTAAGTCAAGAAAAGACTAGTATATAATATATCAGAAAAATGACTATTTACCAATCACCAAAAATCATCATAATCGTCGGCCCGACGTCTTCCGGAAAGTCGGATTTGGGGATAAAAATTGCCAAAAGAATTCACGGAGAAATAATATCTGCCGACAGCCGACAAGTTTATCGCGGAATGGATATTGGGACAGGGAAAGCGACTAAAGATATGCATAAAGCTCAAGGTCTAAAGTCTAGGGCCGGAGATAATTCTGGCCTTAGTCCTTTGGCATTAGACTTTAAGCGGTATTATTACTCTTCAGGCATCAGACATCATCTAATTGACGTTGCTTCTCCAAAAAAACAATTCAATGCTTCAGATTTCAAAAAATTGGGAGAAAAAGCAATCCGAGAGATCTTGGCTAAAAGTAAGATTCCGATTATTGTTGGCGGGACCGGATTTTATATTGATGTCCTTTTGGGCCGAAGAATTATCGCCCAAATTCCGCCTAATAAGAAACTCCGCGCGCAATTCGACAAGCTCACTGCAGAGAAACTTTTCGAAAAATTAGTAAAACTAGACCCGGAACGGGCAAAAAACATAGACCGTAACAATAAACGCCGCCTTGTAAGAGCACTGGAAATAGTCATTACAACTGGCCAACCAGTACCCTCTTCCAGAAGCAAGGCTTCTGGAACTTCCGGAAGCCTTGCTTCTGTTTTATGGCTAGGAGTAAATCCTGGGAAAGATAGACTAGCCAAGAACATTAAAAGACGCTTAGACGCACGCTTAAGACAGGGAATGATAAAAGAAGTGGTAAAACTGCACAAACAAGGGATCAGTTGGAAACGGCTGGATGATCTGGGGCTTGAATACCGATGGATAAGTAGATGGCTAAAAAATTCCAATTTTCAATTTTCAATTTTCAATCAATTTTCAAATTTAAATTTTCAAAAATCTGATGAATACAAAAATTTATTGAGAGATATAGTCCGCTATTCAAAACGCCAGATGACCTGGTTCAAGAGAAATAAAGAGATACACTGGATAAAGAATCGGAAAGAAGCTGAAAAATTAGCCGAACATTTTGTCTCATAATTGTTTCGTACGAAATAATTATGAGACAACTGATTTTCTATCCCCCAACTGTCTAGATCTTTTCCTTTGAATCAGAGGGGCCAAGAATTACCGCATCAGAGGGTTCTTCGCGCTTTTTCATCTCATCTCTTAAGCCATGCTCACGCTCTCTGGCAACAAATTTACTGTGGTCGGACTCCTCCTTGGCCACGGCATTGCCTTCTAAAGACCTCTGCTTTCTCAGGTTCATCCTGGGCTGAAAGTTAGTAACAAGTTTTGCAAAAAATTTCTTCATAAACCTATTTTAATACACTTCTTATTTTATTTAAAGTGTAAATGACTAATCCTCCGATAATAACAATATCGTCATAGACTCCAAAAGGATTACTAAGGTAATAAAGACCGAACATTATGCTTAATCCAATAATCCATATATAAACAACCTCAATGTTCATATTTCAGCCTAATTTTTCTCTTAATATTTCCTCAACCACTTGGGGATTCGCCTTTCCTTTTGTTTCTTTCATCGCCATGCCGATTAAAAACTTAAGCGATGCCTCCTTGCCGGCCTTAAAATCTTCGACCGCTTTTTGATTATCGGCTATGACTTTAGCCACCGCCAAGTTAAGTTCTTCGACATTAGAAACCTGCTCCAAATTTTTTTCTTTTATAATCTGGCCGGGCGGATTACCCGTCGCAAACATCTCTTTCAAAACCGTCTGAGCTCCAGACGAAGATACTTCACCATGGAACACCCGCACAACCAGATCGGCAAATATTTCCGGTGTTATCTTTGTATCTGACGCCTCGGCCGAAACCTCCTCGCACATTCTCTTTAATTCTGTAATCGTATAATTCGAGGCGAGTTTAAAGAGTTTATCTTGATGTTCTGCCTCTGGTTTCTTGAGATGATCTAATTTGTCGAAAGATAACAATTCACTTGCCACATGCTCATAGTAATCGCCGAGCGATTTATTTACCGTAAATACTTCAATATCGGCTTCGGGCAGATTATAATTTTTTTTAAATCTTAACTTCCGCTGGCTTGGTAATTCGAGTAATTCCATCCTCATTTCTTCAATCTGCTCTTTAGTGAATTTTAAAGGGGGTAAATCCGGCTCAGGAAAATACCTGTAATCATGGGCTTCTTCCTTGGAGCGTTGGCTGAATGTCTGTTTCTTAAATTCGTCCCAGCCACGAGTTTCTTGTTTAACCTTCTCCCCCGCTTCAAGCAATTCAGTCTGCCTTTTTATTTCATAATCGACAGCATCAGCCGCAAATTTAACTGAATTTATGTTTTTAATCTCAACCTTTGTGCCTAATGGCACCGCCGAATCACGCTGACCAGACGCAGAAACACGCTGACTTTCTGCCTTATTCTGCGTCAATTCTGCGTTGTTCAGCGGTCGAAGTGATATATTCACTTCGACACGCATCTGGCCCTTCTCCATATCAGCATCAGAGACGCCGAGATATTTCCAAATAAGCTGTAATTCCGAAGCAAAGTCCCTAACCTCCTGGCCCGTCTCAAAATCAGGCTCCGTTACAAGTTCCATCAACGGCACTCCGGCTCGGTTGTAATCTACTAGCGTCGCTGACTCACGCTGACTGGACGCAGACTGTCGCTGAATTTTTATATTATTTCCGCGTTGTTCCGAGTTCGTCCCACGTTGTTCTGCGAGATTGGTAACATGCACCAATCTACCAGCATCTTCTTCCAAATGAATACGAGTTATACGAATAAGTTTTTTTGTAATTGGTAATTGGTAATTGGTAATTAATTCCAAAAACCCATCGTAACATAGTGGTTTTTGATATTGGGAAATCTGATAACCCTTCGGTAAATCGGGATAAAAATAATTCTTTCTTTCAAAAAAAGTATCTTCGGCTATTTTACAGTTTAAAGCCAATCCGGCCATTATTACCTTCTTAACCGCTTCTTGGTTGATCACGGGCAAGCAACCCGGGTGCCCCATACAAATCGGACAAACATTAATATTAGGATGCTTCTCGTCTGGATCATTCAAAGAGTCACAGAACATTTTGGTCTGCGTTTTAAGTTCGGCGTGAATTTCTAGGCCTATTACTGGTTTATAACTCATCATCTAAATTTATCACGATTTTTATCAACAAAGAAGGTCTTGCCCAGTAATACAACAAGCATATAACTCCCAGCCGACCGTAATTACCCTCAATCAGAATTCTCAATATAAGCACTGGGGTTAGCTATTGATTTACGCAGAGTCGTTATGGGAGGCCGATGCTTGTTGATATACTGGGCTTGTTGCCACTTCTGTGGTTGGTATAATAACTAAACCTCTTACCAGCTACTTAACAAAAAGAGGGGTAAAATATGAAACAATACTTAGACCTACTTCAAGATATAAAAGAAAATGGCATTAGAAAATCGGATCGTACCGGCACCGGTACGATAAGTGTTTTTGGACGGCAAATCCGTTTTAACCTCCAAAACGGCTTTCCCTTGCTTACGACTAAAAAACTATTCGTAAAGGGAATTATCCACGAACTTCTTTGGTTTCTTCGAGGAGATAGCAATATTGAATACCTGGTCAAAAATGGCGTAATGATCTGGAATGATTGGCCATATAGAGCTTACCTCCAAAAAACAAATCAGCCCGTTCCGGCGACGAACAGCGACGAGTGGAATCGAGGCATGCAACAGTTTGTCGAGAAAATTAAGTCAGATCAGGCCTTTGCGAAAACATACGGCCACCTTGGTCCGGTATACGGATACCAATGGCGGTCTTGGCCGGCACCTGACGGCCAGCACATCGACCAGATCGCAAATCTTGTCGATCAGATAAAGCGTACACCGGATTCAAGACGGCTCGTTGTTTCTGCTTGGAACGTTGCCGACATTGATGAGATGGCCAAATCCGGCCTCCCCCCCTGCCATTGCTTGTTCCAATTTAACGTAGCCGACGGTAAACTTTCCTGCCATCTTTACCAAAGAAGTGCCGATGTCTTCCTCGGGGTACCGTTCAATATCGCATCCTATTCTTTGCTGACCTTAATGATAGCTCAAGCTACCGGTTTAGAGCCGGGAGAATTCGTCCACACATTCGGCGATGTTCATATTTATCTTAATCACCTTGAACAGGTTGATCTGCAATTAAGCCGTGAACCAAAACCGCTTCCAGTTATGAAAATAAATCCTCTGGTCAAATCAATTTACGACTTCAAATACGAAGATTTTGAACTTCAAAATTATGACCCCTATCCGGCCATAAAAGCCCCCATAGCCGTATGAAAAAAATATCCATCATCGTTGCCATAGATGAAAACGGACTTATCGGCAAAAGGAACGGATTGCCCTGGAAATTACCAGCCGATTTAAAACATTTTAAAGATCTCACCACGGGACACATTGTGATTATGGGAAGAAAAACCTATGAATCCATCGGCAAGCCGCTACCCAACCGAACCAATATTGTTATCAGCAGGAATCTGAATATTCCGGGATGCACCACGGTTAAGTCCCTCGAAGAAGCCACCGCGGCAGTTCCAGATGATCAGGAAATTTTTGTCATGGGCGGAGCTGAAATATACAAACAGTTTCTACCATTCACTCAAAAAATATATTTAACTAGAGTCTATCATAAATTTGACGGCGACATATTTTTTCCCGAACCCAATCTTTTCGGCTGGAAAGAAACTTCGAGGCAGGATTTTGAAGCTGATGCCAAAAATCCTTACAAATATTCTTTTCTAACTTTAGAAAGAACCCGCGATTAAGCGGGTTTTATTTTTTGATTAAAATAGAAGAGATCTTTTAAACTTTTAAATTCAATAGTTCGCAAACATACTTCTTGGTCTCCTTGAATACCTCTTCAACTGGAAGTCTGCCGTCAACGACAACGCAATTTGGAACTTTTTTAGCAATAGCGAGATAATTGGCTCGAACTCGTTCGAGTATGGGTCGTTGCTCAAACTTATCCAAAGCACGATTCTTTTTTCTTAATCTCTCAAGCGCCGTATCAACATCAACGTCGTAGATAAGGTTAAGATCCGGGACTATTAAGGGAACCCTGTGGTAATCAAACATTGCCTTTTGGACACTAAAAAAATGTTCCAGATCATTAATATTTCCTAGACCATAAGCGACAGATAGAAAGCCACGATCAGAAACAACATGGACACCGGCCCGCAAAACAGGCAGGTTTAAATCCTGATATTGCATTCGGCGAGCAAGGAAATACTTACGCTGCATCTCAAGCTCTGCCAAATCCTCAAGTTTTATTGTCGGATGATAACCTCGCAAAATATCGTAGATCTCAACTCCGACAGCATTGTTTGGCGGTTCTTTAGTAAAAACAACGTTAATATCCGGGATAGCAATTAAAAGTTCTCGGATCATCTTACATTGATCGCTCTTGCCAGAACCATCTATTCCTTCAAACGTAATAAATTTTCCAGGATATGGATTTTTTATCATCCCTGTCTCCGTTAATTAAAACGCCTCAAAGAGCTATAAAATTTTAGCCCAATGCATAAAAAACAACAAGTGCATAATTATGAATTAAGTTCAATTCTAGAAGCTTTGATATTCCCCTGAAGTAAGACGTTGAGGCCCTCATCTAATCTATAATTTGAAAAATGGTAAACATGAGCGGCGCCGGAATTAACGATCATCTTAGCACACATCTTGCAGGGTGATTGGGTGATAAATACCACTTTCTGCGGGTCCATGATCGAACATTTTATCAAGGCATTGGCTTCGGCATGGATACAACCGCATTTTCCCGGTTCTGAAGAATCGCATTTATTGGCAAAGCCTTTAGCGTTGCCGTTGTAACCATAAGAATAAACCCTCTGAAAATCGCTGGAGGTAATGATACAGCCGACATTAAGCCGTTCACAAGTACTCCTAGTAGATAGGAGGAGGGCAAATTTCATCAGTACATTTTCAATCGGCTCTCTTTGTTTGATCATAGTTATTAAATACTATCGGATATGGTTTAAAATTAAAAGTCAGTTTTTCAACAACCTAAAACACGCTAGGCGTGTTTTAGGATCTAAAATCTAAAGATCATTTCACCCCGCACCAATCTTTTCCGCCGTCGGCTGGACGAAGTCTGCCTTTGGCGAGACGCAATCCGCTGACCGCCGTTAAAAAAGGGGGTCAAGGCGAAGGTTTTAGAAGCGTGCTTTAGCCGCTTCTGGAATCGCCTCCAGGATTGATGCGGGATTCCGTTCGCTCCGTTCACTTCACCTCAATCCCCATTGAGCGGGCGGTGCCTTCGACTATCTTCATTGCCGCATTAATATCGTTGGCATTAAGGTCAGCCATTTTTTTACCAGCGATTTCTTTAACTTGAGCTTTGGTTACCTTGCCAACCTTATTCTTATTCGGCACTCCCGAACCCTTTTCAATTCCCGCCGCCACCCGCAAGAGATAGGCCGCCGGAGGAGTTCTTAGTTTAAATTCGAAAGTCCTATCTTCAAATATAGTTATCTCAACAGGGATAACCTCGCCGACATTATTCTTGGTTGCTTCGTTAACCTGTTGCATGAACTGCTGAAGGTTAATTCCTTGAGGACCCAAAGCCTGACCAATCTTTGATGGCTCTAACTGCCCACCAGTTACCTGAATCTTTACGATTGTTTTTATTTTCTTGGCCACAATAGGCTTAAGGCTTAACGACTAAAGACTAAAGCTTCTGGCATTAGTCCTTAGACTTTAAGCTTTTAGCTATAATTTCTTAATCTGCAAGAAATCAAGTTCAACGGGAGTTTCTCTGCCGAATATCGTCACCAGTACTTTAACTCTTCCCTTCTCCATGTCAATCTCCGATATTTTGCCATCGAAATCTTTAAATGGTCCGTCAGTTATCTTGACCCTATCCCCAACTTCAACATCAATCTTATATTTTGGCTCCTCAACGCCCATTCTCTTCATAAGACCCTCGATCTCTGCGGTCGCTAGAGGGGTGGGAATAGTACCGGCCCCGATAAATCCAGTTACATTGGGCGTATTTCTTACCACATACCAGGAAGCGTCATCTACAACCATCTCTACCAAGACATAGCCCGGATATATTTTTTCTTCAATTGTTTCCCTCTTGCCGCCTTTTATTCTTATTTTCTTTTCTTTAGGAACAATTACGTTAAAAATTCTGTCCTCAAAGCCAAGCGACTCAACGCGCTGTTTGAGGTTTCTCATGACAGTATCCTCATACCCAGAATAGGTATGAATGGCGTACCAGTGCTTTTCTCCAGTTGTGACTTGTTTGGGCATTTTTGTTTACAAAAATGACCATCCTCCGAAGCCTTGCTTGCACTCTGAAGCTTTCCCGGCCTTCGTAGCCGAAGCTACTTCGACGGAGTAGGCAGCGAAAGAGTGGCGAAGGAGGATAGGCATCATTTTGATTTTTGATATTTGCATTTTACATTTACTTTAACACAAAGGTATTAAGCCCCCACTGAAATATAAAATCCCAGGCACCCAAAAATAAAGCGATAAATAAACTCAATCCTAAAACTACCAAAGTATACTGAGTAGTTTGCTCTCTTGTCGGCCAAGCTACCTTTGAAAGCTCAACCCTAACGTCTTTAAGGAAATTGATGGCTTTGTCCATGATTTTTGTTAAATACTTGTAGCCGATCACTACGCTCTTGGACAAGTATTTTAAAACGCCCCTCGGCGTATTAAGTTCATGATACTCCCATTATTTAAAAAGTCAAATGGTTATAACTGAACCTATCTTACCTCCGCTTATCACTTTCTTTAAGTTGCCTTTTTCGAAAATATTAAAAACCTGAATCTCCCACTTGAGATTACGGGCCAGGGCAACAGCCGCTCCGTCTATTATTTTTAAATCCCGATTCAAAAAATCGCTATGAGTAAGATGGGGTAACTTTTTTGCCTCAGGATAAACCTTGGGATCCTTATCATAAATACCATCGACTTTGGTACCTTTCAAGGTCATGTTAGCCTGAAGTTCGTGAGCCCGAAGAACCATCGCTGTATCAGTAGAGAAATTGGGGTTGCCAGTTCCTCCAGCCAAAATAACCACTCTTCCCTTTTCAAGATGCCTTATTGCCCGTCTTCTTATGAAGAGCTCGGCAAAAGACCTCATCTCGGTGGCGGTCATTACTCTTGTTTCAATATTAAACTTTTGTTCGAGTACGCCCTGAAAAACAAGGGCATTCATTGTCGTCGCCAGCATTCCCACGTGATCGCAAATAGCTGAATCATCCAGCTTGAGATCTTTCTGAATTTCCGGCCCTCTGACCAGATTCCCGCCACCAACCACAATCGCTACCTCGGCCGTATCAACCACCGAGGCAATTTCATTAGCTATAAAATCTATAGCTGAAGCTGAAAAATGGGTCTTGGAAGACCGTTCCCCAAAAACTTCCCCCGACATTTTTAATAATATTCTCTTTTTGATAATATTATGTAATGCAAATCTACAAATGACATGCAAATGCCGCAAATTAAGAAAGCGGATTAGCATGTGCGCATTCGTAGAGCGCTATTCGCATACTATATGTCCAGGTTCTGTACGCTCTTGGCGTGGGTTTGGATAAACTTCCGGCGGGGCATAACTTCCGCACCCATTAATATATCAAATACCTTATCGGCTTCCTGGGCATCATCAATAGTCACCTGAAGCAAAACCCGATTGGCCGGATTCAAAGTCGTATCCCAAAGCTGATCGGGATTCATCTCTCCCAAACCCTTGTAGCGCTGAATGGAAACGCCAGATATTTTAACTTCCTCCTTGCCCTCCGAAGCTTCAGCGAAGGAGGGAGCGTCAGCAACGCCATTTGCATCACCATCCAAAGACGTTACTTCCCAATCCCCCTTCTTCTCCAATTTAGATTGTTTCGTTTTTACTTTTATTTTCTCTTTTGTGGATATACCGGCTTCTTTTTTGAATTCTTCCAAAAGCTTATCTTTTTCTTTGTCATTATAGGCATATTGAACTTTACTGCCTTTCTGAATCCTGTATAACGGCGGTTGGGCAATATATAAATGACCGTTCTCTATAACTTTAGGGAAGTATCTATAGAAAAGCGTCAAAAGCAGAGTTCGGATATGCGAACCGTCGGTATTATGTAATAAAAACCCACCGAGACCGCCTACAAAGTTTTCATCTATATCAACCGAGAGATCATATACAAACGAGCTGTCAGATTTTATTTCTCTGATAGAAGTTATCGGCAATAGCGTCGCACTACCGATATTCTTCTTTTCATGAGGAGATCTCTTCCAATGAACTTTCTTCAAATAAACATCCAGACTAAGAGCCGATTTATGGAACTTCCACACGTTTTCCAAGCTCTTAAGCTGATCAATGCCGTCAATCTTAATACTGTAGCCCAACCGCTTGCTGGAAATAAGCACTCCGTCTTTTCTCAAGTGATCTTTTGATAAGCGGGATGACACACCCGGAAATATCCCTAACTGACGGAAAATAATAACAATATCGTTTTTTAGTTCTTCAGAAGCAGTCGTAAAAGAAAGTCGAACAGTTTCATGATAACCATATTTCTTAACTATAATACAACCGTCGCTTTCCAGATATCCCCGTAAAAACGCTTCTTGAATATCTCTTTTTGCGCTTAAAACTTCAGGCGGCACAAATTTATCGAATGATTTTTTACCCAGTAAATTCAGCATTTTCAACAAAATGGTAAATTCGTAGGAGTGAAAAACCAATTGAGAAGAGCCGTCTTTCTTCAGATCAATAAAACTATTCGCGCCCAGAGACTTTTTTATTGCGTTTTTAATTCTTTGAAGATATATATTTTTATCCCGGCCCAGAGCAATAATAAAACGGCTGGGATTTTTCTTTTGGTAAGAATAACAGCCATCGCCCATATACCAACCCAAAACATAAGCAAGATTTTCATCTAAAGCAAGGGCGGTTTTTATTTTGTGAGTGTGGTTTTTTAAGTAATAGTCGGCATATTGAGTATCACCGCCCCAACAAGTTAATGGAATAAAGGCAGAAGCGCTTTGGAGAGCGGGTTTTGACTCAACTTTTAAATAGTCAAAATACTTCTTAAGCAGTTCATACCTGGGCATAACATTGTCAATTTTAAATTCCCACTGCTGTAAAACTTTATCATAAATACCAATACTGGAACCCAGAACAGCCCTGGATATACCAAGGTTCTGGCGTAGTAATTGTATTTTCTTCCATTCGTCCAGGGCAAGATCGATCCAGGCCTGATCTGGAATATCAGAAATAGAATTAATAGGCACCTTGACTTGAATTTTTTCCGCTTCAGAAGAAAACTTAAGACACGGACGTAAATCAAAAATAATATCCTTATCAAGACGAGGCAGATTCTGGGGACTTATTAACTTATCCCCCACATTAAGTTTTGAAGTTAAAATAGTTTGAACTTCACCATCTTTATATACAAAAATGCCGTGATGAGCTGTTGTTTTAATTTTATAGCCATATCGAGTAGTAATTTCATAGAGTTCCGTTCTTAAA
The DNA here is from genome assembly GCA_964436165.1 of uncultured Candidatus Saccharibacteria bacterium. Lineage (GTDB taxonomy): Bacteria > Patescibacteriota > Minisyncoccia > 2-02-FULL-40-12 > GWA2-44-9 > 2-01-FULL-39-28. The sequence continues at coordinate 30,385 of CAYTBY010000003.1, forward strand.
GGATGGCGAATAGTTTTGTTAATATCGCGCAATGAAAAACTATTATCATTTAAATTGCTGGCAAAAATCTGATAATCACGGGTATTATCGCACTCCTTTTCAACAAAATCACCTATTTTTACTTTACGAAGAAGTTTTGCTTTTTTATCATAAACTAATAGCGGCTCATCCGGGGTGATACTATCCGCGTCGGTCATTATAACAATCTTGTGGTATCTTAATTTCGACAAATCGAATTCCTCTGATATTGCCGTTCCCATGGCAATAATTAACGCCCGTATTTCCTGATGAGCCAGCATTTTATCGATACGGGCTTTTTCAACATTTAAAATTTTACCCTTTAACGGAAGTACCGCCTGTGTTCTCCTGTCTCTTCCGCTTTTACATGAGCCGCCGGCACTATCTCCTTCCACCAAAAACAATTCCGACTCTGAAGGATCCCGGCTGGAACAATCAGCCAATTTGCCAGGCAGAGTCATTCCGTCCAGAGCCCCCTTGCGAAGAACGGTCTCTCGGGCCGCCTTGGCGGCTAGACGGGCCTTAGAGGCCAGGATGACCTTGTCCATGATAGAACGGGCATCATTAGGATTTCTCTCCAGCCAATCGGCAAATTCGGTATTAATGACGTTTTCAACCGCCGTCCGGGCTTCCGGATTGCCAAGTTTGGCCTTGGTCTGGCCTTCAAACTGAAGCTCCTGAGATTTAATTTTTATTGAAACTATCGAGGTCAATCCTTCCCGGACATCTTCTCCGGTCAAATTATCATCTTTTTCTTTTATGTAACCATTCTTGCGGGCATAATCGTTGAGTGTTCTGGTAATGGCCGAACGGAAACCGGTCAGATGCATTCCGCCTTCAACCGTATGAACATTATTGGCAAAACTCATTTCTCTAGGCTGAATATCCTCAGTGTATTGAAGAGCAACCTCAACAAACATCCCGTTGATTTCTTTAGCCACATAAAAAGGATTGGGGTGTTTAGGTTCTATGCCCCGGTTCAAGAAATCAACATACGAAACAATACCGCCTTCAAAATAGAACGTGTGTTCAAACGGAAATATTTTTTTATCCTTTCCTTCACCGACTATCAGGGGATCTCTTTCATCAACTACTTTGATTTTTATCCCCTTAGTAAGATAAGCCTGCTTGCGCAAGTGACCAAGTATGGTGTGAATATCAAATTTAATTTCCTTGAATATCGCCGGGTCAGGCTGAAAAGTTATAATCGTCCCGGTCTTATCGGTCTTGCCCACTTTTTTGACTGGTCCTAGCGGTTTCCCTATTTTGTATTCCTGAACAAATACATCAGGTTTGCGGTGAACTTCGGCTTTCATCCAAACTGAAAGAGCATTGACCACGGATAACCCGACACCATGAAGACCGCCGGAAACCTTATAAACCTCGCCGGAAAATTTACCGCCGGCATGGAGGGTTGTGGCCGCAAGCTCAAGAGCCGACTTCTTTAATTTGGGATGTAGGTCGGTCGGAATACCCCGTCCGTCGTCGGTAACCCTTACTTTATCGTCAGCCATCATTACCACTTCTATATTCTTGGCATAACCGGCCATGGCTTCGTCCAGAGAATTATCCGTAACTTCATAGATTAAATGGTGAAGCCCCTCAACGCCGGTTGAGCCGATATACATGCCGGGTCTTTTCCTGACCGGCTCCAAACCTTCCAAAACCTGAATGTCTTTAGCGGTATACCCGCCCGACTGAACGGCGTCAGTCGTTCGGGCGGGTGACTGTTTTTTTGCTCGTTTATCTGCCATTGATAGTGCTTATTTTATCTAATATATTCTATCATTTTAGAACTTAAAAATCAAGTAGTTTTTTAGCCTAAAAAGGGCCGTTTTATGGCCATTTTTATCACTATCCACACTATCTTAATTCCGCCCCGAATTGCCTAGCTGTTTCATTATAAATTTTCTTCTGAATCGGATCTATTTCTTCGGTGGTAAGGGTCCTCTCGTTTGAGCGATAAATTATGCGGTATGTGTAACTTATTTTGTCTTTGCCAAATTTTTCTTCATTCTCGTATTTATCAAACGATTCAACCTGCTCGACTAAATCTCCTCCCAAATCACGGATTAAATCAAAATAATTATTAGGCACAAAGCTTTTATCCACCACAAAAGAAATGTCTCTAGTAATCGGCGGGAATTTAGAAACTTCTTTAAATTTATTCCCCAACTTTAATTGCTTCTTTACCCGTTCATTCTGAGACCAAAGTAAACGAATATCGGGCAACTCCATGCTAATTATCGCCAACCGCTCCAAACCGAAACCAAAGGCCCAGCCGTTATATTCATTGGGGTCAACCCCGAGCTTCTCCAACACACTTCCTCGGACAACCCCACTGCCAAGAACTTCAATCCATTTTCCGTTAATCTCTATCTCCATCTCGCAGCTTGGATCGGTATATGGAAATTGATCAACATTAAACCGATATTTAATATTCTTGCCGAATATAGCCTGGGCTATTTCAGTTAAAACCTCTTTCAAATCATCAAGGCCAATTATTTTTTCTGCCTTACGGCACAAGTACCAGCCGTCCATCTGGTGAAAAACGTTCATGTGGTTCCGATCTATCTCGTCTTTACGATAAACTTTTCCATAACTCAGAGCCCCGATGCCTTTTCCTTTTTCAATTTTGCTTTTTACTTCTGCTTGTTGCAGATGATAATACCACATTACCGTAGTATGGGTGCGTAAAATATGATTATCGTCCAGATAGTAAGTATCTGATTTTGAACGGGCCGGATGATCAGGAGGAAAGTTAAATAAATCGAAACTAATATCAGCTTTTACAATTTCCGGAACTTCCATAACATCAAAGTCCGCGAACCTTTTAATTTTAAGTATCCTCTCGGCAAGCTCATTAATCGGACTACCTGAAGTCCTGGAAAGATCGGACATGCTCAAAAAACGTTTTATTCTTTCGCTCTCAGCATCACTCTTTTTCTTAAGAGTCTCTAGCACATAAGCTCCCTCGTCGTTTTTAGCTTTAATAATCATGGGAATCTGTCACGGTTAATTTTGCTTTCTTGTATATCCACAGCTCAATGAGCATCGTAACTACCGCCGCTGCAAAACCAGTATACCAGTACAAAATACCATGTTTTCTAAGAAGAACGAGGGCTAAAATAAATAGAGCCAGAAAGAATCCCCGCCTTAAGGAATCTGCCGGTCTATCATTTGAAAAAATATTAAGCATAAAAAATACTATCGCTCCACAACCCCAGATAAAAGCCGTCAAAGAGGCAAAGAATAAAGTTTTAATAAAACTGTCAGATTTGAACGGATCAAAATTAATGGCCAAAATGGCCAGACTGATTGCCGCTAAAATTGTTATGGGCATAAAGCCGAAGACAAGCTTACGCATTGATCTTATATTGATCTTATTGGGCTATTTTAACTGATTGGGGCGCTTCCATTTCTTTATGGTGCAGACTATATATTGTTGATTTCACCTTATTCGGTCCCGGCACATCGCGAATGATAAATTCCCTGGCTTCAGCCGCCGTCTGTATTCTTAAAGTTCCGTAATCAATAAAGGTCGCCAATATGCCGCTGACACTCACGGTTATATCTTCAATATTCTCAACCCTGACCGTTGAGACCTCTCGACTGAAAAAACCTTTTTGCTCAATGTCAATTATTCTCTTATTCGTTACAATCAAAACATCCAAGTAATAGTTGGTCCAAATTATGAAAAATATCATCCAAGCAATCAGCAACATCCCGGAATAAACACTGAGAAACAATGCCGTATCATTCCCGCTAATAGAGATTACCTGTTCGCTTACAAAAAATAATAAAGGCGGGAGAATGATAAAAAATACCAGAAAAAATGTCTCAAAAACCAAAACTAACTTATGGCGGCGTACTTTTAAAACTATTTTTTCATCTGAAGTAAGGTCTAACATAAAAACTTAAAATGTAAATTTAAAAATGTAAAATGACCCATTTGATTTTTAAATTTTACATCAGATTGAAGCAAGGTACACTACTAACGACAAAACCATTGTTCCCAATAACACTCCGGAAACCAGGAAATAAACCAGCGACGCTTTAACCATAACCAGTGTCTCAATTCCAAACTTCTTCCAGTGATAAGATAAAATAAAACTTAGAACTACAAAAAATATGCCCAATAAGCCTGCGGCCACCCAGGCCCAGTTCGGACTTAAATCAAAAAACTGGCTGACAAAATTCAAAACCGAAAATTGATTAAAATTTGTTTGGGATTGAATTATCGGGAGTTGAAGCATGTTTCTGCGGACCGGACGGGACTCGAACCCGCAACCTCGCCCGTGACAGGGGCGCTATCTAACCAATTGATATACCGGTCCAGTTGATAACTTACAAATTCTAACACAATTTTGACAAAATTAAAACCCCGCACCAATTTTTCCGCTGGCCACCACAAGGGGGCGGAATTGGTGCGGGGCAAGGCCCCTCAGCGAACAAGGGACTATCTGTCCCAAGATTCTCTCTTGGCTGATTCTGAAAGTTTAATAAGGTAATCCATCGGGTGATTCATAAATTTTTCTTTAGCTTCCTGAAGCGACTTTACTCCCATGTAGCTAATTGCTGAAGCTAAGTGGCCCATCATATCATGCATTATCGGGCCGACTGGCCCCATATATTTAACTTCAATTTCCTTTCCTTCCGGACTAATCCTGGCTGATGTTTCAAACGGGTCATCAACCGATTCGGCTCTAAACTTTTCTCTCATCGCTTCCCGAGATGCCATACCTCTATATATTTTAACTATATTTCCGCCCCCCTTATCAATGGACTTGCCCGGAGTTTCGTCTGTCCCGGCGTAACGTCCGCCTATCATAACCGAATCACCGCCAAGAAGCAGAGCCATTACAATATGCCCATCTCTTCGGATGCCGCCATCAGCTATAAGAGGTACCTTAGCAACCCGCCAACACCGATAAATAGACTCTGCCTGCGGTGGAGCAATACCGGTGTAATATCTAGTCATACAAACCGAACCAGGGCCAATCCCTACCTTTATACCGTTAGCACCCCTACTCTGAAGCTCTTCTACGGCTTCTGGAGTTGCGACATTACCTATAACAAGTTCCACGTCGGGAAACTTATTTCTGCAAGCGGTCAAAGCCTCTATTCCATTTTCTGAGTGGCCATGGGCGATATCAATTACTAGGACGTCAGCTCCAGCTCTCAAAAGTTCTTCTGCCCGCTCCAAATAATCACCGGTAACGCCAATAGCCGCGCCGACTATCAGCTGACCGTTCTTGTCTTTATTGGCCAACGGATATTTTTCAAAGTTATCCAAATCAAACGAGGTAATGAGGCCTTTTAACTTAAAATCTTCATCCACGATAGGAAGCTTTTCGATCCTGTTCTCATCCATTAACTTTCGCGCGTTAGCCGGGGAAATTTCCGAAACTAACGCCGTAATTATTTCGGGAGCTCTTGTCATCCTGTCTTTTACCAAACAAACTTCGGAACAATATTTAACATCTCTGCTGGTTAAAATACCGGCCAGCCTGCCGATATCGTCAACAATGACCAAACCGCTAATTTTATTTTTCTCCATGATCATTCTGGCTTCACCAATAGTCGCCTCTTGAGAAATACTATACGGTTGAGGAATGATATAGTTCTCCTCTCTTTTAACTTCCTCGACTTTTTCGTATTGATCCGAGATTGTCATAAAACGTTCAATAATCCCGATCCCGCCCTCTTTAGCGTGCTTGATCGCCATTCTTGCTCTTGTAATTGTTTCCATATTAGCCGACGCCAACGGAATATTAAGGGGAATATTTGTCGAAAATTTTGTGTTTAGGCTAATTTCTTTTCTTGATCTGACAACGCCTTTTTTAGGCAATACGCCAAAGTCGTCAAACGTACAGCCCCACAATATTTTGCTAAGCCAATCATGCTCCAAAGCTCTCATCGCCCATCCTTTGAATTTTAAAAGTTCACTTAGATAGTAATAACAGAAAATAAAAATCCCGCCAAGCGGCCGGATTAATCTTTGTCCGGTTCGGAACTTGCCCCGCACTTAATAAGGATTTTTTATTCTTCACTATCCTCATTAAGTGCGGGATGCCAATAAATTTTTTCTATTTTTCTCGTATCGTTATATGTATAGTGATGCTTACGTGGAGAACCAACTGACGAATCATTGCTTATTGCCATATCATTACCAACGTAAAAACCCATATGAGGTTCTCCGTTTAAGACCTCCCACATCAACACAGCCCCAACAACTGGCTTCTCAATCTCGTACCAACCGTGGTCAACCATATCCTTTTCGGTGCTTGTACAATTTGCGTGAGTAAATTCTATCCAACACTTTTTTCCGGAAAACTCCAGCAATGAATTGAACAAATAAAGTAGGGAAGAAGCAAATACAGCACATGACAAACCGCCATCAGCTAGTATATCTCTCGATTTTCCGTTTTCCTCCATATACAGATTCCGGAACATCCAATTCTCCCCCTTGGCGGCGTTTTCGATCATGGCTAAATAGTTTTTCTTATTTAGTAATTTAGTAACCATTTAATTTAAAAATATCAAAAACATGGGCATCTTGCAATTTACAAGATGCCCATGTAATTTATGTAATTTAGGGGCTTGCCCCGTTAGAAGTAGGCCATCCGAAGATGGCCGTAACTTCTAACGGGGAGCTACTTCCCGCCAGCGAGGGATTGCTCTTTGAGGACCGACGGTTTTAATTATTTCGCAATAACCGCCGTTGGGCGTTGAGGCATCATCGGCGACTCTAAGCGTAACCAGGTAAGAGCCCAGGACCGGAAATGTAATGATCGGATTTTGAGGCGTAGCCGGAGGAGTTGTCGTGTCAATCGTCGCGGCCGGACTAACAAGCCAAGTCCATTGCCGGCTAAAGCTACCTAGAGCAAAAAATGTTCTGTCGGTAAATTGAGTCGGCACACCGGCGGCAGGATTACAAGGATTCCAGGTAAAATCATTTCCCGCCGGCGGATTGCAAGGTGGCTGATCATTAGGCGAAGTAGCTTTTCTGGGATCTGGATATTGGTGAATGGGAGTTCTCCAGTTATCCACTGACACGGCTGGATTAGATCCATTGATGTATGTCCCCATTCTAGTCCAAGCCGACCAGATATTGCCGCTGTTTCGAACCCGAGCCCAAGCCGTATAAAATGTATTCCAGATCATTTGGCAGTTATTTTGAGGAATGTTGTCCGGATTACTGACGCTTTCCACAGAACAGTTAGGAGTGGCGGCAAAAAACGGATTACCGCTAGGAATCGAGATGCCGGTAGTATAGGCTTGCTGCCACTCCGGATCTACAATAGCAACATTGGGATCAGCGGCTAAATCGTCATCGATCAAAACTTCATAACCATTAGCGTTAGTAGCGGAGGGATCAGTATAAACAGCTTGGACGGTGGCATGAACACCGGCTGTACAATAATTGGAGTTAGTTACAGTTACCGTCGTATTTGATGCTGACGGTGACGGTAGAGAATCAACGAATTTTACAATATAGCCGACATTGCCTTGGCCGACAATCGGTCCAACCGCGGCTCCGGCCCTAAAAATGTCGAAATTAAAATTAAAGAGAAATAAGAGAATAATCGCCAACAAAAATGTCGTCGTTAATCTGGGTGACAGTATTCCATTGTTTCCATTGTTGTTGACTTGCATTGTTATTTTTTATCGTCAAGAGCCGCGGCGTCTTTTGAAACAAGCGACGCGGAACGCCAATAAATCTCGGTATAATCTTTAGCAAGCCGGCGAAAATCAATAGCTTGACTGGTTACTTTCAACATAAATTCAAGCCAAAGCCGCCGATCTTTGATTACAAGAGGAATCCCCCGGATAGCGGTATCGGCCAACATGGCCGAAATTCGGTTAAGCACGACAACATCAATATTGTCAACGTTTAGAATATCAACACAATCTCCCCTAACCCGCTTCTCTTGCGGATAATCACGATCCTTTTCTATCTCTACCCTGCCATCCAGCGGTTTAAAATAAACGGCTATGTCCCAATCTGATCCTTGGTGGGCGCGGTTATTGCTTCTTGACCCGAACAAAAAAGCCATTACCACATCGTCGCAATTTTTAAAGTATTCCGTGAGTTGCTTTATTTTGTTGGTATCTGACTCTTTACGCATATCAAAATATTAGCATAAAAATCCTACAAAATAAAGCTTTTTCTAGCTCTTAGTTCCTGACAATTTCTAATTACTAGTTACTGACTACTACCTCATCCACATCATGCCATTTACCGGACTTGGAGGATCGGTCGGAAGGGGAGTGAGCATCATTGCACCGTTGACATGGAGAGGTGCTTCAGGGCTAGTCGTCCCAATACCAACGTTACCAGCTGAGAATGTCATGACATTCGTAAGAGTACCCGCCACCATCTCGCGGATGCTGACCCTACCATCTTCGCTACCGTCAGTATTGTCTATGATATTACTCGAGAACCCCCCATAATACGTCGGATTATTGGCCGAATCCAAGGCCTGGATTAGAAAACCTGTGCCGGTATTAACGGCGTTATTCATATTACTCAAGGTCAGTTTACTTGAAATACCTGCAGTGGGCGGATTGGCCGCGATATCCAGTGTATTAGACGGCGCCACTGTCCCGATGCCGACATTACCGCCTTCAGGTTGTAAAATCAGATTAGTTGGCCCCACCCCAATTTCTCGCGAATAAATAAAGCCGTAGTTGTCAGTATTATCCGATCCCAGAGTAAGCCCCCTATTTGGATTTGTGACACCCCTTATGACAATCTGACCGGTATCGTGAAAATTACTAGGGGGATTAAAATCTTGAGCCACTGTTAATCTATACGATGGATTTGTCGTCCCAATCCCAACGTTACCAGTATCCATAAAGGTTACTCGCGGAACCCATGCGTTTGCGATAACAGTACCGAAATTTAGTCTCCAGCCCGTACTATCACCCCAGTAAATTTGTCCGGCGTCGGGACTTGCCCCCGATGCACCAATGGCAATGCCATTAAGCGGGTTTAGGCCGGTTGTTTTGTAACCGCCTACAATAGTTAACTTGTTTTCCGGCGATGATGTCCCAATGCCAATATTTGTACCGGTATCATAGATTATAGAGTTGCCGATTGTATTAGAAGGATCTCCTGGTGCGGCTCCGACAAAGCGAGCAAGATAATCAACCCCGCCCTCGCCAGTAATATCACCGATAGCGGCCAAAACGCTTTGGATAAGTCCCTGACCGGGCAAGCCCAAAACATTAATCAATAAAATGACCATCAATATAGATAAGATAATATTTACATAAAAAACAGGGTCTTTTCTCATACGCTAATTATATTACTTTTTTACTTCGTTGTTAAACACTTGATGTTCACAAGTTGGACTTCTTTATTTGTCGCTTTATTAAAGACGGGCGTTGGCTCGCAGTTGGCACTTTCAACTGACCGAATAAGTTCATTCACCGTATCCGTTATGCCCTGCCGATAAGCCCGAACTACCAGATTGTCTCTGATCCTCCTAAAAACGCTCCAACCTATATAGGCAAAGGAGAAAATAAGCCAGATGACAAGCAGTGTTTTCAGAACGATTTTCTTTGATAAAAAATTAGTCAATGATATGAATTAGGGTATAATGCACAATCGCTTTTCTTCTAAACTAACTGCCCCTTGTATTATCACTCGCATTTTGGAAGCATTAGAATCAGTCGGATCAACCAAAACCGCGGTATGATAACCAGTACCAATAGAGGTACTTTTGTATAGCCTCAGCTGGGAACTCAAAGCATTTGCCGGATAGACGGCTATCTTACAAATTCCGCCCCAACATAATGGATTACCGCTTTCGAAAAGCCTCAAGCCAATATCTATACCGCTACTACAGGCTCCTCCACCGCAGTTATTTATAGTACAGCTGGTACTGCAGTAAGCATTACATGCGCCGTTGAGCCCCACCCCATCATCACACTCTTCACTGGGTTGATTAATCGAACCGTCACCGCAAAATCCACCACCGCCGGAGCTTACAACAACTGTAGCCGAGTCCAGTATACTACCGGTTGAATCGTCCCTAAACTGATAAGTATAGCTTCCGGCAGAAAGGTTGTTGTCGAGTTGGGTTCCAGCAGAACAGTTGGGTTGAAGATTCGGCCACCGAGGTGAACCATTCAGGTAAATACTGCATGTGCTAACGTAGCTACTGTTATAATCAACAACAACATTGCATGGCTCGACACAATTAGAAACATTAGTCCAGATATCGGCAATGGGGAAATTAACCCCGCACTCTTGATCACTTTGACACAGATCTGACCCGGCTCCGTACTCTACTTGGCAAATATTAATGGAACAATAACTATGAGTATAGAAAACATTGACATAATCTATCTTGAGATAGATGGAAACAGTATCAGTTTGAAAACTGAATAGATGAGCCCTATAAAAGCTGGGGCCACCGCCAAATGACATCGTTCCTAAATAAGATCCCCGTGCATTCCATGTGTCCGTTTGGCAAACCGAATTTGTTCCAGTGGGATCCAGCAAACAAAACGTAAAATAACCGCCACCCTCGGCTCCGCCGGCTAAGGAGTAGTCTCCGACCGCGCTTTCTATATACCCGGCAGAGGGACTAATCTCTGCGGCTATATCACAATACTCTCCAGGCGTATAAAACGGGCCACAACGATAAGTGCCCGTTGAGCCGGGCTGAGCTTGAGTACCGGCATATGCTTGATTAAAATAAAAACCGCCCAAAATCAGAGAAAATATTATCAAAAAAACAGTTTTATTTGACCGGTAGAGGAGGTGAGTCATTGGTAAAATAATTGATTTCTACTAACGTTGCACGATCCGCCGTAAACAAGTCTTCTAGTGTCTTGACGCTCCCAACACTAACGTACGTTAAAAAGTCCTTAATTGAGCCGTCGAGAAACTCGGTTTTTGGATGAAATGGGCTTCCGCTGAGTATTTGTTCCTGGGTAAAACTTAGTTTAGTATTTTTAAAAATTGTTTGGGGAGTAACTTTAAAAGTAACGGTTCTATTTTCTCTGCGCTTATCCTTGGGGTCTAATGAGCTTATCATGCCCTCAATGACTATTGAGCTATCGGTCACTTTAAGGACTTTACTGTACTGATATGTAAATTCTTGAATTGGGCCGGGTCTTTCTGGATAATTTTTATATCTATACAACACCAACAGAAATCCAGAGATGGCAACTATTACTACAAGAATTTTTATTAAATTTTTATGCATCCTATCTAATACCATTGCTAATATTATACTTCTAATTACCCCCAGAGACTAGTTTATTATCAACAAATAAGCTGGCTCTAAAGTGGGCCAGCTTATGGAAGTTCGTAAAAAAATTTAAATTAATCTACTATCCAGTTCAAGACAATATCTGTTCTAATGTCTACTCTGCTCCAGTTGATCTCGTGTGGATTTACTAAAATGCTAAAATCTGGAGAATTGGAAAATATACAGCCCGGCCTGTTAAATTCTTCAGAAATTGAGGGGAACAACGCCCCCACCACAGAAACAGTAGTTATACCGTATCCTTTGCCAAAAGAGTACACCAATTCTCTCGGGCCCATAATTCCAAGCATACCAGCAGAACCCGACTGAGTAGTTGAAAAACATTTAGCAATCAGAGTAGCACCATCGCTTCTGGTAAACACTAACCCGATAATCATGCCGCTATAAGTGCCCAGGTCATAACTGAAGTAAACCCTATACTCGCTACCGGGATTCATTACAGAATTAACTCTGGGCATATATGACGTCACCTCTAGAGAACTCCTGGGAGTACTTCCACCCGGAGCGGTAGGAGATTTACCGCAGCCTACCAGGAAAATAAAAATCAAGAGAAGGTAAAACTGCTTATTGTGGCTCATGATCCCTCCAACTACCACTTGAGTTGAACATTGAAAGCACCCCGGGGAACTAGATTAGATTTCTCGTAATTCATTTTCCGGTTGTTAGCAACAGCACCATAAAGGCTGAGGGATGCCTGAAAAAAGTTCAATCCAATTGCCACCTTGCGCCAAGCTCCGCCTTTTTTGTAAAGAAGATGGTTGACCGTCAGCAAACCGGCGCCATATATAGCGTTGGCAATCACTATTGATCTTGCATCAGTGTCTCTGATACCTAGCATAGAAGTCCAACCAGTCTCAGTGAACCCTACTGTCTTTTCAACGCTGACAACAGAGGAACAGCTGGCGTTTTCACAGCGCTGATAATTAACATGAAAAGTAGTGCTGATGTTTCTAGCTGTGGTCTGCATATCCCAAACCATGGCGCCGACTACTGCTCCCTGGGAAATTTGATATACGACTTTTTCGTATTTTGTTGGATAATCTGATTCGTTCGAAGAAGTAATCGCTACAGAATCGGCATCGCTGAACTGGTTTTGCCCATATACCGTATCGGAAAAAATCAGTATAAAAACTAACAAAATCATGGCCCTTGTAATCAAGAGTTTCATAGCCCCCCCTTTTTGTCCTTTTGTTACTTGTTAACGGTCTAATCTATGTATAACATAAAAACGAAGAAATGTCAAAAAAGTCGTAATATCCCGGTCGCGGATGGTAACCGTGTCGTCTTCGAGAGTTTGAGAATCAATCAATTTTCCACCTCATTTCATATACTGCTCCACCGCAGATAACAAGACCTTTTTAATCTCATCCCAGCCTACCTCCTGAATCATTTCTGGAAACTCACTTTTTTCGGCATCTTTAAAATAAGTTATAGATTTTAAAAGATGGGTCTCGTTGTAATCAATACCCGCGAACTTCTCCTTTAAAAAAGATAGGAGTTGCCCCAGTTCATACTCTTTCAACAAAAAATATAGATCAACAAAGTCTTTATAAGTTCCCCGCCGAGCAACGGCTTCCAATTTCATTACGGCTATATCGGGGCGGCCGGCCAAATAGATACCGCTCTTGTAGCGCGTCTTTGGGGAAATAAGCGGATACGGATATTCAAAAAAACTGATTTTTACTCCGTCTAAAGCGCCATTAAAAGTCTTCTCCCCCTCACTATCAACGGTAAGTTTACCGAGTTTTGAAAGTTTTTCCCTAAAAGAAGAATTATAAGAAAATTTCTCGGCAAACCAATCAAGATCTACCGAAAAACGATGGCCGTAATAAAGCGCCAGAGCGGTTCCGCCGGCTAAATAAAAATCCTTGGTGAGTCCGGCTTGATCTAATAACTCGAGAACGTATTTGGTATTTTGAGTAAGGGCTTTCTCGTGCATTTTATTTTATTAACCGGAATGGAAAGAATAAACGCCCAAAAATTAGCACTCCGAGGGTCAGTAAATATGTGGCCTATGGCGACTTCGATTATTTTTTCTTTACCGTATAGCTGTTCGACTAAGCGCCATTCTTTCAAGTTGCCGAAATCTAAAACCCGTCCGATAATAAATTGGGCATCTTTTTCCGTATCAAGACGCTTGGGATTTATATCCCAAAACAAAGAGTTTCTAAAGTTACCTAGGGAATTAATATCCATCCAAACATTATATCATAAAATAACTTAAAATCCAAAATAAAAAGCTACTAATGCCGAGGTTCCTACTTTAATTTTTCCAAAATATAGTTATTAAGCTCGCCGACCGCTATCCTCTCCTGTTTCGCCGTATCCCTGTCTCTGACGGTCACTGTGTCGTCTTCGAGGGTTTGAAAGTCAGCGGTAATACATACTGGCGTCCCTATTTCATCTTGAGAGTAGTATCGCTTGCCTATGTTTCCCCTGTCGTCCCAGGCAGTGTTGAAGTCAAACTTCAACAGTTGGTAAATAGAGCGGGCTTTTTCGATAAGTTGAGGTTTATTAGCCAGTAACGGGAATACTGCCGCTTTATACGGTGCAAGTTTCGGCGGAAGTTTTAATATCACTCTCCCATCCTCTTCTTGGTATGCCTCAAGAAGGGCCACAAGCACAGAGCGGCTCAAGCCGAATGTCGGCTCTACCACATGAGGCACGAGCTTCTCCCCTGTTTCCGGATCGGTATAACTCAAGTCCTGGCCGCTTTTATCCATATGATTTTTAAGGTCGAAGTCAGTGCGATACGCCAGACCATAAAGTTCTTTTTGTCCAAAAGGGTAGTCATATTCGAAATCTATCGTGCGTTTAGAATAATGGGCTCTCTCTCCGTCGGGAATTTCTACTTCATGAACATTTTTTAGATCAACGCCGATATCTTTGAGCCATTCCCTCATTTGTTCCCGCCAGTATTCAAACCACTTTTCCCACTCGCTTTCTTTTGTAAAGTACTCAAATTCCATTAGATCGAATTCGCGGGTCCGGAAAATAAAATTCCCAGGAGTTATCTCATTGCGAAAAGCCACTCCTTGAGAAGCTATGCCGAAGGGAAGGCGGACACGCGTAGTATCAAGCACGTTTTTAAAATTAACAAACATTGCCTGGGCTATCTCGCCTCGTAAGTAGGTTATATTCGAAGAGTCCTCTGTGGGTCCGAGCCGGATCGGAAACATTAGATTAAACTGCTTGGCTTCAGTAAATTCTTTACTGCCGCAATTGGAACACGCCCCCTTAATTTGATCCTCGCGAAATCTTTGATGGCATTTTTTACACTCAACCAAAGGATCGGAGAATTCAGAAACATGGCGAGATGCCTCCCAAATTTTAGGGTTCATAAAAATCGCCGCGTCTATCCCAACAATGTCTTCCCGCCGTTCAACAAATTTATTCCACCAAAGATCTTTAATATTTTTCTTCAATTGAGCGCCTAACGGCCCATAGTCCCATGAATTGGCCAATCCGCCATATATCTCCGACCCGGGGAAGATAAAACCCCTCCGCTTGCATAAGCTGACAATTTTTTCTAATAAATTTTGTTCTTTATTTTCCATGCTACATTCTACTTACTACATACTACTTTCTTATTGAACCGTTCCCTCTCGTGGTTGATCAACAAGATCGTTCGAAGTCAGCCCGTTCTTATTTATTATAATACTTTGTTTGGTAAAGCCATCGGTCCCCGTAAGCTGGACCTTGTCAATTAATTGGACTACCGTACCTTTCTGCTGGCTTGACGGTTTAATTTTAACCCTAAAGCTTGCCTCGTATTTATCTGTAAACACTCCTGTCCCATAGGGCAATCTCAGCAAAATCCATTTAACTTCGATTGAATTAGGATTATATGTCGGTACTGGTAAATTATCACTGGCTTTGGTCATGCCCTCCCACTCAACTCCCGGCGGTAACTTAGTCACTAATTCCGGATTCTCGACATCATTCCCGGGATTGGTTAAAAGCCAATGAATTGTAAAATATGTCTCTTCTCCGGCTCGAAGCGGAAACGGCCCAAAAGAACCAAAGTTTGGATCGTTATAATAAGCCGATTGATTAAGAGTCGGTTCGGTGCCGATTTTTGTTACTAGTCCGGCCGTAACTGCAACTTCGGGGGCATCAAATCCTGTTGGCACATTCGGCGTTCCGAATTTCGCCGAGGCCTTAACAAACTTATCCTGTGAAGCTCCAGGTATCGACGAAGAAAAAGATGTTTTCAGGCCAACACTGAAGTTAACTTGCCCCTTTAAGTTCGGCGTAAAGTTGGCAAAATCAGAGATAGTACTGCTGTTCCAGCTAATTGTTTTAGCGGCATCATCAAAAAATCCGCCCCTGGTATCCAGATTGGTAAAGTCAAAAGTGTCGCCCTCCAGCTTAACCGACAAATTCATGCCAAAAAAATTAACATTCGAATTGTTGGCATATTGCACGGTATAGTTAAGCCGATCGCCGAGAGAGGCCGAATAATCGGTAACACCGTTAACTAAAATTTCCAATCCCAAAACCGGATTAGATATTACCGTCATGGCCGACGATTTTTGATAATCAACATATTTTCCGCTTATCTTTCTTTTTAATTTTACAGAGACAACTTTGCTCTCCCCCTCGTTGCCTTTAATAATGCCGTTTATGGTTATTCTATTGCCACTCCCCTTTTTAAGCGACTGAATCTGCCAAGAATTATTTCCTGAGTTAGGACTAGGATTAAACTCTCGGGGAGTAAAACCGTCCGGGTAATCAAACTCCAAGATCAAGTCGGAGGCATCCTCGCCGGAAGTGTTTCTGTAATCAAGAATGTACTGAACCCCGGCTCCGGAAACTGTACTTGGAGGAGCAACCAGAGTAATGGTTATGGGGGCACTGGTTATTGTCGTGGAGAGAGTCGCGTTCTTTTCGAAAGTGGAGCTTAGATTCCCCGATCTGAAAGAGAGTACGGCTTTGGCAACTTTTATGCCACCCTTTTCACCAATAAGAAAGGCCTTGAATTCCTTCTCGCCCTTTTCACCGGAAGCAAGTTCGTCAATCTTAAAATCCTCGCTATAATCCTCAAAAATTTTACCATCTATTAAAACAGCCGAGCCCTCCGGATAAATAAAGGCAAAATCAAGATCATAAAGCGTACTTCTGGTTTCGTTGGAATATTTTAATTTATATACCACCTCTTCGCCGGAAGTTACCTGGGTCGGGCCCTCAAGTTCAAAAACCACATCTCTTTCGCGAAAAGACGGCCCGCTAAACCAAAAGGAAGAGATGGCCACGATTAATAAGACAAAAGCCAGTAAAACTAAGTATTTAAGTATCTTAGAACTCATTTTTCTATCTTAACATAGAATTCAAGAAATTTAAGGAGTTGAGTTTTTTTTCGGCCAAACCCTCGAATAAGGCCCCGATAATAGCTGGCGTTTGCCAATCATTACTTTTCAGAACTATTCCTTTTTGTCCCGAAAGAAAACAGTTTTTACAAACCCCACCCTTGACTTCGGTGCTATAAGCCATCAGTAGGCCATCTAAAGAAGCCGAACAAAAAGCACACTCGTTAAAATTAGGAGCATAGCCAAGAATGTTCAAAAATTCAACCTGTTTTTCTATTAAAAATTCCTTATGCCCAGAAGCAAGGCTTCCGGGAACTTGGGGAGTATTCAAATCCCCTACTAAAGTTGCGATGAAATTCCACAATTCTTCATCTTTTTGATAATCAAAAGCTGCTTTATCGATGACTTCGGCAAAAAAATAGGCTGTAGCCAGAGACGGCAGATTATTCTTCAAATTAGCAAACGTCTGTTCAGCTTGAGCGCCGGTAATGATCGGGGTGGCTCGGCCATTTAGAAGTTCGAAATCAACCAGATTAAAAATATCCAGATGCATCGCCTGAATGGAGCTTGGCTTCAAAACACTCTTCGCTATCGCCGTCACTTTCCCGAATTCTTCGGTATAACAAGTCACCAACTGATCATACTCATTGGTGTTTTGTTTTTTTAGAATTATTGCTTTAGTACGCATATCCAGTTTATAGTGGTCAGACCACTATAATACTTATTCAAATTCCGCCTGCTTCCACTTCCCTGCCAAAATAATATCTCGCGAAAAAGATTTAAATTTTGCTGAAGTATCAAAAAAGTCTTTAAAAATTTCCTTTTCTATAACAGGAGAAATATTTCGCATACCAGAATAGTCGCCCAAACTCGAGAATGAGTAAGTATTGGCCCATTTCCACGCATCCTCAAAATTTTTCTGTGCACCAATTAGTCCGTTTTTAGGATAAAGTTCGAAAACATTTTTAACCATTATATATACTGCAACGTAGCATAAATATTCGTCGGTTTTAATTGTCTTTGACTTATACGCACCCTGAAACAAACTTCCTTTTTCTTTATATTTAAGATTTGCGTGTTCAGTCATACTCTGGCCAATTTTTTTCATAAACAAAGAAGTGCCGCCTTTGCGTATTTCTTTTAATAACAAGTGGATATGATTGGGCATTAATGTATAACATAAAATATTTACTAGTGGTTTTTGTTTGGGCCAATTATCGGGACGATAGAATAGGCCCTTACCTTTTGTTATAACTGACCAATTAAAATCAACGTGTTCATCGTTCATAAAAAATAGAATGCGCAAAAAACGCCACATGTCTGACTCGTCATGAACAATGTCTATGCCACGCGCACCCCTTTTAAGTACGTGCAGATAAGAACCTGTTGTGTATGGCTCAATTCTCATAAATATATCCTAACATATGTTTTAAACATCTTATAGTGGTCTAACCACTATAAGATTGTCATTTTTAATAGTTCCTCCAAAACAACCAGCAGTTCGGTTGTACCCCAGTTGCTACTGAAATGCTTCATTTTGTGCTGAACTATTATTTTCGAACCGAGTTTATTCCTAAAGTCATCTTGATTGTCTAACGGTACGTATGGGTCGTCATCAGAGAAAATAGCAACGCTACGGTCAAAATGACTTTTTACTTTTGCCAGGTCTAGGGGTGTTTTCATCCAATCTTTTTCAACTTCTTCAAAATCAGGCTCTTCTCTAAGCCCAGTCAGCCGTTTAAAAAATCCCGCCACGAAAACTATACCACCCACACTTATACCTTCGGACAGTGTTTCCAAATATCTGGCAATTGCCTGGCAACCCATACTATGACCCACGAAATATGTGTTTTCATCTGGAGTTTTAACAACTTCAGTAATTGCTGGAA
Organism: uncultured Candidatus Saccharibacteria bacterium; assembly: GCA_964436165.1. Classification (GTDB taxonomy): domain Bacteria; phylum Patescibacteriota; class Minisyncoccia; order 2-02-FULL-40-12; family GWA2-44-9; genus 2-01-FULL-39-28. The sequence goes on from CAYTBY010000003.1 coordinate 48,889, forward strand.
TCCATTTCTTTATCCTTGGACTATCAGCATCGGGCATTTGTGGGACATGAGCTTCGAATCCCCTATTCTCAAGCTCATGCTTAAGCCATGGAAACCAATTTTCCTCCGGATACCCCTCCCAACCATGAATTATAAATACTCGTTTCATAAAAATTTAATTAAAAACCAGATACTTGCCTTCGCTTATTATTTCTAATTCCCCGTCAACAACCTTTAAAGCCGACTGGTCGTCCATGGCATAAATCTTTTCGGGTATATCTTTCACCGCCTTCCTTATATTATCCTCTACTCTCAAATTAAAATGAAGGGAGTTAAGATGCGGTAAAAAATAAAAATCTACATAATTAAGTCCGGCCATATCCTCCCTCCTCTCCAAATCCTCTCCGTAGAGAATCTGGGACTGCTTTAGCGCCAAGTCCTTGCCCGTTACCATGCTACCGGCGCTTAAGCCCACATATACCCTGGTTTTAAGTAATTCTGGCAGGATGTCTGTGAGTCCCGACTTATTCATCCACTCCATCAGGTGGTAGCTATTTCCACCCTCAAAAAACAGGACATTAGCTTCTTCCATTTTGGGTAGCCAAATTTTCTTATCAACCGCCGAAATATCAGCAATATCAATAGACTTAAAATTTTGTTTCTTTAAGTTTATTAAGTCGTTAATAAGCCAGTCCTTATCCCCTTTTTCTACGTTAGAAGCGGTCGGAATAAAGACCAAAGAAGTATCTTTTGGTTTTTTGCCAACCAAATCAAAAAGGGCATCAGCAATTGATTTATTAGTTAAACCCCCGGATGTAAGTAGTAATTTCATAAAAATTAAAGTGTTTAGAAAATAAAGCGGAGCCCTTTCCATTTTGCAGACCTTCCGGTTTCGAGAAGGGCACAATAATTAAATTAATTGATAATTTGGCTATATTGATTTCGGGTGTTGAGACTTTGGGAAACAGGGCCTGAAATCAATAAGCTAAATTGAAATTAATTTAATTATTTGCCGAAGAAATCCGGCCGGTCGAAAAATGGGAAGGGCGAAAGCTTTATTTTCTCACACCAACCCAGATTTTACGCTGTGGCGCCAACTCGAATTCTTTTTCAACATCATACGTCTTCTTACCTTTTGGACCAGAGACGAGCTCCTTAAGCAATGCCTCCCTTTTGATTTCCTCTGTCCACTCATGGATTGCCCCCGACACTTCCCCATCATCGGAATGCCATTGGCCAAATATTTTCTCATCCAGCTTATATTTAGCTTCTTTCCTCATATCCTGGATTTGGCGGATTAGTTCTCTGGCATAACCCTCACCGATAAGAGCCGGCGATAATTCTGTGTCCAGGATAACTTCTTCCTTCTGATCTTTGTTCAAAACAACTTCTTTAACGTTGAGTTCTTCCTTTACTAAATCGAGTAACTGGTAACTGGTAACTGGTAACTGGTAACTGCGAAGGGTTAGCTTCGCCAACGGTTGACGAACTTTTAACTGCTTTTCTTTTCTTATTGCCAATCCCGCCGTAACAATATTTCTTACTTCATCCATCTCCTCCTCTAATTTTTTATCAATCAATTTTTTATCTATCTTCGGCCAATCTTGTAAATGAACACTCTCCAGATATTTAGACATATCGATATTTCGATGAAGTCTTAAATGAATATCCTCTGCCAAAAAAGGCGTAAACGGAGCAAGAATCTTAGCTAATTCTAAAAGCAAAAACCTCAAAAGACCGAGAGCTTCCTTTCTTTTTCTTGAACGCCTCAGCCACCAATTCGACAAATCCTCAATCACGAATTTTTCTATTGCCCGGGCCGCAGTTGTCGGGTCATATTTATCTAAACTTTGCGTTGCTTCATCAATAAGGCCGTTGAGTTTTGAGATAATCCATCTATCGAGAAGGCTTGTATTCTGTATCTTGTATTTTGTATCTTGTATTTTTGAGTTAGCGTCGGAGTAATAAAGTTCGTAAAAACGAACACAATTTTGAACAGTAAAAATAAAACCCTTTAGCCTTTCCTGGACGCCTTTCTGGCTTACAACCATCGATTCTCCAATAGTATTGGCGGTATAAAAATACCAGCGGGTGGCATCAACACCGGCAGTATCAAGCAGTTCATTCGGCCTTACAACATTACCGATTGATTTGGACATCTTCTTTCCCTTTTCATCCAAAGTATGACCTAAAACCATCACATTCTTGTAGGGATTGCCCTTGCCCAATAAAGTTGAGATTGCTAAAAGAGTATAAAACCAACCCCGAGTCTGGTCTATCGCTTCAATTATAAAATCTGCTGGGAATTGTTCTTTGAACATCTTTTTACTGTCAAACGGCTTGCCCTGAACTGTGTCAAAAGGCCAGTGCCATTGAGCATACGGCATCGCCCCAGAATCAAACCAGACATCTATCAAATCCGGCACTTTTTTCATTGAAGCTCCGCACTCGCTGCATTTCAAATAAACTGAATCAACAAACGGCCGGTGAAGATCAAGTTCGCCGTATTCGTTTCTGGGTACCAGCTTCCAATCAAGCTTTTGAACCTGAGCAAGATCGGAATAGTGGCCACGACCATCTTCTATCTCTGCTAAAATTTCTTTTCCCGTTGCACCAAGAGAGATCTCGGCAAAAAGCCAGAGCGGGTCGCCATGACTGACAATAAGAATATTTTTACCGAAGTATTTAGACTCCATTTCGTTTACAAAATCGAACACTCTCAACCGGACATCGTTCCAGCTCTCGCCTATTTCGTGATGCTTGTCATCCATGGTCGCTTTTTTGTCTCTGAAAGGACAACTGCCATGAGGCTTCCCCTCGCATCCGCCATGAACTATCTCTGTGAGCCGATCGTCTTTGTTAACTTTGACATGAGTAAGTTTTGCAACAGTTTCAGCAGTTTCCATCGTCCTGATAAGGGGCGAAGAATAGATGAGGTCTATTTTATAGTTGTTCTGAATAAATTGAGCTGTTTTTTCCACCTGCTTACGACCCTCGGCAGTAAGGTGATATTTGTCAGCTTTGGAATCGGCGCTAATTATCATTTTTTTTCGCTCATCCCGAGTAGTATAACCGTGGCGAAGGGTAAAATAAGTGTTTCTTTTTACAATTGCAGCTGTAGCCTGTTTCTCCATTTCAGCAATTGAACCGATGACTTTGTAATTATCGCACTTCTGACATTTCCATATCGGTAGCGGTGTCCCCCAATAACGTTCCCGTGAAAAAGCCCAGTCCTTTCCCTCTTTCAACCATTGACCGAATCGGCCTTCCTTAATATGTCCGGGAAACCAGTTAATCTTCTGGCTATTTTTCAGAAGTTCTTCTTTAACGCCAGACATTTTGATGAACCAGGAACTTTTAGCGTAGTACAATAATGGCGAATGACACCGCCAACAGAAAGGATAATCATGTTCGTAGCCCTCTTCTTTAAAAAGTAGTTTTTTATCTTTAAGATAGTCAATCATTTTTTGGGTTGTCTTTTCTTCCGTCGGCTTATCTTTGTGTTTAACGACTAGACCATCGAAATCTTTCCCGACTCCAACAAATTTACCCTGTTCGTCAACGGTATGAAACTTGGGCAGTCCGAGTTTGGTACCTAAATCATAATCATCTTCACCATACATGACCGCCGTATGGACAACGCCCGTACCTTCTTCAGTTGAAACAAAATCGGCATCGTAGACTTTATATGATGTTCGTGATTTTAATTCTTTAATGTCGAAAGGGGGTTCATATTCAAGGCCGACAAAGTCACTGCCTTTGTATTTTGTATCTTGTATTTTGTATCCTGTATCGGATCCAAGAACCTTATTTACCAGATCTTCGGCTAATATAAAATGTTCCCCCTCTTTTTCGGCAATTACATAGCTAATATCCTTCCCGACAGCCAGAGCGACATTCCCCGGAAGCGTCCAAGGTGTCGTTGTCCAAGCGAGAATACAGGAATTAGGAAGTAGTTTGTAGGATTTAGGGTTTTTAATTTTAAATTTCACAATAACTGACCTATCAGTTATTGTGCGGTATCCTTGCGCAACTTCATGAGATGAAATCGACGTTCCGCATCTGGCGCAATAAGGCACGACTTTGTGAGCAAGATACAACAGCTTCTTGTTCCATATTTGCTGGATTATATACCAGAGCGTCTCAATATAATTATTTTCATAAGTAATATAGGGATCTTTCATATCCAGCCAGAATCCCATTTTTCGAGTCATCTCCTCCCATTCGGCCTTATATTTCCAGACGCTTTCCCTGGCTTTTTTATTAAATTTTTCGATGCCGTAATTTTCTATATCTTTTTTAGACTTAAAACCCAATTCTTTTTCTACCTCAATTTCCACCGGCAAACCATGGGTGTCCCAGCCGGCTTTACGCAAAACAAAAAAGCCCTGCATTGTTTTGTATCGGCCATAAAGATCTTTATAGACCCTGGTTAAAAAGTGGCCGATGTGGGGCAAACCATTGGCTGTCGGCGGGCCCTCAAAAAACACAAAGCGTTTGCCTGCCCGCCGAAGTCTTGACGAAGGAGGGGCTTTTTTGCGGGCCTCCAGAGATTTATCAAAAATATGGTTTTTATGCCAAAACTCAAGAATTTTATGTTCTGTATCCTTAAAATCGTACATGGAGTTAATTTTACCTGTTTTTTGATAAAAAACAAATTAAATGATAGGATTTAGCTTAGCTATCTACACCATGAGAAGGGCTTTCTTTTTTTTAGTTTTAATCTTTATAATCAATATTCCGGGCCTATATTACGGCTGGTATTTGAAGTGGGATTGGTTTGATACTACTCTTCACTTTTTAGGAGGATTTTTTGTGGCAATGTTCATGGCTGAATATCTCAAAGATCGCCTAATTACAAAAAACCAGAGCACTAATGATACTAGTGCTCTGGTAAAAAATACCCTCATCATCGTTGGAGCAACTGTTTTTATAGGCGTAGTCTGGGAATTCTCAGAATATATCGCCAACCAAACCTTAATAGAACCGTTTTACCGGTGGTTCGGCATCAGAGCATACTTTATGGGTGATCTTCAAGACACCGTCAACGACCTTCTAATGGATATCTTGGGAGCAGCCTCACTAGTAACTTGGTTCCGACTATTTAAACATAGGAACTCAAATTCTCTCTAAAGTCTCTATCCCGAGCAGATTCAATCCCCTCTTTAATACAGAGGCGGTAGTTTCGACTAACAAGAGACGGACATTGCGGCGGCTGATATTCTCATCCTCTAATATACGAACTTGCTCATAAAATTGGTTGGCTCTATGGGCTAGTTCGTAAAGATAAAGAGCAAGTCCATTAAGAGTATTGAGTCTTGCACTTTCGACAATAATCTCCGGGAAATCAAGCAAATGACGCATTAGAGTTCTACTGACTGGCTCGCTCAGCATTGATAGATCATCGGCTTCGTATTTACCCGCTTTATTTAAAATACTCGCCAGCCTGGCATACGTATACTGGATATACGGCCCGCTATTGCCAGACAGATCAAGCATCGCCTTCCAGTCAAAAGTAATATCTGAATAAGGATGTTGCTTGAGGTCGTTATATTTTAAAGCGCCGATACTAACCACTCTGGCAATTTTTTGGGCTTCTTCTTCATTTAAATTGGGGGTTTTTTCTTTAACAGTTTTGAAAGCCAAATCATTAAGCCTGTCTATCACCTCTTGCAATGGCACGACTTTTCCTTCGCGCGTCGCAAGCTTTTTGCCGTCTTCACCTAAAACCATGCCGAATTTTACATGAACTAATTCTGCGTTAATCCAACCGAGTTTTTTAGCAATCGCAAAAAGCTGTTCAAAGTGAAGGGCTTGCTGGTTTGCAACAACATATAAAATTTTATTGGCATGATAATTTTTTATCCTGTCTTCCAAACTGGCAATATCGCGAGTAATATAAAGAGTTGCGCCATCTGATTTACGAAGCATGGCCGGCGGTAAATTATCAAGTTCTATAATTAAAGCGCCCTCGCTTTCTTTGACTAGGCCTTTCTTTTTTAATTCTTCGATAACTTTCTTCAATTCAGGCTCATAATCACTCTCGCCCTTGACAATCATTTTCTCAAAATTTATATTAATTTCACTGTATACTTTCTTAAACTCTGTTAGAGAAATATTCCTATATTTCCCCCACAACTCCCAATCTTCTTCGTCTTTATTCTCTAATTTTTTAAACTCTAAACGAGCCTTTTCTTCAAGCTCTGGATTTTGTTTTTCCTTTTTTGAAAAATCAACATACATACCCAACATTGAAGAGACGGTATCATTGGGTCCAAAGTTTTTAAAAATAGGGAATGCTTTTTTAAATTTATAAGAAACCTGGCCCTTGCGTGCCGCTATAATCTTCCCAAACTGCGTTCCCCAGTCTCCAATAAAATTCCATCTGACGACTTTGTAGCCTAGATTTTCATAAACATTAGCCAACGCATCACCGATAATTGTCGAGCGCAAATGGCCGATGTGCATCGGTTTGGCAATGTTCGGAGAAGAATACTCAACTATTACTTTTCTGCCTCTGCCCTCGGCGCTTTGTCCGTAATCCTTGTCAGAACTTATCTCGACTAGCTTTTTTTGTAGAAATTCGTAACTTAAGTAAAAATTAATAAACCCGTTTCCGGCCAGTTCGATCTTATCAAAATACTTTTTAAATTCTTCGCTGTTTAAAAGTTTAATGACTAATTCCTTGCCAATTTCCCTTGGGTTTCCGCCTTCTTTTTTAGCCAACACAAAAGCCAGATTAACCGAATAATCCCCCATTTTCTCATCGGGAGGGGTTAGTACATCAAAATCAATATCCGGATAGAATTCGTTTATTTTATTCTTCAGCCAAGATCTCATGGGTTAATCTTAATATAGCCGAAAAACGGCAAATAAAAAAGGGTGTGATCTCTGGAGATCTAACCCTTTTTTTCTTCATATCTTACCCGGGATTCATCAATAAATCCTTGTAGTATTTTTATTTGATGCTTATCAAGGAGCCGATAATATAAATCTGTAAATTCTATTACCTTGTCTTCTTCCCAATTGAACTCTTTCTTTTTACGGCCTCTCCCTCTGACCTTTTTTAATTCCTTCCAGGGAATTTTTGCGGCCGCTCTCTCCCAGACAGTACACAAAACCAAATGACCCAGCTCGTGAATAAGGATTCTCGGAGTTCCGTCATCTATGTCAAGATAAATGGTCTTACTCCCATAATTGGTAAGTCCCGTATAGTTTCTCTCCTTGATAATCTTGGATTTCTTAAAATCCTTAATGACAAGGACCCAGCCTGAATTAACAAAGAATTCCATCAAAAGTTCAAAGAGCCAGCTGTGAAATTTATGGCCTTTTCTCACGCCTTGTCCTTTATAAAGAACTATGCCCTTTACTAATTTTATTCCTTAATAAAGCCGAAAACAAATCCCATGACCCTGACAAAAATAAAACGACGTTAAGCCGTTTATAATTCAAATGGTAAAGTATCGACGATTTCGTCAATTAACCCGTTGGACCCGAATTTCAATGCAGCTTTAGCATCAAGCCAAACATCAGTTTTGCGAAGTTGCGCCGCAAGCTCCTTAATGTCGAGCCCTGTTCTATCGGCAAGCTGTCCTAAGACTATATTATTAATCCTTTTAATCTCGGCATTCCTTTCGTCACTTTCGCTGGCGTTCTCAGTAGCCATTATAACCTGGCTGACCTCATGGATCATGAACTGAGTAGACGGCAAAGAATATCTCCGTTTTGCGGCCTGCAAAATACCGGCACCCATTGAAGCAACCAGGCCCATACAGAGAATATTTATGTTTAACCCTTTTTTAACAAAAGCTCTGATAAGGTCGTACATCGCAAATCCTTCATCAACCTGACCGCCGGGAGATTTAAGAATCAACCAAATCTCCTTATCGGGCTCGGTCTTGTGCAGATTACCGATGGACAGCAACAGACTGAAAGTAACCCCTTCCAGTATAGGACCCCCAATAAGAAACACTCCCTTTTCGGCAAAAGCAGTAAGCTTTTCATCAATCGGATCAAGCCTGATTGATCGATGAATGTCTCTGGATTTTATAATCTCCGGTTTCTTAGTCTCGGCCATTTTAACCTCATTATAAAGAACTATTTTAAATATACAGATAAAATATATTCTGTAAAGGCTGGCTGAGGTTAAATGTAAAACCGCCAGAGTTTATCTTTCCACTTTCCCGCATAATCAACACCAATTCTTTTGCCTTTTTTTATTTTTTTAGGACTTTCCCCGAGTTCTATCCACAATTCCCTGCTTTTAGTTATATCTATGCCGTTCAGTTTTTTGTCTATTTTTAGCTCCCGGCATAATATTCCCGGCCCGTTCAGAATAGGTTTTAGGTTGTAGGTTTTAGGTGTTAGTTTGGAATTTTTAATTTTCGGGCTTTGTTTAAGATTTAGGATTTCGGATTTCGGATTTATTATTTCCGCTCTTCTTATCAACACTGCTTCCGGACATCCTTCTTCCCTAGTTACCACGTTCAGGCAGTGATACATCCCATAAATCATATATACGTATGCGTAGCCTGGCGGGCCGAACATTATTTTTGTTCTCGGCGTCAGACCCTTCGAGGCATGGCAAGCCAGATCTTTTGTCCCGCAATAGGCTTCGGTTTCGGTAATTTTGACTCTGATCATCTTGCCGCCTATCTGTCTACATAAATACTTGCCAAGTAATTGCTTAGCCACGATTACGGTGTTCCTATTGAAAAAATTTCTTTTTAATCGCATAATAGTATCATACAAACAATCTGTATCTGGTATCTGGTATTTTGTATCTTGTATACTAAATACTAAATACAAAATACAAAATACAAAAATTGAACTCCCTCGACTACGACAAATTGACAATCGATGCAGTAAAGAAGGTCTCTCCCAGCGTCGTTAGTATTGTTATATCAAAACATCTGCCCCAACTTAAGGGCATGTACCCGGCTCCGTTCTTAAACCCATTTGCTTTTGGAGGTACTGACCCTGGCCAGACAGAAAAAGTAAAAGTCGGCGGCGGCTCTGGTTTCGTCGTTCATCCCGATGGTCTGATACTAACCAACAAACATGTTGTTTTTGATGCTGATTCTGAATATACAGTAATAACCACTGATTTAAAAGAATATCCGGCCAAGGTCGTCTCAAGCGACCCGATCAATGACATCGCCGTTTTGAAAATAAGCGCCACGGGTCTGCCGGCCGTTCTCCTAGGAAATTCCAGCAAGCTCGAACCCGGCCAAACCGTAATTGCCATCGGCAATGCTTTGGGTCTTTTCTCTAACACCGTATCAAAGGGAATAATTTCAGGCCTATCAAGGAAAATATCAGCTTCGCTTGGTACGGGCGGACAGATGGAACATCTACGAGGAGTTCTCCAGACTGATGTTGCCATTAACCAAGGCAATTCTGGTGGTCCCCTAATTGATCTAGAAGGAGAAGTTGTCGGCATTAATACGGCTATCATCTATGGCGCTCAAAACATCGGATTTTCCATACCCATCAACTGGGCCAAACAAGACCTGGAAGACATAATCAAGCACGGCCGAATAATCAAACCATTTATTGGACTTCAATATGTAATGCTCGGCAAGGAACTAAAAGAAAAGTATAAACTGCCGGTTGATCATGGCGCTTTAGTTGTCCGCGATCATGTCCCCGGTTCAGTGGCCGTAGTTCCCAACTCCCCCGCCCATAAGGCCGGGGTAGTCGAGAATGATATTATAACCGCCCTAAACGGCGAAGAGCTGACCGAAGAAAAAGATCTTCAGGACATTATCCAGCAATGCGCTGTCGGCGATAATATAGAGCTCAAAGTCCTCCGCAAAAACGAGACGCTCAATCTCAAAACGAAACTCGTGGAGAGAAAATAACATGACTGAAGGAAAACTTGAACGAACATTAAACAAAGAGACTGAAGCGGCTGAAAAAGCTGAAGGAATTAAGTTGGAGAATATTGAAATAGGTGAAAAATTAAAAATAACCACACAAAATACAGAATACCTTCTCGAGCACAGAGAAGACGGTTTTTATCTTTCCGGCCACAAAAAATACTGCCCGACACCAAGAAAAGCTCAAATAAACGGTTCTACCTGGGGAGGCCATGCTATAATGCCCGGCTTCATAGGAGTCGGAATGCATATGGAAATTAGGTCAATAGAAGGAGTTGATATAACCGGGGATGCAATAACAACCTCAATAATAAAAAGCATAGAAAAAATTAGAGTATAGAAAAGGGGCGTGTTGCCACAGCCCCCAGTTCTGCTTAATCATCAACGAATCAACGTTTTTGTCGCCCATGGATTATGAATCATATTACTGCTATATAGTTCAGAAAGGGCTTTCTGAGCTTCAGCTATTGTGTGGTAGCGACCAAGCTCATGTTTATTTGAACCATCTCGTAGAATCAAGACCTGTTTTCCAGAACGGTCAGAGGATACATAGATCTGATACCGCCCCGAGGAAGTTATGTATAATGGATTTCCACCGGCACGCCGTGGTGCGCTCCCTTTTATTCGTGCAAACCGCAAGGGTCGAGGCGCACGTAAATACGCTTCGGCAGCGGCTATATTATCATTACCATGAAGATCTGGCGGCAACTCTCTGAAGTGGCGAAGACAAAAAGCGAAATCTGGCAACTTGGTTCGACCTTGGCAAATTCGGCAAAAACTTCCGCCGTTTTTGCAAACAGATGCACGAAAAGCAGCTCTCTTAAGTGCCCCCAGGCGTGAACCATTATCCATAACTTCTCTCCTTTTTTCTTCTGTGAAATAGCTTAATCTAAACTCTAACACACCTAAATTAAAAAGTCAATATTTAAACCTCTCATAAATTAAGTTACGCTAGCCAATATGAAACCCTCTACATTTGTTACAATCCCCAGCGAGATAACCGGCAACGAAGAATTAGTAGTGCTTTCTCGCCGAGATCTGGAGAAGATATTAAAAAACAGAGTAAATTACCTACTTTGAGATCATTAAAGACTTTCTGTTAATATGCCTCAAGTTATTACAAATAAAAAAAGTGATATAACCATTACTGAACTCATGAAAGAAATGAGAGAACTTAAGGTAAAACTTAACAAATTTATGGGGCTGATTCCGGAGGAAAGCATAAAAGAGTACAAAAATTCAGAGCAAATCAAAAAAGATTACCTTGCGGCGATCAAATCTCATCCCCCTCAGTAATGACTATCTACAAAACGCCTATTTTCTTAAAACGATTCGAGAAACTCCCAAAAGAAGTACAAACACTATACAAAAGACAGGAGCTGCTTTTCCAAGAAAGTTGGCTTCACCCTTTAATTCATACTAAAAAATTAGATGAACTGCCGGGAGCTTTTTCTTTTAGAATTACCCGAGGATACCGAGTTCTTTTTTATTTTAGAAAAGAAACTGCCATTTTTTTCGGTATTGGTCATAGAAAGGATATCTATAAAAATCTATGACCGAATACGCGACCAATTCCAAGGCGGGGTTTGATTATGAAATCCTTGAAACGATTGAGGCGGGAATTGTTTTGGAAGGACATGAGGTTAAAGCAATAAAGACCGGCAAAGCATCTATTAAGGGGGCTTATGTAAAAATACTTCACCCCGTTAGAAGTCTCGCTCACGCCAAGGGCGCGAGTCCGAAGGACCTCGGCGAGGCTACTTCGAACGGGGTAAACGAGGAGGTATTTCTTATCGGCGCTACTATCTCTCCCTACCAGCCGATAAATACCCCCAAAGATTATGATCCCCAGAGATCAAGAAAATTATTATTATCAAAAAGAGAGATATCAAATCTTACTGGCACAGCTCAGACACAAGGAACAACCCTTATTCCCCTCAAATTTTACAATAAAAAGAGCCGAATAAAACTTCTCGTCGGTATCGCCCGAGGCAAGAAGAAATATGACAAAAGAGAAACAATCAAGAAAAAAGATGTTGCCCGCTCTAAACAGAGAGGAGTAGAACAATAAAAAACGGCGCTGAGCCGTTTTTGCTTACTTAGGAAACATAACCTCTCTTTCTTTTAAACCTTCGGCTGTATCTAGAGCCACCCTGACTCCGACCTGATTATTGTTCTGATCAAAAATACCCGAAAAGTTAAGGTTATCAAGTTTTTGATCTTTACTAACATACCATTTCCCATCTACCTTTAAAGCTACCCACGGATCCAGATCAGTACTCTTAGCAAAGAGCATGAAAACATCCTCTTCTCTATTCTGCTCAGATTCATAGACAACAGAGAAGAGAACTACTACATTGTCTTGACTTGAATCTCTATAAAACCTAGACATTTCAACCAATCCTGGGGCTGATGGTGTTTTAATAGTGTCTGTAAGTTCCCAATCGGGACTTAAAAAGTCTGGCACCTGGGGTGGAGACTGGGCAAAACTAGATGTGCTTAAAATAAGAAGAGCCGCTAAGAAAAAACTAAAGATTTTAGTCATTTTCTCTCTCTTTTTTTGAATGTCAAATAACCTTCTTAATACTCTCATCTAATAACTAGGGAGTCAAGGAAACTATTGACACGACTTTTTTAGATTCAAAAAACCTGGTTAGCTTATGTATAAAGTCAAAAAACCCAGATAAAAGTGGTCATCCTATCAACCCCGTAATACAGCAAGGATTTAACTCCCGGCTGACTATAGTTTAAACGGAGTTATACCTCATAATGGAAACTTAATATTTAAAACAGCGTTTTAAGGATAGTCGTTATGGGGAGCCTATCCTTGCTGATATACGGGGTCAATTTCAGGCAGAGCTAAGCTCAGCTTTGTGAAAACGGCTAGCGTTTAGTTATTAAAAATAAAAGGCCGACGTTAGTCGGCTTAGAAGGTTTGGCAATTAAGATTATTTTTGAACTGTTTTGGATAATCTTTTTTTAATGACCGAATGAACTTGGTACTAAAGACTTCAATCATAATTACTGAGCCGTTGTGCTCGTAAACGCTAAAATTTTTATATGGCATTGCTAAACCAACGCCGCTGATATTTCCAAAATCATAGCTTATATCTACAGCTGATAACGGGAGTGCTGGATATGAATTGGCCCAAAAGCCCACCCTATATTTTTGATTTTCAAGTTCAACCGCACATTCGTAATTAGAATATTCAGACTCCATTTCTATAAAAGTCACGGATTTATCAAAGCTATGGATCACTCCATTAGAGGTTTTAATACGAAATTCAATCTGTACAGATTGTGGTTCTGGTGCTTCTTTACATCCAGCCATCATTGCCATACTTAATAGAATCATCGGAAACCAGAGCTTCATTCCAACCTCTTTTCAAGGGACAACCGAAGCTGAGCCATAATATACCCCGTAAAGTAAAACTTTACAAGTTTTACCACGGGGCAAGCCCTTCGAATTCCTCAGGGCTATCACAGGCTTTTCCAGAAATAAAATTATTTGGGTCTAATCCTTTGGCTTTCAGATCCCCTACCCTTTCTTCTGATTGTTCCCACTCTGACCAATCATTATTATTCCCACCTTCAATCTGATGAGACGAAGTGGCGCTCCCCCATTTGAAACCATCCGGAAATTTATAACTTGGCATGTCTTCATCTTAACTTATTTACTATAAAAACAAAAAACTTAGCTGGATTCTGATAAAATGGTCTTTACCAGGGAGCGGCACTGTATAACTAATTGGTTGATCTTTTGTATTTAATCAAAATATAGCTTG
>CAYTBY010000004.1:0-58796 GCA_964436165.1 uncultured Candidatus Saccharibacteria bacterium
GCAGCAGTTCTTTCTCAGAACGATGAACTCCGCCTCCAGTTCCGCTCGGACCTGATTTCTCCTGCTCCAAAGAGGATTTCTTTTCCTGAAGCCGGCGCTCAAGTTCAGCAATATCATGTTCGATTGTAGTTATGTTACTTTCCATAATATAAATTATACCACGACTGTTTAAAACTTCATATTTCTGTTATCCTATCCCCATGCCCTCCCAAGAATGCCGACAATTCAAAGAAGACCTGGCTGGCCTTTCTTCCCTCGGGGAAGAGTTTGACCGTCTCTTAAAAACAGCCGTCCCAAGCGGTAAAGAAGAGGAGGTCATACAAAGATGGGAAGAACTGAAGCAAGAGATGATCAGCAAAAAGGAAGGCTTAAGAGAAAAGCTCTGGCCCTTTCCGGAGTTATCAAGAACAGAGCTGGAATCCCAATACAATAACCAGATCGAGATTCTTGAGAGAACCGGTCTCTTAACTCATCTGGCTAACGGAGAACTGGGGATTAAACTAAATAACCCTTCGAATTCCTCAGGGCAAGCCATAGAATACCCTCTGCCTAGCTTTCAGGAAATAACCCGAAGAATACGACCCTCCTTCGCTGAAGCTTCGGAGGGCAAGGAAAAAAGAGAAATCTTAAGAACCAAGATCAGCCAGGGCTTCAATCAGCTCCAGATTACCCCCTTAGTCTCAATTGAGACCCTTAAACAAACCCTCGGCCGTCTTCTAGTAGAACATCATCATAACCATAAACTGTTTAAAACTAAGAGGAATCCTACTGTGCCCTCCGAAGCCTTTGGCGTAGGACGGGAAGACAAAGATGAACTCCTGGATCTAGACCTTAATAACCCGGTCTATCTCTATGACCGGTTCCAAGATAACCCTTTATTAAGATATTACCCCAAGGCCTTTGACCCCGATAATCATCAAGGGATAACCAAAGACCAGCTGATTGCCGAAACTAAGGGTTTTAACGTTATTCTCCAGGAAAAGAACCAATTCCTGCCTCAAGAGAACGAGAATCAGATCGTCCCTTCGAGTCCCTCAGGGCAAGCTAACCAAGGCAAGCCCAATCAGAGAAAAAGAATAGAAAACAACAAAACCCCCATAGAATACCTTAACCTTCAGAATCCCGCCTCCGTCCAAGACTTCGGCGAGGCAAAGCAATATCAGCACGAATCCTATCTGACCATTGAAGACTGGCTGATTCAGTTTATCACCCATCTTGAGCAAACCAACCAAGTATCCAATGACTTGGACGACAATAACGCCGTCTGGCTGCCAGGGAACTATCTGCCTCCTACCCTACAGGAAAGACGACAAAATACTAGTTCTTCGGGCAGGCTCCCGGACGGCGACTGGCTTCGCGACGATCGCCGGGCCAGGGTTGGTTGGGACGATCCCGGTTTTCGCTTTCCGGCGTGGGGTGTTCGTGCCGCGGTGAGGGTCTCTTAGGCTTAAGACTTTTCTTCTTATCTCTTTTCTTATCCCTTAATCTTATTCCTTTCTTCGAAATTTTTTATGGAAATCTTTGAAGCCTGGCTTGTCGATCTTTCTATATAACTATTGCCGAGAAATAAAATTCAAAATAATCTTTATATAGTCCCGATAAGCTGGGATAAACTCTTTGGCTGATTCGTAGAATTTCTTATAGTCCTCGTCAAAATCATATTCATGGACAAGTATATTGCGCAGTTTGGCACTAATTATCAACTGCGAAAGCGTCTTTTCTTCAAAAATCCCCAATTTTGCCAAATTGCTGAATGACGAACGATAAGAGTCTGGGGTTTCGCTAGTCCTTTCTATCAGAATAGTCGTATTAACATCGCTCGCTAGTTCTACGATGAGCTGAAAATCTCGTTCCGCCGCTCGAATGGAAATCATATCTGAATAAGTAGCCGAAAACGGCTTTGACAGTAAGTTTTCAAGTTCATTTAGCAAAGCCGCTATTTGTTCTAATTTTTTATGGATTATTTCAATACCCATTTTTTATTTAATACCGGCATTTAGAACTTCCGCCCGACGTAGCCTGAATTTAGCCGTATCTTGATAGCGTTTCCAAGCAAGTACCTTAAAGCGAAGGAAATCGTATTCTGTTCCTGATAAAAGCCGGCCGGTTTGGGCAATAGAATGCTGTAATAGCGGCGAAGCGGTATTTAGGTCTACTAAATCGATCAGATCTGAAGAGATATGCATATCCTTGGCTATTTGTTCTGATACTTCTTCCTTGTCTTTTATAGAAAGGGGGTGATCAGCCAAAACAGCCACATCAATGTCGGATGTAGGTCTTGTATTTCCCGATATTTGAGAACCGAAAAGAATTATCAGATTTGTTTTCATAGAATAAAAATATCATAATTATGATATAGAAACAATATGGTGTATGTTTTACCATTCTTCCCATCTTTGTATGACCTCCTCTTCTTTACCGCTTGGGACGGCTGTTTTTAAGAGACGGTCAAACTCTTCCCCGAGGGAAGAAAGGCCAGCCAGGTCTTCTTTGAATTGTCGGCATTCTTGGGAGGGCATGGGGATAGGATAACAGAAATATGAAGTTTTAAACAGTCGTGGTATAAGATAATAAATTTTATGTTAAAATAATTATAGTTATACATGAACAAGGGGGTCAACAAAGAATTTATTATCTTTTTAGTTATTATGGCCGTGGCCGTATTTTTTCGTTTCTATCAGTTGGATTTAGTTCCGCCGGGCTTATGGCCCGATGAAGCGGCTAATGGCGTCGACGCCTTAAAAGTGCTGGATGAATGTCGAAATGTCGAAATGTCGAAATGTCTTAGCAAGTTTAAGATATTCTATCCGGCCAATAACGGACGGGAAGGATTGTTTATAAATCTCCAGGCATTTTCTATAGCCATATTCAGAGTTGAACCCTGGGCCTTGCGCCTAGTTTCAGCGATTATGGGCGTTCTGACCATAGCCGGTCTTTATCTGTTAACTCGGTATATTTTTAACTGGCGAATAGCCGCTGTATCAAGCTTTTTCCTGGCCATATCATTCTGGCATGTTAACTTTTCTCGGATCGGCTTCCGGGCAATCATGCTGCCCCTTATTTTAGTTTGGGGATTTTACTTTTTATGGCGTGGCCTGCGAAACGGCCGTTTGAGGGACTTTTTTATTGCCGGCCTTATCACTGGACTAGGTTTTTATACTTATTTTTCATTCCGGATAGCTCCCTTGATCGGACTTATACTTTTCTGGAATTATTGGTCATACATTAAAAAAGATTTTTCTTTTTCCAAATATGAACACACCAGAAACCACCTTCTTCGAGGCTTTGCTCTTTTAGTCCTGACAACAATAATTATAGCTCTGCCGATGATGGTGTATTTTTACGTCCATCCAGATGACTTTCTAAAACGAGAAGGCCGGCCGATATCGGTATTTGCCCAGGAAAAACCAATCAAGGAATTAGGAATTAGTATAGTTAGGACATTAGGAATGTTCAATTTTACCGGAGACCAAAACCAGCGCCACAATATTCCCGGTTGGCCGGAATTGTCTCTGCCGATCGGAATTTTATTTATAGCCGGATTTTTGAAAGAGTTATTCCATTGGCTTTCAAGAAAACACGGCCCTCCTTCGCCCAAAGGCTTCCTCCTTCGCCAAGGCTTCGGAGGACAAGTCGGAGGACACAGCCACTTTTCAACCGTGCACACTTTTCTTTTCAGCTGGTTCTTGGTAATGCTTCTGCCAGGTTTCTTATCAATCGAAGCCCCTCATGCTTTGCGGGTTATCGGCGTTGTACCGGTCGTAATGATATTCGCCGCCATCGGCTTCTGGTGGTTCGTTAATCTTATTTCTCGGCTCTACCGAGTTTACGATCCCCACTACCAATTTGATAAGCAAACATACAATCACGAAGCCAAAATACTTATTTCAATCACGGCTTTAGTCTTTCTTATTTCACTTGGATTTTTAGAATATTCAAGATATTTTATAAGTTGGGGCCTTAACCCAAAAACTAAAGAGGCATTTACCCAAAAATATATTGATATCGCTGAATATTTGAACATGATAGACGTTGAGGTGCCAAAATATATTTTAGTTAATGAGGGCGACGTTTTGGTTGATAAAGTACCTAATAATGCCCAAACGATTAAATATCTAACCAGCACCCACAACCAACAATGCTCAATTCAAAATCAGATATACTATCTGCCTCCCAACCAGCTTTCAACTTTCAGGTTTCCAGCCCATTATTTCTTAATACCCCTTGCTACTGACCATGAACTTGAAACAACCTTAATTAACCGGCATTATTTATACAAAACACCCCATGAATCTTTCACTATTTTCAGCAAATAATTCTCATGAATAAATATTCTCTCGATTTAATAGCCCTAATTATCGTGGCCGTGGCTTTAGTTCTGGCCATAACCAGCGTCTGGAATGATACGCCGATAGTTGATGAGATACCCCACATCGGAGCCGGTTATTCTTATGTCGCCAAGCTCGACCATCGTTTGAATCCTGAGCACCCTCCCTTAGCCAAAGATTTAGCCGGTTTATCCTTAAAAATATACGGCATAAATGACGGCCCGGCTTTTGAAAGCCGTTTTTGGCAAAAAGATATAAACGGTCAATGGGAATTCGGCCGAAAACTAATATTTAACTCCGGCAATGACCCGATGAGAGTGAGCCGGTTTGCCAAAATGCCGATGTTAATTTTCTTCATAATCTCGGCGATTATAGTTTTTGCCTGGGCCAGACAAATATCCGGCTATTTTGCCGCCTCAATGGCTCTGTTCCTATTTGCCCTCTCGCCCACTGTCCTTGCTCATGCAAGATTTGTAACTACCGATGTCCCGGCGCTTTTCGGAGTGCTTCTATCGTCTTATTTTTTCATCCACTATCTTAAGAATAAGAACAAAAAAAATCTTGCTGCAGCCGGCATTGCTTTTGGCATCGCCGAACTAACAAAGTTTTCTTTATTTTTATTAGTCCCGTTTTTTTTGGCCCTTTCTATTATTTATGCTCTTTTGAATTTTAAAGAAAAAAAGATACTACATACTACATACTACATACTACATACTATTCTTATCATTGTCATCGGCTACGTTTTTGTCGTCTGGCCGGTTTATGTCCTCCACACCTGGAATTATCCGCCTGAGCTTCAGCACCAGCATACAGAAAATATGCTAAGCACTTATGGCACACGTTCAATCGCTGAAACAGTTATTTATCTATCCGATAAGCCGATCATTCGGGGTTTGGCTGAATATGGCCTGGGGCTTTTGATGGTTACCCAGCGCTCTGTCGGCGGTAATACCACTTACTTTATGGGTGAAATTCGCAACTGGGCCTGGCCCCAATATTTTCCCATTGTTTACTTCATCAAAGAACCTCTCTCATTTTGGCTTTTGTTAACAATCGCATTTTTATACTTTGGAGCCAAAATTAAAATTACAAATTACAAATTACAAATTACAAAAATTCGAGATTGGTCTCGCAATAACTTCGAAAAATTATTCATGTTAGCCTGGATCCTTCTTTACTGGTTTGTCAGCATCAGATCAAATCTAAATATCGGCGTCCGCCACCTGATGCCCGTCTATGGATTTACGTTTATACTTTTAGCCGGTGTACTAGTTAAAATAACTACTTTAATCAATTCGAAAAAGATCCTTACTACTTACTACTTACTACTTACTACTCTCTTCGGATGGTACTTATATGAAAACTTATCCGTTTACCCCTACTATCTAACCTATTTTAACCAAGTTGCTGGCGGACCTTCGGGAGGTTACAGGTATGTCGTTGACTCTAATTTGGATTGGGGGCAGGACCTGAAACGTTTAACCGATTGGGTTGAAAATCCGCCAGCTGGCGGAAATATTAATAAAATAAGCTTGGACTATTTCGGCTGGT
Organism: uncultured Candidatus Saccharibacteria bacterium; assembly: GCA_964436165.1. Classification (GTDB taxonomy): domain Bacteria; phylum Patescibacteriota; class Minisyncoccia; order 2-02-FULL-40-12; family GWA2-44-9; genus 2-01-FULL-39-28. Next base: position 5,880 of record CAYTBY010000004.1, read on the forward strand.
CAGATCAGACATATTTCTTGAAAGAAAAGCTTGTTTGGATATCATCTGGAAAATATAAAAATGCCAATGAGTTTCTTCTGGATAATCCGGACGGCGGATATATCGCCGTCTCAGCCAGTTTCTACATGGGTTCATTTGAAAAACCAGAAACATCTTATGCTTGGCTTGAAAACTATAAACCCGTAACCGTCATCGGGAACAGTATTTTTGTCTGGTATATATCTCCACTTCTTCGCTAAAAGCTTCGAAGTGCACAGCTCTAAAATAAAACGACCCTCGGATCCACCGCAACTTATGTGCGTAGAAACCGAGGGTAGCAAACTGGCTTTAATTTCAAAGACTCGTGCCAGCAAATACAGTCAAGGCTCTGCCATCTGCCTTGAGGATCGGGGTTGTCCCCGATTAGGTGGCCAGCGACAACACCCATCAAGGTCAGGGAGCGACCGAGTTCATCCCGATCCGTTACTCCCCATAACAGCTGTCGCGGCCATTTCGACGCAAGAACTGCCGACCAACTATGAGTCCCTGACCCACAGCTCTAATTAGGTCTTTGATCCGCGCAGTTCCTGCAATTTGATTAGCCCAAACCCTTCAACTTAGCTCAGGGTAAAGAGCTCGAAGAAGCCAATAAACAAGAAACTTACTTTTACGTAGAGATCCCGAAGACATGTTTATAGTCTTTATTTACAATCTTTTAAGGCCTAGTTTATCTTACTTGAATGCCTAGATTTGTAGAGTTTTATTGGCTTTTCCGAGCCCTCTGGCCAGCTGAACTGGCCTAAAGACTCGTTTTGATAAGGTACTTATTATTACTTCCAGTATAGCAAATCCCACTATAAAAGTCAAGTAGCCCAGCCCGAGATCGCGGAAAATTAAACATAAGCAAGGGAAATTTATCTGAGTTTCAGATTTATCACCAGATCCCCTGGCGGTTGGCCTTCTTTCCCGGTATTGCCGCCTTTTGGAATAACAACCGAATAATTGTTTTCAAGATATTCAGGAATTCTTATTTCCAGTTTCCTTTTCGTTTTTACTCTGCCCGAACCAGAGCAAATACGACATTCTTTTTCCGGCAGTTTTCTTTTGCCGTGGCATTTCGGACAAATTCCGATTCTCGTAAAGACGCCGAAGGCGCTCTTGGTTGTCTGCCTAACCTGGCCGGCTCCGCCGCAGGTTCCGCAATTGATCAGCTTGTATCCCTTTTCCACGCCACCGCCATCACATGATTCGCACTTATCCAGAACCGAATATTCAAAAATTTTTGTAGTTCCCAGATCCTTTTTACCAATATGAGCTTCTAGGTAAATATCCTCACCTTTAGCTGGCTCTTCCTGATATGCCGGCCGAGCGTAGCCTCCGCCGCCCATCATATCGGAAAAGGCCTCAAAAATATCTTCGAATCCTCCCCCGCTTCGTCCTCCCCGAAATCCGCCGAATATATCAGAAAAATCAAAATCTTGTCCTCCATAGGCGGATCCGCCTCCGGCGGAAAAAGCACCATCGTTATAGGCAGAACCAAAATTGTCATAGCTCGAACGCTTTCTGGGGTCAGATAAAACCTGATAGGCCTCGTTAACCTCTTTGAATTTCGCCTCATTCCCGCCCTGCTTGTCGGGATGATATTGATGGGCCATCTTGCGGTAAGCCTTCTTAACCTCCTCTTCGGACGCGGTTCTTGGTATGCCTAATATTTGATAATAGTCGTGTGGCATAGTTTAAAATAAATTTTTTAATTTAGAATTTTTAATTTTTATTGAATTTATAATTTTAAAATTAGTCATTGAAAATTGATTGAAAATTTTAAATTAAAAATTGGAAATTATATCGTAATTCTTTCTGCCTTAATATCATATTCTTCAATCCTGAAAAAGTTAGTCTTCTTTAAAATCCAGAATATTGCCATTCCCAGAAACACACTTAGCCAAATAAATATCCAGCCGACTCCCCATAATACCAGAAACAGTCCAAAGGCCAAGGCCGGTGGAGCATATTGGAAATAAGGCTCCAAAAAAGAGTTAGCTTGCCCGACTAATTCCTTAGTCGCCTGATTCAAGACCAGCTCTTTTTGCTGAGGAGTTGCTTCGGCTAACTGGCCGCCCAGAGTTTGTTCAATGATAGTTTTAATAAAAATCTCGCTTGATGACGGCAATTGCTGGATATTTTTAAAACTTTCTATGGCCGGGCTTCCATAAGCGGCAAAAGAAACCAGAACAAACAATCCCAACACCAAACTAGGCAAACTTTTCCTAATCAATAACCTGGAATTCATTTTTATTCTCTCCCGCATTTCTCCGGAGACCAAATCATCGGCATGAATGAACAGTAGGATCAGTATTGTAACTCCCACAAGATTAAAATTAGAAACACCGAACATTACAAAATACATCAGACCGACGATCCCGCTCAATATAATTCCCTCTTTCTTGCCCCTAAAGCATAGAAAACCGAGAGATAAAATTGATATTAATACCGTTAAGAGGGCGCCGAAGATACCGAAATAGCTGGAATTGCTCTCAAAAAGCGGAACCGAAAGCCACATTCTTGCACTCGCCCACATCCAAAAGCTGGCTACCGCCACCAGCACGCACCACAATATAAATTTATTCGTTTTGGACATTATTTGGAATATTTCCCGCTTCCGCCTTATTAATAAATCTCGCTCTCGGCTATTGTCTTTCGCTACCGTTCGCTCGCCCAGCGAGCTCGCTCACTGCTTTTCGTCGCTACCTCTCTCGAAGACTCGAACCATGCCCGTCCGCTCCTCGAAGCGCGCGAGAAGACAATAGCCTGCGCTCGATTTTAAATTTTGAAGGCTGCGCAGAAATATTCTATTTTAAACGTCTTTTTACTCATTTTAGTTGGATTTGACATTTTTCATTTATTCCAATAGAATAATAATGCTGTATTATTAAGGAGTGCATGATGGACAGAAAAACGCTCGCATGGGTATATGATGTAGCCGGGTTTGCAAGTGCAATACTTATCGGCCTTGGAACGTCAAGCTGGCTTGTGGGAATCGGCGTACTTCTTGGCTTTGCCGCAATACATGCCGCAACTGAAAAAGTGGGACTAGATCTTTATTTACATAGCCGAGCTATTGAAAAAGCTGAGGCTTCAGCTCGTAATCTCCATTAATTACGGGCTTTTTTATTGGCCAGGTAACAAAAATAATCAAAAACGAGAGTAATTGCTTTTGAGGAACATCCCGCAGGCGATTTGGCTTGGTTTTCTTAACAAATCGCCGAGGGCGAAGAAATTTTTGCCGCTGGAGCAAAAATATTCTGTTTCCGAAAAGGCGATTACTCGAGTGATTATTTTTTCTCTTCTTCTTTGGCTTCTTCGGCTTTTTGCGGTTCCTCTTTCGGTTTCTCGGCTTGCTGGGCTTGATAGAGCGACGTTCCGACCCTTTGGGCGACTTTTGAAAGTTCTTCTACGGCTTTCTTAATTTCCTCTATATTATCATTTTTTAACTCTTCCTTCAATTTTTCAACCTTAACTTTTAGTTCTTCCCTATCTCTTTCTTTTATTTTACCTGCCCCGGCCGAAGCGTCGGGGCCATCATTTTCTTTGACCATCTTTTCAGTTGTGTATATCATTGTCTCGGCCAAATTCTTAGTTTCAGCCAGCTCTTTGCGCTTGGCGTCTTCAGCCGCGTGTTTCTCGGCATCAGCGGTCATCCTTTTCTTCTCTTCATCTGTAAGACCCGATGAACCCTCAATTCTTACCGACTGCTCCTTGCCGGTGCCCTTATCTTTAGCTTTAACATTCAATATCCCGTTAGCATCAATATCAAATGAGACTTCTACTTGCGGAATACCTCGAGGAGCCGGCGGAATACCGTCGAGAATAAATCTTCCGAGGGTTTTGTTATCGTGGGCCATCGCCCTTTCTCCCTGCAAGACATGAATCTCAACCGAGGGCTGGTTATCAGCCGCGGTTGAAAATATCTGGCTCTTTGAAACAGGAACAGTGGTGTTCTTCTCTATCATTTTGGTAAATACCTGGCCCAGCGTCTCAATACCAAGCGATAAGGGCGTAACATCGAGCAACAACACATCCCGAACCTGGCCCTGCATGATACCTCCCTGAATGGCCGCTCCGACCGCAACTACTTCATCGGGATTTATATCTTTATGAGGTTCTTTGTCGAATAATTTCTTAACTTCTTCCATTATCAACGGCATCCTCGTCTGTCCGCCGACCATCACCACTTCGTTTATATCCGACATTTTATATCCCGCCTCTTCGACGGTTTTCCTGGTCAATTCTATCGAACGGTCAACCAGATCTTTGACCAAACTTTCCAGTTTAGCCCTGGTAAGGGCCATATTAAAGTGCTTTGCTCCACCAGAATCAGCCGTTAAGAACGGGATATTTATTTCCGTTTGCATTGTGCTTGATAACTCGTGCTTAGCTTTTTCAGCCGCATCTTTCAAGCGCTGTATAGCCAGCTGGTCTTTTGAAACATCCACACCCTGCTCTTTTTTAAATTCATCAACTAAATAAGCTATCAGTTTTTGGTCTATATCGTCTCCGCCCAGATGAGTATCTCCGCCTGTGCCTTTTACTTCGATTGTGTCATCTCCTATTTCAAGCACCGAAATATCAAAAGTTCCTCCGCCAAAGTCATAGACAACGATCTTCTCATCTTTTTTCTTATTTAAACCGTAAGCCAAAGCGGCCGCCGTAGGCTCATTGATAACCCTTTTGACGGTTAGCCCGGCAATTTCTCCGGCATCTTTAGTCGCTTTCCTTTGAGAATCATCAAAATATGCCGGAACGGTAATTATGGCTTCAGTGATCTTTTCGCCTAACTTGTCTTCCGCGTCCTGTTTTAATTTCTGCAAAACCATTGCTGAAATTTCTGCTGGTTTATGATATTTCTCACCCATTTTAACCTCAACATCACCATGAGCGCCCTCCTTAATCTCGTAAGGTAAGAGTTTTTTATCTCTCTGAACTTCGGTATCTGAAAAACGCCGGCCGATAAGCCGTTTGACCGAATAAATGGTATTAGCCGGATTGGTAACGGCCTGTCTCTTGGCCGTTACGCCAACGTATCTTTCGCCGTTCTTGCCAACAGCAACAACCGAAGGCGTAGTCCGCATTCCTTCTTTATTTTCCAGTATCCTCGGCTGGCCTATCTCGACCACGGCCATGGCACTGTTAGTAGTACCGAGGTCTATACCTAAAATCTTTGACATAATTACTTAAGCTCCAAATTACAAGCACCAAATTACAAATAATATCCAATTCGCCAGCCGGCGAATCAAACTCCAATGACCGAAACGTTTGGGATTTTGATCATTGGGATTTGGGATTTATTTGGGATTTGGGATTTGTTATTTGGGATTTGTTAAAATTATTTGATAATTTTGACTCTTGCCGGTCTTATTACTTTTCCGTGCATCGTATAACCAGGTCTGATTTCTTCTATTTTTTCTTCTGTACTTTCCTCTTGATTTTGCATTTCTGTGGTTACCGCTTCGTGTAATAACGGATCAAAACCACTACCCGCAACATTTATCTTCTCAACTCCGAACTTTTTTAAAAAATTGCTTAATTTATCCAAAGAACTATCAAATCCGCTAGTCCACTCCTTTAAATCGTTTGAGTCGGGCAGATTTTTTCTAGAAACCTCTATCCCATCTACCACGTCTATCAGTTCCATTATTATTCCCTCAGTAGAAAACTTCAAAAACTCTTCCATTCTCTTTGACTCATCCTTCTTATAATTCACAAAATCCGCTCGTTCTCTTTTCCAATTATTTAAATATTCGTCGCATTCTCTCTGACAAAGTTCAAGTTCTGTATTTTTTATATCATTATTATCTTCGCTCATAGTCAAAATGTAAAATGTAAATATCGAAGTGAAAAATGACAGTTTAAAATCTTAAAATTTTTAATTTTACATTGTCATTTTAAATTTTGATTTTTAAATTTTAAATTAGCTCAAATTTGTCTTGCAAATTTTTCCTTAAACTCATCCACGATATATTTTGCCAATCCGATATTCTTTTCGTAATTCATTCTCATTGGCCCGATAATAGTCATCGTTCCGGTTTTCCTGCCGGGCAAAGGATATCTGGCTAGAATAACCGTTTCTTCTTTTATATTTTTTATCTGATTTTCGTCACCGATCAATATTGTAATATCGTTTTTATCAAACTCGAAAAATTCACTTTCCATTCGATTGAACATTGTCTCAAAATGATCGAAGACGCTGGCGACATTGAAAACCCGGTTGAACTCCCTGAATTCTGGAAACTCAAATAAACTTGAAAGCCCAGTTTTGTAAAAATAGTCACTGTCCTTGACGTTAGTCACCACGATATTATCTGACAGGACGGATATAATATTAGCTACCACCCTATTTAGTTCTTCGGGGTTGTTGCCGGCATCGGTTATTGCCTTGTGTATCTTCTTTTTTGTTGCTTCAGGCACATAAATTGCCGGATCAGCCATCAAGTTATCAACATAAAGACGATAGGCTTTGGTTGTTGGGACCCGGCCGCTTGAAGTATGCAAATGGGTTAGGTAGCCGGCCTTCTCAAGCTCATTCATCTCATGCCTGATCGTGGCCGAACTTAAGCTAAATGAGCCAGATTTTACAAGGGCTTTTGAACTAACCGGCTCCGGCTCCTTTATATACTCTTCTATTAAAATATTTAATAATTTCCCCTGCCTCTTCGTAAGCATAAAAGCATTATATCATAGCTGGCACTCCGAGGTCAACAGTGCCAGCCAAATAAAAAACCACTTTCGTGGTTTTTTATTTTAACTAATTACTAGCTACTAAGCACCACCCACTATTCTATAATGCTTTGTATCCTAGCTCTTCAATTGCTTTTACGAGCTGCTCTTTGGTAACCTTTGTTTCATCAAATTCAAATGTCCCGAATTTTTTTTCATAATCAACAAAAACCTCCTTAACTCCATCCATAGATGAAGTCAGCATCTGAATGCCGGTGGCGCAGGCCCCGCAATGCATGCCCTCAATTTTCATCTCGATTTTTACCATGGGTTTAATCAACTACCACGCGGCAAGCCGCGAGGAAATCCCCTTCGGGTATTATACCACAAATTTTATCCATAAAACTATTTCGAAGTAACTGTCACAATAGCAGAATTTCCTATACCGCCCTGAGCATCATGGGGTTTAGTCTGTAACTTATACGTTTTATTGGGGGCATTGGGCACTCTCCAGGCACAGGTGTACGGCAATGTAGTATCACCGCACATAAAGTTATTATTGACGTAAAAATCTACCTGAGTGACACCGACATTGTCTGAGGCATCGGCTGAAATTATCACGGTAGAGCCACCCGTTACAAAAGTATTGTTAAGCGGATAAGTTATAACAGAGGTCGGGACTATTGAATCAGCATATACATTATAGATAACCCCGATATTTTGAGGACTATTTGAGGCATTTGGATCGACGAAGCTTACAGAACACGAATATATGCCTAAACTCATAGTATCCACGGAAACATATACCTGCCCACTACCGCCAACATTCATACTGCCAGAGGAAGGAGTAACATGGCACCAAGGCTGGTTAGCAGTTGCAGTCCAATTAAGAATTCCCGTTCCGGGATTGGATAAAGTCACCTGCTGAGATGCCGGCGGCGGAGCGTTATTCATGCCGGTAAAAATAACCGAATCGGGGTTTAAATTAATAACCGGAATTGGAATCAGAATATCTACAACAAATGACCTTGGCAATGAGGTGGTTGAATTGCCTGCAGAATCATATGCTTTTACCGTCCAGACATTCGTACCGTTGTCGGCAGAAGTTATCGACCAGGAAAAATTAGAAAACTCGTATTTATTATAACCGCTGGAATAAGACCTGGAATCGTAATAAACCCCATTTTTATAAAGCTCGACTTTAGTTATTTTATCTGTGCCGGACGAGGCATAAGCGTATATGGTAACGGTTTTATCATTCTTATAAACCGAATTTTCTTCAGGAGATACAATGGAAGCGGAAAGCGGCGGTATTGGCGGTAAAACAGTTATATATCTGATAACATAGTCTTTTAGGGAATTACTGTCCGTAGCCCGGGCAATTATTCTATAATTTCCCGGCTTATTGTATACGCACTGCACATTTTCGTAACCGGAGCAGTAATCGCCGGCGATATAAGTTGATACCGTTGCCCCGTCAAAAGCCTGGGTTGTGGCGCTGACGTTAACCGTCAAAGGCGCCTGACCGCTACTTTGGTCAATGTTTAAACCGATAATCGGCGGAGTACCGACAGCGCCGCCGGTCCGTACAATCACTGATTTTCGTTCTGATTGCTGAAGCTGGGTATCTATACCATCAGCTCCGACCCTAAATACTCCCTGGCTTGGAAAAGTATAAGTAGCCGAAGAACCAGTATAACAACAATTAAAATATGCATTATCGGGAATTCCGATACCGGCCGTAACAAAACCCCAGGCTGTTAACCCGCTATCCGGATCAGTCAGGGGATAATTAATTGAGTAGGTGGTGCCACTTACCGACGTTGCCGTTAATATTCCATAAGGAGGGCCGGCTAAAGTTACATCGGGATTTATATTAAACTGGGTCTGAGCAATTACGCCCCCTCCGCGTCCGTCCCTGGAAGAAATTTGATACGTTGCCAAACCGGGTCGTTCCAACCTGGGAGCTGTAAAATATATATAATTTCCGGTCGGCAAAGGAAAAGCTTTTCTTAAGGCCCAGCCCAAAAGATCAGTTGTGGAAACATATTGTGATCCGAACGATTGTTTAAACGTTCCTTTAGAAATTAAATCCCCGTCCTGGTCAATCGTGTCAGAGAAAATTGTATATTGGGTTCCGGCATTACCTATCACGTATTGAGGCATGAGCATCACTGGAAACTGATTTAAAACGGGATTGGAATTGAACGAATTAGTAAATAATTTATTCAGATTTAACCGGCCACCGGATGAAGTAAGGGCCGCCAAAGATGAAACCGTATCATAACTCTGGGGATGAAGAACAGCATCTCGAACCTGCTCTGCGCTTAGACCCGGGTAAAGATGCAATAACGCCGCAACCGCTCCTGTCACATGGGGCGCTGCCATTGATGTTCCGGATAAAAATGAATACCCGCTCGGATCGCAATAGTAGCAAGTACCGGTCGGGACGGTTGAGAGAGTAGACATTCCCGGCGCAGCAATATCGACAGTAGCATATCCATAATTAGTAAAATAAGCTCCGGCATCATTAGCATCCGTTGCTAAAACAGATATTATTCCCCTTCCATCAAATGAGGCAGGATAACTTGGCGTTATATCCGTGTTTAATGCGTTATTACCCGAAGCCGCAACATTAATTATTCCCAGATCTTCCACCTGCGACATCGCATCTCTTAAAGCCTGACCATGGGTCGGGCTTGCCCAGGAATTATTCGCAACCCGAATATTAACTCCGGATTGTTTTAAGTCGGCAATTTTTTGAAAAGCTAAAACTGCATCCGAGGTCATCCCGTTTCCGTAAGAATCCAGAAATTTAACGGCCATTAGCTTTACATTCCAGTTAATGCCGGCCATACCAATCAAATTATTGGCCGCCGCTCCGATCGTGCCGGCTATATGGGTGCCGTGTCCATAGTTATCTTGTCCGCCAAAATTACATGTCCCGAGAATGCACGTAAAACCGTGATTACCGCCGGTATCTGACCACAAATTACTTTGCAAATCGGGGTGATTGTAATCTATGCCTGAATCAACAACTGCAACCACCACATCCGATGCATCATTCTGAACCGCCCATGCCAAAGGCGCCGAAATCTTGGTCATATCCCACTGCTGTAACCAAAGGGGGTCATTTGGCGGAATATTGGGTGTAGGTGTCGGGATAGGTGTTGGAGTTGGAGTAGGTGAGGGTGAGGGAGTGGGGGTCGGCGTAGGCGTCGGCGTTTCACTGGGCGTAGGCGTTGGAGTAGGAGTCCTTTTGGGAGCAATTGCTCTGTATACATAATTATAGCTTACCTGATCGATACTAGAATCTTTATTGAGCTTGCCGATAATTTGTTTTAAATCTGAAAAACTAGGATCTGATTCATCTTTATCAATGCCATTATTCTTCAAAATCGTTGACGGCCCGTCAAAAGTAATCATATACCAGCCAAAGACATCGGCATTAGGATTGGATTTACTGTTCGGCTTAACCAATTTCTTAAAACTGACAACCTTTTTAACCTTATTGGCCTCGGAAAGAGATGAGAGTCCTGATGTACTGATATTCCCCTCTTTAACCTTGTTTCTGGCCGATAATTTCACGCGAACCAATACTTGATTCGAAGAATATTCTGTATCGGAATTACTCTTAACGGTTTGTGAGGCCAGAGCCGCATTGATTTTAAGAAACTTTAGGGATGCCCAGGATCCCGATATGGCAACGGATAAAAAGGCTGAGAAAACGACCAGAATCGCCAAATGGGTAGCTAAAGACCATGAACTCTGGTGCCATTGGTTATACCAGCCTAATTTATTGCAAAAGTAATTATGCAGTTGTTTCACGGGATACTAAATTATTGCAAATCAAAAATGCGTTAATAGAACGCAAAATTATAATCACAACATTATGTTAACCGCCATATAGCTATTCTATTATTTTAATAATAAACAGAAAAACAACGTTATCCACTCCGTCGCTTATACTCTTTAATACCAGACTCAACCAATATCCACATACGGTTATGATATATCATAATTCTTCCCCGCCTAGCGGTCTTGCTCTGAGAAATTTAAAGGAGATTTTTGGATATAATTCCGTAAAATAGCTTCGCTATCACGAGACCGTTGTTGTTTTAATTCTTCGTTTTCCATACTACTTACTACCGACTACTTGCTACATACTAATTTTGGTCTTGGTTGGGCATTGTTGCGGCTTAAGGGCTGACCTTAAACTCGATCGGATTATCAGGATACGACCAATACCATGTAGAGTAATCGGCATTGTGTCCTATGCCCATAATTGAAAATGTGTAAGTTTTTGATGGGTCAAGAGGTGGACCATCATAGATCTTAGAATTAATGCCTGGAGTAATGTTGGCGTAAAAAGACCAGGCAGGCTTATATGAAGAAGCTGGCTTATCAAAAAGAACAATTCCGTAACAGCATGGGGTCGGCCAATTAGCATCAACCACCCACTCGAACTTCAGATTAGAGACTGGGGATTGAGATGCGGCGGGAGACAGAATTTTCACCGGGAAATACCTCAATGTCTGCACGTTGGAAGAGATGATTTCCTGACCGCTGGAATCATAGGCTATAACATAATATTTATACTCACCAGGAGAATATGTAGAAGGAGGAAAATCAGATGTTCCATACAACGTTGTGGTAGAGCCTGGTTTTACTCTAGTAATAGTCCATCTAGTACAATCATCTACAAATTGCGTGGCTATCCATTCGTTTGTCACTCGGATACTATTGCAGAGGTTTGAATCTATATTTTGAAAATCTGCGGCTAATGAATAACCACTGTCATTTGGAAACTTTTTATATAATTTCAAAGAGTTTGCTTTGGGATTATTTTTAGAATAACTAAGCTTTAATATCGTATTGATCATATTAACGCGCGTAGTTTCATAAAAATTATAAAAACCATCCTCAAGAATCATTGCGGTGCCGGGAGGTGGAACCGGAGTTGAGGTAACACAAGAGCCCATAGTATCTCCATGATTTAAATGTGCCGGTACAAGCGATGGGTCGGCAACATTTATTTCATGCCAATTTTCAGGATTATCCGAGGCATGGTGGCAAATCTTAGTTAAAGACTGCCCCCATCTCTTAGCCCTGTCATAAACCTGTGTATCTTTTGCCGAAGTTACCGCCGTTCCTTTCTGATACCAATTAAATTCTTTAGAATTTATACAGAAAACTTTTTTGAAGAAATCCGGGTCTTGGTTGACGGCCTGATCACCAGAAACATTAACCCATTGAAGCTGGGCGGTGCTTTGGCCGGTTAGTTTTATGGCATAGATTTTAGGGTCACTTGCTTGCCCTGAGCTTGCCTGCCCTGAACTTGTTGAAGTGGTCGAATGGGTTTCGCAATTTCTGTAATAACTTGATGTTGGAAAAGCGTCTCGAGCTTGGACAGAAACCTTTTTCACATTCTTAAACCCGCCCAAATGACCGTAGTAATCAAAGATAGCGGGATTTAAGAATAATCTCTTGTACCCATGTTCATTAACAATGAAAACATCCGGATCACCAGAGCTAGAAGCGCTTATTAAGCTACCTTCTTTCAATCCAAAATCAGAGGGCCTGCCCTGAGGCAGCTCGAAGGGTTGGGCGGCGTGGGAATTATCAGCCACCAGGAATAATGACAAAAGTGACAAAAAGAAGAGTTTTTTGATCATTAGAAAGACCTTAGAAGCTCGCTCATTGCTTGTTTAAGTATCGGCAGATCATTTTCTATTGCACTCCAAACAATTTTAAAATTAACACCAAAATATTCATGGATCAGCTTATTTCTCATATTAGATATTTCGAGCCAAGGCAAATCGGAATTAGATTTTTTAATTTCTTCTGATAATTTTTTAACTGCTTCGCCAATTACTTCAAATTCACGTATTACCGCAGCTCGGATCATTTTATTATCTTTATTCTCTTTGGCTAAAAATTGTTCTTTATTTATATTTTCTGTATATTCTTGGATGGATTTAATCGAATCAAGAATGTGTTGTATGTATAGTTTATCTTTATCCATATATTAATTGGGGTTAAGTATGACTTGTAAATTTCGGATAATAGAATCCCGAATATACGGACTGAGTGCTTCTTCTGTAACTAAATCTACTTTTACACCTAATTTATCAGATAAAATATTCTCCAAATGGATAAAACCTAATAAGCTTATATCGTCTTTTTTGAATCTGACCAAAACATCCAGATCGCTGTCGGGCTTATTATCGCCTCTTGCCCGCGAACCAAAAATGCCGGCAAACTCAACGCCGTTATTAAGAAGAATTGACCTTAAAGATTGTATATTTATCTCGTTCATAATGCTATAAATATATCATAAAATCACGTTTTCAGCCATCAAGCGAAAAGAGGGGCTAGATAGACCCCTTGTTCTCGAGACCGTTTCAAATTGGGTGCTTGAAAGCACTCTTTTTTGTTGCCCTGTCTAGGCTACATTCTCAATTAACATGTTAAATTGGGTATTATGACCAAAAAAAGAACCCAAAATGTCCAATCTGTGGCAGTAACAAAACAATTAAGCGAGGTAGTAGAAATGGATTAAAAAGATTTTTCTGTAAGAAACAGAGCCACTCTTTTTCAATAGACCACAGAGTAAAACCAATTTTCTGGATACCGCATATTGACGGAGTCCCATTCAGAAAACTAGCTGACCAATATCAAACATCTCCAGCCAAAGTATTTAGGCAAGTCGAAAATGAAATGGACCGCTTACCAGAAAATACTTGGCTGTCCGCTAACTATTGCAATCGCTGGTCAGGCAGATTAGTCGTTGACGGCAAATATGTAAAAGTTAAAGGCTATGACCAAAAGATACCATTCATTTATGGCATTGATTACCTGACCCATGATATTCCCGTAGGATTACTAGCTCCAAGCGAAAATGAGGAAGCCTATTACAAATTTTTTATCCTACTTAAAACTTGTAAATATCCTTTTCAGATTGTGATTGCCGATGATAACGGAGCCGTCAGACCAGCCTTGGCTAAAGTATTCCCAACCGTCAGAACTCAATTATGCCAGAATCATTATTTAGAAAATTGGAGGCAGGCTTTGGCTATTAGAACGAATGAAAAATATCGGGAGTTCTTTTACGGATTAAACGCTGCCTTTGACTCAAAACTGCACCATAAAGCCAGAGAAGCCAGATTGCAGTATCTTTACTTCAGATATGGCAAATACAGCTCTGTAGTCCAAACCATATTGGTGGATGTAGCTAAAAGAAGCAATGAATTGTTTGCCTTCAAATATCGCCTGGAACATTGTCCCAATACGACCAATATCATTGAGAGCTACAATTCACACTTACAGGGCAGATTAAAATCAATCAAAGGATTTCAGAGTTTTCATTCAGCTGAGAGATGGCTCAATGCCTGGATGATAAGGAGAAGGACTAAACCTTTTACTGATTGCGAGGAACCGTTCAAAGATTTGAATGGAAAATCATCATTAGAAGTTGCTCTTAAAAAAGATGTTAAATTTCCTGAGATTTTGGGGATAAAAAGAAAAACGTCCAAATAAAACAAAGAACCCGCCGAGCAGATTCTCTGCTGACGGGTTTACTGAAAGGAAATGATAGTACCCCATGGATTGCTTACCTCTCCTTTCAGAAGTTCACAGTCATTCTTTTTGTCATACCAGACAATGAGCTTGCCCTCATTGATGGCGTCCACTATCCACTGAGGAAGTGGCTTTACCCAACCTTTTAAATGCATAACGCACCTCCACGATGTAATTATTATACCATATTTATTTAATATTTGCAAATTTTGCCAAAAGATTTAAGAGAAGAGAATACTTAAGAAAAGAACCCGAAATGAAACGGACTTCTTGTTCTCCTCCCCTAAAGTAATTTACCCTCAATTTCTATGGGAAAAATGGTCATTACTTAAGATTAACGACAAATTGCCGAAAAAATAGCAATTTGTTATACCCTCTCTTTCAATCCGAAATCAGAAGGCTTGGTGGCATAGGTATATGGTGTGATAAGAAATGAGACGAGAATTAAGAAAAATATTTTTTTTCATGCTATTTTATTACCCTTCCTTGACCTAAAGGATTATATCCATTCTGGACTTCTTCCCCGTCAGGCCAGCTGTCGCCGTCGGTATCGGGATTATTAGGATCTGTTCCATATATAGCCTCCACATCATCAGACAAGCCGTCATTATCTGAATCTTTCAGAATAGAATCTCTCACAATATCAGGCGCCTTAAATATATCCGACAAAATTTCCTCAAGCTCTATCGCCGAAGAGGGTGTTTCAATGTTTATCGGCTGATTAAAATTCTTAAATTCGGCCAAAATACTTAATTTACCCTGAAATTGTTGTTCTCCGTTTTGAGTTAAATTAACTACTATGGAATACTTATACGGCAACAGGTCCTTTTTGCCTATCCATATCTCTCCTCCCACAGACAGCCCCTCTAACATTTTGTTCCAATTTTCAATTTCTTCCTTCGTCAAAGATTTACTGCCGACAATCTCATTTATTTTTATTATCAATTGAGAAAGCCCCTCCTTGATGACCGAGAACTGATAATGATAGGTGCTAACGCCATTTATCTCTTCTCCTGATAATTTTTCAGTTATATCCAGGAATTTAATATCTTTAATTGCCTGCTTTATATCCTCTATTTGTTGCGAAGATAACTTATTTTTACTTTGTTCCCGTCCGGCTTCAACGGCACTTGCCTCGAATTGGCCTTTTACTGAATTGTAATCAGCCTTGATCCATTTTCCGATAAAAGACGTGATATCAAAACCGTAGAAACCACCTGAAAAAACATCATTGATCTTGAAATATATTGTTCCGCCGGAGTTTAAGCTTTCTATATCAAGAAGGGTTCCGACACGAGGATCTTCAATTTTAAACTTCATCATGCCCTTCGGATCGCTAGTATCATTAATGTCGGTAACGCCACTAAGACTTGTTTTGGCCTGGCCGAGGGGCAAATTGCCCATCTTTAGTTCTGAATCTACCTTGATGTCATACTCGAAGGATTTAACATTAGTCATGCTCTCTATTGATCTTTGGATTACCCTCTCGGGAACTTGGAACGGTAATACGTCTAAGAAAGTATTTATTACCGGATCAAATACCGGCCCCAAATAGGGCTGAACATACTTGGCATATTGAGGGAAGTAATTCGCTAAAGCAAAATAGCCACCGATCACTATGGCGACTACAACCAAAAGGGCAATGATTATTTTAAATATTTTGAATTTTGGAAATTGGAATTTATTTGGGTTTTGCCCGTGCTCCACCGTCGGCAGGACGGAGTCCGCCTCTGGCGAGACAAAGTCCGCCGGAGGCTTCGGCGAGGCGAGGGATTTGGGGCTTGGGATTTCTCCTTGGAAAGCTTCTTCAATCTCCTGAACCGAATACCCGGAACCCAAAAGAGCCTGCCGGATGGCGCTGTCATCAGCCCCGTCCTGCCGAGATTGTTTTATGTAATCGATTAGTTGCTTGCCCTGAGTTGTATCGAAGGGTTGATTTGGCATAGTGTTATTATATCACTCCAGCACTAAAACTCCCATCAACAGATGGGAATTTTAGAAATACACAGCATGCTTTTAGGCTTTGGTCTCTAATGCAACAACTCTTCTTTCGAGACCCTTATGTTCTGAACTATTAGCTTTGTTATCCAGCTCCATTCTATTTCCGATAACTTCTACCTTGATATCGGCTACAGTCTCTGTCAGCAAATCCACTTTGTTCTCCTAGAGAACAAACTAAGACTAATTTCTTATACGTCCCGGCGGTTATGATATATCATAACTAGTTTTCGGCTTGGCGAGTTTTTTGGGATATATTGTTTTCACTCTTCGTTGGACATTTAGCTGATTACCAAGGGGGATAATTTTTTTGCTTCGAAATTGAAAAATTCTTTTAATTCTTCAACGGTGAGGGGCTTTACCATTTTGGGCAAAGCCTCAATACTTCTGACCTTAGCGAAAGAACTGCCGATAGTAAGCGGGTCTAATTTTGTATTAAACTTAGCCAGCACTCCCTCTTTCAATTTATCAAGCGGATATTTGTGAAGCAAAAAATATAGATCAGCAAAATCTTTGGGATCAAACCGATCGGTTATTGTAATAAGCTTATTTACCGCCATATCAAGCTCGCTATCAACATTTACACCTTCAAAATTACTCACTTTCTCGAGTTGTTTAAAGGGGTATTTCGTAAATTCCACTTTCAATTCTTCATCGGCAACAAAATAAAAAAACTGGTTACGGTCATATAATTTAGAAAACCTAAACTTTTCTGTTCCGATGATTTTTCTTAAATCTTCGGCAATTTTATGAATAAAAAGGGGGTCGATATCGTCAAAACAAAAAAAATCCAGATCATCGGATATTCGATGGTGTAAATAATAACCGGCCAGAGCTGTTCCGCCAGTCAAGTAAAAATTATTCAGTTCGTTCTTTGAGAAAACAAAATCTATGACTTGTTTCTGCCATTCTTTTAGAATTTCTTGTTCCATATTAATAGTTCCAAAAATGCCCGTTTTTCGTCAGGAATTTTTAATTCAGGCAGATATTTTTCAAGATTTTTCCTGTCAATTTTTTCGCCGTTTAGGCCATAGTTGATCTGTCTTTCTAAATGCCATTTCGGGTCAGCTTTTGCCTGTTTTTGGTATTCGGTTGTATCATAATCCCATGTCATAAACGGATTATACCATAGATCTGGCTGAAATAAAAAAATTAATTAGCTGATTAATCCCGCTTGGCGGTCTTGCTCTGAGCCAGTTGAAGAGGATTGCTGGATATAATCCCGTAAAGTAGCTTCGCTACCACGGGACAGGTTTTGTAGGTCTTGGTTGGGTATTTGAAGAAGAATTAATCTGTAAATTTAAAAGTAGCTACAACTTTATCAAAAGTTTCTATCCAACTGTCTGAATATTGATTAGTAATGGAAAAGCCCATAATTTCAAAGATTCTATCACCGGTTTTTAAATAATAGGTTTTAAAAGTCATTGGATCTCCGTCAGAAGCAGTTATAGCTCTTGAATAATGAACTAAAGCGGCCATACCACCAATTTGTGCGTCAATCCATTGATCAATATTGTGCTCATGCACCTGCACCCACGATTTCAAGTTCTGCTGAACATCGGCCCAAATCAAAATTCTTGCTCCACCCATTTTATCAGTAGATAGTTTATCGCCAAGTTCATATTGTCTTCGATCGACATAACCAAAATAAGCAACGACAGGAATAACCCCATCGCTGTAATCTACTGAATCATATGCAATAAGATTGTTAGGATATTCAAAAGAAAAATTATATCTTATATTTGTATATTTGTTCCAACCAGGAAATTGGCCCGAAGATGTGATAGTAGATAAGGCTGGCGGTGTCGGAATAGAAGTAGGAGTTACATCGACAGATGATTCTGTTGGTAAATTCTGGCTAGGAGTTAGCGGAATTATAGAGTTAGACTCTCGGCTATTGATAGAAACAAGATTACTTAGCGTCATAATCGGAGATAAGATAAGCACCGTAACCAAGGCCGTTCGTATCATATTAAACCTGAATTTTATATTTAACCAATAGACAACGAGATAGGCGAAGTAGCTGGCTAAAAAAGATATGACAAATAAAATTAAGGCTAACAAAACCAGAGAGAAGCTGATAATTTCTGGATTATTAATTTTTACTAAAGGCAACGATAAAAATAAAGATAAAGAAAACCATGAAAGAAAAAAGTGGAAAATTAAAAAAAGAGATGATACAGAACAGGAAATTATAGTAGCGTCTCGCAAGGCTGACTTTTTTAAGCGAGACCATTCGGTAATATCCGTTCCCGCCTGTTTATTTATTTGGAATTTTAAATCGTCATTTTGCATTTTGGTCTTTGCATTTTTAATTTCTTCTTATATCACCCTAAAGAATAAGAATCTGCGATGAGTGGTCATGATATATCATGACCGCAAAAATTAAAATTATTTAAATACCGACTTCTTACTATATTTTGATTCAATTTTTTTAAAAATTTGGATAAAACCATTCATCACTAAAATCGATACAAAAACGATTATAACTGGCATTAAAGGTCGCCACACTATTTGTTCCCATGAACATGGTTTAGGTCCAGTGTTAAATAAATCCAACCATTGGTTACAGTAGAGTCCGTACTCTCCATTCGGTGGATAAACATCAGATTCCCGCCAATTAGTACGAATAAAATCAATAAAGCTAAATAAATAAACAACGACCAATACCAACCTGGTATTTTTTGAACTAGGCCACATGTGTTTACCCCACCCCTTACCTAGTAAATACGCCCCATAAAAAATTCCCCAAAAAATAAGAATATCTACAAAAAAAGGGGTCATAAAAAATCCGTCCAATGGATATAGCTTAGGATTCACAAGACAATCTAATACTTCGTCATTGGTATGGTCCGCCAAATTAACATTATTATTGCCTAGATCGCAGGGAGTAAAAATCAACTGAACGAGAATAGTTGCTATCTGAAAGATTATCGAGTAAATAAGTAATTTAAAGCCAGGATTATTAATTATTTTTTCTATGTAATCCTTAATTTTTAAATGATGGGGTAAGGCATCATCAATCTCCCCTTTTCCCCACTCTGCACCTAAAAGCTCCTGACGGATTTGGTCATCGGTTTTGCCCGCCTGACGGGATTTTTCAATATAGTTTTGTAGATCTTGGTTAGCCATAAAAATTAGAAAAGTTAGTTGTAATAATTTTGAATACAGCTAACTTTTCCCTGACAGCTTCTCCATCGGCGGAATATACCTCCTTAACAACAATGAATTCGTCACCACCGAGACCGAACTGAAGGCCATCGCGAATCCGGCGATTTCGGGACGGAGCGTAGCCTGTGAGAAGTTAAAGAATATCTGGCCGAACTGACCCCCTGACTGAGCAATACTCAAAACCCATTCTGCCGGCACGCCAAGCGAGGCTTGAGTAAATATCAAATGGGCACCAGCCGCAATAGGAATCGCCACCACATTATATATAAAAGCCCAGAAAAGATTTTGCCAAACTTTTACGATCGTCCTGCCGGAAAGCTGAATCGCCGTTACAACATCGCGCAGATCATCTTTGACTAAAACAACTTCTCCGGTTTGAACAGCAACATCGGTTCCTGAACCGACGGCAATACCAAGATTCGATTGGGCTAAGGCCGGCGAATCATTTATACCATCACCAACCATTGCCACAGTTCTCCCCTCTTCCTGTAATTTTTTAATGACCTCGACTTTCTGACTTGGCAAAACCTTTGCAAGTACCCTATCAATTCCGACCTCTCTGGCTATGGCTTCGGCGGTCTTGGCATTGTCACCCGTTATCATCACGATTTCTTTTTTCATTTTCTTGAGTGCTTGAATGGCTTCTTTAGCAAAAGGCTTCAAGGTGTCCGCCATAGCGATTATAGCGACTGGTTTCCAACCTGCCCCGACACCATTCGGGTCGTCGGGGGCGCCATTCTGATTCATTGCCAAGAATACAACTGTCTTAGCTTCGTTCTGTAATTTCTCAAAAGTGCCTGAATGCTCCTCAACATTAATTCCTAAATTTTTCATAAAGCCGTCGTTACCCAAAGCCACAATAGAACCGGCAACATTGCCCTGCACCCCAAATCCGGCAACGGCTTTGAATTCCTTAACTTCCGGTAACTCGCCGATTTCGGCTTTGCCTTTTTCAATGACTGCCCTAGCCAGAGGATGTTCTGAACCAACCTCAACTGCTGCCGCGAGTTTAATGGCCTCCTTAACGTCAAATCCACCCAAAGGAACAAGATCGGTTACAACCGGCTTGCCGACAGTAAGAGTGCCGGTTTTATCAAAAGCAACGGCATTGATTCTGTATGCCTTCTCTAAGGCCTCACCACCCTTTAAAATTATCCCGAACTTAGCCGCTCTACCGATACCGACAATAAGAGCCGTTGGCGTAGCAAGACCCATTGCACAAGGACAAGAGATCACAAGTACAGCAATCATTCTTATTAATCCCGCCCTGAACGGCAAAGCGGCAAAGAAATACCAGCCGACAAAAGTTAGAACTGACAGCACAACAACTGCCGGCACAAATGATTCGCTCACTTTATCAACTAGGTCTTGAATTGGCGCTTTGCGGGCTTGAGCTTCTTCAACCATCGCCACTATCTGATAAAGCAATGTCTCTTTGCCAACCTTAGTTGCCTTAAATTTGAATAATCCTTCCTGGTTAACGGTGGCGCCTATTACCTGATCGCCAACGACTCGTTTAACTGGAAATGACTCACCGGTAACAACTTTTTCATCAATATGTGTTTCTCCTTCAACAACAGTTCCGTCAACAGGAATTTTTTCTCCAGGACGAACAACGATAATTTCTCCCTGAACTAATTGGTCAAGAGGAACGGTCACTTCTTTTCCATCGCGAATAACATGAGCTTCTTTGGCTTCGAGTTTTAATAATTCCTTAATTGCTTCCGAAGCCCTGCCTTTAGCAACCGCTTCAAAATATCTGCCTAATAATATAAAGAATAACAAAGCCGCCGAAGACTCCCAGAAAGGATGATCAATGTTGAAAAATAAGAATCCGATAGCGCTATACAAATATGCGGCTGTAGTCCCAAGAACAACTAAGACATCCATATTGGCTGAACCGACACGGACAGAAGTAAATGAGTTGCGGTAAAATGGCCAGGCAATAATGAATTGAATAGGAGTTGAAAGTACCCAGTAAATATAGTTTAAATCTACCCTGAACGGCGGATTAAAAACATCGATAAAAGTACCTGCGAACCACTTCATCGGCTGAGCAACGAGCCAGAAAATATATCCCGTAATAAGCGAACCATAGGCCATAAACCCTGAGCCAGAAAGCTGGGGCTGTCTCTGGGCTATAAAATCAAATAGCTCATGGACGTGAGTCACATTGAACATGTGAATCGCCATGTAATAAAAGATGATGGGAAAAGCCAGGATAAATGCCGCTCGAACCCGCCGCTTTGCCTCTTCGGTGGCAATTGCCTCTTTTTTCTCTTCTTCCTCGGCTGAAAAACCTTTTTCACCCGGCCGCATCAAATCATAACCCAGTTTGTTTATTAGCTCGTCTATCTTCTCCAATGTTATCTTGTTCTCATCAAACTCAATAACGGTCTTTTCAGACCCATAACTTGTCTTTATAGACACCACGCCCGCCTGCTTGCCCACAAGTTTATCAATTAAAATTGAACAACTTGCGCAGTGCATTTTCTTAACTTTTAGAACTACTTTAGTCATATTTATAAAATTTAATTATTTGTCATGCGGTTCGGCAGATATGGATATCCTCTCGCTACCATTCGAGCTCCCAGCGAGAGCTCTCATTGCGCTGCTCCCTCGCTCTGTCCCTCGCATATAGGCTCGGGACAACCCTGCCCGCTCGGTCGCAGATGCGCGCTCCGAGGACATCCATATCTGCCTTACATTCACGATTTTTTAAATCACAATTTTCGAAAATAGCACGGAAAGTATTCATTTTTATATCGCCTTATGTACCTATTGACATTTTAATTTTGATTTGATATACTGACTGCAGGCTGGTTTCTGCAGAGACCGTGCCGATAGGTGTCGTGACTCACGAGTCACGGCTGTCCGTAGGGTCAGTTACCGCAAGGTACCTGACCCTATTTCATTTTATGGGGTTGAACTTACACTTTCTTTCGGTGGTCGAACCCCCGGCCCTTTAAATGCCGAATGTTCTGCCCATAGTTCATATCCATCTTGTTTATCTTGGAACTGTGAATACATGTTCAGTATACTAATTTGATTAATTTAATCGGCATTCTAAAGAGCGGGGTCAGACAACATTACTGTGCTCGTTCGCCTTTTGGCTCACTGCGCTCAGATGGTTGTCTGACTTTAATCACCCCTATCATGTCGAAATGGGTTCGTTTAACTCCGTCAACTTCTCCTTCTCCGCAGGGAACTGAACAGTAATACGGGAAATCGCCAACCTGGGTTACAACAAATTCAACATTTATCGTGGCATTGGCTGGCATTCTTTGTGATACTCCGAATGCGTCAATGGCAATCCCATGGTCATATTCGTCCTCATTAATTATTTCGAGCTTGACTCTATCTCCTCTATCAACCTCGATAACTTCCGGCGTCCACCGCCACTCGTCTTTATCAGCTGTTATTGTAAAATTCCTGACCACGCCCGTCTCAACCGGCCTGTCAGCTTCGGACAATAAAACAGTGCGGTAAAATATCCCGCCTCCGATGATTAAGATTGTGATACCGATTAGAATGAAGTACTTATTCATATCGTTCGCTATCGCTCACAATATAATGCGAATCTACGAATCTATGCGAATGCCGCAAATATTTATTCGTAGTATTCGCATGTCATTCGTAGATTTACGTTACTTAGCTTTAGCTGTCACATCCTCTGGTTTAACTTTTAAATAATTATTTACCCACCAGCTCAATCCGGCTATTAACAGTACGGATACTAAGAGCAACCCCCACCATTGAGACATCGGAAACGGGGCTTTTTCTTCTACCTGGATCCAAAATTCAGCAAGTATCGCTTCACCTGCCGGCAGTTCTGTCCCTTCCGGCCTGAATTGGGCAAATGCCTTATACAAACCGGCTTCGGGAAAAGTAACCGCGAAGGATATAACCTCATCAGCTCCTGGAGTCGTTTGATGTTCTTCGGTTGCCCCAGCTGGTTCATCTTCCACCCCGCCATGAGCCAAGGCGATATTTATCAATTTTGGCGCTTGCGAATGCTCGTGTCCAGCCGGATGAGTATGAATGAATTGCTTGAGGTCATCTTTTATCAAAACCAGGTGCATCTGGGCGCCGAGGTAGTTCTCAACCGTCACTTCCTGACCAGTCAGGGTATGAATATCAAAAGAAAGTTCAACTTCTCGATTCTTAACTACCGTATCAGATGATATCAAGGAAACTTGGTAATCCCCGGTAATAACATTCCTGGAGAAAGAAACCTTCTTGCCCTCCGAAGCCTCGGCGAAGGAGGGTTTTTCTTCTTTGGGACCCTGGCCATTAACATTAACTTCGGGATGGCCAAAAGTGTGGTCAGTACCGTCTTTCTTTATCGAAGACCATATTTTATAAAGCCCTGGTTTTTTAAAAGTATGCTCAACGCTGAAGATCGAAGGGTTGTCAGCTAAAAATTCGGGGTGAATATGGAAATACTCGTTCATATCCGAACGCAGACCAACAACATGCATCAGTTTCGTATGCTCTATCTGAAGCTGGCTAGCTAACACCGGAACATTACCGGGTTTTGTGTTAACAAAAAAGTCTAGGTTCAAGGCGGTTCCAACATTGTAAGGCACAGGGCTTATGTTCAAATTTACTGCAAGCCCTTCCTTAACCTCATTTTCCTCATGGTAACGGTTTTCTCCATTGGCTTCGTGGCCAGCCCCTTCGTCTTCCTTCATCATGCCGGAAGATTCCATATGCCCGTTCTCATGCTCTTCTTCCATCATACCAGTAGCAACCGGTTTTGGGGTTGTACTATCATGGCCATGAGGCTGGCTTTCATCAATCGGCATACCCGTCAGAGCATCATGGGGAATCATGGACTGATTCAAAAACATAGTCGGCAAATAATAAACAAAGGTGATTATAAGCAAGAACGAAAAAACCACCAGCCACCAGAAGTGCCATTGCCTAAATTTATCTAATGCCGATTTTGGGAATTCGCTTTCGCTCATAATATAACGCGAATCTACAAATCTATACGAATGCTGCAAATATTTATTCGTGGTATTCGCATGTCATTCGTAGATTTGCGTTACTCAATGTTTCTCGACTTTTATCTCCATCTTGTAGTGTTCCCGAAAAAACCACCACCACAAAGGCAAAAGCCATAAGAAAACCAAAGCCCAGCTTCCGCCACTAAGCGGTAAGCCGAATAAACCTTCTCCCGTCTCCATGCCATGAGCATGGCCACCCTTGGAAGTTCCGATACGATTCCCTACCGTGTCTAAAAGTACCTCTTCCTGGGTTATTTGCTCGAGCACAGTGTGCTGACCAGAATTTACCCACCAATCATGCGTAAATAATCCTAAAACAAGTATAAACCCTGCCACAAATATCATCATCCACGCCGTAGCTTTTTCTACTTTTTCACGATGAGCCGAAAGCCAACTCAAACCATTCACTCCGAGAATTCCTAAAAGGGCGAGAAGTAACAGGGGTAAGACGCGTGCAACTGCATGAACAAAGAATAAAGACCAGCCGTAGAAAATATTACCGGATCTGGCTATTTCTAAAAATATGAGAGGCGTGGCAGGATGAGGACAACCGATACCGATATTTCCAAGGAATAAACCAAGCAGAAGCGCCTTAACATAATCTTTTTTCTCCTGAATTATCTTCGGCGCCGCACCGGAATATGTCGGCATTTTTAATTTGATGAGTCCTAGTTCACCAAGAGCAAACAAATAAGCAATGATACCGGCTATAAAATACAGCCAATTTTTCATTCCTTCTGCCTGAACACCGAAAGAAGTTATAAAAGTTTTTCCTATAATAGCTGCCAGTACTCCATACATGCTCAATGTAATTGCTACGCCAGCCCCAAAAGCGATTGCCATTCCCAATCCTTTGATCGGTCCCTTTCCCATTGATAATGGCACTATTACGAAAGCTAAAGGAAAAGTGCACGGCAAAACTATCATTGTCAGACCCATTGCATAACTAAAAAGATACCAACCCATACCCTCCACCTGACCCGAAGAGCCAAAGAATGCCCAGACCAAACCCATACCTATGACGGCTGCCAATCCAAAAACTAAAGCTATGATCCAATGCCGGGCCTGGGAAGATACGACAACAGCATCTACTGCTTGAGATGACTGTATTGTTTCTTGTGTTTTAATTTCTTCTGGCATCTTTAATTTTCAATTTTTAATTTAAAATTTTCAATCAATTTTCAATGACTAATTTAAAAATTTAAAATTCAATAAAAATTAAAAATTCTAAATTAAAAATTTACTGCTTTCCTATAAACTGATCAAATGTCTGGACTAGAGGCTCACCTTCTTTGACTGGCTCGTTCTCGGCTTTGTTGTGGGTTGTAGGTTGCAAGTTGCCCCGGTTGAAAGTTTCCTTAAATCCTCCGTTTAAAATTAAAAATAATGCCAACCCCCCGCCCAGCAAACCAATATCCCTGAAAGTTACAGCATCAATAGGAATTATGAAAAGAATAGCCACCATTTCTAAAGCTGTAAGTCCGGCCACCCATTTCGTATATTTCTTTGGCAAAAACCAGGCAAGAAGAATAGCTGCAAAAATAATTTCTATTACGCCTTGAACCATCAAAAAACCCTTCATTATTTCTGGTTTGGTCAGATCTGCCTGCATTGTTGCCGGAAACCACTTGAATACCGGCCTCAAAGCCCAAAACCATGCCGTCGGATGCCGAACAATATCAATTCCAGAATATAAATACATCACGCCCAAACCAGCGCGCAAAGCCCATTCGGGAGTAAGTTTTGATAAAAATTTATTCATTAATTTACCAAAACATCCAAGGTTTATTTAATTCTTTTTCGACCCAAAAAAATATCATTAAAAGGACGCCGATAACAACTCCTGATACGACAAGACCCGTTATTAAATCGTTAATATCAATTTTTTTCATTCTTTTGATAATTCTTTTAATTTTTCGACAAATTCTTTTTGATTAACTCCGCCAGTGCTAAAAAGCTCGCCGTTCAAGATAATTCCCGGCGAGGCGAATATCATATATTTCTGGACCATTGCCTGGCCTTCCGGGGTTACAACGCTTAATTCTTTGAAGGTTACGTTCGGCCAGTCCTTCTCTATTGTATGCCAAAAGGCGCGAAAAGCCGCACAATGCTGACATCCCGGAGAAGATAGCTCTTCCAATACAATAGGTTTAGCCATTAGTTATATTATAGCATTGCTCAACCAAATGACACTGTTGATTATTTTGCCCTTTTTGATATAATAAATGAACAAATTGATCCTTAACAAAAAGGTGGTTATTATGGAAGAAAACGCTGAGATGACTAGAGAGAAACTTGAATATCTATTTAAACGCAAACACGAACGACCCGGTGATGTATTCATGCAACTACTAAAGCAAAACAGGCCCGTTGTTTGCGCAAGTGTTTACCATGCAATGGGTGCCAAAGAGGCCCGACTAGTTAAAGAAAAAAGGGCTGCCGTGGGCTTGCCATCTGAATATAACGCAATCTATCTTGGTGGATATGCTGTCAGCGGTATGCTCTGGGGTTTGCCGGACAATGGCTTTCATGACCTTTCAATGATGACCTTGGTTGGTAAATTTGTCGTTTTACAGGCATACCCAATGCCCGTACTAATGGATGCCGAAACTGGTTTTGGTAATGGCACCACTCTCACACGAACAGTTCAAGAATATCATAATCTAGGAGTTGGTCTTGCTCACATGGAAGATCAGGTTTTTGAAGATCCCTATGATGGTGACGCAACGAGAAGTTGCGGAAACCAGGGCGGGAAGACAACTATATCAATAAGGGCAATGGGGAAAAAGGTTAAGTCTTGGTTGGAAACCTCCGATATTATCGGAACATCGATGGGACTTATAGTACGAACTGATTCGCTGACGGCAGTTGGTGGTGGCATTAAAGAAGTTATCGAACGGGGTAAGCATTACTTGAGTGTTGAAGTAAACGGTCGCCGTCCGATAGGATTTTGGGTCGATGCGTTGATAAAACCAGAAGAAATTGAGCAACTAAAAACAGAAATGCGCCGATTTGATCCAAATGTTGTGCTGTGTATAAACAACTCACCCAACAAGGATTGGCCCGCCCATTACCGCGAATATTACAAACGTGAACCTCCAACTTACGCTGAATTATATGATAATGGCAAGGGATTCAATATTATTCATCATACTATTATGGATATGCGTGCTCACTTGGAAGCATCCTGGATTACGTTCGAGGATCAGGCAGAAAACGGTAATAAAGCTCTTTATGACCTTCAAGACCGTCAGCGCGGCCGTCCTTACGACAACGCACATATTATGACTGATACACACCTCTATCAAGAATATCAGAAGCATATTGGAGGTGAGTCGGCAAAGAAACGATTTGATCAATCAAAAGGTTTTGGCGGAAAAGAATTAATATAGATAATTGTAGATTTTGTCTACAATCAGCCATTAACGGCTGATTTTTAATTTATGCTATAATTCTAAGAATGGTTGACTTAAAAAAATTATGGAAATCTCTCGGTCCAGGCTTAATAACCGGCGCTTCAGATGACGAACCGTCAGGAATTGCCACTTATTCCATTGCCGGCGCAAAGTTCGGCTTGGCCAGCTTATGGATGGCTCTTTTTACCTTGCCTTTGATGATAGCCATTCAGGAAATGAGCGCTCGGATCGGACGAGTTTCTAACCGGGGCTTGGCTGGAAATATGAAAATGTTTTATCCAAAGTGGGTTCTTTTTAGCATCGCTTCACTAATAGTCGTCGTTAATACCATAAACATCGGGGCCGATATGTCCGGTATGGCCCAATCAGTCGCTTTGATAATGCCTTTTCCGGAGAAGATCACGGCCATTATCATAACCATCGCCATACT
Source organism: uncultured Candidatus Saccharibacteria bacterium (assembly GCA_964436165.1). GTDB lineage: Bacteria > Patescibacteriota > Minisyncoccia > 2-02-FULL-40-12 > GWA2-44-9 > 2-01-FULL-39-28. The sequence continues at coordinate 34,178 of CAYTBY010000004.1, forward strand.
TTTGATAACTATAATCCTGCCTTATCAGAAAATATTCAATATTTTTAAATGGCTAGCCTTAAGCCTGTTCGTTTATGTATTTGCCGTATTCACGGTTCAAGAAAATTGGTCTGATATTTTATACTCCCTTTTTGTACCCGAGATCCTATGGTCAAGGGATTTTTTCATAATGATGACTGCATTTTTCGGCACGACTATTGCGCCTTACCTTTTTTTCTGGCAAGCCAATCAGGAAGTTGAAGAAAAAATAATCCATCAGTGCAAACCGGGACGGGTCTGCCACTTGAAACCGGCTACTAACGACGAACTCAACAAACTAAAAATAGATACCCGCATCGGAATGACATTTTCAAATCTGATAACTTTTTGCATCATTATTCTCACTTCTTCAACTTTATTCCGGGCCGGCCTTCACAATATTGAGACCCTCCAAGACGCGGCCGAGGCTCTTAAGCCTATCGCTGGAAAATATGCTTATATCCTATTTACGACCGGAATAATAAGTTCAGGATTTCTAGCTATTCCGATCCTAGCCGGCTCAGCCGCTTATGTCATTGCTGAAATATTCGGCTGGTCGGAAGGATTAAACAAAACCTTTACCAAGGCCAAAGAATTCTATGGAGTAATAATCGCTTCGACTCTAGTCGGACTAATAATTCCCTTGCTGGGCCTACATCCGGTCAAAGCTCTTTTTTATACCGCTATTCTATACGGTTTAATATCGCCATTTATAATTTCGATGATAATCCATATGGCCAACAACCCCAAAATCATGGGCCAGCACGTAAATTCCAGAAACATGAACTTAGCCGGCCGCCTTACCCTAGCCATAATGACCGCCACCGCCATAATATCATTAATCGTCCTATAAAAATTATTGACAAAGTTGTCAAAGGCAGCCTTTGTATTTCTCCAGAAGCCTTGCTTCTGGAAAGTATCAAGAATTAAAAAGCCGTCCAGTTATAATTGCTAGTTATGATATATCATAACTAACCGTGGATTATTTATCATTATCTTTATCGTCTTGATTATCTTTATTAATTTCATCTAATAAATCTGAGAGCCAATAATAACTTTTATACCGCCTTCTAACCTCAGCAAAACCGCCAGTTGGATAATAATCCAAAAACTCAGACTTGCGTTTTGACTTTGGCCTAACAGATTTTTTGATCTTTTCAACTACTTTTTCGTAACCTTTGTGCCTGCCGCCAAGCCATTTTTGAACTCTATACACGGTATCTAAGCCGACTCCCATTTCTCTTACTATTTGATCATGCGGCCATTTTTTTAATAATCCCTTGGCAATCAGAATTCTTCTGCCGAACATGATCTGTTCGCTTTCGGTTAAAAGATCGCTAATGAGTTGTTTAACCTCATTTCTGGCTTTAGCATATTCCAAAGCAGTATAGAGGGCATCTAAATATTTGTTTTTGTTTTTGAGTTCTTTTAATTTGACTTTCATAAATAATAGCCACGCCTAGTTATGATATATCATAACTGGTGAGCTGATATAAGTCCTCGCCATAAATTAAAACTAGGAGTGTAAAAACATCTCGAGTTATGATATATCATAACTGACGAACTAATACAAATCCGCATAACGTGTAAATTAAAAGAAATGAATTACGAAGAAACGTGCCTTAGTTATGATATATCATAACTAAGGCACGGAAAGAAGGACGGTGGTTTTATATTATATTGGAAGAAATTGCTAAATAGTATATAATTTCTGTATGTCCGACGAAGAATTAAAACAATATATTGAAAAATCCCCTTCGAATTCCTCAGGGCAAGACCGCCAGGCCGGAAAAACCGACCCGCGCTACGCCGAAGGCTCCGGCGAGGCGAGCGACCAGATCCGGCAGGAGCTTTCGAACGTGATGAGGGATAGAAAAATACTAGTCAAAATAGTCAAGATTTTAACTATAACTATTATAACCTTTGGTATCGGCTTTTTCTTATTAGTAATGACGACGAGGGGTGTAGTTATTTTTAAAACGAGTGCGGGTGGGACGAGCGTATTTAGGGTGTACAAATTAAAAATTGGTAAAATATCTGATAATGTATTTTGTTTAGGATATAAAACTAGTAACGCTACTTGTCTTGGTATTGGTATAGAAATGAGAAGCGAGGGTTGGGATACCTAAGGTAAAATATTAAAAGGGGTCGGGACTAAAGACTAGTTATGATATATCATAACTGGTGAGCTGATATAAGTCCTCGCCATAAATTAAAACTAGGAGTGTAAAAACATCTCGAGTTATGATATATCATAACTGACGAACTAATACAAATCCGCATAACGTGTAAATTAAAAGAAATGAATTACGAAGAAACGTGCCTTAGTTATGATATATCATAACTAAGGCACGGAAAGAAGGACGGTGGTTTTATATTATATTGGAAGAAATTGCTAAATAGTATATAATTTCTGTATGTCCGACGAAGAATTAAAACAATATATTGAAAAATCCCCTTCGAATTCCTCAGGGCAAGACCGCCAGGCCGGAAAAACCGACCCGCGCTACGCCGAAGGCTCCGGCGAGGCGAGCGACCAGATCCGGCAGGAGCTTTCGAACGTGATGAGGGATAGAAAAATACTAGTCAAAATAGTCAAGATTTTAACTATAACTATTATAACCTTTGGTATCGGCTTTTTCTTATTAGTAATGACGACGAGGGGTGTAGTTATTTTTAAAACGAGTGCGGGTGGGACGAGCGTATTTAGGGTGTACAAATTAAAAATTGGTAAAATATCTGATAATGTATTTTGTTTAGGATATAAAACTAGTAACGCTACTTGTCTTGGTATTGGTATAGAAATGAGAAGCGAGGGTTGGGATACCTAAGGTAAAATATTAAAAGGGGTCGGGACTAAAGACTAGTTATGATATATCATAACTGCCTGGGACATAAAAGATAATTTAAAGTCTAAATATCAAAATGGAAAATGACAGTTTAAAAAAGTTTCGTTATATTCTTGTGGGTGTTGTTTTAATTTTAGTACTGGTAAAAGTACCTATAGCTCCTTGCGTATCGCCAGAAGATTCATTTGGAATAGCGCCTTGGTGTACCATCTCTGAACATCTCAGAAATTTTTATTTGATAAAATTAAGAATCATAGAAAACTTAAATTTTGAAAAACAGATGGTAGGTCGGAATAATAAAACATTTAATTGGACAACCTATCGCAATGAAGAATATGGTTTTGAGATAAGCTATCCTATATCGGCAAAATTATTCGGTGATTTTAGCAAAGATGGATCCGTTAGTATATTTGAGCAAGAAATATCTGAAGGAACGGGACTTAACATAAAATATTCTACCAAAACTTCAGATCAGTTAGTTGATGAAATGAGTGAAAATTACGAAATAATTTCTAACAAAGAGGCGGTATTCAATGGACTAAACGCCAGAGAGATAATACGTAAGTCAGAAGTGGGTGGCCCTTATAGGGTTATACTGATTTCAAGAAATAGTGGAGCTTTTGTTTTGACCCATTGGATAGGTCAATATGAAGATACTCTTTCCACTTTTAAGTTTACAAAATAAGCATTGATCAAGACCTTAAAAGTTATACCAACCAAGATCATTCCATGGGTCAAGGACATTCAAGAATTACAGGTATAGTGCTATCGTATTGAGATAAAATTATATAAATGAAGACCGTATTAAGAATTATTAAAGTTTTATTATTAACAGTGTTAATATTCTTTATGATATTTTTTTTAATACTGGCTATGACAGGTGGCATTAGTATGGGTCAATCTACATATTTTAGGGCAGGTAAATTTTCTGGCATTAGGTTTAAGGAAACTGGACTTGAAAATATATTTTGTTTGGGTTTTAAATCTTATGATAATTTAGAAAATCCTTACTGTATTGGGGTCGGCTTAGTAGAAAGATATGCTGGTTTTGATATTTAATTTTTAAATTATGCTCCTCTATAACACCCTAACCAAAGCTAAGGAAAAACTGATTCACCGTAATGACCACGTAAAATCGCCTAACGGCGATCACGAGGCAAGTAAGAAAATCCGGATGTTCGTCTGTGGGCCGACAGTTTATGATTATATTCACATCGGCAATGCCAGGACTTTTGTATTTTTTGATGTAGTTGCCAAATATTTAAAATATCAAGGCTACGAAGTCGATTATATCCAGAATATAACTGACATAGACGACAAGATAATAAAGCGGGCTCAAGAAGCCGAACGCGAGCCTCTTGATTGGGCAAAAGAATACACTGACAAATTCCTAGAAGACATGAAAGGGTTAGGGGTTGATTCGCCTAAGTACGCTCCCGCGACAGAGTATATTGAGCAAGTCGTGAAACAGATCAAAACATTAATAGATAAGGGCCGTGCTTATTTAATTGAGGGGGATGGTTGGTATTTTGACCTATCTACTTTCAAGGACTATGGGAAACTATCCGGCCGAACAACCCTTATGGCTGATGACGCTATAAGTCGTATAGATGAAAATGATAAAAAAAGGAACAAAGGCGATTTTGCTTTGTGGAAAATTTCGAAAGAAGGAGAGCCAGCTTGGGACTTTGAGACAGCAAAATATATTGGAATAATTGGGGCCGGCCCCGCCTTCGCTAAAGCTACGGCGGGCAGGCCGGGTTGGCACATCGAGGACACGGCTATTACCGAACATTTCTTCGGCCCGCAATATGATCTACACGGCGGAGGACAGGACCTATTGTTCCCCCATCATGAAGCCGAGATAACCCAGCAAGAATCGGCTTCCGGTAAAAAACCATTCGTCAAATACTGGATGCACGTCGCTTTCTTGGTCAACAAAGAACAAAAAATGTCCAAGTCTCTCGGTAATTTTGAAACGGTCAATGAACTATTAAAAAAATACCCGAAAGAAGTTTTGCGATTTTACTTATTGAGTGGATATTACCGTTCGCCTCTTGATTACAGCGACGACATGCTCAAGCAATCCCAAGCTGCCGTATCTCGAATATCAGAATTCATCCAAAAGCTTCACTTGGAAGCTAAGCTTCCAGGTGAAGTTAAGCTTCCAGGTGAAGTAATTAAATCAGCTAAAGAGAAATTTCTTGAAGCAATGGACAACGACTTTAATACTCCCGAAGCATTTGCGACCATATTTGATATGATAAGAGCAATTAATCCTTTCCTGGCCGAAAATAAGGTTAGTAAAAAACAAGCCGAAGAAATTTTGGGGTTATTAAAGGCAATTAATGACATAATGGGTATCATCCCAACAGAACAACAAAAAATTCCCGCCGAAGTGCAGGAATTAATAGAAAAACGTGAAAAATTCCGCCACGAAAAAAACTATGAGGCATCAGACGAAATAAGAACCCAAATACGAGATTTGGGCTATAATGTTGAGGATACAACATATGGGCCTCTGCCGATTAAGAACTAGCCTGATTTTTCTTTTTTCTCTTCTCGGAAAATAAGAAAAAATAGATAATACAACGCCGTCATTATTAAGTAAATACTCGCCATGAGTTTTATGTTTTCTGAACTAGCTAAAAAAAGTGCAAACGATCCAATGACAAAAACTGTAATAAAACCCAAGGTTACTCGCTTAATGCTACCATGACATAATACTGCCCAAGCTATTGATGATAGTGCCAAGATTACAAACCACAAGCCGTTACTCATGAATATCTCACTTTTAAAAAACTAGGTGAGTATACTATAAAATAATCCGCAATAAATGTCAAAAACTACCAACTTCCCGCCAGCGAGTAATGGCAAGAGTTGTCGGATCGAGATTTATAATTAAATCTGTAACTGCTCCTCCGGCATTATCTGGTACTCGAGCAGTTGTTTTTATTTCAAACGAACCGGGTGAAATGAGAAGCACATCACAGGAATCAGTGCCTATAGGAAGTGTTTCGTTACCAGAATAGGTATTATCCTGAATAAATTTGAGAACGGCGATGTCTCCGCAGGCATTAGCCAGAGCCAGACTAGCCTCTTTATTATAACTGTCCAGCAAATTAAATCTTGTAAAAAATCCGCTGAAGCTCAATGAAAAAACCACCGCCACAAGAATTGCGGAAATTACGATGGAAGACATCAATAAAATAAATCCCGATTCTTTGTTGGTAGTATGTAGCATGTAGTAAGTAGTAAGGGTTATCTTAATTTTCTGGTTAATTTAAATAACCGGCCATTAAGATCAAAGCTCATTCTGATAAGATCTGACTCGGGATTTGAGCCGTCCCAGGTTCTTTCAAAACTTAAACTTGAAACAACAAATCTGTCATTGCTTAATTGCTTAGGCCCGTTCCCGCCCCTCTCTATCCGCATGATTCCACTGTCCGAATCAATCACCACAGGATTCTGGCTTGGACTTAGGTCGTTTTTATCCACCGATAAAAATTCCTCGGTTGAATTAAGAACTGGATAATTTACGGTCTCGGCATCATTAATAACCCAGCTGAGTTTTTTTAAAATAAAATTCCCCTCTTCCTCAAGGCTGATACCGGTTTTTAAGGCCTCGCTGTTACTTAAAAGATTCTGAACAATCCCAAACGTTGCTCCAAGAATAACGGTTATAAAAACAATATAAAAAAGCATCTCGACGAGAGTAAATCCCGCACTTAAAGACTGACTGCCTTTGGCATTTTTAAATTCAGTTTTTAAGTGCGGGATAAATCCCGTTTGATTGTTCTTTTTAAGCTTCATACTAGTATTGGCTAAGATCATCGAAAATAACCCGAAAAGCATCATTGCTTTGAACTGATGCAAATACAAAACTGTCATCATATTCCAAATCTGTTATTTTGGCCGGAAAGTTATATTTACCACAATTAACAAAACCGCCGGGATAGCCGGGTTCGCCGCAATTTTGGATATTAGCCGGATTGTCTATCCTAAAAACCTGAAATTCAAAATTACTATCATCCGTCCCAAGAAAAGCGAATTTATTTGATACGGCTATCGCCGTTAAACCAAGAGCTACATTCGGGTTTCGGGTAATATACTTTGAACCCAAAGAAACAATAGCGGTTGGTTGGCTGATGTCCAAGACAAAGAAATTATGAATAGCTGAGTTATTGTATCCGCCCTTTCGACCTAAATAAAGTTTATTGCCCAAGAGATATAATGATGTGCCGTCATAATCACCAGGAACATTAAACTTCATTCCGCTATTATCCGGATGATACGGATTCAACGGATACGGAACATCATCCAAAGCCCCGGGATTCGAAACGTCAATCATCATAACCTCGCCAGTATTATCCGATGTCGCCAAATAGGCATAATTACCCCTGACAATAATATCGTGAACATTGTGAAAGAGCTCTAAACCGCCTAGATGTATGGGGTCAGCTGGATCGGAAACATCAAAAACATGGAACTCGGCTCCTGCCGTTTCATTGATTCCAACATAAACCCGGTCATTATAGTAAAAAACTTTTCTTCCTTGAGGATAGGAACCGGCTGGATTAACGCCAGACAAAGAAATGGAAGCTAGCCCGTCAGGAACAGCAAGATCTAGCATATCTATTACATGCAGTTGTTTTTGATTCTCATAATTGGCAGCAAAAGCATAGTCACCGGCAACATCAATTTCGTTAAGCCCGGCGCTTAAATCGAGCGAGCCTTCTAAAGAAGTAGTATAGGGAGCCGCGCCGTCAGTAACATCGGTAACATCCACGACCCAAACATCAGGAACCGTAGTTGTACCGTGAGTCGAACTTAAAACAGCATATTTACTGCCATTCTTTGTGATAACCTCGATGCTGGTCGCGCTTGTTCCATTATTATCTCCTCCCAACGAACCAAAGTCCACGCTCACAAAAGTATCGGGATGCCACCATTCGCTTATCGGACCGCCGCTTAAATCGCAATCATACCCTAAGTCCTCGGCCTCATCTTGGCTAATTAGAGTTGTCGTTAAATAAACATTTTGAGACCGAGAAGCCTTGATTGACCAATTAACAGAGCCGGCGATGTCTTTACGACAAGGACTGCTATCTGAAACCGCTAAACCTTCTGTAAAGATATCGTTTAGAGAGGAACTGGATATAACGGCATTGAAATCGACTGCCCCCGCCACTCTCGCCTTCTCAATAATTTCCGAAGCCCGATAAAGAGCAACATTATTAACTTCATTATCCAATCTAATATCCTGGTTGCTATAAACAACTAAAATCACCGCAGTTACGGCCGAAGTTATGACCATCAGAGATATTATGACCTCTAATACTCCGATGCCTTTATCCGACCTAATTTTCAATTTTAAATTTTCAATTTTCATTGAATTTTATAATTCCTTAATTTTTAAACATTGGAACATTAAAAATTGATTTAATAATTATAAATTAAAAATTAAAAATTCTACTACCGATTAATAAGGCCTTCATAATTTAATGATATCGTCGCACTTTTCCCGCTGCCGTTGATTACTAAATTACCCTCAAAACTGGAGTCGCCGGAAAGCTGTCTAAAAACAACTTCCGATGTCCCGCTGAAGTTAACATTGGGATTTCTGGAAATTACTTGATCAAAAGTGGTATTGCGTAATGCATATGAATCACCTTGAAATAATACATAATCATCGGTATCAATGTAAACGCCATGATCTGATTCATTTATATTATTGATCGCCTTGGCTCTTGCTCGCTGAAGAATACTTGCAAAAATATCAACATCCGCATGGAAAGATGCGCCCCGATAAAAAGTAAAATCAAAAAAAAGCCCCATCATTACCAAGGCCCCAAAGATAGCTATAACGACAAGAACTTCTACTAGGGTAAAGCCGTGTTCTTGAATTTTTAATTTACAATTTTCATTTTTCATTTTGTGGTTACGGATGAATGTTCGCTGTAAGTTCATAAATCGGAGTTATCACCGAGACCGCCACAAATCCGACCACCAATCCCATTACAACCAGCAGAATTGGTTCAAGAGAATTTGATAAATTTTTAGTTATATCGTTTACTTCGCTTTCAAAATGATCACTCAAGTAAAGCAGGGTGTCGCCTAAATTACCAGCCGTCTCGCCGATAGCCACCATTTGGTGAACCATCTCCGGAAATAAACCCTGCCTTTGCTCTAAATAATCGGCCACCCTTTTGCCTCTGGTGATTTGTTCGCCCAAGGCAGTTATTTCCCGCCTGTATAAGAGGTTAGCCGTAGCATCACCGGTAATGTTGGCGGCATTAATTATACCGACTTGGCAATTTAAAAGCAGTCCAAAAGTCCGGCAGAAATTTGCCATGTGATAACTCTGAAAAAGAGGACCGAATATCGGCACGCCGATTAAAAGACGACTGACAGCCATATTGAACGGCCTGACTTTTTTATATAAAAATACTAAACCGATAACGGCAAGGAGAATGCCAATAAAAAGGTAGAAACCGTAAGCAATCATGAAACCGCTGACAGCCATCAGCATTCGGGTGGTCAAAGGCAACTTAAAACTGACGCTCTCAAAGACCGGCATCAGTTTGGGGAATATGTAAACGGTGATCATGGTCGTTACGCCGATGGTCGCAAGAGAAATAAAAGCCGGATATACCATCGCACCCAGTATTTTTTTCTTAAGCTCTTGCCTCTTTTTTAGCTCTTCGGCCAAATACTCCAGGTTCTGGTCAAGAATACCGCCCTCCTCACCGACTTTAATTATATTAATCGCAAAAGTACCGAAAGTATTCCCATGTTTCGCTAAACTTGAAGATAAAAACTGTCCGCTGGTAACGTCCCCCAGAATCTGCTCAAATATTTTTGCCCGTGAAAAAGTGCTCTGATTTTTAATCATTCTTAGTGATTCCATTATCGGCACGTCGGCTCTGATCAAAAAAGCCAGTTTTTTAGCAAATGAGGCTTGATCTCTAATCGATAATTTTCTATTTAAACTGAACATTGTGTATTTTTTATTCGCTTACAATTTTCTTATTCGCATGTGCGTATTCGCATAGAGCTTTGCTCACGCTATTCGCATACGATTACTCGTGAATCACCCGAAGAACTTCTTCGAGAGAGGTTACACCCTCAAAAACCTTGTCCAGGCCATCCTCAATCATTGTTTTCATGCCATTATTAATAGCAATCTGTTTGATATTGTCAGCTGAAACCTTTTTTAAAATTCCTTCGCGGATACTATTATCGACAACCAAAACCTCATGAATGCCGATGCGTCCGTCATAACCGGTCATATTGCACTTTTCACATCCCTCGCCATTATAAACTTTCCTGTCGCCGGGCAGTTTGAACTTAATCGTTTCGGCTAAACTTTTTAACTCGGCCTCGGTTAGTTTTTTAGATTTTTTGCATTTTTCGCATATTTTTCTTACTAAACGCTGGCCGAGAGCGATGTTAACGGTTGAAGCAACCAGAAATGGTTCGACTTTCATGTCTAACAAGCGTGGCAAAGTAGTAGCCGAATCGTTGGTATGCAAAGTTGAAAGCAAAAGATGGCCAGTCAAAGCCGTGTTTACCGCCAGACCGGCCGTATCTTCGTCTCTTATTTCACCGACCATGATAATGTCCGGATCCTGCCTCAAGATCGAACGAAGTCCGTTGGCAAAGGTCATGGTAGTTCTGGAATTAACCTGGATCTGTTTTATATCATCAATGGCGTACTCAATGGGATCCTCAATAGTGATTATGGCCGATTCTTTCTTGTTGAGTATTTTAAGTATCGTATAAAGGGTGGTAGTTTTACCGGAGCCGGTTGGACCAGTAGCCAGGATCATGCCGTATGGTTTAGAAATACCGTCTATTATCTTTTTCTGGTTTTCCTTGCTAAAGCCCAGGCTTTCTAAGGTGAACTTTTCCGCTTGTTCGCTTAAAAGACGCATGACCGCACTTTCACCATAATAACTCGGGCTTACCGCCACTCTGACATCGATGGTCTCCGACTTATCGGTTAAGATTCTAAAACGCCCATCCTGGAAGTTCTGGTGTTCATCCATCCTTAAATTTGAGAGTATCTTGATCCGACCGATTATTTCCATTAGCATCTCCCGGGGAATGTCAAAAACATCCTGCAAAACGCCGTCTATTCTAAAACGGACTTTGATTGAATCGGCTTTGGGATTAATATGAATATCGGAGGCCCTAAGATTGTGGGCATATTCAACCATATGGTCTATAATGCTAATAATTGATTTGGCCGAACCTTTGCTTATTTCTTCTTCAATTTTTTGCTTGTTTATGTTTACCATAAGAATCGGGGTATAGAGATGTAAATACGACTGGATAAATATACGGCTTAATAATACCACAAAAATAATGAATCGTCAAATCAATGTAAATCGGCTATATTTTTTAGGCATTGGCGGCATCGCCATGGCCAATTTGGCCTGCCTGCTTAAAAAACGTGGCTATTCAATTTCCGGATCAGACCTGGATACTTTCGGTCCCTCGGCTGTTCTTCTTAAAAAACATGGGATTAAATACTTCAAAGACCACAGCCCAAATCATATTAAAAAATTCAAGCCCGACATCGTGGTAATAGGCAATGCTATCCAGAGGGGTAATCCAGGATTAGAATACGTTCTTAATCGTCGAATCCCCTATCAATCAATGCCTGAAATTATAAAGACCACGCTCCTTAATAAAAAACGGCCAATTGTTATAACCGGCACCAGCGGAAAAACCACAACCACCGCTCTTGTTACCTGGATACTCCATCATTCCGACTTCAAGCCAACGGCTTTAGTCGGCGGTATAATGAACAACTTTGGTTCAGGATTTTTAAACGGAACCGGCCCCTATATCGTTATTGAAGGCGATGAATATAATTCTTCTTTCTATGACTCGTCTCCTAAATTTATTCACTACTCTCCGTATATTGGCGTTGTAAATAATATCCAGCCAGATCATCTTGATATCTACGGTTCTCTCGATGAACTAATGAAGGCCTTCCAAAAATTACCCCGCCTTATACCGGAAAAAGGACTCCTGGTCCTTAATGCTAAAGATAAAAATTCATTATCGCTTAAAAACGTTTCTCATTCAAGGGTAGAGACATTCGGACAAGGCGGTTCGGTCGCGGCCAAAAATATCCGTTACCACGAAAATGGTATATCTTTTGATTTAATCATAGGTTCCAGAAGCAAGGCTTCTGGAAATACTGATAATACCTATACTTCCAGAAGCCTTGCTTCTGGAAGTATAGGGACCGTGACAAGCCGGCTTTTGGGGAAACATAATGTAGAAAATATTCTCGCTGCTTCTGCCGTGGCTTTGAATATTGGTATCTCTTTTAAAAAATTAGCCAAAGCAATAGAAACATTCAAAGGAGTCAAAAGACGGCTAGAAATAATCTATAAAAAGCAAGGCGTTACCATAATTGACGATTTCGCTCATAACCCAGACAAAGTTTTGGCTTCTCTTTCTGCTCTGCGGGACCATTTCCAAAAACATAAAATTATCGCCATATTTGAACCCCGCACTGCTTCATCAAGAAGAAAATTTTTCCAAGATGCCTACCCCGCCTCTTTCAAACCAGCCGATATAGTCTACATCGCCGAACCATACAAAAAACATGCCCTGAACAAAAAAGAGGTTTTCTCAAGTAAAAAACTAGTATCAGATTTAAATAAAAAAGGCACCGAGGCCTATTCCCTAAAAACCGTTGACGCCATACTCGCCCATGTTAAACATCGGATGTTTAACAAACCGGCAAATCAATCGGTTATTATTATCGTCATGACCAGCGGCGACTTCGACGGCATTCATCAAAAACTCATTAATTTAGTTTCTTAATTCTCCTCCTTTATTATTTCCGCTCTCACCCCAAAATCTCGCTCTCAGCCGTAGATAATAAAAAAGCTTCACTAAAGTTCAGTGAAGCCAATTTTATTACTTATCTATCTGTGTCCCTGGAGCTGGAGACTGAGGATCAGACGCTGTTAATTCATTATATAATGCCAATAATACCCTAAGTAAGGCCTTGGTAGCAGTTTTGGAAAGATTCATGGATGTCAAAATATTTTCTTTGTCATTTGAAATGACTACGGTCATGCTTGAAAGGTTTTCCAAGGCAGTAGCTGTTTTCAGTGGTCTCTTAAGTTCAAGAATATAGCAACCTTGATCAGGATTGTGATAAAGAGCTACAGAACGTACTTCGCCATTGAATTCATACTCAGCTTTCTTACCCTCAAGATATTTCGGTTGTTCTTCCATAATCTTCCTCTTCCATAATCTTCCTCCAAGACGGATACGTAAAATTATATTATCATTATCCTTGATATATGTCAAATATGTGTATGACTGCTAGGATGTAGGATGTAGGATGTAGGTGCTTGTTTTTATCTCCCGCATAGCCATTTCTATTTTGAAACCTTTGAGCAACTTGATACAATATTCGAGATAATTTTGATATTTTCTGTAGAATATAAAATTGGGATGTAGTCCCTCGAAGGGACCCAATTTTTATTCAAGAAAATGAGAAATTATCGAAGAATTTGTTAAAGTTGTGAACCGGTTGAAAAATAGGAATGGCGAGAGCGGGAATAAATAACAAGATTAGGAAATGAACAGCCTATCAACTTTTATCAACTTGATTATCTTCGCCAATCATAAATAATGTATGCATGCAGAATACTTCTCCTAACAAATCCTTCGGCATAACTCAGGACAAGCTTCCTCCTCAAAGTATTGATGCCGAGAAATCGGTCCTTGGTTCAATAATTATTGATAAGGACTCGCTCCACAAGGTGGTGGACTTTTTAAATCCGGAAGACTTTTACCATCCCTCTCATCAGATAATTTATGCCACCGCCATTAATCTCTTTGAAAAACGCGAACCAATAGATATGTTGAGCTTGTCAAATCGTCTTGAAGAAATGGGCCAGCTAAATGAGATTGGCGGAGTCGGCTATCTGACAAGCCTGGCCAATTCTGTCCCGACTTCCAGCCATATCTCCACCTACGGCAAGATAGTCCAGCGCAAAAAGATGCTCCGCGATCTTATCGGCGCCGCCAGCCATATATCATCCCTCGGCCACAACGAAGAGGAAGATGTTGAGCATCTCCTTGATGAAGCCGAACAGAAAATATTTTCCGTTTCCCAGCGTTCCTTAACCCATGCTTTCTCTCATCTTGGTTCAGGATTAGCTGACGCCATGGAAAGAATAACCAACCAGGATTTGGGCGTTCTTCGCGGTTATGCAACCAAGCACAAATATCTTGATAATCTTCTGGGCGGACTCCAAAAATCAGATCTTATAATTCTGGCGGCACGGCCATCTGTTGGTAAAACATCATTTGCCATTGATCTGGCTCTTAGGGCCGCAGAGCAAGGGATAGCAACTGGCATCTTTAGCATGGAAATGTCCATTGACCAGGTCGTTGACCGATTCATAGCCAATCGGGCCGGTGTCAGCATGTGGAAACTCCGAACGGGCAAGCTTTCTCATGACGAGGACGATTTTCTTCGAATAACCACTGCCTGCGATGAACTTAAAACCATGCCGATCTATGTTGATGATGCTTCATCGCCAAACATTCTCCAGATGCGAGCCATGGCCAGACGGCTTCAGGCCAACCAAGGCCTTGGCTTATTAATCGTAGATTATCTTCAGTTAATGAGCGCCAAGCGCAGTTATGACAGTCCTGTCCAGCAAGTCACGGAGATCTCCCGTGGATTAAAGGGTTTGGCTAAAGAGTTAAATATACCGATCATAGCCGTCTCCCAGCTATCGCGAGCGGTTGAACAAAGAGAGGGCCACAAGCCAAGGCTTTCTGACCTGAGGGATTCCGGGAGCATAGAGCAAGATGCAGACGTGGTTATGTTTATCCACCGCGAAGATAAAATAAACTATGAAAAAGCAAAGGAACAAAATAAGCTCAACTACGCCCAGCTTGTTGTCGCTAAACATAGAAATGGCCCGACGGGAGAAGTTGAATTCCGGATTGATCCGGATAGTTTAAGATTTTTGGAGATAGATAAATCGAGACAAGAAGAAGTTTTAACTTTTTGACGACGGGGTCCTGTCTCGGCATACCCCATCCATGGGTACTCAATAAATTTCCGTTCCCATGGGGTCCCCAGTCGGGTCACCCCTCTTATCAAATCCGTTGAATTTAAAGTTTAAAAATACAATTAAATTACTTCAAAAGTTGCCGGGAGTTGGGCCGAGACAGGCGGCGCGTTTTGTTCTGGCTTTATTAGAAAAAGATGAATCGGAACTAAAGGAACTCGGCCAGGCTATATCGAATCTAAAGAAGGAGATACGATTCTGTAGAGAGTGCTTTAACATCTCGGAAAACGGCCAATGTCACATTTGTATAGATACAAAAAGAGATCTGTCCAAAATACTGGTCGTAGAAAAAGTTACTGACCTGGATTCGATAGAAAAAACTGGGCTATATAAAGGCCTATATTACGTTCTCGGCGGAGCAATTAATCCCCTTGATGGCGCTACTCCAGAGACATTACGATTTAAAGAGTTAGAAAAAAGAATAGACTCCCTGTTGAAGTCAAACTTCAACAGGGGTGGTATCGAACTAATTATCGCTACCAATCCAAACACAACTGGCGAGACAACAGCTCTCTACATTAAAGACCTATTTAAAAACACGCCGGGCGTAGTTCTGACCCGTCTCGGCCGCGGCCTCGCCTCCGGCTCTAACCTTGAATATGCCGATGAAATCACACTGCGTAATGCATTAGAATATCGTAAGTGAAATATTATTGGATGGCAGCTACTCATGCCTGCCCGCCTATGGAGGGCTGACGAGATCACTCTTCGAAATGCACTAGAATATAGAAAATAAAAAACGGCTGCGAGATGCAGTCGTTTTTTTACATTTCAAAATATGATTCGGTTATTCCCTGGCTAATGTCCAAATTTAGCTTGCTTAATACACGTTTAATTTTATTTTCGTTTTTCATCTTATTATCTGATCTAATCTCCAAAAAGTTTCCCAGAACCCTCTTCCTGAATTCATCAATAACATAGACGGAATCAAGAGAAAAAACTACACCGTCGAGCTGGAATAGTTCCCTGGTTTTCTTGACTGTTTTAATACAATTTCCATAAAGAGCTAAAAATTTATTTTTTACTTCCTCGGTAATTTCAAATTCGAATTTTGGTCTCTTTCTGAAGGACGATCTTACCTTTGGTCCTTTGTAGGTAAGGATGAAAAGCGCGCCCT
Organism: uncultured Candidatus Saccharibacteria bacterium; assembly: GCA_964436165.1. Lineage (GTDB taxonomy): Bacteria > Patescibacteriota > Minisyncoccia > 2-02-FULL-40-12 > GWA2-44-9 > 2-01-FULL-39-28. The sequence goes on from CAYTBY010000004.1 coordinate 50,290, forward strand.
CTTCTCTTATCCTTAAAATCTCTCCGGTATCAACAAGGTTTCTATCTTTCGGATTGTAATAGTAATCTGTCTGAACAACGGCCCCCAACCGGTCAGCGCCTAATTTTCTTAAACTCTCCGAGTCTATGTCGGCAACAAATTTAATCTGAACTTCATGAAGACCGGACTTTTCAGCTTCTACTTCTGGGTTATATTCATTATTAATTATTATGTCAGCATTGTTCTTGGTAGCTTGAACATATTTTTCGTGCATTGGCTCCACTATTTCTGAGAAATACTTTAAAATATCAGACGGTTTCTGGCCGGTTCTCTCGACATCTCTAAGCAACCTTCTGAGAATTCGGCCATGAAAACCTATATCGACGAAGATTCTGATATCCCCCTCACCGACCAAAGCTTCATTTAAGGCAAAAAGTCCTTCCAAAATTATAACCTTTGCTGACCTAAATACTTCTGAACCTATCGGCTCCCCGCTTTTAAAACTATAGACCGGTTTATCTATAAACGTTTCTCTTTTTAGTAATGCGAGGTGTTCTTTTAAAAGCCCGAGGTCTAGGGCTTCGGGCTGATCCCAATTCAAAATTACGCCCCGCTCCTTTTCTCTGTCCATATAACTACGGCCACGATAGTAATCGTCCATCGATAATATAGCCGCTTTATCGCCAAACCTACTCTTAATCTTATCGGCCACAGCGCTAGTTTTTCCGGAAGCCGAACCGCCTGCTACCTGAATAATAACCGACTGCCGACCATTCTTTAAAATTTTATCCACTAAAGCAATGACTCTGGCAATTCCTGATTCCAGGTCAAACTTATATTTATTCCCTAATCCGTCAAATCCATGCGTAGCCAAGTTGTTACTCGAATATTTTTTGTCATCGGTTACATCTCGACCGAACCATTCAGGAGGTATGAAACTCTTGGCGTTATTTTCCGTTTTAAACTCTACCTCAGCAGTATAAAGATCGTCAAAGTCACGATAGATATCTAATTCTATTATAAATCCATTATATGGAATATAAAAACGGGTCTTCCAGAGACGTCTGCCTATGGTTTTAGGCCACAATGAATAAAATTCTTCTTTCGTTATTTCCATGTCGCCGTCTGGACCAATATCCCTTACGACGCCATGACCGGATTTCTTAACCTTAAAATATTTGTCGCCCTCGCGTCTTATCCTGGTATCTAATCCATCCTTGTCCTTAAAATAACCGGCTACCAGTTCCTTATGCGGATACGAATCTAAATTTTTCGGTATAAGTTTAACTTCCCATTTTCGTTCTATTTCTTGCATTGATTTTTCCTTGTTAAAGTGCATCGGTTTTTATATTTAACCATATTTATATAAAATTACAAACAAAAATCCTGGGTTAATCCAGGATTTTTGTTATCTGAACTTTCGTGTAGGGTTGCCTGTGGCCTTTCTTTTTTCTCCTTCTTGTCTTGTTTTTATAACGAAAGACCATTTTCTTTTTACCCTTTCCTTCTTCAATTACTTTGGCCTCAACCTTAGCTCCGACCACTAGGGGTTTCCCTACCTTAATATCCTTGGCATTAGCCCAGAGCAAAACCTGATCAAAGATAACCATGCCCTGAGCTTGTCGAAGGGTTTCATCCAATTTTTCCACGCTTAAAACATCCCCTTCTTGGACTTTGTACTGTTTTCCTCCGGTTTTAATTACGGCAAACATGGTTTCGTTATGTTATCACAATATATTTTTAGGTCAAGCTCGCCTTATTCCGTTTTTTTATTATTATTCATGAGGTCGTGCCGCTTTAAAAATTTAATTATATCTTTACCACAAATCTCACAAAAAGATTGCGAACTAAAAGGATGGGCTATTGTTACAGCTATTTCTAATTCTTTTTGTTTAATTTGTTTACGACATAAGTCGCACTTAATAATGCGCATTTTAGTAATTATAACAAAAAATATTGAAAAGCAATCACTCCTTAGCTACAAGTCAACGGTATCCAGGGCAAAATAGTCGATCCTGTTACCATCAAAGAAATGCTTAAAATAATCGTATAAACCCCATAAATTACCAACCCGCCAATAATGGCATATAGAAACGCCTTTTTAGCATTGGCAAAGCCGGTTGGATTACCGCGTGAGAGCATAAATGCAATTCCTGAATAAATAAATACTATTCCCACTGCAATCAGAGCGAATCTTACGCTGTAGCAGGCAAGACCGGCGAATATCCTCGGCACCGACTGGACGGTAAAATTACTGCCTATCCCCTGCGCAATTGGTCCTGACGATGTGGAAGTGGGAGTGGGTGTTGGTGTTGGTCCAATAGTAGATGTTGGTATAGGGGTAGGGGTAGGTCCAATGGTAGATGTTGGCGTCGGCGTCGGCGTCGGACTAGGCAAAACAACATTAAAGAAATTAACCTGATTGGATTGAACATAATTTGACTGTCCCTGAACTTGGGCAGTAAAGTAAATTTCTTCATTGCCCGATTCATTACCGCCGTCAATATAGTCTTGAGGAGTAAGTTGATAGGTGTAAGTTACGGCGCTGGTTGAAGAGTTGAATATTTGAGCCAACGGACCGGCGATTAGGTCGTCAGGATTAAGGGGATCTTCCTCGTATATATTTAAGTTTATGGTTTGGCCGTTACAGGCAACAGGATCGGCCACGATTAGATTGAGTGTCGCTGTGTCTCCAACATTGTATTGACTCCCCCCCTGCCAGGTGGCCGAGGTAATGGTGCAGGGAGGATTTGCCACATTTTGGACCGTAATATAAACCACCGCAGTATTTCTGTTTCCAGCTGAATCCCTGGCCCTAGCCGTGAGCTTGTGACTGCCGTTGGTAAATTGAGTTGAATCAAATGTGACTGAATATGGGAGTGTCGTATCTTCCGGTCCCAAAGCAACTCCTGACGCGCCATCAAATCTAAACTCCACACCGACTACTCCGACTGCGTCAGTTGCCAAAGCCGAAAGAAGAACATTTGTCCCGCTAATTATAGAACCGTCGGCTGGGGCAGTGATTGATATTGCCGGCGGGGTAACATCTATCCCTGGCTGGCCAAGAACAATTTCCGAAAGAAACGTCCACCAGCTGTTCCAAATTTTTAATCTACTCTGCTGGCAATTTGAAGGCAATCCCTGGAGAATTATCTGATAAAGACCGTCTGTCACTGGTTGAGCCAGAGTCCACTCCATATTTCTAGTCAGTCCGCACCACAGTTCGATTCTAGTGGGAAGATAAATCCCGGAAGCTTGATTTCTTAAAGTATGAAGCGTTACTTGGTTTGGAATATTGCCGCTGGCTGGACTAATTTGGATATCAAAATTAAAACTTGGCTGACCAATTATACCCACCCATTCAGAATTACGAAAATCAGTCGGACTAAAGAGGCCATTATTTAGCTCCGTTCCCGCATCGGAGTAAGCCGAGTCAGGTGAAGCACTAAAAGTATAAGTATACGGTGTTATGGGAACGTGGTAGTAAGAGTGAACATAATCAACATACATATAGTCCGGCAGGGAAGCCTGGGCAATGTCCCCGCCCCAGGTCCCGACCTCGTTTGTAACTAAAACGTACCCGGGCTGCTGAGATACTCCACCGCCAGAAGATTGAAAGGTTTGATTTCCATCGGCATAAAAACGATACTCTGTTGGCTGCCAATTTAACCCAACCTCATGGTATCCCTGGCTAATACCAGGAACATTAGATAGTAAACTGTCTCCCTGATGATCCACTCCATACCCGTCCCAGCCACTACCATTGTTTATAATATCGCCGATCGCTGGCTTCTCAATTATATCTATCTCCGCTCCGTCTTGAGCTGAATTATCAACTCTCGTATAGTCACCAGAAAGCATCCAAAAAGCGCCCCAATTGCCCGGTTGCATCATAAAATCGATTTTCGCGCCAAAGTACCCGAACTTTTGGTTGTATTTACCGTTTGTATCAATTGCTCCGCTAGTGTAAGCCGGGATTCCATTATCTAATCCGGTCCTCTGGACTAACTGCCCCTGACCATTTAAGTAAGAAGCGTCTCTGGTCCACCAATTAGGAGGTACGGTCAGATTTTGGCGTAAATAATCACCGAGTTGATTCCACTTGGTGCCTTCTATTGTACTCCCGTCAAACTCGTCATAAAAAGTCAATTGCCAAACGGTGCCAGCGGGAGGAGTAGGAAGAAGTTCTTGGGGAAGAACAATGGCTGAAAAAGCGGGCAATGACGATGGAGTTGGCGTTGGCGTCGGCGTTGGAGTAGGTGTTGGAGTTTGGGTTGGAGTTGGAATGGGTGTCGGAGTTGGAGAAATAACAGTACCACCGATTCCGATTATCTCGGAACCAGTGATAAAGGCTCCCATATTTATGGCTGAACCGCTGGAGATTCCTCCGATTCGACCAGCATTGCGAGCTGAGGAGCCTGATTGCAATCGAAATGCAGTCGCTGGAGGAGTACCGGTTAATGGCCCGACAAAAAGTGGATCGGTGGTGATTGAATTTAGATCAAAACCTAAAGATTGCCATTGAGATAAGGATTGAATCCCGCCAGAGAGAAAGAATCCTGCATATGGTGAAGTCGGCGCACGATAGTTAGAATAGTTGGAAAGTAGCTGAGTTGTTGTCGGAGATCCAGGGTCAAATCTTAATGAAGCATTATTGTATCCGTTTGGAACAGTATTTAGATTGATAATATTGTTGTAAAATTGCATGCCCGGTAAAGATATGTATTCAGCTATACCAATGCGGCCATTATGCATAGTATTATTGTAAACTGACATATTACCATCACGGCTTGCGTCGCCAAGATTAAACAAGACACCTACTGGGGTATTGGCTATTACGTTGTTTCGAATTATGTTCCCCTGAACCGGACATGCACCGCACCTAGAGGAAGTGAAGCCGTTGAAGAGAACCCCATAAGAATAGACGTCATGGATGTAATTTAATTCATGGACATTGGAGACGCCATTCTCTTTATCAAAGATAGCCACATTGCATTGTGACAGGTCATTATTGTGAACATGGGTATTATGGGCATCGTATAGCTTGATGCAGGCAGCGTTTTGATGGGTATCACTGACATAATATACATTACGAATTATGTTGTTTCGGAGAATGACGTAATCGGCTTGCTCAACACGTATCCCGTCGTAGTTGCCCGTTCCTCCGGTTGAGCCAGTACTGCCCTTATTGATTATCATATTTTCAATTATCACGTTATTGGAGCTTTGAATGCGAATATCAGTACTTGGAGCGGTAACAAAACCATCCCAAATTATATGGTTCCTGCTTGATGTACCGATAACTGGATTATTAACCCCATTACCTCCCTGAAGATTCCTTGAAACTATCGGCTGATGACGTGAACCACTTACTGGTGTATAGGCACGAAAAGAGATGGGTTGGGAGGCAGTTCCGGAATTGGAGGGATTAAATTTGGGATTGGGATCGCCAGATATGGCCACCGTAATATCCGTATACGTTCCGTTTTTCACACAGACTGTAGCTCCGGCGCTGATGGGAGTAAAGGTTCCTACTCCTCCGCCTTGTTCTCTTGAAGGAATACCATCAACTGCTCGGTGGAGTGTCCGCCATGGCGCTGTTTCACTAGTGCCGGCATTGGAATCACTAGCATTGGTATGGTTCTGATCAACGTAATGAGTGCAGCTAGTCGTAGAAATTGGTGTTGGAGTTGGTGTTGGTGTTAGGGTTGGGGTGGGGGTAGGAGTAGCAGAGGGGATCGGTGTAGGAGTAGGTGTGGGAGTTAACGTAGGAGTCGGTATTGATCCCCCGCTACCCAATACATACTGCCAAGTTTCACCAGCACGAGCACTAGAAGCATTCTCGTCAGCCCATAAAATAATGCGATCTTGGAAAGGAACGTAAGTCATTTCAAAATGATGAACCTCTGGACGGGGAGTACCAGTGACATTAGTCCAAGTATTTATGTTGTAGTCATAAGTCCAGGTTGTATTGTTGTCGGCAGCAACAAGGACTGCCAACTGGCTTTGGATGTCATAGGCCATTTTTAGAAAAATACCTGTCGGCTGGCCAGTAGTTCCTCTTAGACTCCAGCAGTTAGTATTATAATCATAAGCCCAGGTTTGCATTAATCCGTTTGAACTATAGCCGGTCATCAAGACTCTATCGACGGAATATACATAAGCCATAGCGTGAGTGTGCATAGCTGGAGGACGATTACTTAAACAGCTTGGACTCATTATAGAATCTCGATTCTGCCAGGTATTGGTTGCATCATCATAGGCCCAGGTTACGTTGTCCTGAAAATAGTATCCTCCAAATAGAATCGCCCGATCAGATTCACTGTCATAAGCCATAGCGTGACCCCAGCGGTTGCCAGGGTTAGAGACCGGATTAGGATTAGTCCAGCTATTGGTGTTAAAATTGTAAATCCAGGTTTCGTTGCTGCCACTGCCTCCTTGTAGCTGACCGCCATAAAGAATCATCCGATCACTTGTGCTATCATAGACCATCACCGCATGGCCGCGGGGGCTGGGTCTTGATGCTGGCGACATTTGTGACCAAATATTGGTTCCTACGTTATATATCCAGGTCTGATCAGTATAAGTGGCGCCGCCATGGTCACCAAACATAACAATCCTCTGGCTTTCGGAGTCATAAGCCAGGGCTGGGCCATCTTTATGACCTGGGGGGCTGGTTGAGTTGAGTAGGGTCCAGGTGCCGGATACTTGAGCCAAAGAAGGAGAAGAAATATGTGCTGTATACAAGAATCCAAAACTAATCGTCGTAGCAATTATTAGTACAAAAAAGAAATGAAACCTGTGATGATGTTCCTTAATATAGTCCGGGAGAAATTTATAAGAGGACATTTGGAAGTAATTTTTTAGCTTCAGAATTGAAAAATTCTTTTAATTCTTCAACAGAAAGTGGCTTAACCATTTTGGGCAATGCTACAATATTTCTAACTTTAGCAAAAGAACTTCCTATAGTTAACGGGTCTAACTTAGTGTTGAATTTAATTAATACCTTGTTCTGTAGTTTTTCTAGCGAGTATTTTTGAATAAGAAAATAGAGATCTACAAAATCTTTGGGATCAAAACGGTCAGTAATTGTAATTAGTTTATTGACGGCGATATCAAATTCGCTATCCACCCTAGCGCCATTAAAATCATTGGCAATTTCAAGCTGTTTGAAAGGATATTTTGTAAACTCAACTTTATATTCTTCATCCCCTGCGCCATAAAAAAACTGATTACGATCATACAATTTAGAAAATCTAGTTTTCTCAGCTCCGACTATCTTTCTTAGGTCATCTGCAATACTATGAATAAAAATTGGATCGAAATCGTCAAAAGAAAAAAAATCCAGATCATCGGATATGCGATGATACAAATAATAACCAGCCAAAGCTGTCCCGCCGGTTAGATATAAATTATTCAGATTTTTTTTCGAGAAAACAAAACCTATGGCTTTTTTCTGCCATTCTTTTAGAATTTCTTGTTCCATAATAGAAGTTCGAGAAAGGCTCTTTTTTCATCTTGAATATTAAGTTCTTCGAGGTATTTCTCGAGCTGTTTTTTATCCAACTTTTCATCGCCCAAGCCATAATTTATTAACCTTTCTAAATGCCATTTTGGATCATGCTGGGCCTGCTTCTCATATTCTGTTGTATTATAATCCCAAGGCATAATTAGATTATATCACATTTGCCACCCAAAACAAAAAGGAAATGAAACCTGTGGTGACGTTCTTTAATAAAACTGGCCAATTGGTCTGATAAGGACACTAGTTACATTATACTAAATATTTTCTATTTTAAAAAATGTGTTAAAATACAGTAGTTATGGCGCCACCCTCACACCTACTCAGCTTAATCATGTATTATTTCTATGTCTTAAAAAGTACCCAAGATAACGAACTTTATTTTGGATACACCGAAGATCTAAAGAATAGATTGTTGCAACACAATTCCGGGGAGGTTCAATCTACAAGATTGAGAAAACCTCTAATTTTGGTATACTATGAGGCATACACATCACAATCTGATGCTAAACACAGAGAATATAGCATTAAGCTGAGAGGTAATGCCTATCTACAGCTAAAAAGAAGAATAAAGAATTGTGTTGCAAAAGCTGAGTAGGTGTGAGGGCGCCATCGTCTATCGCCAGCCAGAGGCTGGTCCGCCCATGGCGGAGTTAGGACATCCCGCACATAGCTGTTCCGCTGACCGCCAAACAAAACGGGGGCGGGCTATATGCGGGACAGGTATGCTTCCTTGCCCCGTACATAACTCCCACTAAATGGCCTCATCGTCTAGTGGTTAGGACATCGCGTTCTCATCGCGGGAACACGGGTTCGACTCCCGTTGAGGCTGCTAATGGTGGGAGTTATGTGCGGGATCATTCTAGTAACTGGGGTTCAAATCCCCATGGCGGTGCAAAAGTTTTAGAAAAATTTATAAAATTTTGAAGATTATCTAAATACTCAGGATTCTGAATGATCAATTTATAAATCTTTATCAGCATAGTTCTAATCCCTCCGGCCCTGC
>CAYTBY010000005.1:0-46962 GCA_964436165.1 uncultured Candidatus Saccharibacteria bacterium
TTCATGACCGGGGAGTGAACATAATTAACCGCGAGTTTTGGCACAAATTTTTTAATAGTGTTAACCACATCTTCAACGGTAAAATTTTTAGTCAGAACATTATACGTCTCCCCGTTAAACAAGTCCTTCTCTAATATAAAATTAACCGCCCGGACGCAATCGGTCAGGTGAAGATATGGCCTCTTCTGTTTCCAGGCTGTTTTCCAGACCGACAACGGCAAACCGGTTGCCGCCTGCCATGTAAAACGGTTAACCGCCGTATCATAGCGCATCCCGATTGAGTGGCCAAAAATAGTGCCGAACCGGCAAATGACGAATTTTAAACCCTTCGGCTTTAATGAATTTAGATATTCTTCCGATTTTAACTTAGCCCAAGCGTAAGGACTTTGAGGCTTTAGCTCCTTACAGGTTTCATCGACAACAGAGGCCTGACTGCCATAAACGCTCGTGGTTGACGGAAAGAAAATCTTTACTTTATTTCTTAAACAGGCATCGGCTACTCTCTGTAATCCGTTGTAATTAACTTGTTCGACTTTCTCCGGTATCTTGTGGCTTCCTTCGGCATCGGTTATAGCCGCCAAATGAATAACGATTGAGACGCCTTTTAAATGTTTATCGAAATCAGCAGTAAGAATATCGTCGTGGATAAAACGGTATTTATATTTCTTTTTCGGCAGATTATAAAGTGAAGGAAATCGGCGACTTTCTAGATTATCCAAAAGCAGAACCTCGCTAGCCAAGTTCTCGTTTATATTCCTAATTAAACTCGCGCCAATATGGCCGAGGGCACCGGTAACTAAAATTTTATTCTTATTCTGCTTAATTCTTTTGGACATGACTGCTGGGGCTTAATTTTAAAATTAAGACATTGGAAATTGATTAAAAATTGAAAATTAAAAATTATAAATTAATGCTATTTATCAAAGCTATCAAGTCCCGGCCGATTGCTTTTGGCGTAAATCTTTTAAGATATAGCCGGTAACCGTTTTCAGCGATAGTATTCATAAGATCCGGATTATTTTTTAACTCCAATATTTTATCGGCCAGATCCTGGCCATCAGCGCTCTTACACAATAAGGAGTCATTTCGATCGGTTAAAAATTCTCTCATTGCCGGCGTATCGGCAGTAATGAACGCTTTTTTCATCGCCATCGCTTCTATTATCTTGAATATCCCAGCCATTTTTGCTTTTTCGGTATCGCCAAAACCTCCCAAGCAGATATCGGCATTGGCCATGAATTCAGCTAGTTTCTGATATGGCATATAATCGTAAAACCTAACGTTTGTCAAGCTATACTGTTTAACCAGGCCTATGGCCTCACCGTAAGTATCGAGCTTGCCAATCATATTGAATTTAACGCCTTTTCCATCGAGAATCCTTGCCGCTTCAATTATATATGGGATGCCTTGGGCTGGTATATATGTACCGTGGAAATGGACGATAAAATCAGACTCTAACTTGTTCTGGGGCCTGGGATACATAACATCATTGGGACAGCCGACGAAAAGACCCTTAGTTCTGTTGCGCGGTACATAAAATGTTTCCGAAATATATTCGGCATGGACCTCGGCATCCATCAGAACCAGATCGGCCAAATTACAGGACAACCAATCAATAAGCCAATATTTGACGGCCATTAAACTGCGGGCTGAGTGTTTTTTTCTGTCAAAAATATTCGTATCATAAGAAGAAATAAAAGCATCAAAAATTAATTTCTTCCTTGGAAACCGTGTTACCAGCCAAGCGACGGGCATAATGGCATGACCGTTGAAACCAACTATCATCACATCATATTTACCCCGCAACGGCCGATGTTTCCAAAATAAATCCCAGTGTTTTCTTAGCCCTCCGGTTTGGACATTGCATTCAATGACCTCAACTCCGTTCTCGCGGAGTCCGTTGATATTGACCCTATTCCTTGTGTAATTAGGCGGGTAAGTTCCAAAGTAGCAGATAGTCATTATTTTATGCTGTTAAAAAATTTATAGAATTTATCGGCTATAATTTCGTGGCTGTAATTATTTTTGACAAACTCCTGTCCGGCTTTGCCCATTGATATTCTTTTTTCTTTATCATTAGCTAATTCAAGCATTGCTTCTTTAAGGGCTAAATAATCATCCGATCTTATAAGAATACCTGTTTTGTCTTTCAATACAACTTCAGATATTGAGCCGGATTCAGTAGTAATTAATGGCAGTTCCATTGATGAGGCCTCAAGAAGAGAGTAACCAAACTGCTCTTCCCAGCCCTTATGGGGAATGCTTGGATAAAGAAAAATATCGGAACTATTCAAAAGCTCACGCACTTCATTTCTATCAAGCCAGGGAAATCTTGTGACAACATTATTTAGTCCCGCCTTATTTATCATCAGATCTATCTCTTGGTCATAATCGCCGCTACCGGCAATTAAGAGACGAGCATCGGTTATGGTTTTTGAAATTTCTTCAAAAGCTTTAATTATCAAGTGTACGCCCTTCCGGTAACCAATAGCTCCAACAAAACAAAATACTATGTTATTGCTATAGTCCATTCCCCGAAATGATTTTTTTGAATAATCACGTGAAAGAAATTCCGTATCTATACCGCTCAAAGGAATTACTGCCGTCGGCTTTTCAGTTAAGGCGCTTATCATTTTTTGAGCCCTGGCCGTACCGCAAATAATCCCATCAGATAACAGTAAATTCAGTTTAACGATAAATTTCTGGATGGAACCCCTTAATCCCCTGAATTTACTTTCATAAGACACATTTTCCCAGGTAAAAATAATGTGTTTAGCCCCAAATAATTTGGCAAAAAATCCCTGGTACAAGGTGGTCAGAAGATTTGGCTCGCTAGCACTAAAAACAACATTCGGCCATTCTTTAATAAAAACAAGGGGAAATATCGGCATCCAGCCCTTCAAAAGTCCGCCGATAATCGGATATTTAGAATGATAAAAAAATGCTCTGGTCGTACAAACATTATCTTTTTTAGGCGGCCAATATATATACTTGCCTCCCTTCATCGGCCACATATATGGTACTAAAAAATTAACATCCTTTTTGTCGAGGTAATAATCAAAGGTCTTAATAGTGCCTCCATCAACATAGGTATAGCCGGAAATTAAAACTTTTGCATTTTTAGACATTACGATTGGATAATAGAGCTTATTTTATTTATCAATCTGCCCAAGTTGTGGTTTTGAATAACGTATTCCCGCAGTTTTTCATCTGAATGAGTATTGACCAGAGTAATTATTTTTTGAGCTAGCTCCGATGAATTGCTATCGTTAAAAATAAATTCCTGGGAAAGAAATGACCTTGAAGCATCGTTGGAACTTAAAACTTTCATCCCGCAAGCCATGGCTTCGAGTATGGTTTTATCCAGACTTCCGGTCTTGCTCAAATGAATAAAAATGTCGTGGGATTGGTAATATCCAGGCAGATCATTGTGATTGACCTTGCCCGTAAAATTAAATTTATCTTCCAGCCCTAAGTTTTTTATTTTATTCCTAATTCCTACTTCATAATTCCTATCTCCTTCTAGGGGCGCTTCTCCCACAATGGTCACCGAAAAATCCATCCCGTTAGAAGTCTCGCTCGCCAAGTTAGACTTGGCGAGTCCTGTGGGGACCTCGGCGAGGCTACTTCTAATGGGACCCCTATCTTTTAAAATTTTAGCCGCATCAATCAGAGTTTCGTAGTTCTTAACCGGCGCAATCCTGCCCACACTCAAAATCCCGAGGTTGAACCTCAAAGAAGGGGTCTCGAGGTTCAACCTCGTAAGATTCGGTTTGAAAAGTTCTGTATCTATTCCGTGCCCAGTTACAATCACTTTTTTTGACAGCAATCTAAAACTTTCTTTCGAAGCGGTGAGTATAATATTAGAAAATTTCTCAGCCAATCTTAATTTCGTGGTCACTCCACCGCTAGTGTACCAAAAGAATACTTTTTTACCGGCTAAACGCCAAAATGGCCCGCCCAAAACCACCCAAATCGGATTCATGTGAACAAAGACTGCGTCGTAATTATGACGTAAAGTAAAAAGTAAAAGGTAAAAAGTAAAAAATTGCTTCAGTTTGCCGGCTCCGTGATTCTTGCCAAGGCCATAAACCTTAACATTGGCCGGCAGAGAATAATTTCCATCGTTCAGGCACAAGACAACAATTTTATCAAATTTTTCCGCTAAACCCCTTATCCAGGATATAAAAAATCCCAACAGCTGGTCCTGCTCGTCCACTGTTTGGGTAATTATCAGAAGCTTATTCACTAAGAAATACTACAATAATTCAGCGTTTATTTCAAACGGTTATTCTACTAAAAAACCCTGAAATTTCAGGGTTTTTTAGTTACAAAACTTAGAGCTATTTGAATCGAGCATTATATTTCCATAACATATTTGCCAAACACCCAGCCCCAGAGAACATTATCTTTTTTGATGTTATACCAATCTTCGATCTTTGTTAAAAAATCATACTCTTCGCCAGGTAATGCTTGGCCGATAATATTAGCACCTAATGAACCGCCATCTCTTACATTCAACCAAAGGGTAGTATCTACAACTCGTACCCTTTTGGAAACAGCGGAAACAGACGATCCGCTACCAGTTGCAGTTCTTGAATACTCTGGAATTTGATTTACTGACGTATAGTTAGAACCCTTGGGATACCAGTTAAATTCCTTGCTGTTGATGCAAAAAACCTTTTTGAAAAACTCCGGGTCATCAGCAACCGCTTTCTCCCCGGTAGTATTTACCCAGTGCAATGTACCGACGTCTTCACCGGTAGTTTCTACGCCATAAACTTTTTCATCATTTGTTTCACAATTTCTGAAAAGACCCGAAGTTACAAATGTATCTCTCGTTGAAGATGCCGTATTTTTAACCTTAGCAAATCCGCCGAGATGGCCATAAAATTTAAATATCGCAGGATTTAAAAACAATCTCTTATACCCCCAACTATTAACAATATATACATCGGGGTCATCTGAACCGACTGCACTTACAACATCGCCCTCTTGTAAGCTCACAGCGGCCAGACTAACAAAGCCTCGTGAAACTGGAGTGGAACCGACATTAGTTGCCGAAGAAGATGATACTGGCGTTGACGTGGGTGTCGGTGAAGGAGTCGAAACGGCTGTTGGCGTTGGAGTAGGCGTTGAACTTGGTGTAGAAGTTACTGTTGGTGTAGAAGTTACTGATCCGCCTCCCCCGCCGCCACCTCCACTTACGATAACAGAACCGCAATTAGAGGATTGAGGGGTTATTATTATCGTCCTGGTAGTAGTCGAAGTAATTTTAATTGAGGATTTATCGCTGAAACAGGAATAAGAAAAACCCCCGTTATTGGCCAGTATTCTTCGATCGGCTGATTCAAGAGTAAAGCTTTGATCGGCAGAAATTGTAACCGTTATTGTAGTAGTCCCATTTGTTTCTACTGTATCTGCATCAGAACCACCAATTATAGTAAAGTTCCCGACATCAAGCGTTACGGTGGTATCTTGCGGGAAATAAGCATCTCCAACAGCTTTTGCCTGATTGACTCCAAATAAAAACGCTCCAATCATAAAGATAACAAGCAGTGAAATTAAGTATGATTTATTTTTTATCAGTTTCATTTTTATTTTTACCTTCTATTGCAACTCCATCTGCTTGAGTTTGTTGATAGTTTCAACAACCTGAGAGCTTCGCTTCAGATTTTCCCAGTACAAAACATGGTCTTGGTTTATAATCATCTTATCTTGAGGGCTATGGGGCTCAATTAATCCGAGTTTGATTATCTGGCCATCACCTTCCTCGTTCACTTTGACGTAATAAACATCGGATAAAATCAAATAATCTGAGTCGATATCTTTTAAGTGTCCGAAGTATATTTGATCGTTTGTTAAAAATACGGCCTGGTAAAGAGTGGGGTCAATAAAGTCATTATCCTTATTATTCTGACGATTGTACTTAAAAGTATCTGTCAAAAGAAAAAAACCGATAACGCCGACTACTATAATCAGAACTGCAAAACCTACCGCTAGAACAATTGGGGTATGTTTACTGCTAATCATATTAACTTAAACTTAACGGCATGAAATAGCATTAACAGTCCATGTTGTACCAACAACACGGGCGTAAACCGGGGCCCCAGCTTGATTCTTCATTTGTAAACAGGTGCCCTTGGTCGTAGAAGAACCGCCAAATAGAACACTGGTTGTGGCTGTACTAACAAATTCGGCAACGTATCCGGTACTGGAGCTAGCCACATTGGAACCAACTACAATGTTTGTTGTCACAAAGGCCGATGATGCTGACGCATAACCGCCGACCTCAAAAGCACCTGACACTGAAGCCGTATCGTCAAAGAACGACTTACCATTTGTCTCAAAATCTCCGGATACAACAAGGTCGCTAGAGCCAGTAACAAAAGCGGTGTGGCTAGTGGCATCAGTTCCAAACCTTGAATAAGCTACAGAGGCAAAACCCCCAACCTGAATTGTGTTACCAGTTAAAAAGTAAGAGGCCGAAGCAGTACCTTGAAATTCCCCGGGAGCATCAAAATAAGATTTTAAGTCAACCTCAAGATTGCCGGATATTAAAACATCATTGGTAGTAGTTAAATCATTGGAATAAGTCGTGCTGTTAGTGCCAAATCTTGAATATGCCACTGAGGCAAAACCACCCACCTGAATCGTGTTACCCGTTAAGAAATAAGACGCCGAGGCAGTGCCCTGGACCTCAAAAGTCGTTCCCGGCGTAGCACCAATACCAATCCTTGAACTTGTAGTATCAATTATTAAAAAGTTGGTACCAGCGGCATTTTGAAACCTAACGGCCGTAGCCGAATCGGCTGTTACCGTTAAAGTTCCGGTGGTACTCATATTTGTTCCGATAGTAGTTGCCGCCCTAACAAAGCCCGCTAACAAAAAAACGAACACGAGAGAAACAATATAATATTTTTTCATATCTTTAATTATAAACCTTAACCTGGGGGGGGGCAAGAAATATTGTGGATAACCCTAAACTCTAAGAATTTCTTTTAATTTTTGAGCATAATTTTCTATCGCCTTCTTTTTTTCAAATTGAGCCGCTATTTCTATACCCGAATTTCTATAAGCCTCGTAGTTGCTTAATATTTTTTGTGCTTTTTCGGCTATATCATCCGCATCCCAAGTAATTATCTCTCCGCCTCGGCCACTCTTAATAATATCCGGCACTATACCGACCGAGGTTGCCAATACCGGCACTCCGCAGGCTAGTGCTTCTGGCACAACTCTCGGCCCGCCCTCATTATATGACGGCATAACTAGAATTTTTGATTTATTGAGTAATTCTGCAACTTCTTTTGAATCCTTTGCCCAACCATGCATTGTAATTTTTAATTTACAATTTTCAATTTTCAATTTACAGTCATTCATTAAAGGACCGGTTCCTACAATAATTCCCTTCAATCCAGTTATTTTGACAGCTTCCAAGAATAGATCCAGCCCCTTATTTTTTTCCAAGCGGCCGACAAAAATCAAATCGTATTCTTTCGGCAGGTTTAATGGTTTAAAAATGTCCGTATCAATGTAAATTGACGGGATATAAACTATTTTTTCCTTTGGCACACCCGATTCAATTAAAAATTTAGGTACCTGGTTCTGGTTAACGACCCTGATCGCTTTTGCCTTTTTTGAATCAAACTCTATAAATAATCTGGTTAAAATTTTGTATATCTCTTCTTTGAAATTGGCCGCTCTCGGATAGCCTGGAATGTGGTGAATCTCCAAAACGTAAGGAACCCTGATTTTATTCCACAATAATCTTGCGCCAATACCATTATAAAACGGCGGAAATTCATGAACTGTCATAAGATTAAACTTTTGTTCTTTATAAATTTCTATTCCCCTTTTTAAAAACCAGAGTGGATGAAAAATCAAAGGCCATGGAGAAATATGAACATAAACATTCCCGAACAGAGGTTCAACCTCGAGACCCCTGGAGGTTGAACCTCGATAAATTTTCGGTGCGATTATATCTATTCTCTCAAAGTATTTACATAGCTCCTCCAATGTATTATAAAACGCCCCCTTCTTTCCGGAAGCTAAATCCTTGGCACTCCCCAATCCAGTTATCATTAAAAGCTTAGCCATTATGAAGTGAGTAGTTTAATCGTTTCCTCAACCATTTTTTCAACACTAAACTTTTTTACTGTTTCCAGGCCCTCCCTGGCAAAATGTTCTCTGAATTCCGGCGATTGCCACAATCCCTTTATCGCTTCGATGATATTAAATTCGTCATTATATCTGACTAAAAACCCATTCTCGCCTTGGCTTATCACTTCTTTATTTCCCCCCATAGCGCTGGCAATTACAGGAATTCCAGCCGCCATTGCTTCAAGTATCTGATGAGAAAAACCCTCATAACCGCTATTTAAAACAAACATATCCGAAGCGGCCAGATATATAGCCAGATCTTCTTGGCTTTTTCTGCCGACAATAAATACCTTTCTATCGAGGCCCATATTTTTCACCATCGAGTCCAAGGTTTTCTTTTCAGGACCATCACCGACTATTACCAGGCGTAGAAATTGATTTATCTCCAGCAATTTGGGCATTATTTTAATCAGCATCCTAAACCCCTTCCATGGCACCAACCGCCCGCTTGAAAGAATAATATTTCCTGGAATGCCTATTTTTTTTCTGGCCTCTTCTTTGGTCAGTTCAGATTTTTTAAAATCAACGCCATTATAAATCACGTGGATTTTCTCCGATTTCGTCCCCCAGCCTTTAACCATATCGGCTAAATACTGGGAAGGAACAATGACTCCGTCTGCCTTCCGACAAACCCAATATTGAACCCCGGCTAAAAGCTTTATCCAGCCGGTTTTTGTCGCCTCTTGAAAATCACCTATAAGAAACGAGCTTTTATTTTTCTGAACGGCTATTTCCCAAGCATAATCACCGACTATTTTTACAAAGAATTTTTTCTTTCTTATTCTGGCCGCCAGTAAAGCAGGCAATCCGGCGCTTACCGTATTTAACGAAAAAATAATATCGTTCTTTGAGGCAAGCCTAAGAACTTTAAAAAAGTAGGCTAGATGTTTGAATGGCTTGGGCCATTTTTTCCACACCCTTGCAACCTTAAAAGACAGCTCCTTGTCGGTCGGATAACTGAACTTAGAAGAATAAGTTATCACGGTTATTTCAGCTAACCCCTCCGCTTTCTTGCCCATCGTCATCGCATAAGAAGCCGGTCCGCCGATATCGGGAGGAAAAATTCCAGTTGTAATCAAAATTTTCTTCATATCTTTGAGGTTCAATCTAGAGGTTCGACCTTGGATCTTCAAAAAGGTCGAATCTCGACATTATTTAAAAATATTGAATTTTATGATGTGCCAAATCGCCGCAACACCATCTTTCCAGTTTATCTTTTTACCTTCTTCGTATGTTCTGCCTCTATAAGAAATACCAACCTCATATACGCGTAAGCCGGCCTGAGCAACTCTGGCTGTCAATTCCGGCTCTATCCCAAAGCGGTTAGCCGATAACTTCGGTAATATTTTATTAACCGCCTCTTTTGTAAACATTTTATAGCCCGTCTCCATATCCGATAAATTAAGTCCGGTAAAAATATTGGATATAAGCGTAACCAGCTGATTAGCCATGTAATGATGAAAATACAAAACCCGGCGCGGCAAGACGGTAATAAATCTTGAACCGTAAACAACATCGGCATCGCCCTCTAATATAGGTTTCATCAGCATCGAATACTCTTGGGGGTTATATTCTAAGTCAGAATCCTGGATAACAACAATATCTCCGGTAGATTCTTTGAATCCCCTTCTCACGGCCGCGCCTTTTCCATAATTTTTATCACTAAGAATGACCTTATGGGCGTTCCTGTACTTACTGAGCAATTGCCTTGTTTTATCTGTTGAACCGTCATCAACAAAAATAAGCTCCTTAGTACAACCAACATCAACGGCCAAAACCGCTTCCGTTAATTTCTCTATCGTTTTTTCCTCATTAAAAACCGGAATAACGATGCTTAGTTTTTTCATTGGAATTTGATTCATTAAAAATTTATTGAAAATTTTAAATTAAAAATTAAAAATTCTGATAAATTTTCCTAAATTTATCAGCGATGTTATCCCAATCATATCTTTCTATAACTAACTCTCGGGCATTCTTAACTATCTCGTCTTTTAGTTTAGCATTTTCTAAAATTAGACTTATCTTAAAAGCAATGTCTGCCGGTTCTAATGCACAGAACAAGCCGGTTTTTCTATCTTCTAAAAAATCTGGTATCCCGCCGACTTTTGTCCCGATTATCGGCACTCCGGCCACCATCGCCTCAAGAAACGCGCTCCCTAACCCTTCCGACCTTGAAGGCCGCACAAAAACATCAGAAATTTTTAAATACAGCGGCAAGTCTTCATTATTCACCGAACCGGCAAAAATAATCCTATCGTCCACCCCAAGCTCTACCACCAACCGTTTAAGCTCTTCTCTCTGTTCTCCGTCGCCCACCAATAAAAGCCGGTAACTATCTGATGATCTCTGCTTAAGTACCGCTGTGGCTCTAATCAATAAATCAACGCCATTTTTAGGGACCAACCGGGAAACGCTGATAATTACTTTGTCGTCCGGCATTACGCCTAACTTATTTTCTAAAGCCGTCATTTCCCCATAGCTGAACTCTTTCGAGAAATGTTCGATATCCACGCCGTTGGGAATAACTTCTGTTTTTAAGTTGGGGGCTATCTGAAAAATATAATTTTTAAGATACCTGCTTATTGCCGTCGCCCGATCGGCCTTTTTTAATATCAGTCCTCTGAAAAAGTTTATTAGAAACCCTTGCTGTTCAAGATTCTTACCTTCTTGAAGAGTAATAATAAAAGGCAATTTTGGATAAACCCCCACACCAAACGAGCGATTGCCTTTCGGCACTTCGGATTCGCTCGTTCTGGTGTGGGGGTAAAAATATTTCAACAACCAAGCCCCGCCTGCCGCGCTTGACGCCTGAAAGGCGTGAATGGCAATATATTGATTGGTTTTAGTCAGCTTTCTTGCTTTTAAAAATATGGCCAAAGGAAGAAAAACTTTCGGCAATAAAAATTTTGCCCCGCCCAAAGTCCCGCCGACACGAAATACCGTAACATTGCCAACTTTTTCGTATTTGGGAGTATTTTTATTTAACCTTCCGGTTATTAAGTCAAATTCAAAATCCGGCAGACGGTCGGTTATGTTTTTTATGGCCAGCTCTGACCCTCCAATAAGGGGAAGGTAAGAGCTAGATAAGATTAAAATTCTAGTCTTTTTAGTCATTTTATGGTACTATAATGCCACAAATAGTTGGTTTAGACAATCATTGGATTATTTGAATATTTGAGCTTGGAATTTTGATATTGTTTAGGATTTAGGGTTTAGAGTTTAGGATTTAATAAAATTTTATGAAGAAAATTTTATTTATTATTACTCAATCTGAAATGGGCGGCGCCCAGAGATTTTTGTATAACTTTTTAAGCCGAACCGGCAGCAATTATGAGATTCTAGTAGCAACCGGCTCGCCTCGCTTGCCTCGCCGAGACGAGTCGAGGCTGGGCCAAAGCCATGCGAAGGTGGGCTCTGACGGCGGTCCGGAACTTGCCGAAAAGCTTAAATCTTTAAATATTGCTATTTTTAAGCTTGAGCACCTCAAAAGAGAAATAAACCCCGCCAGCGACATAAAGGCCTGCTACGAAATACGGGATTTAATAATTAAATTTAAACCCGATACGCTCTTTCTACTAAGCTCCAAAGCCGGATTTCTTGGATCTTTTGCTACTAAGTTCCTAACTCCTAATTCCTATCTTCCTAGAATCGTCTACCGTATCGGCGGCTGGTCTTTCAATGACCCCTGGCCGAAATGGAAAAAGAAATTATGGGTAATGCTTGAGAAAAAAAGCGCATCCTGGAAAGACATAATAATCGTCAATAATACTCACGACTTTGAACAAGCCAAAAAACTGGGGATAAAACCGCGAGAACAGCTTGTTCTAATACATAATGGCCTTGATCCGTACAAGCTTGACTTTTTGCCCAGGGATGAGGCCAGACTTAAATTATTTGAAAAATTATCCAAATACTCTGGAAAAATTTTCCAAGCCAACACAATCATCGGAACAGTTGCTAACCTTTATCCGACGAAGGGACTCCAATACTTGGTAGAAGCCGCAGAGTATTTTAAAAATAATGAGGATATAATTTTTGTAGTTATCGGGGGCGGCGAGGAAAAAGAAAAATTAGAATTATTAATCACCCGTTACAAATTACAAAAAAAGGTTTTCCTAATGGGCCAATTACCGGATGGCCATAGATATATTCCCGCTTTCGACATATTCGTCCTACCTTCAGTCAAAGAGGGCTTCCCCTTTGCCGTTCTTGAGGCCATGTCGGCCAAAATTCCGGTCATCGCCACTCGCGTCGGCGCCATACCTGAAATAATCGAGAATGGCAAAAACGGCTTTATCGTCGAACCGGCCAATCCCGCCGCTCTGGCCGGCAAAATAAAAGAGCTCCTGGCCAGCGACCGCCTCCGCCAAGAATTCTCTATCCAAGGCCACCAAACTGTCCTCTTCAAATTCTCTGAAGATAAGATGGTAAAAGAAATAGAAGCCCTGATCTAAAAAGGGTTGAATCTCTCGAGGGCGAAGTAGTTGATTTTTTTAATTTTTCATATATAATATACGGGGTGTAACCAACGGAGGTAATCGTGGGAAAAGTAGTTGAAAAGGTCATTAACAAACACATCCATGTTTTTGAGGGCAACGCGCGGGTATTGCTGGAAATGCCCCACAGCGGACTATTCGGCTTTGAGCCTTCGGATAAAATCCATCCTTCTTTAGCTCCTAAAATAAATTCTGGCTCCGCAGAACTTAGAAAAGCCATCGGGGCTGGCTGTGATGCATCAGTATCCGAAATGACCGGATTCAATAGCTTGATAAATGATTTAAATCTATACGGAATTCGCAATGACCTGGCCAGGGTTCTCTGCGACACTAACCGGGAAAAAGACCAGGTTTCCGACTGGGCTGTAAAGAGAGGCAGTCCGGACGATCATCGCCATGGAGTTATTTGGGATAGCGTCCCCATAATCGGCGCTGATCTAAACCTGTCAGATCAAGAGCTTAAAGATTTACTGACGACCAAAGCCGAAAGAATTCTGAAAGAGCCGCTGACACAAAGAAAGTTCTCCGCCTTTATGAAAGATGCTTACGATCCGTATCACGCCCAGCTTCAGTATTTTCACGAACAAATAATTCGCCGGCATGATTTTTGCATTCATATCGCCCTTCATTCGATGCCTCCGTTTTTCCCCAAAAAAGTGTGCGGAGCTTACATGTTCGGTAGCCAAAAAGCCCAGAGGGGTTCCTTCGATCAGCAAAATAACACCCTGCCTGACGTAATTCTGATCCACAATAATTACAAAGCGGCCAGCAGAGTCCATGTTGAAACCATAAAATACGTTTTTCAATCAGCCGGACTTATTGTTGAGGACGGCAAAGGACCTTTCCTTGGCGATATCGGAGTTACCAAAAAATACGGAGATCCGTTGAAATACGTCGAAGTCATCGGCATTGAGCATGTCGCCCACGAAACTGAACCTGGCCGGCATCTCGGCAGTCCAGAAGTAGATTTGGAAAAAGCCAGAAAATTTCAAAATATCTACCGTCAAGCCATTTCCCAACTTTTATAACCGCCTTGGCGGTTTTTTGTTTATACATGAAAAAAGACCGTACTCGGTCAGCGAGTCCCATCGTATGGGACAATTGCGAGATTAGACCTTAAATCTTTAAAAACTCTCCTAACTTGGTTTGGAAGTTTTGAATTGATTATTGTTATCAGTAGGATAAAATCTCCACTCTCCGTTTATCGAAACAGATACAAAGTGAATCTGGGCCGGCATGATATTATTGATGCAATCCATAACATGCTGTATCAAATGACCAAGCTCTTCGGGCTTAAACAACCGTGAATTAGGAAATTCAAAATATTTCAAAAAAATATCATTAACAGCCGGTTTAACCGCTGATACAAAATCCTCAATAGTAGCCGCCCCGGCAACCACAGGCCTCAGACTAGAAAAAGTATCGGTTATCTCTTGAAAATTAACACTAAGAGACTCGAAGCACACCTTCTCAATCTCGGCCATATCCCATCTCAAAAAATTAAACAACTCCCCCACCTTATCACTATTTCAGGCAAGAATCAACACATCACACAACACCACCAGCTTCTATAATGAGGCCCAAAGAGTTAATTTAAAACCCGAACTGGAATTGATAGATGGCGATTAAAATTAGAAACCAAAATTAGAGAAAGCAAAATAACCTAAAATATAAAGACTTGTAAACGAGAGCCAAAATCCAATTCCAAAAAACAATGAACTTCTAATCAGATTACCGTCAATTACTTTTCTAAGTTTTGAGTAGGTAGCATAAATAACTCCGGCGATAAAACCGTAAGGAATGCCGAGTAAAATAAACAAGAAACTTGAGTTAAAATTTGGAAATAAGTCAGCAAATGGTATTCCTCCGTAAAAAATACCTAATAAGAATATAAACAAGATACCAAAGCCAAGTCCTTTAAATAGTTTGATTAAAAATTTATTAGCCATAATATATCCCCCTTAATTATATTAAACGCCTTCTCGTTTATATTACCCTCATTATACTCCGTCTCCAGCTGATTGAGAAATGCCGTTCCCAACACCCCATTTGCCTTCTTGCCTTTGGACTGGACGGATTCAGTAGTTGGCAAGGATGCTGCGAGTAAAACTTTTAATGAATTTTTAACTTCTCCGCTGGTCCAGCCAAGAGAATAGACGCGTTCTAAGTCCAAGAGCGTACTCTGGATAGTAGCATTATAGGGTACCCACCTGCCATCCGTCGAATATCCGGCATCGGATATTCCATCTCCGTTTCGATCAATATCGAGCGGACTGAAGTTATTGACATCCGTCCACTCAAAATCTGCTTCCAAGTTCTGGTCATCTATCGGAACGTCGTCATAAATTACGGAATCCAGAACCTCGCCGTTTATTAACTCCTTGATCTTGAAATCAAAGCTTCCGGTAGCATAGGCCTCTATTTGAACGGTATATTCGCCGTCTGGAACAAACACAAATGAACTATCGCCGACCTGGATAAAGTTACTGTCAGGAATATTAGTCTCAATATTCCCTTCGGGGGTTAAACCCGTATGGTTGCCCAGAAAATCATAAACATGGAGATTAACCGGACTATGGGTACTGAATCGCAAACGCTTAGCTATCTCTACGGTACCGTCGCAATCACTTTGTATTTGCGATATACCTGTCGGCAAAACAGAAACCGAATCGGTTATTATTTTATATATCAAACCGATGGTCCTGTCATCGCTTATCAGACCGACATGGTTTATGTTTGTTTTAAAATAAGAGACAAAATAATCATTACCGGGAATATGTTCAGCGCTGGTAAAAGGCACCGTCCCATCGCCGTTTATTGAGTTAATATCAACCGACCCGTCTTCATCTACCGCAAAAGAGCCGATGGTGTCATACTCCCTGCACCCCAAAAGATTATATACATTAGCCAATGATGGCGCCCAGCCGTCATGAGACTGATGAAATTCATCTGCCCGAGCCAAAAGTCCGGCGTTTCGGTGATCTGCCAAGAGAGAACTGGAAGTCAAAAAGTTGTTGGTCTGATCATAATCAAGATCAACAGAATTGTTATCTTGAACATAAGAACCGGCTTTGTTTACATATGCCCGGCTCGGTAAAAGCTGGTACACGGCTGGCATATTTTGGCCTATTTCTTTGGCTTTATTTTTATTTAAACCAAACAACAAAAATCTTATATCAAAATCATCTCCCCAATTAAGAAGATTAAAGGCCTTGGGCGCGCCTAAATGCGGAGTACCGGCAAAAACAACTTTATTCACTGTTGACTCGCCATTACGAACTAAATAGTCCTTAACCAAAAGTCCCCCCATGCTATGAGCGATAATATTCACTTTTCCTGTCGGCGAATTAGTGAGAGCTTGGCTGATTATGGAATCGAGTTCGTTTGAAGATGCCTCGATATCCAACCTCCAGTCATAAGGCATTACGAATAAATCTTCTCCGAGCTCATAGCCATTGTCTTTAAATATCTGTATTAAATTGCCGTATTGATTCATCCCCAGTACACTTTCAACAATACCCAATGAATTTATATCTAGAATCTCGCTACCACCCTGATCGAGTTTTAAGTCATTTAAAAAATCATCGAATTTAGATGTAAACATTTGACCCGCATTCGGCCAAACCTCTTCCCCGTCAGAAACTCGATTCAACCTCGAACCCAAAATCCCAGGCACAATTATCACCGGCTCCTTTGTGTCGGGCCCTTCCAATCGCATTGCCGGTTCGTAGTTTATTAGCTCATTCCAGTAATAATTAACCGGCACATAGGCCCAGAAAGCCGTATTCGGATAAAATGTTAAATTGCTGATTTGGAGAGTATAGAGATTGGTGAGATCAGGAAAGTTATGGTCCGGCAATTGAGTCCGTGATAAAACAAAAAAGTAATTAGTTCCGCCAGCTAGGTGCAGGCAGGGAGAAAACTTAAAAGCCGTGTAGGCCGGAATATTGGGCAAAATCGGCGGACCAGAAACCTGATCCGCCGGTACCGTTACCGAAGCCAAAACCGCTCCCGTCGGCGGATAACCGTTACCACCTTCCCTAACCGTCATAACTACGCTGTCGGTTGGAGTGCCATGTTTATACAGGCCCAATTTAGCCGTACAGACTTCCTCGTCCGCCAATGGCATATACCGTATGGCCGACTCGGTAATCCTTGTAATCGAACCGCTCCCAAAGTCTGCACCCAACCAATTGTAATACCATGATAACTGGGTCTCAAAAACCACCTCCCCAGCATAAGCCACCCCGCCACCAAACAATCCAAAAATACCAAAAAATGTGATAAAAACGACGCCTATGCCTGATATATGGAAGTTGAACTTCCATATATCAACTTTCGTGGCCGTTCCTGAATCTTTCAGGATTGAGTTACTGGATATAGATATAATAGACATAATTCCCCGATTCTATTCTCTTTAAACCACGCGTCAACCCTCCCCTCCTCCTCACTTATCCACACTGTGGATATATGGAAGTTGAACTTCCATATATTGATGCTATGCTACGACCAATGAAAAAACCTAAATTTGTAAACAACGAGATATATCATGTATATAACCGCGGAGTTGAAAAACGCCTGATATCTGGCGACGACAAGGATCGTTTCCGTTTTATCCATAATCTGTACGAAATGAACAATAGTCTTCCGGTATTGAACAGTAGATACTGGCTGGCTAGGAAAAATAATAATATGGAAGTTCAACTTCCATACATTAGAGAGAAGTTGGTTGAAATATTGGCCTTTTGCATTATGCCAAATCATTACCATCTGCTTTTACGCCAAGTTCAAGAAAAAGGAATCGTTAGATTTATGCAAAAACTAGGAACCGCATACACTAACTATTTCAACCTACGAAATGAGCGTGTCGGTCCCCTTTTTCAGGGAAGATTTAAGGCAGTATTAATAGGAGAGGACGGGCACTTACGGCATCTTTATAACTATATCCACCTAAACCCGCTAGATCTCTCGGCTCCAGAATGGCGAGAAAATAAGTTAAATAACCAGCAAAAGGCATTGGATTTTCTGAATAATTACCGTTGGAGCAGTTATCTGGATTATGCCGGCAAAAAGAATTTCCCATCTGTAATCGATAAAAAGCTAGGGCTAGAGATATTTGAGAACGAAAAAAAAATATACCAATAATATCCATGAGTGGCTTGGTGATATAGAAAAATATAAAAATGATCTTAGTGATCTCACCCTAGAATAGCTTGAATAACAAGAACTTATCCACACTGTGGATAAGTCAGATGTTTAGGAGTTGAGCTCCTAAACATCTGTTTGTTTTGCCAGTTTGCCGGTAACTTGCCCAAACTATAACTCTCGGCCGAGGGAGCGGAGGAAGATCCGAGCGTCGGATTCAAAGGATGGGTCAATTTCTGCCGCCTTGCGGGCCATTGCTACGGCATCGTCTATTCTGCCCAAATTCACATATGCCGTAGCTAACGATGCATAATATTGAGGATTTTTAGGATTCAGCGCAATAATTTTTTCATAGGCATCGGCAATTCGAGCAAAGTCTTTATTGTTTAGATAGATATTTATTAACCTTGAATAATCCTGTTCGCTTGGCCTGTATCTATTTTCTACAGCTTTCTCCATGTCCTTAACACCGCTTAAATCGCCGGCCTCAACTTTGGCCGCACCTAAGTACCAATAAGATATCCCCGTTTCTGGATTCAAATTAACAGCTCTTTGGAAGTATTCTATTGCCCTAGGATAATCATTCTTATTGAGATAGGCTTGGGCTATTTC
This sequence comes from uncultured Candidatus Saccharibacteria bacterium, assembly GCA_964436165.1. GTDB lineage: Bacteria > Patescibacteriota > Minisyncoccia > 2-02-FULL-40-12 > GWA2-44-9 > 2-01-FULL-39-28. The sequence continues at coordinate 18,414 of CAYTBY010000005.1, forward strand.
ATAATAAGTTCTGATAAATGTCGGAGCAAGCTCTAGCGCCTTCATTGAGTAGCTCAAGGCCCTGTCGTTATATAGAGAATCGGGGTCATCTTTGCCAAGTATAATATTCAACCGGGAATAGTAAAGATATGGCAAGTAATCAACCGGGTTTTCTTTAATATTCTTATCAACTTCAGTGATGGCATACTCATAGGCATCCCGTACCACTTTTTCTTTAACACTGGGACCTCCGCCACCAACTAAATATTGAGCGAATCGATGTCTGTATTCATATTTACCGGGCACATTATATGACAAAGATTCTTTATATTTTACCAAAGCGCCATTAAAATCGCTTGCCCATCCGCGGACAATGGCTCTGGTGGTCGCATAATTGGCTTTAGCGGGCAGAATATTTGTTTTATATATTAATACTGAAACAAAAATAACTAAAATTATTGCGATTATATTAACAAAAAACTTGTTAGTTATAATCGGTTTAGTTATTCGCCCTTTGTTTGTTTGATCAGAACTGACATAAGACACAAATCCGGCAATCGTAAAGAAGACGATAAAACTAGCCGAAGTATCAAATATAAAAGAATTGTGGATTATATATGCAATGAGACCCGAAGTAAGGCCTATGCCGTAAATAACAAGTTCACTGCTCTTCATTAGTCTTCGCAAACGGGAGAATAAAGAAACAAAAATACCGATATAGGCCAGAAATCCGACAATGCCCATAGTTACGAGGATTTCAACAAACATATTGTGAGCCCTGTCAAATAGTGTCTCTGCACCGGAACCAGAAAAAAACTTAGGATTAAAGTGCTTTGAAAAAGGAATGTTAAAATTTTCCGGTCCCCAACCTAAGATAACGGTTTTGGGACTTTCACTCCATCCCCTAAACCCGGCTTGCCAGGCCCAAAAACGAGTTCGAACAGTAGGCGAAGCAAATGATAGATCTGTTATTCTGCTTAAATATCTGGAATTTTGAACAAAAGAAGAATCATTAAACAAAGACGAAAAAACTATAAATAGAAATGCCAAACCCACAAAAGTCTTAAAGGCAATTTTCCCGACACGAGATCTCTTATATCTCATCCACAAAAATGCAAAAACCGTAATCCCAACTGCATAACCCAACACCGAACCTCTTACTGCCGTCATTAGAACAGCGACGGAAGTGATACTAAAAGCCGATAAATAAAACACTTTACGATTATAACCATTCTTCGGATTGAAATAGCTAATCAACGATAAAAACACAGAAAACAGTTGATAGCCGGCAAATAAAGCCGCGTTGCCTAACGTGCCGAATATTCTCTCTCGTCCGCCCGAACCGACAAACAAATCTATATTTGTTTTCTGGCCGAAACCATAAAAAGCTGATAAGACTCCGACAAAAATAGAGAGGTCAAACAGCCTCTCCCAATGCTCTTTTTTAGTAAATACCGAGGTTAAAATTATAAAAAACAAAAAGTAATGCCAAAATGTCCAAAGCCCTCCCATTCTCTCAAGAGAACCCCAAAAACTTGGATAGGGCAAAATGCTGGTAATGGTTGTCAGCGTGAATACTAAAACGAATAAAAATAAGGCCCAAAACACCTTGTCTCTTCTGGGCAAATAAGACCCGTCTTTTAAAATCAACAACAAATAGCCAACTCCTAAAATTTCAATCAAACTCCTAAAAACTATAACTTTCCCAAAATGAAAAGGAGATATAAAATCCTTAAATATAATGAGTGGCACAAATGCCGTCAGATAAATACCGAAACGAAGAAATTTTACTAAACCGGACTCTTGCGGACCCTGATTATTCATAGCTAATATAGTATCATAAATTACTAAAGTTGCTACCTATTCTGAACCTTTTACGTGGATTATTATAGATTTTATTGTGTCATTTTCTGAATCAGATAAAACATTTTGTTTATTTTTAGACAAACCCTCAATATAACTCAATAGCAAATTATCCAAATAAACTATTTTTTTGGCATTTCTGAAAACAGCGCTTTCTGTGGCGTACTTAATATAAACCCATGCTTCGTTGTAATCTTTAGTTTCCAGTTTCAAAACAGCCAACGAGCGATATAGATCTCTGTGGTTTGTTGTATAAATATCGCTTTCGATTGCGCGCTTAAAAGCCGATTCTGCTTCTTCGAATTTTCCTTCCTGCCATTTTAGCTTTGCATAAATATTTAAAGTAAACGGGTAATTTTCGGATATTTTTAAAGAATGATCGATCTCGCTTTTAGCTTTGTCAAATTCTTTTTCTTTAAAATAAACAGCAGCTAAATTGGTTCTGGCCCAAACGCTGTTTGGCGATGCCCTAGCCGCATGTACAAACAAGTTTCTATTATTTGACCAGATCCTATTTTGCTTAATCGTCAAAACAGAATACCAAATTAAAATAACCATTCCTAAAACATATAAATATGGCCGAAAACTTTTGTAATTATTAATGATTATGTCTATGCCGAAGGCAACCAGTACGGCCAAACCAAATGACGGAAGGTACCACCACCGTTCAGCAAATGCTCCGGTTGTGATAAAGAAAATATTCGACATTACGATATAGGGCGCTAAAAATAAAGTAGCGGCAATTTTCAGGTCTTTCTTTGAAAAAATAAAAATCAGAATAAATCCAACCAAAAAGATTAAGCCCAACAAAGCTTGGTGGGAATAAAATATGTTTTTAACGGTTGGGATTTGATTAAAAGAGTAATCGGGAGATAAGTTAACGGGATAAAAACTTTTTTGAATATATAAATACAAATGAGATAAAGAAGTAAAAATTCTTTCCTTAATTGACACGGGAATTAAAGGATTGATAACAGGATTTACAAAACCGCCGCCAAAAGCATATTGTCCCAATGCCGCATAACGTAATAGAAAATATATTGGAAGCGGGACTACATAGTACAAGGCCGGCTTAACAGATTTTAAAAAACTTCTCATTTGAAGGGGCTGTTGAATTAAGAGTAAAACGCCAATAAGCGGTAAGAGGGAAATCGAGAATTCATTCGCCAAAAGAGCAAGTAAAAAAGCCAATGAACTGATGAAGTATTTTTTTTTAAAAAACCAAAGAAGAGACAATAATATAAAGAATAGGCCCAGTAATTCTTTACGCCCCACAATTGAGGATACCGGCTCTGAATGGATAGGCATAAACATAAATAACAAAGCCGATAAATAAGCCGTTCTTTTGGAAGTAAATTGTGAAGCTACATAAAAAATTAAAAGAGCATTAAAAGCATGCGACAGGAGATTAATCAAATGAAACGCAAACGTGTTGTCTTTGGAAAAGATAAAATTATTTAGAGCAAATGAAACCAAGGTCAACGGCCTATAAGTTCCGGTTCGGGTTTGTTCTGGATGCCATGTCGAAGTAAAAATTTCCGGGAAACTCTTTATACTCTCAAGCACTTCTCTGTCATTAATCACGGGATAATCATCAAGAGTATAGCCACCTTTCAAACTGTTACCAAATAAAATAAAGGACAAAGCGATACTAACCGCGATTAATAAGGGGGCTGTTTTTTTCAAGGTATTGGTATTACCCGATAAATCATACCGAGAGCATCGTCAGAGATATAAAGCGCGCCATCAGGCCCGAACTTCAAATCAACCGGCTGACCGAATATTTTACCCTCGTCGCCCAGCCAACCGGTTATAAAATCCTCGGGTTCTTGAGATAAGACATTACCATCAATATCTAAATCGTATCTGACGATTTTATAACCGACGGACTTATCGCCATTCCACGACCCGTGAAGCGCCACCAGAAGATCCCCTTCCCATTCTTTGGGCCACCCGCCAGCTGGCGGAATAAAAGCTAAACCTAACGGCGCAGAATGGGCCTGAATCTTTATAACCGGCGATTCTGTTTTACTGCAATCTGAAGAAATATCTATTCTTTGAAATTTTTCAGGATTGAAACTTTTATCTCTCACTTGGTTACCATAGCAGAAAGGCCAGCCATATCTTTTAGCGCCAAATTTATCTTCCGGGCCGGCAACTTTAACTATGTTTATTTCGTCGGGGGGTAAGTTATCGCCCAGATTATCCCGTCCCATATCGGTAGCCCATATCTCTTTTGTTTTGGGATGAAAAGTAAAAAATACGGAATTCCTCAATCCGCCGGCAAATTCAGCCAGATAAGTACCTTCCGGATCTGATTCCAAGATTGCCGCCCTTTTCCAGGTACTTTCTTCGCAGACATCACAAGATGAACCAATACTTATATACAACTTATTGGTAGCCAGAGTGTCCTGGCCCCTTTTTCCGGGTAGTATGGGAGTCGTCCTAAAATTAGGGCCAAAAGCCATAGTCCTGGTAAAATTCAGTCCATCTTCTTGAAATTTAGCAATATTTTTACCGTTTTTGTCATCAATTTGACCAGTCCTGACGTCATAGACAAATCTTGTAACCTGGTTTACCTCAGCTACATATATGTATGTTTCTTTTCCGTCTGAATAAAAAGCTAAGCCGTGAGGGAGTTTCAGATTATCCAATATAACGGTTTTCTTTTCGGCTAATCCATCGTTATCAACATCTTCCAAGGCAGCTACTCTTCCTGCCGCAGTTTCGTTGATAAGCATTCTCCCTAACTGATCAAATACAATCACCCTCGGATCATCCAAGTCCTTTGCAAAAATATCAATTATAAATCCCTCGGAAAGTTTAAGAAAGGAAAGCGACGAATCACTGGATTCGACAAGCTCACCATCCTGAGTAAATTGAAGGACCAAGCCAAAATCAGTAAAAAATAGGTAGATCAAAAAAACCAAAATCAACAAGAAGACGGCCCTTAATTTAAAATTTGAAATCAAAAATTTAAAATTCATATATCAAAAATGAGTGCCCTATTCTGTCGATTGGTTGATATAAAGACAACCAATCAAGATTTTTATCATCACGAAGCTGGCTTAATTCTTTCCACCTTATAAGAAAATTGATGTTTATGGCATATTTTCCGGATAGATTTGAAATAAGCTTTTCTGTGGGAGATATAATGTTTTGAATCCCGTAATATCTCGGATCAAAATATATATTTTGATCCGAATATATAACCTTTATATCGGGATGCTGGTTTTGGTATTTTGCAAGACGCTTTAGGTCATGCTTCCACTCTAAATTTGAGTCATCCAGATATTTATATCCATTAGCTGATCCGCCAACAAATTCGTTAAAGTAAGCCAAATAATCGGGATAAATGCTCGCTGCAGAAAAAATATACCATAGCCCCAGGATAATAACAATGGAAGAAATTATCGCCGACTTAACTTTGTCCCATTTTATTTTAATCACTTGAGCCAGCCCTCCCGCATAAAGAATCAAAAATGGAAAAGCCGGCAGCAAATAACGAATACCGATATTGTGGGCCTTTAAACTCGTAGCAATTGAGAAAAAAATCAGAGGCGTAAATATAAATAATTTGTCCCGGTTATTAATATTGAATTTATGCCAGAAAGTCATAGCCACAGCAAAAGCAACTAACGCCGGGATGGGGGTTTTAATTAAAAATGCCTCCAAAAAATAATACCACCAGCCATCTTCTGAAAATTGGCCGTTTAGATAAAATTTAAAATAAATGTTTTGGTCAGCATAAATCGTTTTTAAGCCCCTCACATAAAACCCGGTGTCTATCGGCATAAGGTAAGAAAAATATACGACCAGAAAGGCCGGAATAATTATTACGGCTGTTGTTTTAATAAATCGGCGCATTGTTGGATAAAAATCATTTTGTCCCGATTTAGCATAAATAAAGACTAAAAATAAAACTACCGGCAAGAAGAAAACAGCCGAAAACTTAGAACTTAATGCCAAACCAAGAAACAGCCCCGAATAAATTAAGTGTTTTTTATTCTTAATTTTTCCACCAAAGACAGCCGGCCTGTTCTTTGGCGGAGGTCCATTCTCGGCGGAAAAATATTTCCATAAATAATAAAAGGCAATAAACGAGAAAGAAGCCAAAGCTAAATCAGTGGTCACAAATTGAGTATGAGCGATAATATTAGGCATAAAAACATACAAAAACAAAGACAAAAGACCAGCTTTGGGACTGAACATCTCCGAAGACCATTTGAATATAAAAAATGCCAAAAGAACCGAAATAAGCATAGGAGCCAATCTCCCCCATAATAGTAGTCTATCGACATCATTGCTAATTAAAAATTTACTTCCAAACTTCCATTCGTTTTTAAAAGGACCGAATAAATCCGGATCTTGACTATCAAATTTTAAATCCATAAACAGTAGTGGAAAAGAAGAAATTAACTTTAAAAAAGGCGGGTGTTGAGGATTTAATATAATTTGGCCTGTTTTCCAGTAAGAATAGCCGCTCGGCAGATGGGTTTTCTCGTCACTCGCCGGGCTGAAATTTTGAGCGCTAAAAAACGGCAGAAAAAAAGTCATCGCCAACAGAATTGAAACGATTATTTTTGTTCTTAGGTCATAAATCATAAATTTTCTTCGGCAATATTTATCATTTCCTCTATCTCTGGCGCCTCATTACCTAACACACGCGCTTTTTTAAGATAAATTAGCGCCTGCTCATAATCCTTCTTTACAAAATAAGCCGTACCGGCCAAAGCGCTCAAATCAGGATTATTAAGATTAGAACTGAAGTATTTATTGATTACATCCAACGCTTTATCCGGTTTATTCAGGGCAATCTGTATATAAGCATATCTCATCGCATATTCGGTTGTAGCATAAAAATCTATAACCTTAAGAAAATTATCACCCGCTTCCTCAAGTCGTCCCTGCTTTAAATACAGCTCTGCTAAGTTTATATAAGAATCTGTTGCATCTGGGTTCAGTTCCAATGACTTTTTATATTTTTCTTCAGCTAAACTATAATCTCCTTCATGATCGGCAACGATTCCCAGTAAATTCTGGAGGTGGGAATTGTTTTCATATATGCCTTTAGCTATAGTGAGCTGTTCTTTGGCTAAATCCCATTCATCGGCTCTTATATGCACGCCGGCCAATGCTGTTCGCGTTATTAAGCTGTTCGGCGACTCTTTAACGGTTGCATAAAATAAAGTTCTTCTGTCGTGCCAGTCCTTGTTTCTAATGAAAGTTTGCGTTCCGTAGAAAACCACAAGAAAAACCAACAGAGAGGCGCCGACGATCTTATATATTTTTTCTTTTAACTTTTCCGCCAAAGGCGGATTCGCCTTTGGCGGAAAGAATTTGACAATAATCAACGCCAACGCAATAACAAACCCGAGAGAGGAGAAATACATAAGCCGTTCGCCCATTATCGTCCCAACGGGAATAATCAGATTTGAAATCATTAAATAAGGAAACAAAAACACGGCAGCCGCAAAACTGAAACCGGTTCCACGGGTTTTACGTGAAATTAAAACAACCGCAAAACTAACCAATACCATCAAACCCATGATCGATGGTAGTGAGGTAAATATATTTTTTACTACCGGGATAGCATTGTAAGAATAATCGGCGGACAAATGAACTGGCAAAATAAGTTTTTCCGTGTACAAAAAAAGTACTTTTAAGGCAGTAAAAATTCTTTCCGGGACAGAAGCAAATATAAGAGAGTTTGAAACTATGGTTGTTTCAAACTCTCCGGCAAAGTATTGGCCAAGAGCTAAATATCTCAAAAACGAATACAAGATAAAAGGAAGAATAAAAAACAGATTATTAGTTATGGCTCTTCGCCAGTTTGTCTTCAAGAACACCGTATCGATATAGAAAATTACCGGTAAAACCATCAGGGCTATTTCTTTACTCATCAGAGCACAAAGGAAAGCTACGGCAGACAGCATTTTATCGTTCTTTGAAAATAAATAAATTGTGGCTAAAGACCAAAAGAAAGCTAATAATTCCGCCCGGCCCACAATTGAAGTTACAGCTTCGGTATGTATGGGGTGAAGCAAAAATAAAAGAGAAGCAATATAAGCAACGCGCCGAGATTTCAAAAGCCAAATAATCAGCCAGAAAACAAGAAAAGAATTCAGGGCGTGAATGATAATGTTTACCATATGAAAACCGGCCGGAGAAGAACCGAAAATATTATGGTTTAAAGAATATGTGGCCATGGTAAAGGGACGATAAAGACCTGATTTAGGATTATTTTGATGGTAGGGAGAAACAAATAGATTAAAAAAATTACCCGGATCTCTTAAGTCGCCCCGGTTTTGAACCACCGTCACATCGTCAAAAACGAACTCGCCGGAAATACCGTTTCCGAAAACCAAAAAAGACAACAAGATGGCCGAGATAAAAACGATTAAAAACTCCCGCCTTTTTATAAAATTAAGAGCCCGTTCATAAGTCATAGGTTTTGAGATGAACTCTACAAATTAGTTTTGCAGTTTTTCAATAAGTTCTTTTATCAGCTCGCTGGTTTGAGGGTCCAGATCGGCATATTTTAGTCCCGCCCGCAGATCCATAAGCACCTGCTCTTTATTGTTTAAGACAATATAAATAAGAGCGGAGTTGTAATAAACACGAGGGTTATTTGGCAAAAGAAGTTTTAGGGTTTCTATATTCTCTATGGCCTTAGTCAAATCCCCTTGTTGAGCATAAATGACAGAGAGATTTTGATAAGGATAATAAAAGCCGGGATTTATTTCTATTGCTTTTTCATATAGCTGAATAGCTCCGTAGATATCTCCTTTCGATTGAAGAATGGTGCCAAGATTGTAGTATGGTTCAGCAAAAACATCGCCTACTTCCGTAGCTTTCCTGTAATAGATCTCGGCATTCTTTATATCTCCATTATTAAAATATAAATTGCCAAGATTATTATTTATTCTGGAACTTGCCGGCTCATACTTAAGTATATCCATATAAAATTTCTCCTCGTCGCCCCACAAAATGTTCCTTTTTACTGATTGATAGCAGAAAAAAGAAACATAAGCACCAAATAACAAAACACAAATTACAAATAAATATTTTCTATCTTTTTTGAGATAGTCAAATAGCCTGACTAAATAAAAAGAGACGATCAGCCAAAATCCTATCATCGGCAGATACAGCCAATGTTCGTACATGAGAGCATTAATAGGGGTAATACCGGAAACTGGGCCAAGAGCAATAAAAAACCAGCTTAAACCTAATAACCAAATATTATAATCCATACCCGGATTTTTTTTCCTATATAACCTATATACAAAATACAAACTACAAAATACTCCCGTTGCCACTAGCCAGACCGGCCACTGAAATAACGAAGTATAAACGTTTATACTCCTTTCCATATGAAGCCCTGTCGGCACAAACAAAAGCTTTATATAACCCCACAGGATCGGCAAGAATGTAAAGAATCTCACGTAAAGGTTCTCCGAATAAATATTAGGTTCAGCGTAAAAATTCAAAGTGTTTTGGAAGTTAAGCACGGTTAAGCGCAAAATTCCGTAAATGAAAACAATCCCAAAATATGGCCATGTCTTGATAAGCCCCGCTTTTACAGACTTGATAAATCTATCCGGCGACAGAGCGGCGATGTAAAAAGCTAAAATAAGTACTGGAAAAATTATCCCTGTTTCCCGACTTAACAAAGCCAGGACCAGGAAAACTAAAGATAGGATTTTCCTCCAATCAAGCCAATCTTTATTTTTACTTTCTGCCAAGTAAAACAGCAGGAGTGAGGCGAGCATAAACATGGTTACTAGAACATCTCCTCGTCCGGCAATGTAGGTAATTGCCTCTGTCTGTAACGGATGAACTAAAAATATCAATGAAGTCAAGAAGGCCAGTAATTTCCGCCTAAACACTAAGTACAAAATACTAAATACCAATATCCCATTGGCTATATGGATTAGATTGCTAAGTAAATGATAACCAAAAGGATTAGTTCCCGAAATTACATAGTTCAGAGCAAAGGTAAAGAACAAAAATGGCCGATAATAGTTGCTTTGAAGGCCGACGCCAGCAAGAGTATTGTGGGTAAGCCAAAATTTGATATTTGACCAAGATAATTCGTGGACAAAATCATTATTTAATATCCAGTCATTATCATCCCAAAACAATTCATTGTTCAGATTAAACGAATAGATAAAAGAACCCGCTACGATAAGAATTATTATCGGCAACCAAATCTCTTTTTTTAAAACAAAATTAGTCATCAATTAGGATTTAATTTTTGAAATATTTAGTTAAAAACTCCTTGGCCTGTGTATTATTTTCATCCAATCTTATGGCTTCTTGAAGCGAGGCCTGGGCACTCTCAAGACGGCCTAAGTTCATATAAACTACCCCCAGAATAAAGTAATATTGGCTCTCTTTCAAGCCCAAATCAATTGCCTTTTTTATATTTTCTTCGGCTAACTGTTGATTTTGTTTATCTGTATAGTAGACATGGATAAGTCCTTTGTAAAGATAAGCATACGGGTTTTGGGGGTCAATTTTTATAACTTCATCGGCAAAATAAGCCGACGGTTCCAGCCAGTCAATTTTATATAAAGTGCGTGACAAAGTAAGATTCAAATTGACTTTATTGTTGTTTGAACTCTTAATATAACCCGTTATTTTATCTATGGCATTTTTATCAATAACAGAAAATTTAGAAATAATTCCGGAATTTTTATTATTATTTTTAACCAAAAGAATTGCATCTTCATTAATGTAGATAATTTTCCAATCAGGATTCTTAACAATATGCCTCAAAAAACTATCGCCCCATAGCGTAGCATCCCTGTGCGCAAAAAATATAAAATTAATACCATATTTATTTGAAAACTCAAGCCACTTTTCTTTACTTTCCTGCATCGGCTTATATATTTCATTGAAGAACTTGACTGAGTAGGCCTCGGGCCTGTTATCAACAAAGACTTTTTCTTGGGGATATAATTTCCATATCAAATATCCTCCGATGTCAAAGTTATTGAACATCGGCCCTTCAATTTTATTTTGCTTGACGAAATCAACGGCTCTTTCCAGTCCATTGGGAACAGAAAGCCCGGATATTCTCGAAGTTTCTACATATTTGTAATATTTATTATTTGCAACCAAGAAAATCAATAAAACTAAAAACACGGAAACCGATATTTTAAAAACGTTGCTTACCCGCCGAAATATTTGTGCTCTATTGAGGTTAAACCTCAATAGATAATCCTGGATATCAGTTAGAACAATGGCCAGTATGGGGAAAGAGGCAAGAGCATACAATGGCAAATTGCGTAGCATTTTAAATCCGGCATATATAAAAAAGGTGGAAATTAAAATCTCAAAAGTTCTTTGCCTCGCTTTTTTTATGGTTAACAGAAAGGAAGCAACTAATATCGCTACTGACAATTTGAATATAAAAATTGACAAATTGAACCCTCCAAAACTAGCTAAAAAAGAAAGTGTCTCATTCTCCATTATGCTGTACCCGTATTCATTTAGTATATTGAGTGGCAAAAGCACGCCTTGAATTCCATTTGGATTTACCAACGTCGCTAAGCCGGTAAGCGTTCCGATCAGTGCTATTCTGCCAAGGTCCGACCTTTTTGAAGATTCAAGATCAGACCTTGTAACAACTAACCGGTCTATGAAAAAGGCCAAGATTAAAAAAGGACCAATAAAAAAGTAAATGTGCAGATTAACCCAAAATAATTCCAAAATCGGCAAAAACCAAAGCCAATACAAGGGCCGCCCTTGTATTATAAGGGCGGCCCTTGATGAGTACTTGGCCTTAAACAGAGCAAATAGGAAAAATGCCAGTATCACAAAACTAAATATCTCCGGCCGGACTTCAGTCCGCTGAATGAATATAAATACTGACAACAGAAAAGACACTATGAGGGGCCAAAATTTAGAATACCTTTGGGCAATAGTAAACAATAATAAAAATGCAACCAATACTAAAAATGTTTTAACCAAAATCAGCCCCGTAAAACCAGCCCAACTAAAAATACCAAAAAATATAACCTCGCTTAGCCAATGGTGATTGATAAACTGAAAATCCGGCTCGGTAAAAGAGAATAGATTTGTCTTTGGAACTTCTTTTGTTTGCCAAGTAATCTCACCGATCTTCAAATGCCGACCGATGTCTTGACCGATAGAGTCAAAATTGTGAATCAAAAAAACCCCCAAAAGGATGAAAACTAAAGTAAACAGAAAAAGGTTCGACCTTTTTAAAGATTTAAGGTCGAACCTTGGTTGGGATTTAAGGAAGGACAATGGTTGTTTTCCCTTGACATTGTTTTTCAAATAATTTTACGGTTCCGCCAATAGTTACAAACTGGCCATTTGCATCCACCAACCGTCCATACTGTATTTTTGCGGTTAAATCATATGTTTTAGATATAGGATTTTCCGGCAACGAAATCCCTAATAAACTTTCCCCGTTTGGAATAGGGCTACTGGAAAATATATTCGGCCCTACCGATATATTATCCTGCGGAGTCACGGTCCAAAAAATATTTCTTCCGGGATGATCAATTCCTTTGTAGATAAAAAGGGCGTCTTGATTGTCATAAGTATTATGGTTCAAATATTTAATTTCACCCTTCAATTCACAAGAAGCATCGGCCAAAAGCAATGACCACGGAACTGTATCGCCTATGAAAGTTGTCTGGCCGTCACTAGTTGGAAGCGGGACCGACACCTTGGTTATATTTGGTTTTGGGGTAAGAGAAGGAAAAGACGAAACCTCTGGAGACACTGATGGTCCTGGAGAATTAACGACATCCGGCGTCCTTTGGACATTCAATGTCCAAACATAAAACCCAACAAGAGCTACGCCCGCCATTAAAATTACTAACCAAATAATAGTATTTTTAGACATGAGGAGATTTTATCAAAATTAGCGCAAAAGGTCAAAAGAGCTGAAAAACAATGCTTTAAGTAGTCCCAGAAAAGATACTACTGAACTTGTTGATTTAACCCAGAATTCAGGAACAGCAGATGGGATGGAAATATAGTCAGGATCATACTCTGACTTACGATAATGGCCGTAAATATAGACCTTATATTTCTTGGTTGGATCAAGGCCAAGACCGTCGTAGGTAAACGACTCGTCGGATTTACCTTCCGGTACCTTTATTTGTTTGCCCCAGAGAGGGTTTTGAGCGGTCTCGTTATCGGAGATAGAAATAAAATAATCCGGGATGGGGATGGAAGACACCGGCCCGCCTGCGAGCGAGGCAGGCCAGCCACTCGTTATGCTCCACTTAAAAACAGGGTAAACTCCGACCGCTTGCTGTTTATCAACCGGACTAAAAATATTGACCGTAGTTAAGAATACCATTTTTGCTTCTGACGATGGCGGCGTCTCAAACCCATCCTTATCTACACCAGCGACATAATAACTGTAGTCCCCTTCTGAATAGTTTGTCGACGGCAAATAAGCAACCACGCCTCTTCCTCCTGGCGGTATCGTCCTTTGAATAAACCAATATCCACACCGGCCGGCTTCTAACATCATCCATTCTCCATCAATGTCTACATCCTCACAACCGGTAGAGAGCATCTTCTCAAAATCAGCAATTTTACTAAAATAGGAATCGCCGGGCTTTTTTTCATATAATCGGAAGTTCTCAATTTTATCTACCGCTTTATCTGAGTATTTAAAGACGATTCTTTGGCCGATACGACCGTAATTTGAAGTGGCACGGGAAATAAGCCAATCAGCTCTTATGTAATCCGGCGAAGGGAATTGAAGATTAACTTTTGCTGGAATTGGCGGAGTAGGAATAACACTGATTATCGGAGTGGGAGTCGCCGTGCCCTCCGGCTTGTCCTCCGTAGCTTTAGCAAAGGGGGAAACTTCTGGCGAAGGAAGGGGTGAGACCGTTTCTAAAACAATGGGTTCACCTTCTTTAATGGCTGTTATTGCTTTTTTAGGAACAACTTTTACGTTTTGCCACTTAAAATTGTGGCGGTTAAATACCTCGAGACTGCTTACCCACCTTTTTATATTATTATTGATCAAATAAACTTTGATGTCCCCCCTCGCTCTCAATAAAGATCCGTCTGAATAATTATCGGCTGTCGCAATAAAAGGAAGTAAGAATAACGAAACAAAAATTAAGACCGAAAAGCGAGTAAATTTTAACATGCCTTAAGTATATCATAAGTTATGTATGGGATAAACCAAAACCCCACACATAAGTTATGTGTGGGGTTAATTGGTTTCATCAGTTTATGGACATTCGACCTCCAAAACTGAATCAATTCAGAACTACTTAACTACTATCTGGTGAAGTTTGGACCAAACAATGGCACGCTCCTCAAGACACCGGCCACAGAGGCCTGATCCACGGCAGTATTAGCTCCAGCATAGTTGGCTACCCATTGGACCAAAGCAGTGTCAGATGCACTGGTATCCCGCAAGACCACTTGGAAGTAATCGGCAGCTCTTCCTGTTGAAGAGGTCTTAGCGTATTTAGCTGTTCCATCAAGCTGAATTCGGAATGTCTTGGTCGCACCACCCTGGATTTCAACAATCTTAGATGTGAAGTCCATACTGTAAGAAGCGTCTGTACCAGAGTCAGTATCATCAGTCAAAGTGGCGGTGTCTATGACTTCACTATTTGAATCATCATAGGTAGTTACACTGCTATCTCCACCACCTTCTGAACCTGATGACAGAATCTCAAACTTGATAGAACCCGAAGCGCCAGAACCAAGGTTCTCAAATCTCAAGTTGGAATCAGCAAGACCCATAGCCGTAACCGAGAATTTGAACACTACCGGCGTACCACTCAAGCTATAAGGTCCGGCTAAGGAAACTACATCTATCTTCGGAAACACTCTGTAGACATAGATGTTGTTTGCGCCATACACATCAACAATGTTCGCAGATGAACCGTCAAGCACCGTACCAGAACCATCACCAACCGCTCGGAATCCATCGGTAAGGCTGTTGTTATAAGAGTCAACCAAATCCAATGAGAAGAATACTTCCTGTGGAGCATCGTTCTTTTGCGTAGCGCCTTCGGCCTTGGTCTTCATGTTGGCGTTTACGCCAATTTCTAAGCTTGAATCCTGCGGTACATAAGGCCTGTTAGCATCAGTGGTTGCCCAGTTAAAGTTCGCGGAAGCTCCATTGCCCAATGATTGGGTAGTCGTAAGAGTGCTTCCGGCTTTGTTTTTGTAGGTCAAAATGACTTCTTTGACATTTGCGATAGCATCTGTGGCTTCGTCAGCGGCAGAAGCGGCAATCGTCAGTTTTTCAATGAATTGACCTTCATCCGTAGCGCTCAATCTGAATTTGGAGATAGGCGCATTTACCTGGCCCCAATAGACAGCGCCTTTTGACGGGCTGTCCGCGGAAGTGGCTAAGGTCATTGAACCGCTGTTCTTTACGGTCAACACCTGGGTCGGAGTAGCAACAGTACCGTTCACTTTGGCAGCAGTAGGATTTACGGTGTTTGAATCAACATCCAATGAGGTAACATCTCCGGTTGCGGCGATATCAAAGGCGTAGTTATCGCCGGCAGTTCCCGAAGCAGTATTATTGGACAAGTTAACTCTGACCAACACTGTCTTACTCGTACCGCCTGGAATATTCCAATCCAGGTTACCAAAGGTCATTGTCCCAGTTCCAGCAGTACCCAACAAGTTGCTGGTTACTTTGCTTGAATCGGCAATCAAAACACCGGTAGAGGCCTCATAAAGCGAAACATTCGCAACCGCATTGGCAACCGAGACACCGGTATCCTCATCTGGAGAGACACCTTCGTCAAAA
Organism: uncultured Candidatus Saccharibacteria bacterium; assembly: GCA_964436165.1. Classification (GTDB taxonomy): domain Bacteria; phylum Patescibacteriota; class Minisyncoccia; order 2-02-FULL-40-12; family GWA2-44-9; genus 2-01-FULL-39-28. The sequence continues at coordinate 34,045 of CAYTBY010000005.1, forward strand.
GTTGCTTCGGTCGTTCCATTATCGGTCGCGTAACCGGTAAGCTTAATCGTGGTTACTTTAAGCGCGGAGGCCTGGCCTGCGGCAAAGGTAATACCGACAGCGTCAACACTCTTTGTTCCTCTGATCTTTGTCTGGTCGGTTGGTGAACCGGCCAAGGTCAAAGTCAATTTAGAGGCAGAAAGCGTGATGTTGGAACCGGAAATATCAGCCCGAGGAACAATATCCGCGGAGGCAACCGCAGTATTAGTTCCGGCATACTTCATTTTGGAGACAGAGGCAGAGTCATCGGAGTAGTCATCAAGGACGACCCGGATAATACTGCCTGAAATCAATTCGTTTGCGACAAGCGAGGTATCAATGTCGGCGGTAATTTTGAAGTTATAGGTTACACCGGCAGTCAAATCAAGGGTGTCGGTAAACTGCTCCTGAACACCTTCCACACTATCCGGACAGTCGCCATTAGCATGGTCAAAATTAACACCATCTTTCGGACCCATTACAACAGTGCTGGTGTCCTCGTTCCAGACCTTAACATCATTTATATCATCCCAATCGGCTTCGGTGGTTTCGGTGTCAAAAGTACCGTCACCAGCCTGGTCGGCACAGAGAGTGATCTCTGTCTGTTTGATCTCAATGTTTGAAGCGGCCGTCATTGAGAATCTCAATAAGGTCACATCCGTTACTTGAGTCCCAACCGTAGTCGCTCCTGGACCATTATATACCAAGGTCAATGCTCCACCCATAAGGGTCAAGGTTGTTGATTCAGAGGCAGCATCCAAAGCGTCAATACCCTGGTTAGCCGTGCCTGAAACAGTGTTCATACCCTGGCCATACTGGTCGCCTACAGCCCAAACATCCGGGGCAGTTTCAAAATAAAGATCCACAGTCTCGTCTTTCTTTCCACCTACATCTCCATAAACCTTAAAGGTGGCATTGCCTCCTTTGGAAATGGAGAATCCTGCACCAAGATCAAAGACAAGGTAGTTGGTAGAAGTAACTGAACCCGGCCATTCCGTTGCTCCGGTCTTTAACTTAACATTGGTCAAATCAACGGCTTTTAATGTGCCGTCGTTCAACATTGTCAAGCGCTTAACTGAAGCGGCTTCAGTGTTTGCCGTAAGTTTGAATTCGGAAAGCTGGGCTTGCTTCTGTCCTACTGTCGGATCGGAAAGCGAACCAACTTTAGCCACATCTAACCTACCGGATGAAGCACCCGAAATAGCAAAGTTATTGCCGTTCAAAGGTACTCCGGATACTACTGAACCTCCCGCCGCAACAACACCTAACAACTGGAAGTAGTTGACATTACCGGCTCCTCCCGTAAGTATGTCGCCGACAAATGAAAGGTCTTTTGAACCGTCCACGGCAAGATTCAACAAGAATGTCGCCTCGCCTGAAGCAGACGAGAATGTCTTACCAGAAGTCAATCTCTTGGCTCCGTCGTAAACATACACATTACCAAAGTCGTCTGTCGTACCGGGGCCTAATCTCTTAAGAGTCACGGTATTGACTGTGCCCGAACCGCTAACTCTGACTCTTAACATTTCAACTCCGGTAGCATTGTTGGTAATTGTTTGAGTTGCCGGGTTGCCGGGGGCTATCATAACTGATAGCGGACCAGCTGGAGCTGGAGTTGGGGTTGTTGTTCCTCTTACATAGCTAGGAACCTGGCTTACTGACGTATAGTCAGAACCCTTTGAATACCAGCTGAACTCATTGTTGTTGATGCAGAACACTTTTTTAAAGAAGTTTGCATCGTCAGCAACAGCTTGAGAACCGGAAGTATTCACCCAGTGAAGCATACCGGTGTCTTCACCGGTTGTCTCAACACCGTAAACCTTCGGGTCGCCTGTTTCACAATTCTGGAACAAGCCAGAAGTGCCGAATGCATCTCGCGTTGCCGCAGATACATTTTTAACGGCTGCGAATCCTCCAAGATGGCCATAGAAGTTAAAGATGGCTGGGTTCAAGAATAATCTCTTGTATCCCATCTCATTGACTATATAGACATCTGGGTCATCTGAACCAGCGGCGCTTACAACATCGCCTTCCTTAAGACCATAGTCTGCAGGAGCGACTGCATTTGCCACTGGAGCAAGATACATGACACCGGACATCGACAATATTGTCGCGACCGATGTTAAACCAGTAAGTGTTTTTGCAAACACTTTGTGTTTTGATAAATTACTCATTTTATTTTTTATTTATTTCTATTCTGAAATTGTTTTTATCAATCCGCCGGCTGGCGGAGGATAATTCGACGAATTTCAGAACAGATTTATTAACTAAGAATTTCGTCAACTGACAAACTTTCAATCTCTTTTGAATCATTCTAATAAGAATCTTGTATAAGCTACTCCCACCAAAGGCGAGTCCGGGAATTATTAAATGTTTCGACCATATAAACCCGGAACAGTAACTTATCGACTTCAAGATCTAATTAAAATCTAATAACAAATTAATTAACCGATAACTTAAACTGAAAAAACTGAAAAATCATCATTGATTGAATATCTGTATTTTAATTTTCAATGTTCTTTCTTTACCCCCACACCCAGTTAGCGATTAGCGAAGTTTATCGGAATACTTCGCTAACTAAGTGTGGGGGCTTCGCTGTCCGCTTCTGAGTTCGATCTTCATTTCGACATATCGATATTTCGAGCTACAGAAGCAGAGAGCCAAGACCGAGGTTCAACCTTTTTGAAGATTCAAGATTGAACCTCCGAAACCATAAGTAAACCAAAAATGGTTATTTTTATTATCTTTTATCAGCCTTAAATTTCATGTTTTTTATACTGATTTCTAACCTATTAAAAAGTTGATGTAACCTAGTAAAAATCTACGCTATCGTATGCTACACTATGGTCATTTTTAAGTCAAACGATACAACGATATTCAAACTAATTCTAGCTTGAATAAACTAGGTAAATTCAGCTCTTCATGATTAATTATAACCGATTAGTTGCGGCCAACAATAGCAAATTGTGGATATCTTTGTGAGAATACTTACTGGCCCATTAATAAAATAGATATCATGAGAAAATTTATCGTGGTTAAGTCAAAATTAGGCCGGAAAGACTGTCCCAAAACTCGGTTTTTGGAGGTCGAACCTCAAAAATCCCCGAGGTTCGACCTCGTGACCAAGGAAAAACCGAGCTTTGGGACAGTCTTTCCTAAAGTCAAAATGAGGATAAAAATGAGGATAAATTGGCATAAATTACGATTTAGTGACGTATACACTTAAATATGGGGGGGGTGACAAATGGTGACATAAAAGATAATCCATTATGACGCATAGTTATGGTGACACCATTACCTACTGAGTAAACTGAAAAATCTCTAGTTTAAATGATTATTTTACTTTTTGGTGACATTACAAATGTATATAATGGTGTCACCAAAGTTATAGGTGACAAATATACTTTGTCACCTATAATAACTATGTCACCATTAGTTGTCACCAAAAATAAGGAGGGGGTCTCTGACCTGCCGCGAAAAAGCGAAGAAAATATTAAACAATGGAGGGAAAGTTTAGTATTTAAAATATCGCAATCGCAGCAAGTCAGAAAACCCTAAGGTTGAACTTCATTAAGATAATAATAAACTGCCTTATTGTCAACCCTCTTTTTTACAAGCCCAATTCTTAGTAAATCGGTCAGATTCCTTTTAACGGTTCTGCCGGAGAGGGCATTAAATTCATAGATGATGTCTTTTGTTCTTGTATTCGGATATGACTTAATGTAATCAAGAATTTTCTTTTTACTTTCGCTCAGTCCAATATTTCTGTTGCGCTTAATCTTTATTACTGATCCATTAGTATTAATCGTGGTTTGTTTTAAAATATTAGTTTGCTTTAAAATATTTTTGCCTTCTCCGGCTTCTCTGCTAATACTATGAATGCTTTTCAATACTTCAAGATTTATAACTAACAAACTGCGCTCCAACCGTAATAAAACAGGGGAGTCACTGACAAGGTTTAGATATTTTAATTCCCTTATAATATCAAGGATATTATTAACACCACCGAGACACTTCTCTCCAAGTATCTGATATTGTGCGACATCACCTCTACTCTTTCTCCCAATTAAATTTAAGAAATTAAGACCGAAATCAAAAATTTTTTCAGTAATTTTATTATAAAAAAACCTATCCTTTACCAGGTTTCTGACGCTAACCAGCAGAATAATCGCTCTTATAAATTTTTTTGACAAATCCTCTTCTTCCATACTTAGCCACTATTTAATTTTATTTATATATACCTTGAAAAATTCGCCCACAACCGCTCCTTGTATCATGTTGGCTTTGCCATTACGCAAATAGGTCAAGCCGATAAAATCACCGTCGCTATTTACTACCCCCGCTCCAACTAAATTATTAGTCGCCAGCGTATCGATGATTATGCTTTTTTGAGCAACATAACTTATCATTCCTTTTTGGGAAAAACTAGCTGATCTAGAAATATCCGGAATATTACCTATCAAAATAACCTCCTGACCGCTACGATAATCCTTACTGCTTAAATCGGCAACATTTGAGTAAAGATTTTCTGTTTTAATCAGAGCTAAATTTAAACCATAGTCAACAGCGGCTATTTTACCTCTTAGTATCTTATCTTCATAGAAAATTTGATAAACAGCATTGGATACGGCTAAATCGCCAACAGTGGCAATCAAGCCGTCAGATGAAACAATTATCCCACTGCCTTGTTTGACTAAACGGTTAGATTGAAAGACCTGAATACCAACCGAAGACGGGGCTGATTCTGATATTATTTTTTCCCAAAATCCGTAACTAGGCGTCACAGAAACGGTCGGTACTGAAACAACTGTTTGAGAAATATCGGCTGAACTTGGCATATTTAAAGAGATAAAAAAATAACTGCCGATAATTCCTCCTATTAAACCGAAAAATAGCAGAGTTAGAAAACTTTTCATTGAATAGAGTATAGACCATTAGTTACCAGACATCAATTCTCGAAGAGTTGCTTGGCTCTTTCCCAAAGCTCTGGATGACCGTTCAGCTTCAACCAATACCACCACTCCGCCCCCCAAAAGTAAAAAGTATCAAACCCTGTTTTAGAAGAAAAATTTATCATCTCATTAAGCTTGTCAAGATCCATTCTGGATAACTGGGTTTCCAGGGGAGTATTAACTATCGGCTCAAGAAGCCACGGTTCAGCTGAAAGTTCTATGACTATTGCCGGCTTAGAACTATAAACTAAGCTGATAAGATTCTTTTTTATACGAAAAAAGGCTGGAATAATTGGATAGCGGAAGGGTCCGATAACACGATTCCAAATATATAGGTACATACTAGTGCCAAAAACATCACCCTGCCGATAAGCCTGATGCCAAGTCCCGAATTCACCGCTATCTGTCACTATGACCGCCCTTGACGGATCGAGTTCTTTTACAAAGGCTATCTCTTTCTTTAAAAATTCGTCATCAAGCTCACCGCAAGTTGAACGGCTAAAAAAAGTTAGATATGGTTCGTTCTCAACCTGCCAATACTTAATATTATCGTAATTCTTATAGCGATTAACGACGGTTTCAATATATTTTAAAATCCTTTGTCGTTTGTAATCTTTTTGTTCACTTTCAACTTTTAACTTTCCACTTTCAACTTGAACCCATTGGGGCTCATGACACTCCGGCCAGCCTGGAAGACGACGGCCAACGGCCAAAATAACAGATGCTCCGGCTTTTTGAGCCTCATTCATCTGAAAATCAAGTTCCTCAAAATTAAATTTCCCTTCTTCCGGTTCGGTTAAGGGCCAGTGGGCTGAAAATCTAAAATTCCGAACGCCAAGATCATTTAAAATAGCTAGGTAGGTTTCTTTCCAGTTAAGCCCCAACTCATCAGCATGGAAACGGCTAAATGAAACACCATACTTAAACTCTTCTGGTTTAGAATAATCAATTGAAAGAAGGAGCAGAGCCACAAGAACAACCACCGTAATTATGACGAAAATTTTAGCCATTATTTTGGAAAAAAAGAATAAGAAAACCTACAAGTACAGATGTTATGCCGGCTAACTTGTTAGCTAGAGTATGCTTATCAGTTCTTTCTTTAATTCCAGCCATTTTATCTTTAAGAATCAGCACGACAATAAGGGTAAATAGAAACTGAAATCCCAAAAGACCGTTAACTAAAGAAACATTCCCTAAATTTATAGCAAAATATAGGATGATAAAACCGATGCCGGCAAGAAATTTATTGAACACAAATAAAAACTTTGACTTATTGGGCGCATGACGGTAAGCAGATCGAACCTCTCCCCGGACATGACCAGAAATAAGGGATAGAAAAGCGGCTCCGACGAATCCAATTCTTGTCCAAAATAAGCCATTGATAAAGCCGATCTCGTTGAAAGACAGCTTAAGCAGAACATAGGAGATACCGAATAATAGTCCGGCTAAAACAGCTGAAATAAAAACATGCCTTTCAACTTTTCCAAGAAGAAATATGCCTAGAACTAGAAATATAAAAGCCACGGCATTAATGAGGGGGAGTGGGTCATTCAGGACAAAAATTGACAGGATATAAGTAAAAAGGGCGCTCATAGTACCGACCTGAGTTGCCGCAATAGAAACATCGCTTTCCTTGATAGCTTTATAAAGGAACATCAGGCCTACAAAAAATATACCTCCAGAAATTATCGCTAACCAGAAAAAACTAAAACCGGGCCAATAAACCCCAAAGGGCAATAGAAAAACTGCTGATAAGCTTAAAATAGAAACCCCAAAAGCATAAGCATGGTATTTGGGGATATGACCGGCAAGAAGATATTTATCAATTACAAAAACAATCGCGTTTATAAAATAAGCTATTAAAGCTAAGTAGAGCCAAAGCATAGATTAAGTTTAAAATGTAAATATCAAAGTGTAAAATGACAATTTAAAATCTTAAAATTTTTAATTTTGAATTGTAATTTTGTATTTTGATTTTTTAATTTTACATTTCCAAAGAATTTGTTTCACAAATTCTTTTATATTCCCAGGCCGATGGGCGAATATGACGCTCAAAGGTGTTGTAATCAACTTCGACAAGACCGAATCTGGCCTTATATCCATCGATTATTTCAAAATTATCTAAAAGAGACCAATAAAGATACCCACGCACATCAACACCGTCATTTATGGCTTTATGAATCCAATATAAATGATCTTTGATGAACTTTTCTCTTTTTTGGTCAGTTGAATCAGCAATCCCATTCTCGGTTATAAAAACAGGTTTTTTAAACTTTTGAAGCATTTTCAATACGTGATATACGCCTTGAGGGTAAATTTCCCATCCTTTTTCAAACATTATTTCTTGTTTTGACAGAACCTTTTCACTGCCAGGTAAACGATCTATTTTATAATAATTTACGCCTATAAAATCATAATGGGGGAAGGCCTTGCTTAAGAAATATAAATTACGATGATAATTATATAGTTTCCCTATTATTGTTTGATAGAAATCGTCTCCTGAAACAGGAAAAGCTGTTCCTTCGGCTATTCCAACCTCTACATTATGCGACGTAACCTTATCCCGAGGTCGAACCTCTAGAAATCCCCGAGGTTCGACCTCGAAAGATTCAGGATCAACAGGGGATTGGTCGTATATTTTTTTTATCTCACTATAGGCTTGGATGTGTGCTTTGATAATATTCCCGCTGGCTCTCCTCCACTTGAATAGGCTCTTATAATGAGGTGGCCATAGCCCTTTTATATAGGAATAGTACCCATATACCGTCGTTGCTTCGTTAAAAGTTATCCACAGCCCTACTTGGTCCTTTAGGTGCTCAACAACATACTTTACGTATCGTGTAAAGTATTTGGGACTATCAACATTTAGGAACCCGCCTTTTTGAGCAAACCAGATCGGATTTGTGAAATGCCAGAGGGTTATCATCGGCTCGATTCCCCTGTCTCGCAAGGCCTTGACAACATTGATATAATGTTGCATTTCTTTTTCATTGAATCTCCCCTCCTCTGGCTCAATCCTTGACCATTCTATCGAGAAACGGTGGATGTTTTGATTGAGTTTTTTAGCAATATCAAAGTCTTCTTCATATCTGTTGTAACTATCGCACGCTTTTCCGGATATAAAATCATCTGGCTTTAGTCCTTTAGCCTTAAGCTCTTTTAGCCTAGATTCTGACCTCTCCCACTCCGTCCAGTCGTTATGATTATCCCCTTCTATCTGATGGGCCGAGGTAGCACTCCCCCATTTAAAATTGTTAGGAAATTTATATAAAGTCATGGATTTAAGACTACCTCATATATTTTCTCACAATCTATGAAAATAAAAAACCCTCCTTCGCTTAAAGCTTTGGAGAGCTTTTCCATGTTATATTTAATTCCTATAAAGTTGAATCAGGGTGGCGATCCGTTCTGACTTTTCTTCATCATCGGCGGCCAGTTTACTAATAGCCGATATCAATGTCAGGGGGTCTATTCCGGAGTCAACGGTAAGCTTATCAGCATCTTTTTCGTAGTTGATATCTCTCTTGTCAGTTAAGTTGGAATTTTTATGGCCGAGAATCAGGTGTCCAAGTTCATGAACCGAAACTGCCAATACCTCGCTGGCATCAAGGGTATTTGAAATATCCTTAAAAAGAAAAATTAAGATAAAGTCATCATTAACAGCAAACCAGCTTCTTCTTTTATCTTTATATGATAATTCGCTTGCGCGTAGTTTAACTGGCGGAAGATTTAATCCCGATCTCTTAATCGCCTTATTGAGAGAAGAGGAGATGGCATTAATCCTAACAGCATAAACAAGCAAATTATTGTAGGATATGGGGTCGGATTGAGTCTGTTCTTTTGAAACTAATTCCTCTAGATCAAGCTTAATCATCGGAATCGGACTAGCAACGGATTTGGGCCAGGACTGGACAATAGAATTACTTAAAACAAGGGCTAAGCTAACTAAAAGTGCGTAGAAGCAAAGAAAACTTATTACCCATCCCCTCGTCACATCAGACCCCCCTATTCAATGTCAAAAAATCTGCCTATATAGTAGCATGATTTGATCTAATTTCAACTCTATCAAGAGTAACTAAAATAACTTACTTTTGAGTCGCCGTTTGAACCTCAACAAGTTCTACCTCAAAATAGAGAATAGAATTAGGAGGTATCAGCCCGTTGCCAACATCGCGACTGCCATAAGCAAGATCGGCGGGAATAATTAACTTTCTTTTTCCACCAACCTTCATCCCAATAACACCTAAATCCCAGCCCTTAATAACCATGCCTCCGCCAAGAACAAAAGAAAACGGCTGGCCTCGGTCGTAAGAACTATCAAATTTATCGCCGTTAGCCAGGGTACCGATATAATGAGTGGCAACTATATCCCCTTCCCGCGCTTCTCTGCCATAGCCGACAACAGTATCTTGAAGCTGAAGACCGTTGGGAAGTTTTATCATTTTGCCGACGCTATTGCCATCGTTTTCTTCTTCCGGCAAAGGCGACGGCTCTTGGCTGGCAACAAGACCAGCCAAACCAGAATCATCGGAATTATTAGAAACATTTCTGCTCTTTTGGATAAAAAACCAAGCGGCAACGCCGACTAGGACTATTACTGCAAGATATATAAGGGTGTGTTTGGACATATAAAATTTAAAAAAATTAAAATGGTCTTGGAACAGGGATCCCTTCCTTTAGCATCGGAGAGGCATACGGCGGATAAAGATCAGGATCAATTGTCCTTTCAAAACATGTCATGCCTTCGCCATAAGCCCAATTTGATGGTTCACCGCCATAATGCACTGCTACTGATCGGCCCTTTCCCATAAACTCTTCTGAATTTGATGTAACGAATGTCGCGCAAAGCTCAAAAGTAAAAGGACCGGTTACTCTATAACCGTAATCAATTCCCGATTCAGGATCCTTGGGAACAACGAAACCGCTGATATTATTGGTAAGCTCGGCCGTTCCTTGAGGCAATGATGTTTTGCGTTGCCAATAATCAATGACCTGATATTGAATGGTTGAGAGATCGGATACTCTTCGCTCATCAAAACGAATCGCTCTTTGCTTAGCCGGCGAACCGGCAAACCAAAATCCGGCCGCAATACCAACCACGACTAAGCCGATTATCACTTTGTCAAAAATACCCATCCAAGAGAATGGCTTATCTTTGAGCTCTGAAAAATAGTGAGCCAAGATGGTGCTGGCAATAAATAACACCACTAAAACCTTTAAGACAAACCGGGCCGTTAATTCGCCATTTAAAAAATTCATCAAAAGAGCCACCAAGTCTCCGATTATAACCAGAGAGGCAACAAATAAGGTAAGGTACAAAAGCCAGCGCCGTATTTTTAATTCTCTCTTCTCGGAATGCTTGGCAATATCTTTGCGTAAAAACCATGATACCCAGACAAACACCGGAAATACGACCATAAGCACCGCCATGGAGTTACGAACCAAGTTCAGGGTATTTGTTTTTGACCAGTAGTAACCCTCGATCAACAGGTCAGGATATTGCAGATCTACATATTGATAAAGAAGAACGCCAAAAGCAACCGCTACCGTTATTAGGGTGATGATAGAGAGGAGATAAAGAAATACATCGCGTGGAAATGTTTTAGAGTCGCTCATTTGACCTTTAATTCTTCGTCAATTATTGCTTTTAGCGAAGCATAGGGTTGAGCTCCGACAACAAGGCGGCCATTAATGAAGAAACTTGGCGTACCCGAAACCCCGGCTGCACTTCCATCCGCAAAGTCCTTTGCCACTTCGTCTTTATATTTTCCTGAGTCCAGACATTGATTAAATTTACCGGCATCAAGCCCTATTTGCGAAGCCCAAAGTTTCAAATCCTGCAAAGTAAAGGTGACTGTCCCCTGTCCCTTTTTCCCCTGCTCGCCGAAAATCTTATCGTGCATTTCCCAATATTTACCCTGGTCATCGGCACATTCTGCGGCTTGAGCCGACGGTTCGGCCATCGGATGAAAAGATAAAGGATAATCTCGGTAAACAAAAAGAACTTTACCGGTATCAATATATTCTTTCTTTAGCTGGGCGAATGAATCCTTCCAAAAAGTCCGGCAAAACGGACACTGATAGTCGCTGAACTCTATCATTGTAACTTTTGCCCTCTTGTTGCCCAGATAAGGATCGTCGCCGACAGAAACATCAACTCTGACATTTCCTTCCGAATCTTGTTTTATTTGAGCCGTACCAGATTTACCCCCAACCCCGTTAGAATAGAGCAGTGATCCGGAAATCATCGCGCCGGTCGCTAAAATTGCCAAAGCCAAAAAATTCTTCTCGATAAATTTACCCCAGCTGAATTTGTTCTCCACTGTAGCCGGTTGAACAGTTTCCTGTGTTTGTGTATTTTGTTCGTCCATGATTAGAGATTGTATCGATTATTAAAAAATAAAGCAATTGGTTCAAAACCAACGACGTGCCTTGTCCTTTTCCAGAGCTTCTTTAAGAATACTTTCAATTTCATCAAGTCTTGCTGGGTGTTCGTGCAGACGAGCTTTAGAATTTTTTGATATAGTCGAGTGTGGATCTCTTAAAGCCGACATGGTCTCGTTGAATTCTTTCTCGGTTATACCGGCCGTCGGCTTACCAAAAAATGGCTGAGATTCTTCATAATCTACATCTTTTAAATCGCTGTCGAAAGCTGAATGGATAGCATTTCTTTCTACTGCTGTAATCCTTCGCGAAACCATCTGTTGATCAACAAAGCCCTTAAATTCCTCGACTGTAATTTTTTTACGTGTAGTCATTTATTTATTATAACCATTTATTCTTTTTTAGCCAAGCCAGGGCAATGAAAGTGCCAAGAGCCATCGCTCCTATAAGCCACCAGAATGTCATCGGATGATCGTTAAAGGGAAGAGGCAAGTTCATACCATAAACAGTAGCCACAAAAGAAAGGGGCAAGAGAATAGCGGTAAAAATAGTCAAAACCTTAATAACATAGTTTCTCTTATTGTCCAACAGCGAGCTTGAAGTTATATGAAGCGAATCGGCTACCTCCCGATGAGTTTCGGTAAAGTGGAGGGTCCGGTTATAATCCGCAACCAAATCAGAAATGTACGGCTTAATTCTCTCTCCCCAGAACTCAAAAGCCACATCCGGCGCCGCATCCCAGACAGCCTTTTGGGGTTTCAGGGCCCGGATAAAATCCAGTATCTGTCTTTTAATGTGGGCGATTTTTTCTATTATACTATCGTCAAATTGTTTAAAAATATGATCCTCGACATCGTCAATCGATTCCTTTATCCTGTCTAATTCCGGAAACATTTTGCTAAAAAGCTGTTTAGTCAGATGGTGGAACAGGTGGCCGGTAGTTTTGTTTGTATTAAGCTCCGGATTTTTTTCAATATCCGCAAAAATATTATCCAAGTCAGGAAAGTCCTGGTAACGAACCGTCACCAAAGTATCCTTGGTTATCAAAAAATCTATCTCCACCGACTGTATCTGACTAGTTTTACGATAAAAATTGGGGAAATGAAGAATCAGGAACAAATATGTTCCGTAAGATTCAAGCAAGGGATGATATGTCGGCGTTTTTATTTCTTCAAGAAGAAGATGGTGAAAATTAAAATTATCGGCCAGAAATCTTATGTCCTTGTCAGTCGGCTTCAAAATATCTATCCATCCTACTCCATCGTATTTTATTTCTCTCATAAAATTATAATTATGACTTACGCGTAAGTTCTAATTATATCACGTGTTAGCCGGCAGACCCCTTGCGCTTTTCTGTTTTTATTGTTAAATTAACCCTTAAATTAGGTCCTTGAAAAGAGGTTTATATGGATCCGAAGATGCCGGTTCGAAGCTTAGTCAAGTTATGGATGATACTGATACTCGGAGGTTTAATATTGTATCAGAGTGGAGCCTTTACCATGCCCGCAACCTATATTCAACTTGAATATAGCGCTTTTATGTCTGAGGTTGAGCAGGGCAATAT
>CAYTBY010000006.1:0-4043 GCA_964436165.1 uncultured Candidatus Saccharibacteria bacterium
GGAGATTTTAGGAATTTCTGATAAAATAGGTTCTAGCTTGGCTGTAAAGCCACACCGTAACCTGACTTTCCGAAAAATCGGAAGTCATCTCTTGGGCGGCGCAAAGCGCCGCCCATTGAGTTGTTGGCGTAAAATCAAAGTCCCTGATTCCGCTCGGCCTGATGAATCGGGCCTCTCGGTTGGCCAAAAGGAGGTCCGAAATCTTGTGCGATTTTAAGAGATTTTTAAGAACTTCGGAAAATTTGACATGTGGATAGCCACTATGCTATACTGGATGCAGATGACAAGTCCGCTATGAACGAGATCGTTCGTACTCCGAAGAGCTCCCCAAAAAGGGGCTTTTCTGTTTTTAATAATACTGCTAATATCTAAGCCGTGGATCAAGGGCCGAGTCCGAGCGATTCTCGGGAGCGGACTTGTCATTCTGCTCTAGGGGTTTGACTCCCCCTCGGTCCACACCAGAAAGTCTTGGCATATTGCCAGGGCTTTTTGATTTGTTGGACAAAGTTATTTTGATATAATGAACCATCATGAACAAATATTTTCTCTATGCTCGCAAATCAACTGATGTCGAAGATAAACAAGTTTTGTCTATTGAAGCTCAAATTACAGAATTGCGTGCTTATGCGAAACAAGAAAATCTAAATATAATCGAGGAACTCATTGAAAAGCAATCGGCAAAAATTCCAGACAGACCAATCTTTAACAAAATGTTGTCTCGCATTGAAAACGGAGAGGCCGATAGTATTTTATCTTGGAACCCAGATAGATTAGCACGCAATTCTGTTGATGGCGGAAAAATAATCTACCTCTTAGATTGCGGGCATATCCAGTCATTAAAATTTCCGACTTTTTGGTGTGATAATACAAGTCAGGGAAAATTCATGCTCAATATTGCCTTCGGCCAAAGTAAATATTATGTGGATTCTCTTTCCGAAAATACAAAAAGAGGACTTCGCCAAAAAGTTAGACGAGGAGAATATCCAGGCCCAGCTCCGATTGGATATATCAATGATTCGAGAACTAAAACAGTAATTGTTGATAAAAAGAAAGCCAAGATTATTAAAGCCACATTCGAATTATATTCCCAAGGAGATCAAAACTTAGATAAAATCTCTAACTTTTTGGCGCAAAAAGGAATAATTAGAAAAAGTGGCAAAATATGGCATAGAGATAGGGTAAAGTATCTTCTCATGAATCCGTTTTACTATGGACATTTTAGATACTCTGGCGAAGTCCACGAAGGAAAGCATGAACCAATCATATCAAAGAAACTTTTTGATAAAGCCCAAGAAGTACTAACCGAAAGAGGCAGACCCAGACATAAACCCACTATTGAGCCTCAACCATTTTGTGGCCTTTTGTCGTGTGAAAAATGTGGAATGATGATAACCGCCGAAACAAAGACCAAATATCAGAAAAATGGGAATACTCATTTCTATATCTATTATCGCTGTACCAGAAAGTCAAAAACAATAAAATGCCGAGAACCATTTGTCAGACAAGAAATACTAGACAAACAAATATCCAATTTAATTCAAAAAGTTTCTTTGAAGAAAGAATGGGCAGATAAAATCCTTGAAATGGCAGAAAAAGATACAGAAGAATCGAGCCAATCTGTTTATGCTTTTGTTCAAGAATCTCAAAACAGGATAAAAGCAATAAATACCAAACTCCAAATCCTTCTCGACGGCTATTTAGACCAAGATATTGAGCGTGAAATATATCGAGCCGAGAAAGCCAAACTCATGTCAGAAAAGAAAACCCTTGAAGAGAAAATATCTAAAACTGAACAAAAGCATAATGCTTGGCTCGAACCTATGAAAGAATGGATAAAAACCGCCTCAAACCTTGAAAAAATCGCACAAGATAATGACCTAATACAGAAAAAGGTCATTGCCAAAGAAATCTTTGGCTCGGACCTCCTCTTGGCCAACCGCGAGGCCCGATTCATCGGGCCGAGCGATTCAGAGATTCCGCCACCAACTCATTGGGCGACGCTTCGCGCCGCCCAATCTCAAGTCGGGGTTTTTGATGATTGTCAGATTCTGGTGCGCCCAGTAGGGCTCGAACCTACAACAAACGGATTAAGAGTCCGCTACTCTACCAATTGAGTTATGGGCGCATATGTTTTTAAATATTAACCGGCCGTTGAACCTTTTTCAATGATTTCCACTTTCTCTCAATAAGTTCAATGCTTGGATGTAAATCTTCAAGTGCACTATGAATCCAGCCATATAATCTATGCTTATTATCAGAACTTCTGGGTACCTCTACTCTTGCCGTTCCATAATACAAATTATTCTTTTTAAAAAATCTATTTGGTGGTTTAACAAAGGTTTTTCTGAAATTATTTAAAGGAATCATTGTTAATTCCGACCAAAATTTCTTCAGTTTTATTTCATCCTGCTGCGGATAAATATTTAATCTCATTCGTAAATTTTTGGCAGATATAGAAAATATTTCTTCTAGCCATTTAACAAAGAACAGTATTAGTAGCGGATCTGAGTTAGTAAGCTCCATACCACCTTTCATTTTACGACCCTCTGCCCAATAAAGCATCGCTCCCATCATTCTTAATGATTCTTTCGGTATCGGTCGAATTATCTGGCTTTTGGCTTCTTTTACAATAAGTTCGATTTCTCTTTCTCTCCTTTCTCTCTGTCCATAAGGACCTCTTGCTAATATATTGATCTGTTTGGTATATAGACGTTTTTTGTGCTCTGGCCTTAACTCGATATTTTTCAACCAAAGACTTAGCGAACTTTTTGAAACACGAATCTGTTTCTTTATCTCACCATAGCTCAGGCCCCTTTTCCTTAATTTTATCGCCTCTCTTTTTAAATCTACTAACTCTTTCATACAACCAATCATATCACATAGGAGATGCGCACTCAATATTAAATTGTTAATAATTCCGTGTGCCCCCACCAGGACTTGAACCTGGATTCTCACCTTCGAAGGGTGCCACTCTATCCATTGAGTTATGGGGGCATTTACCAAACAATTCTACCAGAAAATTGACATTTTTTCAATTTATTTTCTATACCTTATTTTCTATACCTCTTTCTTAAATCCCCCACTAACCTTGGCAAAGCTTTGAGCACGTAATTAACATCTTTCTTTGTCGTCTGCCGGCCTAAGCTTAATCGCAATACACCA
Source organism: uncultured Candidatus Saccharibacteria bacterium (assembly GCA_964436165.1). GTDB lineage: Bacteria > Patescibacteriota > Minisyncoccia > 2-02-FULL-40-12 > GWA2-44-9 > 2-01-FULL-39-28. The sequence goes on from CAYTBY010000006.1 coordinate 3,163, forward strand.
CTTAAATATTTATTCTCGACTCCGATAGCTTTCAAGATATGGGACGGCTCAACCGAATGAGCCGTACAGGCTGAACCGGAACCAGCGTAAATGCCGTACTTATCGAGCTCCAAAAGAAGGTTCTCACTGTCCAGGCCGGGAATTGAAATATTAATATTATTTGCCAGTCTTTTATCTCCTTGGGAGCCGTTTATTTTTATATCCGGAATTAGTACTTTTATTTTATCTATAAAGTAATCCCTAAGAGTTGCGAGTCTCGGCCCCTCTTTTTTATCTATCAGCTCAAGTGCCTTCGCCAGTCCAACTACGGCCTGTAGATTCTCGGTCCCCGCTCTTAATCCATGTTCCTGTCCGCCACCGTAAACCATTGGCCCCAGATTTATCCCTCTTTTCTTATAAAGAACCCCGATCCCCCTGGGTCCATATATTTTGCTTCCGTTTAATGTCGTCAGATCAACCCGGAGATTATTTACGTTCATATCAAGATAACCAGCTGCCTGGCAAGCATCCATATGGAAAAGCGGGGGTTTTCCATCAATTTCCAATTTTCTAGTCCTGAACTTGTTTATAATTTTGGAAATTGTCTTAATCGGCTGTATGGAACCTATCTCGTTGTTGGCATAAATAATTGAAACCAACATAACTTCTGGATTAAGTTTTTTCTCAAAGTCCTTTAAGTCAATAAGCCCATCCGAATTAACTTTAAGATAGGTTATATTCCATCCCCTTTTGCTAAGTTCTTTAAGCGGTTCCAGGACCGAGGGATGTTCAATGGGCGTAGTTATTACTTCCCCCGGTTTTTGTCCATGGGTTAACCCGAAAATAGCCAAATTATTGGCTTCCGATCCCGAAGATGTAAAAATAATTTCTTCCGGCCTTGC
>CAYTBY010000006.1:4143-45127 GCA_964436165.1 uncultured Candidatus Saccharibacteria bacterium
CCAAATTATTGGCTTCCGATCCCGAAGATGTAAAAATAATTTCTTCCGGCCTTGCCCCCATAAATCTGGCTATCTTAAAGCGGGAGTCTTCAAGTATTTTTTTAGCCTCTCTGCCAATATCGTTAAACGAAGACGGATTGCCATAAAATTCAAGGGCTTTTACCGTCTCTTTTTTTACCCTAAGATCTATTGGCGTAGAAGCCGCGTTGTCGAGATAGATGTTCTGTTTTTTTCTTACCATTGACATTTGTATTTAAGTATGCTATAATTAGCTCATAACGATACTCCTGATTTCGTAGGTCCGTTATTACAAATCAAGCACCCAATCACTTGAGTGCCTGACCAACCTTTTCCTTATTATACAAGGAATTCATGTAATAGCAACTCTTCGGAGTTTGTGCTTATCGGATCGGGGGTTTCGCGAAGTCTTCGGGCGTTTTACGCCCGGAGTATCTACCCCGCACTTAAAAAGGAATTATCTGTTAGGATTCCGGGCAGTTCCTTTTTAAGTGCGGGGTCACAAAAAACAAAAACGTCCTTAGGAGTTTCTCCGGGACGTTTTTGTTTTACAAAATAGCTTTCTTAGGCAATGCAATTTTCCTCAAGGTAGCCGAAGACTTTTTCATTAACCAGATCCCCCGTTACAGCATCCTTTAGCTTTTCTGTATCTATGCTTTCTGGGCTAACTTGCTCTCTTAAGACCAGGGACTGGGCTAGCTGAGCTACCCCTGCCTCAACCTCTTCGTTGGATGGGTATAAATTCCTATCCTTGGCTATCTTTCTTAAAATAAGGGCGTAAGCAACCTGACGCTCGGCTTCCGGTCTCCAGTCTTTACGTAAATCGTCCTCGGTCTTATTTAAATGAGCTAAGTAAAAAGACAGTTCCAAGCCTTTGGCATGAAGTTCGCTATCAAATCCCGTTACCATCCCGTTAAGTTTTTCGTCGACCATATCACCAGGCAATTCTACTTTTGATTTCTCAAAAATTTTAGAAAGGAGCTCTAGCCGTAGACGTTGTTTCTCTTGAACTTTTTTTTCCTCAAAAATTCCTTCTTTAATGTTGTCTTCTAATTCTTTCAGGCCTCTGAACTTGCCAAGGTTTTGAGCAAGTTCATCATTCAGAGCCGGCTTCTCTATGTTTTGGACAACAACTACCTTTACCGAAAAATCTAATTTTTTTCCCGCAATATTTTTATGAAAATAGCTGGCTGGAGCGTTCAGGGAGAATTTCTTCTCCTCTCCGGTTTTCATACCTATCAACTGATCTTCAAACCCAGGTATAAACTTATTATCCCCGACAACAAGCGGGTGATTCTTGCTCACCCCGCCCTCAACCGGTAATCCATCAGCAGTAACTTCAAAATCTACTTCAACTCTATCGCCTTTTTCTACCGATCCCTCCTTGGCAATAAATTTGGCCCGCGAAGTTCTTAAAAAATCAAGGGCATCACCTAGCTCTTTGGGGCTGATGACGATTTCTTTTTGTTCCACCTTAACTGAAGAAACGTCAGGAATTTTTATCGACGGAAACATGGTAAGAATAACGGAGTAGACTAGCTTATGGACAGAATTCTCTTTTACGTCCAGGTTTGCAACGTTCATTACTTCGAGTTTTTGCTCGTCAAGTGTTTTGGCTAAACTTTCACGAAGAGCCAAATCAAGAGCTTGCTCAAGTATATACTGCTCACCAACTTGCTTTTTTATCATCTCCCTGGGAGCTTTGCCCTTTCGAAAACCGTCAAGCTGAACTTCGCCGGCAACTCTGTCTTCGGCTCTTTTCACATACAGAGAAAGCTCCTCTCGGTTTAATTCAATAGTTAGTTCGTGCTTGTTCTGTTCCAGTTTTTTTAGAGAAGATGTCACGTTTTTTTATTGCGAGTTTTTGAGATGGCCTCTACTCCTTCTTTTCTGTTTTTGAAGTTTCCTTTCCTTCTCCTGCTTCTTCACTTTTACCGGCTCCTTCATCAACTTCCTTAAACTCTAGATTTTCTTTTGGCGATCTTACGTCTATTTTCCAACCCGTAAGCTTCGCGGCGAGACGAACATTCTGGCCCTTTTTACCTATGGCCAGCGAGAATTGGTCGTCAGAGACCTCTACTAGGGCATATTTTTTTCTTTCATCTATAATTTCAACCCCCAACACCTTGGCTGGGGAAAGAGAGTTAGAGATAAACTCTTTGGGTTTGTCGCTCCAAAGGATTATGTCTATCTTTTCGCCGGATAGCTCATTTATTACCGTCTGGACTCTGACCCCTTTCTGACCAACCAAAGAGCCAATCGGATCTACTCCCTCTTCTTGAGAAGAGACGGCTATTTTAGTTCTTGAGCCGGCTTCTCTGGCTATTGATTTGACGACAACAGTTCCGGTGTCTATCTCCGGTACTTCCATTTTGAATAATTCTAGAACTAGCTTGGGGTGCGATCTCGAGAGAAGCACAACCGGTCCTCGGGACGTTTCATCCACCTTCAGTATCATTAATCTAAACCTTTGGCCAATTCTGTAATTATCGCCATAAACCTGCTCGGCTGGTATTAATAGACCGTTTGTTTTGCCGAGATCAATAAAGACCAGGGCCCCCTCTTTGCGCTGAACAACCCCGCTGACTATTTCCCCTTCACGTTTTTTAAATTCAGAAAAGATAGCTTCCCTCTCTGCCTCACGCAATCTCTGGATAACCACCTGCTTTGCAGTTTGGGCGGCGATTCGTCCAAATTCAGTCTTGCTCTCAAGCTTAATAATCATCTCGTCTCCAACCTTAATTTTTTTATTTTTCTTTTTCGCCTCCTCGAATAAGATATGTTTTTCAGGATTGAGTTTTATTTTCAACTCCCCCTCTTCGGTCTCTTTTACTTCCGGCTCTGACTCTGTGTCCTTTTTTCTAAATCTCTCAACCTCCATATCCTGCCTATCTTCCGTAACTTTTATTGGCAACTGGCCGGTTATATACCCCTCTTCGTCCATCCCCTCAACAACATAAAAAACCTGAGTCACATCAAGTTTGCCCGTCTCGACATCGAGCTTGGCTTTTATTATCTGCCCCTTCTTGCCATAGTCCCTCTTATAGGCCGAGGCGATAGCCGCCTCAATAGTTTCTAAGACGCTTTCTTCCGGTATCCCCTTTTCTTCGGCTATCTGTTTTATCGCTGACAAAAATTGTTTTATGTCTAACATATTAAAATTTGAGGCCCGCTCCGGCGGACCTTTAATCATCTTCACTCTTACATGTAGCATGTTAACAAATAGACGCGCATAAGTCAAGCGACTGTAGTATACTGAGTATAGTAAAAACTCGATATAAATCTGCCGTGTCTCATAAGATATCCACAAAATTTCTTTACAAAAATATCAGTTTCGCTAATACATGAATATGCCTTTACAATCTCCGGTTAAAAAAAGAGAAGAAGAACTAGAAAAAAAGCTTAAAGATATCCAGCTCAAGGAAGAAGAAGACAGATATGCCGAATCAGCCAAAAATTTTGGGTTTCCTTTCTCGACCCTAAAAGGCGTGCCTATTGATACCGAAGCCCTTAACATTCTCGATGAAGAAACAGCCAGAAAATCTGACCTGGCTATTCTCTATAAACACGAATCTAAACTTATTGTTGCCCTAGTCAATCCGGACAGTCCTCAAACTAAAGAGACCTTGGACTTTCTAAAGACAAAGGGCTTTACTCTTGATCTCCTCCTTACCACACCCCATATATTAAGCTCCGTCTGGGAAAGATATAAGATAATAAAACAGAAGGTTTTTCGGGTCGGCGCCATAGAGATTAATGAGACAGAATTGGCCGAACTTCAAGACCAGATAAAAGACATCGGCGATCTTAAATCAAAACTAAAAACAATCTCTGTAACCAAGCTCCTGGAAATACTGATAGCCGGGGCTCTGAAAACAAGAGCCTCGGATGTTCATTTTGAGCCTGGATCAGAAAAAACCCGTCTTCGCTACCGATTGGATGGCATTCTCCACGATATAACCGATCTTGATGTTGAGTACTATGAAAAAATATTAAACAGGGTAAAGATACTTTCAAAAATGAAGCTCAATATTCATGATGCTCCTCAGGACGGACGATTTACCATAAAACAAAAGAGTGTTGATATAGAAGTAAGGGTCTCCATACTTCCAAGTGAATTCGGAGAAACTATCGTGATGCGTCTTTTAGACCCCCGAACGATTAAGGTGTCTCTGGCCGAACTGGGGTTCAGGAAAGATATTTTAGAACTGCTCGAGGTCCAGCTAAAAAAGAAAACGGGCGCAATAATGGCTTCCGGCCCGACCGGGGCCGGAAAAACAACTACCCTCTACGCCTTTGTCAATCACCTTAACGAACCCGGAACAAAAATAATAACCATAGAAGATCCGATCGAGTATCATGTGAATAATATTTCTCAGACTCAAGTCGAGCCCAAAAAGGGCTACACCTTCGCTAACGGCCTGAGATCTATCGTTAGGCAGGATCCCGATATTATTCTTGTCGGTGAAATACGCGACGTCGAAACGGCCGAAATTGCCCTTCACTCTGCTCTGACTGGCCACCTTGTTCTCTCGACAATCCACACTAACAGCGCTGCCGGCGTCGTCCCCCGCTTAATAGACCTGGGCATAAGGCCCCAGATTCTAGCTCCGGCAATAAACATTACTCTCGCTCAACGCTTGGTCAGAAAACTTTGCTCAGACTGTAAACAAAACCACAAGATCCTGCCGGAAGAATTAGAAAAAGTAAAAAACGTACTAAACCCCATAAGAAGCCGCTTTAACTTGCCCGAATTTAATAATTCTCTAAAAATTTATGGCCCGGGAAAATGTAACAAATGCCACTTTATCGGCTACCTTGATCGAATTGGGGTATTTGAGGCCTTCGTTGTTTCTAAGGACATAGAGCGACTTATCCTTAGCTCTCCCCCGATTTCAGCAATAGAAGAACTGGCAATAGCAGAAGGCATGACCACCTTGATTCAAGATGCTTATTTGAAATTATTAGACGGTATAACTTCGGTAGAGGAGATAGAGCGAGTAATTTAATTTGACCCTTGTAATCTGTAGGCAAAATCCATCTGCCAAAGGCGGACGGGGCAGGATAGTTCTGAGGAGTAGTCCAGTCGAAACCAAACTATCCGGCTAAAAAGTTATCCCGATTAGGCCTGGTCAAAAAACAAAACCTAATTGCCTACAGATTACAGGAGTCAAAAACATACCAAATAACCCCTATATTTTAATCTAAAACACCCCAAATGTCAATCCCGCACTTATCGAGCAGCTGCTGGTTATATTTCCAAGTATATATAAGATTTACAAAGTACCATTTATAGGCTTCGCGAGTAATTAACTAAGCAGTAGCTACTAAGAAATATCTGCTCGATAAGTGCGGGATCAAGAAATCAGTATGAACGCCAAAGAACAAATTGTCGCACCAAAACAGGGCTTAGACGACCAGGTTCTTGACCTGGCTCTTCGTCCTAAAACATTTACCGAGTACATCGGCCAGGAAAGGACAAAAGACAACCTGAGGATAATGATCGGGGCAGCCCAGAAAAGAAACGAGACCATGGAACATCTCCTTCTCCACGGTCCTTCCGGTCTTGGCAAAACGACCCTGGCCTATCTTATCGCTAAAGAGCTTGGCTCAAGCATAAAAATAACTTCCGGTACTGCCCTTGAGAAGGCTGGCGATGTCGGCTCTATTTTGACTGGGCTAAGCGACGGCGATGTCTTATTTATAGACGAGGTTCACCGCCTGAATAAGGCCGTTGAAGAGGTTATCTATCCGGCCATGGAGAATTTTAAACTTGATATAATCATCGGCAAGGGAACTTCAGCTAAAACACTCCAAATAGAACTTCCGCGATTCACCCTCATTGCCGCGACTACAAAAATATCAATGCTTTCGAGTCCGTTCCGTTCCAGGTTCGGAGTCAATTTCCGCTTAGATTTCTACAGGCATGAGGATATAGAGAAAATAATCTCCCGCTCAGCAAAGCTTCTCCAGATTAATATAGACAGGGATGCCGTCAACCTAGTTGCTCTGGCTTCCCGCTTTACTCCCCGCATCGCTAACCGACTTTTAAAAAGGGTCCGAGATTACGCCCAGGTCAAAAATCATTCTTCTATAAATCCTAAAATAGCCGGGGAGGCCCTGGCTATGCTTGAGATAGATAACCATGGGCTTGAAGAAACAGACCGAAAGATACTAAAAACTATAGCCGACACGTTTAATGGCGGTCCCGTTGGTCTGAAAGCGGTTGCCGCGGCAATATCTGAAGAAGAGGGCACAATAGAAGACGTCTACGAACCCTATTTAATCCAAATCGGTTTCATGGCCCGGACTCAGAAAGGAAGAATAATAACCCGGCAAGGCATGAAACATCTCGGGATAAAAAATACGTTTGATATCTAAAGTAAAATAGGGGTCAGACCCCTTTTTTAATTGCATCGGTATTTAATATATCGTAATATGTGGGCATACTATGTCCGGGCATTCAAAGTGGTCTAAAATCAAACGCCAGAAAGCCCTAACTGATAAAAAGAGGGGTCAGTTATTTTCTAAAATATCTAAACTGATTTCCCTTGCAGCAAGAAAAGGAGCAAACCAAGAAACCAATCTTGAGCTTAAGGACGCGATAGAAAAAGCTCGCTCAGTTAATATGCCTAATGATAATATCCAGAGAGCTATCAATAAAGTATCCGATAAATCTACTCAGCTTGAAGAACTCTCCATCGAGGCTATCGGGCCTGGCGGCATCGCTTTAAAAATAAGAGCTATAACCGACAATCGTAACCGCACCATAGCCGAAATTAAAAAGATATTTTCAGACCATGGTTCAAAGATAGTTCCGCCGGGAAGCATCTCTTGGATGTTTAACCAACCTGTTACAATTGAAGATCCTAACATCCGAACCCAGATAGACAAACTTTTCGAAGCCCTTGATGATAATGATGACGTCGAAGACGTGGCTTCAAATTTGCAAGAACAAATTTGAAGAATTTAAAATTTTTAATTTAAAGTTTAAAATGAATTAAAGTTCATTAAAAATTAAAAATTAAAAATTAAAAATTTTGATCATATTGGGTATCGACCCCGGAACAACGAGAATAGGATTTGGAATAATAAAGAGCGCAGCCGGAAAACTCGAGTGTATTGACTACGGCTTAATTCCCCGGTCCCCTACTAAAAACGGTCCTGCTCTTTCTGCCGACGAGGTCATGAAAGACATAGCCAGGATCATAAAGAAATACAAACCAGGTATAGCCGCTGTGGAAAAGTTATTTTTCTTTAAAAATCAAAAAACTATAATATCTGTAAGCGAGATGCGAGGCGTTATCCTGGCCGCCCTAGCCATAAACAGGGTGCCGATACGTGAATTTACGCCTCTTCAGGTCAAGCAAGCCGTATCTAGCTATGGCCGGGCCGGGAAAGATCAGGTCCAACAAATGGTTCGTTTAATCCTTAATATTAAGGGGGCGATTAAGCCGGACGATGCCGCTGACGGTCTGGCTATTGCAATTTGTTGTGCAAATAATGTAATATACGAAAAGAAATTAACCTAATTAACCTAATGCCTAATTAACCTAATCAAATCCTAATGACCCGGTAATTGATGCTTAAATTCTTGTTTTAGACATTAGAAATTAAGCCATTAGACATTGATTAGAGTAATTAGGTCAATTAGAGCAATTAGAAATTTATTTTACCATGGTCGAAGAATTAAAATACGCTCAAATGCTGGCCTTCGGCGAGGGTGACCCCGGTGAACTCCCAGAGCTAGCTGATGACGAGGAGGACGACAATGAAGAAGATGAAGATGAAGACGAAGATGAAGAAGAGGACGAAGAAGACGAAGGTTCTGAAAGTTAATTCCCAATATAAAACTGCCCCACTCGGGGCAGTTTTATATTATCAAACCAAACCTCCCCTTACCCACCTTGAGCTTATCTCCTTTTTGCAGCTGATAGTTCCAATCTGTTTTTACCTGCCCGTTTATTTCTACGGCATTACTAGTTATTAACTTCTTAGCCTCAGAGATTGAAGAAGCAAACCCAAGGTCTTTTATGGTAACCGCCAGATTACCGGTAGCTTTCCCCTCTTTAGGCGCCTGGGCCTCCTTTATCTTTTCCTTACCCCTAAACATTTCTATAAGTTTACCCGCCAGAAGTTCCTTATATTCTCGGCCTGATAATGCCTTTTCCTTATCGCTTATCCGGTCTAGACTCTCGTCGGTGCATAGCTCAAAAATAATTTTTGTCATACTGTCGCCTAGCGCCAGTATTTTTCGCCGTATTTCGCTAGGTTCGTCGTTGATGGCAATTACCTCACCTCCGCTTTTGCTCATTTTTTTACCGGTTATCGGATCTTCTACTAGCCTAGTTCCGAAAACCAACTTTTCTTTGCCTAAAAGCTTTTTCATCAGATCCCTACCCATTCGCATGTTAAACATCTGGTCTATACCTCCAACTTCACCATCAATATTCATAGCCACCGAATCATAGCCCTGCATTAGCGGATATAAAAATTCATGAACTGCAAATGGTTTGTCTTTTTCTATCCTTTCTTGAAACATGCTCCTTTGAATCATTTGCTGGACTGTAACCTGACTGGCTAGTTGGAAGAAATCTTTGATAGTCAATCTATCTAACCAAGAACTGTTGTACATAATCTCGATGGAACTCTCCGGCAGTATTTTGTATACCTGACCAAGATAGCCATTAAAATTATTTTTAATTTCTTCTTCGGCTAGCGGCTTTCTTGTTGTGTCCTTACCCGAAGGATCTCCTATTCTGGCCGTAAAATCTCCAATAACCAATACTGGAATATGCCCAAGTTCCAGTAGCTGTTTAAGAAACAACAAGGGAACGACGTGCCCTAAATGGAGATCCGAACCAGTCGGATCAATGCCAAGATAAATCCTAAGACCTTTATTCTCTTTTAATTTTTTCTTGGCTTCTTCTTTTGACGGCCAAATATTAGACCTGCCTTCAAAGCTACCTATCCTGCGAGTAAGAAGTTCTTCTATTTTTTGATCGTCATTATAAACCTTTTCGTCTGACATATCCTAAATAATATCTTTTATAAAAGTCGTTGTAAATACTGGTTTTTTATGTTAAAGTTCATTGTTTAATGCTCCCTCAATTCACCGTAGAAAAACTTAAAAAGTCTAGGCTAAGATCCAAAAAAGCTATAAAACTTATTCTCGCACTGGTGGTGTGGTTTTTTGTTCTCGGAGCAATATTATTTTTATCCTACTTTATCTATCTTCAGAGATCCATTCCTGACCCAGAATCAATAATCATCCGAAAGGTCGGCGAATCGACAAAAATATATGATTCCACCGGCAAGGTTCTTCTTTATGACATTCATGGTGAAGAAAAAAGAACCATCATTCCATGGGAAAACATCCCGGATTCAATCAAAAAAGCTACCCTCGCTTCCGAAGATAGCGATTTTTACCAGCATAAGGGTATCGACTTCAGGGGAATTGTCCGAGCTTTGTTGAAAAATATACAAGAGATCGGTATCAGCGAGGGCGGCTCCACCATCACCCAACAGCTTATCAAAAAAGCTCTTTTGAGCGATGAGCGTACTCTGTCTAGAAAAATAAAAGAAATCATTTTAACAGTCGAGGTTGAGCGCCGATTTACAAAAGATGAGATATTTTGGATGTATTTAAATCAAATTCCTTATGGTTCCAACGCTTACGGAGTAGAGGCGGCTAGCAAAACGTTTTTTAGCAAATCGGCCAAGGAACTTACTTACGCCGAGTCAGCCATACTGGCAACTCTTCCCAGAGCAACCACCTACTATTCTCCCTACGGAAATCACGTTGATGCTTTGTTGTCCAGAAAAGACTTTATCCTGAGCCGGATGAATCACCTTGGCTTTATAACCTCCGAGGAGCTTGCGTCAGCCCTTAAAGAAGAGGTTAAATTTTCACCAGGAACAGACAAAATAACCGCTCCTCATTTTGTTATTATGGTTAAAGAATATCTGGTCTCAAAATATGGGGAGGGGGCGGTTGAGCGCAACGGCCTCAAGATTACCACAACTCTTAATGCCGAGCTTCAAAAATCAGCCGAGGAATTAGTGGCTAAATACTCAAAAATAAATAAGGAAAAATATAAAGCTGATAATGCCTCTTTGGTTGCTGTCGACCCAAAGAGTGGCAAACTCCTGACCCTGGTTGGTTCAAGCGATTATTTTGACATAGAGCACGAGGGTAATTTTAACGTCGCTACCGCTAAGCGCCAGCCGGGTTCAGCTTTTAAACCTTTTGCCTATGCCGCCGTCTTTCAAAAGGGCTACCCCGATGCCACGATTCTTTTTGATGTAAAAACAGAATTCAATCCTAACTGTCCCCCCGATGTTTCTGCCGAGAAAGATGAGTTTGGGCTAGATTGTTATAATCCCGTTAACTACGACGGCCGTTTTAGAGGTCCTGTGACCTTACGCAACGCCCTAGCTCAATCCCTAAACGTTCCCTCGGTAAAAACCCTGTACTTGGCCGGGGTTGAGGATACAATAAATCTTGCCGAAGCAATGGGTATAACCACCCTTCAGGATAGATCCCGTTTCGGTTTGTCTCTTGTGCTGGGCGGAGCCGAGGTTAGATTAGTTGACCTCGTCTCAGCTTACGGCGTTTTTGCTAATGACGGTGTTAGAAATCCCTGGTTTTTTATAGAGAAAATAGAATCGTCCGAAGGCGAGGTTTTAGAAGAACATAAATCCGAACCAAAAAGAGTTGTTGATTCTCAAACAGCCCGGCTGGTTACAGATGTCCTGTCCGACAACAGCGCCCGATCTCCAGTTTTTGGATATATTAATTCTTTGTTTATTAACGGCAGAGAAGTTGCGGCCAAAACTGGAACTACCCAAGAGAATAGAGATGCCTGGGTAGTTGGATACTCCCCCTCCATCGCTGTTGGGGTATGGACAGGAAATAATGACAATAGATCGATGACCAGAGAAGGGGCTGGTATAAGCGCTTCCGGGCCCTTGTGGCACGAGTTTGTAGTGGCCGCTCTCAATAGCACCCCTTCTGAGATCTTTAATCGGCCTGATCCGGTTTTTATTAATAAAATAATGCTCGATGGGCGATACCTAGATCCCAGCCTTAACAATCAAGACATCCATAGTATCCTCTACTTTGTTGACAGGGTTAACCCTACCGGACCTTTTCCCTCCCAACCAGAGGCCGATGCTCAATTTAAAAATTGGGAGTGGGCGGTTAGGTCTTACTACCAGCTACCCCAGTAACTTACATTCGTATGCGTTACTGGGCTACCTAACCAGTATTTTCCCTAAGCGAATATCTTTGGTTTTTAGGAGGTTAATCAATCCTACCAACCTTATGGTTAGCTCGTTGGCTAACGTCTTATTGCCCGCAGTTATTATCAAGCTATCATCTTTGGGGTTATAACTTATAAGAAAAGAAAAGCCTTTAAGCTTCTCTCCGAATTCGTTCTTTAAAAAAATCTCGACTTCTTTTTTTATTCTTTGGCTCTTATCTAAGGATTTACCCAGTGATGCTTTTTTTCTTTCAAAACTATTATTTAAGCTCTTAAACATGCTTATTTCCTAAGTGGCATTATGAGGTAGGTTAGGTCTTTGTTATCATATTCCGGTCTTATCACCAAGGGACTGCCTTGGCCGGTATATTCTATAACCACATGCTCGGTCGGAATTATTTTTAAACCATCCAGCAAATAGTGGTGATTTAAAGAGATGTCAAACGGCTCATTTTTGAGTAAAGCGTCTACCGTTACCTGGATATCTCCTTTGTCAGAATTTTTGGCCGTTAGGGTTAAGTTTTTATCATTGCAACTTAGTTTTATATCCGCAACACTAGAGGAGAAGATGCCGGCGAGTCGTACATTTTTTTCTAAATCTTCTTTCTTAACCAAGGTTCTGGATATATATTTTTCTGGAATTACTTTTTTATAATCAGGGTAATTGCCGTCAATCAATCTTGAGACAATCTCAAGATCCTCGGTATAAAAGACGACTTGATTATCTCCATATTTTATTAAAATATCTTCATTTATATCACCTAGGACTTTAATTAATTCCAAGGCTGTAAATCTTGGTAGTATAAAAGAGATATCTTCTTTCTGTTTTAATTCAATAATCTTTTCGGCCAGACGGAAACTATCAGTCGCGGCTAATATAAATCTGTTGGGTGTAACTTGGATATAGATACCTGATAATTCGGGTCTTGTTTCGGAAACAGCAACCGAATCCAAAACCGAAAGCAATCCCGTCTTTAGAACTTTAGCTGGTATGTTAAAAAAAGAATTGCTTTTAATTTTAGGAATTATTGGAAAATCCTTAGGGTCAAAGCCTAGGATCTGGGTCTTATACTTTTCAGTATTAATACTGAGTATATTATTCTTGGTAGTCAGAGTTATTTTTTCTTCGGTTAAATTACTTAAAAAATCAGAAAATATTCGAGCTGGCACGGCAATTTCTCCCGTTTCTTCCGTTTTAGCCCCTATATAGTAATTAATCCCTATCTCAAGATTTGTCGCCGATAACTTCAAACGTCCATTCTCTGTTCTAAGAAGGATATTATTTAAAATAGGTAAAGAGGGGTTTCTGGAAACAACTCTTTCTGCAGTATTTAAAGCTTTGGATAAGTTTTTATGACTCGTAATAATCTTCATAAAATATTATATAAGAAATATATTATTAGTATTAAGGGGGTGGATATGTGTATAATTTTTAGTAACTACTAAAAACCCCTTAATTTACCTAGCTTAATTATACCTCAACTAAAAAATAAAATGTTGATAGTGTCTTTATATTAAGTTTATGCTGTGTCTACAATTTTTATTATTTCAAAACTCAAAACTCAAAACTCAAAATTTCCCACAGATCATCCACTACCTACGCACTTAATGGTAACAAATTATTAAGTGCGGGATTCCGTTCCACTTCACTTATCAAAAGAATTATAAACACGCTCCCTTATTAAAACCAACTCCTGTTTTATCATCTCATCGCCGCCCTCTTCTCTTCTTATTTTTTCACAAGCATGGATAACTGTAGAATGATCTCTGCCACCAAGCTTTTGCCCTATTTCTGGGAAGGATAGTTTAGTTTCTTCTCTTAATAAGAACATGGCTATTTGTCTTGGTTTTACAACCTCTTTTTTTCGGCTTCTTTTCACGAGATCACTAGCTGAGATATTGTAAAAATCAGCAACGCTTTTTAGGACTGTTTGAGGGGAGGTTTTTCTATAGGGGCTATTAAGGTAGGTCGTAAGAATGTTTTTAACCTCCTTAAGTCCGGGCGGCTTATTATAAATTTGACTAAAAGCAATAATCCTGTTTAGAGCACCCTCTAATTCACGTACGTTTTTCTGGATATTGGTGGCAATATAGGACAAAACCTCGTTGTCCAGGTCAAATTTTTTAGCTAGTAGTTTTAGTTTTAAAATTGCCAAGCGTGTTTCAAAGTCAGGGATACCAATATCAGCTATCATTCCCCCCTCGAATCGCGAGCGTAGACGCTCTTCCAGGGCAGGTATGGCTTTTGGCGGCCTGTCCGAGGAAAGAATAATTTGTTTGTTTTTTCCATAGAGCTCGTTAAAAATAGTAAAAACTATTTCTTGGGTCCTCTCTTTTCCGGCGATAAATTGAACGTCGTCTATTATCAAGAGGTCCAATTTTGAGTAATTGCTTTTAAGTTGCTCGATGGAGCCAGTCTTTATTGACTCGAGCAGTTCGGCTGTCATTTTTTCCGCCGGCACATATAAAACCTTTATATTCGGCGAGTCGCCGGAAATTTTATTGCCTATGGCTTGGAGAAGGTGTGTTTTACCCAGACCAACACCGCCATAAACAAATAAGGGATTGTATAATTTACCGGTATTCTTAGTTATAGCCAGAGCGGCGGCATGGGCCAGCTCGTTATTCGAACCGACGATATATGACTCAAAAGAATAACGCCTATTTAAATTGGTGGACCGGTCTATGTCTTTATCTGAGTCGTTTAATGTCCTCTCATCATAATCTTTATCAAGTAGTGTGGCCGAAGATACTTGTTTTAGGTCAATCTTGGGTATGCCAATTACGTATTTAACCTCCCTTACCTCAGGGGTAAAGTTACGCAAGGAATCAAGAATTTTTTTATTAAATTTATTTTCAAGCCACTCCTTAATAAAGCCATTAGGAACACTAACAACTATTGCCTGTTGGTCTTTCGAGAGGATAGAGGTACTTTTAAACCAGGTCGTAAAATTAGCCCTGGAAAGAGAAAGTTCCATATCCCCCAACACTGCTTTCCATAATTCTTCGTTAGTCATTTCTCAATTTACAATTTACAATTTACAATTTACAATCAATGTTTCAATAAGCCAATTTCCAAAAGTTTGAAAATTAAGACATTAAAAATTCAATGAAAATTAAAAATTAAAAATTGAAAATTAACTTGCCGAATCAATAAATACATCTGTACACAATTATACCCCACGACGATAATAGTAAACA
The DNA here is from genome assembly GCA_964436165.1 of uncultured Candidatus Saccharibacteria bacterium. Taxonomy (GTDB): domain Bacteria; phylum Patescibacteriota; class Minisyncoccia; order 2-02-FULL-40-12; family GWA2-44-9; genus 2-01-FULL-39-28. The sequence goes on from CAYTBY010000006.1 coordinate 18,627, forward strand.
CTAGCCAAATCGTTGATATGCTGTTTATAACAAGTGGAAAAATGTTTGCAATGTTGACGTGATTAAAAAAAGTTTCTATACTACTAACCATGACAGTATCTAAAGCCCAGACATACAAACCCAAGAAGAAAAAAAGAAAAGTAAAGCATGGCTTTTTTAAAAGATCCAGCACAAGATATGGCCGGACGGTTTTGGCTCGTCGAAGAAAAAAGGGCAGATATAAACTGACCGTTTAAGCCCAGCCATGGCTTTACCAAAAAAACATAGAATAGTCAGGAAGGCGGATTTGGATAGAGTGTTTAAAAAAGGAAAAGCTGTTAGGGGCAGTTTTTTGTTTATTAGGGTCAATTCAAATGAAAAAGGTTTTCCGCGTTTTAGTTTTATAATCTCAAAAAAAACAGCGCCAAGAGCAGTTGACCGAAATCGGCTAAAGCGTCTTCTGTCGGAAGTAGCGGCAAAGTTTATCAAAAACAACCCGGCCAAGAATTCTGACATGGCAGTAATTGTAAATAGAATTGAGAAAGAAGAAGGACTGTGCTCGGAATTTATGAGGCTTATAGGTAATATAAAATGACTAAATTAATAATATCCCTAGTTAGGTTCTATCAGTTTTATATCGGTAATTTGTTTAAATATGGCGCAGTGGCCTTGCCGTTACCCGGCTCTTCTTGCAGGTTTTATCCAAGCTGTTCCGAGTATGCCATAGAGTCACTTAGTAAACACGGAGCTTTAAAGGGATCGGCCAAGGCGCTTTTCAGAATTTTAAAGTGCAACCCCTGGACTAAACCAGGCCCGGATCTGCCACAATGATAGAAATTTATAATACAATTTTATATCAGCCGCTATTTAATGCCGTAGTTTTTTTATATAACCTGATACCGGGAAGCGATTTTGGATTGGCTATAATCGCCTTGACGGCGCTTATCCGGTTAGCTTTCTTCCCCCTTAGCGTTAAAACGATACAATCTCAAAGAGCTCTAAGCAGGATTAATCCTAAGGTCAATGAAATTAAAAACAAGTTTAAAAATGATGCCCCAGCCCAGTCAGCGGCGATCATGCAACTGTATAAAGACCACAAAGTAAACCCATTTTTCGGCTGTCTTCCCCTTCTTATCCAGCTTCCTATTCTTATAGCCTTGTACAGCGCTTTTGGGGCCGGGTTTAAGCCAGAAAGCCTGGGCATGTTGTATTCGTTTATAGGAAACCCGGGCCGCATTGAGCCAATATCTCTAGGTTTTTTAGACATAAGCGCAAAGAGTGCAATCTTAGCAATAATCACCGGCGCCTTTCAGTATCTTCAGTTAAAACAGAACCAGAACCTAACCTCATTATCTGGTTCCGATTCCGGTCAAGGCGGTCAAAAAGAGGTTCAAGCTTTAAACAAGCAAATGTTGTATTTTTTTCCGGTAATGATTATAATAATTGGTTGGAATCTGCCGGCTGCGTTGCTGCTTTATTGGCTAACGACGACTCTTTTTTCGATGGCCGAGCAGAGTTATATCAGGATGAAATATAAAGATTAATTTAAAATTTAAATATCAAAATGGAAAATGACCCATTCGATATAAAAAAAGAACTAAAAACAGCTATAACGAAGATGGCCGATTTTATGGACCTAGAGTGCCAGGTAGAACTCAAGGAGGAAACCGACGATAGGGGTTCTAAGTCTCTGGTGGCCTCTATTTATACTCCCGAGAACGCCAGGTTCTTAATAGGCAAGAACGGCCAAAACCTCAAGTCGCTAGAGCAAGTATTGAGGGCTATGTTTGCCAAAAAGATGGGTGAAATAAATAATATTGCGGTGGATGTTAACGACTACAAACGATCCAAAACCAACTACGTGGTTGAGCTGGCTCGCCAAGCCGTAACCCGGGTCAGAAGCACCCAAAAGGCCGAAGCTCTTTCCCCTATGTCGGGTTATGAGAGAAGAGTGGTCCACATGGAGTTAGCCTCTTATCCGGATATTGCTACCGAGAGTATTGGCGCTGATCCAAATAGAAGAATAGTGATTAAGCCATACCCATAAAGAAGTGGTTAGCATTTAGTGACTAGTGATTAGCATGGTCAATCAATAAAAATAAAAGTATTTCCTGAGGGAAATACTTTTACTAACCACTAACCACTAGCCACTAATCACTTAGCCGTACCCCATATAATTTTTCATCCACGGCCGATACAAAGACAAGATAGCTTTCAAGACTGGAAAGGAGTATGTCCTTTACTACAAATCCTGGTTCGGCCACAAGTTTTCTGGAACCGTCAAGGATGTTTATTTTATATATATCATCTACTGACGGAGATTTAGCTAGGGCGCAGAAAATAGTAATGTCATCAATGCTCCAGGCGCACTTTGAGCCTGTTCCGGCCAAACTCAAGGGTTTTTCTTCGCGAGTCTCGACGTTTTTTATATAAAGCATGGGTTCAAGCCCTGTTTCATCCAGCGCCGAGTACAATAGCTTTTTCCCGCTTTTAGACCAGCTTTCGTTAAGAAGCTGTTTTGATTCTAAAAACTTGTTGAGCTTTCCGTCCTCGGTCAGTAAAAACAGGTCAAAAAGCGGAGTTTTAAGTACAATCTGATTTTTTGCTGGCCAGCTTACCTCGACATCTCTCAAGCGGGTGTCAATTATTTTTTTCTGGTACTGGCCGCTCGGCTCTGAAATCATAATTTTCCCGACCAATATTGCCGGCGGCCCTTCTTCACTAATTTCTTCGGTTATTGGATTTATGGACTGAATTGGAGTTATTGGTTGGCCATCGAAATAGTAGTAAACGGTTAAATCGCCGTCGGGAGAAAAAGCAATCGATCTAATATTCGGATCAAGCTTCGTTATCTCTCGGGTATTAAAGCTGTAATGCCTAAGATCGGAGCCGGATTGAGAATAAAAAGAGCTGATAACCTCTTCTCTGGTCGGCGACCAAATGCTCGACATAAAGTTTGCCATCACTGCATCCGAAACAATGCGCTCCTCTTTGCCGGCTAAGTCAAGGTTAAAAACCTTGCCTGTATTTTTTTCGTAGTAAAAAACAGACTCGTTATTACGCGAAGTTGTCAGGGAAACCACCTGACGATCTGCCAGCAAAACCGGTTCAGTTGAGCTTTCTGTTCCTAATTTGTTGTCAGCCGTGCTGTCCTGGTTCTCAAATTTGTCAAGGACGGTGCCGGTTATGTTTCTGGGACTACCGCCAAATCCCCCGCCGATCATTAAATATCCCGCCAAAAAAGCGGTTAGGGCTAGGGCGATTACTAAAAATTTTGAAAATTGTGATTTACCCATAATTTTACATTTTGATTTTTAAATTTTCAGTTTCTTCTATTATACCATCTCTGGGGTAGGTTCTGAAAGCGATCCCGCGCCCTCAGACCCCGCTGTCGCCATGGCCTCCTTGTATGTTTTTCGTTCATCGGCATAAGCCAAGAAGACAGATATGCTTGACCAGGGCAGGATATCTATTAGGGGTATCATTTCAAGCACGGCACCGGCGACTAGCTTAACAACTGGATTTTTTGGGGCGAATTTAGTCAATTTGGCGGCAACTTTTGTTGCGGTGCCGGTAAGGTTTTGTATGTATTTATCCTTGTTGGCCATATGGCTTTTGACTCTTTGGAATTCTGAATCAGAAAACCAGGTAAAAAATATCATAGTTATAGACAAAAAAGCAGAGACAAACCAGGAGATAAGAAAGCCAAAGCCAGTGAAGGTAAGGGCATCAATAATATCGTTTGGTATGGCGAACATAAGAAGTATGAGGGCGTACTTAAAAAGCGACGGCCCGCTAAATAATGGAATACTGCCCGGCCCTTGCTGTTCTTGATAGGCCGTTTGTTGGGCGGCAAGCCGATTAGCCCGTCTTACCTTTTCCCAGGATTCTGTAGGCGAGTTCTCATAATCTGCCATCTTTGCTTCTCTTTCTTGTAATTCTTCCGACTCCAACTCATCTTGCCGTCTGGCATCAGCGGCTTTGGCCTCCTCTTCTTCAAAAAGTTGTTGGTTAACATCGTCCAATAAATTTACAATTTACAATTTACAATTTACAATAAATTATCAATGGCCCATTGAAACATTGAAAATTCAATGAAAATTAAAAATTGAAAATTACTAGCTCTGTTCTTTTGCCCACTCCTCTTTTGCTTTCTCTACCTCAAGTATTTGTCTTGGATCGGAAGTTATTATTTGGTCTTCAGCATAAGATGCTACCACTCTTACGCCGACATGATTCTGGCCGATGAATAGTAAACCAAATCCGACCCGAGCTTCGAGAAGATAATATTTTTCAGCATCAGTCAGGTTGAAGGTCTGTTTGACCACGTCTATCGCCGCGGCCGATTGCTTCATCAGGACCTGCATTGAAGAATTGGTGACGATCGCTTTCCCCTGAGGTGTGGACATAAAATCAGGAATATCTTGGGAGATTGTCGTCAAGCCCAGATAATATTTTCTTGCCCTCTTGGCGATATTGAAAAGGAATTCTGCACCCATGGGGTATTTCATCAGCCACCAGGCCTCATCAACCACCAGAACCCTCTTCTTCAGATCGCGCCTAACCTGGGTCCAAATGTGATTTAGAATAGAATACATGGCGATCGGTCTCAACTCCTCTTCCATGTCTCGGATACTAAAGACAACCAGGCGGTTCTCAAGAGAAACGTTGGTCGGGTTATTTAAAAATCCGGCAAAAGTTCCGCTGGAGTATTTTTTTAGCCGGACGGCAATTGATTCAGCGCCGGTTAAGCCCTCAAGGACATTCTGAAGGTCGGATAAAATCGGAGGAACGTTGTTTGTAAAATCCTGCTCGGCGGTTATGTCTTTGATGGCGTAGGTTTGGATGAGGGCTTCGTCGAGGATGGAATCTTCTTCTGGGCTTAGTTCGCCAAGGACCAGCTTTAAAAGGCCGGTAAGATCAAGAAGATGTGATTTAAAAACATCAGCCGGCGATTCATCGGATTTTGGCACCGGAAGGTCAAAGGGGTTTAGGTGGTGAGGCGAGTTTATAGATATTTTGATACTTGAACCGCCGACTGTTTCAGCCAGGTATTTATATTCGTCCTCGGGGTCGATTACCAATATCTGTGTCCCGAATATCAAACTTCTTAAAATCTCAAGTTTAACGCCGTAACTTTTGCCTCCGCCTGATTTTCCGAATACAACGGCATTGGCGTTTTCAAGCTCAAAACGGTCGTACAGAACTAGAGAGTTATTGTGAGTGTTAATGCCGTAGAGGATGCCAGAGTTAGAGGTAAGATCAAAAGAAACAAACGGAAAGATAGATGATAGGGGTTCAGTGTTAAGCGAGGTATAGACAGAAAGCTTATCGCTATCCAGGGGCAGAGTTGACATAAATCCTTCTTGCATTCTGAACGTTGCTGGTCTTGAAAAAATGAGCTGGTACTCGAGCATCCCCTTAATCCTATTCTCTGTGTCATCAAGATCTTTCAGGGAACTCTCGTAAAAAGTTATATAAACGCCCATTTCAAAGAATCGGTCTGTTCCCTGCTGGAGGCGGTCTCGCAGGGATTCAATGTCCTGAATAGCGGTCTCTAATATCGGGTTTCGCACTTTTCCAGAGGCCGATTCCTCCATTACTTGGGACTCTAGGCGGGCTAGCTGGTCTCTTAGTTGTCTAAGAACGGTGGCTGTGTTTTTAGGATTTATGTATATAGATATGTCAAAAACCTTGTCCAGATTTATTATCGGAGAAAACCAGCTGGTATGGAGATAGCGGGGGTAGGTAGCCAAAAGAATCGTTCGGGCGTACTGATTTCCAACCTGAATATGATTCGGAGCAACACTAAAGGCCGACGGTGCTAAAAAGCTGTCGATATTTTTTGTATTTGATTCAGTTGTCAGTTGTTGCTTGGCCACCAATATAACGCGAATCTACAAATTTATTCGAATGCCGAAAATATTATTCGTTGCATTCGCGTGTCATTCGTAGATTTGCATTACACTTTCTTTTCTTCTACCGTCTTTGTCGCCGGGTTGTACAGGCCATAAAACATCTGGACTATCTCGTCTCTTTCAAGAAGACGGGTTTTTAAACCTAAGCCCACAAGGCCACCGAATATAAGCTCGGCTCTTTGCATCAGCTGGTTGCGGTATACCTGGAACTTTTCTTCAGACAGTGTTTTCATGGTTGTGCTCGGACTGGTCATGCTTTTCAGGCTTTGGAGGATGCCTGCCTTAGTCGGCGCCTCAAATATATAAAAAGGTACGGCGATGTAGAATTTTTTCGACATGATATTGGTCAGAGACGACAATTCTTTTATAAACTTCATATATTCGGTGGCTTGGATTCGCAGGAGTTCGTTGTCTATTTCTCCGGCGGCCTCGGCCGCTAATTTTAAATAATTATCTATATATAATTGGCGGGAGATAATGCAGATATGGAGAGGGAAATCTATCGAGTTAATGAATTTTTGGAAGTTTTGGATAATGGCGATCTGCTCATCCTCGGAGCGAAGCTCAAAATTAATCGCCGAGACCTCAATAATTGCCCGCATTGAGCCGTCCTTAAGCATCAGGACGTTGTCCCTTATTTCTGATATTGCGACTAAATTTTGGGTCGAAGGACCAGGGGTCGGCATGTTTATTTGTTTCCGTCGGAAATAATTATTTCTTGTAACTCTTTTTCCTCCTCTTTTTTAAAAATATACTGTTTCGGGTTTAGAAAGTAAGTAATGCCGTAAATTACATAGTTCATCAGGGGTGTCTCGTTAATTCTTACAAAGGCTAAGGCGACCGAGGTGGCGCCGATGGGGATGGCGGCAACGAAAAATATGTAAGTGTTCAGGGTCAGAAAAAGCAAGAAGACCATCGCTCCCCCGCTAGCCAGCCACAGGAACTGTTTTAAGGTAAAAGGCCCAATCAGCTTGGTCTCGGTCTCAATAAATTGTGGAACTTGGAACTTCAAAATTATAACGCCAATCTACGAATATGTGCGAATGCTACAAATAATCTGCGTGCATTATTTGTAAGTGTATGTAACTATTTGCGGTATTCGCATGTCATTTGTAGATTTGCACTACATTTAATCTTTCGGCTTATTTCTCAAATCAATCACGTTGGCCACCTTCTCCAGCTCTTCTTCAAGCGACTTCTGGGCTTTGTTGCCATTGCCATCCTCGGGCGGTCTTTGGGATTCGACTTCTGGACGAGGCAATTTAGGTCCTTGCGGTATTATGGGCCTCATCTGCTGTAGTGCAGATGGCTGAGGTATCGATCTTTGAGGTTGAACCTCTGTTGGTTTTGGAGGTTCAACGTCGGTCTTAATTGGGGCGGGTTTAGCGCTTGCTTGATTCAATCCCTCTGGTCTTGCCTCTTTCTGCATCTGCATAATCTTGTCTGGAAACTTGCTTCTCTGGACTCTCTTCAAGTCTTCAATAATCGGTCCGAAGGATTGAGAAATAATTTTATTAACTATTTCTCCTGCTTTTATGTCATCAATCCCAAGTTTGGAGGATAGGGTTATCGGGAAGTCTTTTATGAATACTTTGCCGGTAAGAAGTTCGCGAATGGTTGCGGCTATTTGATAAGTTTGGCCATCGTCAAGTTCGTAGTTTTGAGCAGTCGATAAAATAACCGTAGCCGTCTCGGTAGAAGCCAAGTAGTTCTTTAAAGAAGGCGAAAAATCAATATATTGACTCAGGAATATTTTCCGGTCATTTCCATTAGGATCTTTAAATCCGGCAAAAAGCGGACTGGCAATAAAATATTGGTAAAGCGAAATCTCCCCGCCTCCGGTTATTCCTGAAAAAGTTTGTTGTGGCGTTGTTTGTGGGTCCATTTTATTTTTTGTCAGATATAAATTTCTTGGCTTTATCCACGTACCTTATATAACCATTTACATTTCTACCATGTTCTTGCCAAAAATTAAGTGTATTTTGTTGGCTAGGATCTTCTTTTAGAGCATCTCTAGTTTGCCATGCATCATACTCATCTCTGGTGATATTTAGATCCGGACGTTTTGAAGAAAGATAGCCATAACTTGTAGAGGCGCCTTTCTTATGTTCTTCTGACCAAAAATCATCCATTATCGTAAATCTGTCTTTATAGACTTGGTCAATCTCTTGAGCAAGTCGTTGTCCCTCTGCCCATTCTTCGGATTTTAATGGTTCACCTCCCCTACCTACTATACGTGGTTGGTAGGTTGGTTGTGTGGGCGTAGGTTTTATTTCTGGCTCTGCTGGCCTGCCTATTTCTCCCGATGGAATTGTCCCGGCTTTTGTAGAAAATGGGGCACCGGCATTGCCAACTCTAGATTCGGATTCGGCTGGAGGCGGTGTTTGGGGTCTGGGGGAAGGCCAAGTTGAAGTCGAAGCACGAGAACCGCCGAAAGGGGAAAGTCGGGATTTCCCACCGCCAGACGAACCACCAGGTGGAGGAGTGCCACCACTACCACCTGATGAGCCGCCACCCCCTCCGCCACCCTTCGGTTCCTTATCATCCGGCGGAGTTTCATCCGTATCGTCTGGGCCAGGGTTCTTTGGTTTTTTCTTTTTTGCTTTTTCGAGTTTATCTTGGGCATCGGATAAAATTCTCTCCAGCTCTTCTTTTCTTGATTTGGCTATAAAGTCCATTCTATCAATACCCTTGATCAGTTTACTCGCCTCCTCTAAATTCTTAAGCGCCTTTTTGTAGTGAATTTTAGCGTCTTCTATGCCATTGTCCTCCATAGCTTTTTCTACTTTTGAAATCAAGCCATCCGCACCTGTTACTTCCCCAACTTTCTTGTTAAACGGTTGGCCTTTGTCTGTCTCAAATGATTCAGCTAGAACTTCATTCATTGCCTGATCCAGGGCTCCGACAAGGGGTGTATTGCCGGTGAATTTAGGATCAACATACATATTCTTTATTTTTTGCGCGGCTCTGGGATTTTCCTTTAAGGATTGCTTAAAGGCCGCCAGCACCATCTGATCCTTGGCTTTGTAGAGGTTATTGCCATTGGCGTCTTTTCCGGCTACTTCTACTCTAATCATTTTCCCTAATTCTTCATTGCTCGCTTTGCTAAGCTCTTGTTGCATAGCTTTTTGGAGGCCAGGAGCTCCGTTCAATTTTACATTCTTTCCGTCAGAACCTTTCTCATACATATCTGTTAATATATCCTTTGACTGTTTAATCTGCAGTGCTTCAGCTAGGTTTGCTTTTTTAACCAAGTCCAGGAATTTGCCGGCTTCTGTTGCTGATCCGAACGCACCGTGGGCACCCTCGCTTGCATCGCCTTCTTTACCGGTGCCGACTAACCCTGTAAGCAGAGCTTCGGCATTTTTCTGTACCTCATCCTTATCTTCGTATGTTCCGGCAAAGAACCCTTTCTCGGCAATTTTAAGCGCGAATTTTTTCTCAGCCTCACCCTTGCCCTTAAGGGCTTCAAGGATTCGCAATGCCTCTTGTTTTTTAAGGCCGTCAATAAAGTCCTTATCGGTATCACCTATAAAACTGGCTAGTTCGCCCTCTTTTCCTTCAAAATGGACAAATTTTTGTGTGTACTCCTCCGGACTTAGCAAGTTTCTCTTTGCTTTGACGCGGGCTATTTTTTGTTTCAGTTGCTTATCCTTAGCGGCTTTATCCAGAGCATCCAGGTCTTTAGGATTAAGATTATCTATATTTTGGCCGCGAATCCATCTGACGGCATCAGCAGGACTTCGTTGGCTATAAGCATCATAAAGCGCAGACATATCGCCGCCCTCGATATTGTCTCCGAGATCCTTTAGCTTATTTGCCGCAGCAACTCTCTCTTGTAAGGAAAGATTTGTGTTGCCGGCGATACCTTTTAGACGACTCTCATCTATTTTATTATCCTTAAACTGCTTCTCGTATTTTTCTTCAAATGATTTTATGTCACTTTGGAATTGTTTGTCGGCCAAACCCGGGGCTAAACCGGTTTTTTGGCCAAGCCAAGCGGCCGCCTTATCTCTACCCTGTTGACCCTGATAGAATCTACCGAGATTCTTTTCGGTTGCTTCAAAACCGGCAAAACCTTTTTCCTGGAAAGTCTTCTTAGCTTCTTTGTAAACTCCTGCTGCCCCGCTAGCCCTCCAAGGAATTCCTCCTGCCAATTTGGCCCTAGCCGCGCCTTTGCCCCAGATTCCAAGGGCTACTCCGCCGGCGCCGGCGGACATACCGGCCTTCATCGCCATTTTGGCCCCGCCGATTAAAAAGATGGCTATTAAAACGTAAAAGAATATGTCTTCAAATTTTACGCCCATTAACTTTACGGTGTTTGTTCCGGACAACAGATCTTGTCGTTTCGAAAGCAGAAGCACGGCGAAATATATGGAAAAAAGATATATCGGCAGAAAAACGTTCCAGCCGATGAAATATTTCCACCACATCCGGTTTATATTTCGCGTACTGGGCAGGATGTAGGTTATCCAGGCTATCGGAGAAACAATAAGCAGGGCCCAAAGAAAAGGCACTCGGACCAAGATTGTTACAAATAGCACCGCTAAACTGAAAAAAATAATCGCCAGTAAGATAACATCGGCAAAGGCAGCGAGCATGCTTTGAAAAACATGGAGATCGACTGGAACGCCATAGCTATCAAGCGGTCCACTGCTAAACCTTGATGCCAGCCGGGCTTCTTGAGCTAATCTATTCCCCACACTGCCGATGGCCTGGAGAAAAACGTTGCTTAGAGATTGGGTCCAGTCGATTATTATAACCCCGATAGTCAGGCTGAAGTTTATAAGAAGGGCGGCAATAAGAAATTTAGCTATCAGAGATCGCAAGTCGTAGCCCTGAACGTTGAAAATTGTGCCAAAGGCCATGACGATAAGAACAAGAATAAAGGCCATATTGGCGAAACCTCGAACCAGGTTCCATGTATTTTGAACCACCCCTGAGCTTCCGATAGAAATACTAAGAATAGAATCAATACCCGAACCCATTAGGCCGATAAGTCCGACCAATATGGATTTAATAAGAGAAAGCATCAGGCCTATCGTTATGTCAAAAAAAGCATGGACAGTTGTTTCTGCAAGATTGGCATGTGTCTGATGAATTGGCATCAAAACCGCCGTAACCAAAACCACCAGAATGATTACGGGTATAATTTTTTTGATTTTAGAGTTAGCCTTAAATAAGCTCATGCTGATATTTTAGGTAAGGGGTTATTCAGAGGGATCGTCCCAAGTAACGCAACCAGGATCACGTGGTTCACCATTCGGTCCGCCCACCCTGTCTATGAGGAGATCTCCATCGTTATCTAGTCCATCATTACATTCGAAGATTTGGCCCGGTATCGGGTTTGGCAATCCGCCGAGGCAAAAACCGGCCCCGGCTAGAGGTATGGGCAAAACAAGCGGAGGCACTTGCGTAGTGTCCGTATTAAGGGCATAGGCCGTATCCCCACTAGGAGAACAATCAGTGACCCTGGTCCCGTTTTGATAGTCTGAAATAAATTGACGGTTAAGCCGGTGGATTACCGTTGAGTTCTGGAATATTTCAGCATAATTACTGTTGTCCCATATATTGTAATTGGTTATTACGCAGTGTGAGCTAGAGCAAATTGAACTTGGATCTGCTGAGCCGGCCTGACCTTGCCTGAACCACTGGGCAGTCAAACAGACATTTGTATTTGTGGGCGTAGTTGTCCCGTCGCTACAGGAGGTTATGGCTGGGGTGCTCGGGGGTAAGTTAGAAGCACCGCTTATACATCCGGCGAGAGGGACTTGGCCGGAAAATGAAACTGAGTCATTGGGGACGGGTGGAGTACTGTCTGGTTGTACCGCAATTCTTAGAGGCATTGCACTTAATTCCGTATCTCTGATTACCACATCATATCTGTCCAGAACAAAGTCTCCCGTTCTCCAGACACCGATTAAATCGCCAGGATTAGGATTGCTAGCTTCATCTAAAACATTGGTCGTGGCTTGTAGGCCAGCGCTTATCAGTTGGTTAACGACGATGTTTAAAAATGTAAGCGAATTGGCGGCAGTGTTAGGTTGGTCAGCTATACCGCCCGGATTAATGGCAATAACCGCGTTGACCGCACTTACAAGGTCGTTAAAATATCGAGGGGAAGTATTTCCAGGATCGGTGCAAACAACGCCCGGCGCAGGCGGTGGCGATGGCGGTACTCCCCCCGAAGAACCGGGCGGACTCTCATTAAGACATCGCAGATAGCAGTCGGTGTACTCATTTGATACAAGGCCGTTGCAGTAATTTTTGATACAGGCCTTAAATGCGTTATTAACCGATGGCCCCTCTGTATCGTCCACCGGAGTGCCATCATTTTCAGGATTACCGCTCTTGGTGTGAGTTCTAAAATTGGTCATCCTGTTAATTATGCCTCCGATCATGCTTAAAATTACTTCAGATAATTCATCGGAGGTTATCAGCCAGCCAACATTCTTATCTACATAATTTGAGGCCGCATCACCAAGTAGTTTACCAGGCGTAAGAACCTCACCCAAAAATGTACATCGGGCGGCAGAATTTAAGACAACACAATCGGCATTAGTGTCACATATCTTACTCTGATTATTGGTGCAGGTTTTTCTGGTCGGACCCTGGTCACCTGGGGCAAGGGGTGTGTCCCTGCATATTCCGCTCGGTCCTGAACCCTGGCACTTAGCCCTTGTTCCAGTATAACCTCCGCCAGATGTTATCTCTCCGTAATCAGTAGAAGCCTCAAGAGCTCTTTGGGCGGCGAGTTCGCCAGAGGCCATAAGCAAAGAGCCATAGGTGTTATTCTGGGGCTCAGCTAAACGCATAAGAGCTAGCCAGCCTCCGCCTTGAACGAAATTGTCATCCAGGTTTTGGGGCATCCAGCCCTGAGGCATAGTGCACTTAGCTCGTTGGCTAAACGGGTCAAGATTATTAACTCGAGGGTTCTGGCTAACTATTCCTGGTTTGGCCCTGAAAGATCCTCTTATCTGGCCTCCAAAGTAAGGACAAAGCTCGGTATTGTAGAGTATTTTGCCAAAAATATCCTCACCTCGATACTGAGCCTCGGTAAGAAAGTTCCGCCAGTTAATGGCAAAAGAAGGTTGACGGCCGGTTCTACCGGATTGATTGATCTGGGCGACCATCTTAGCTAGGTAGGTTCGAAGAAGTCTTCTTGCAAAAGCTCTGGCAATAAGATCTACGCCGAATTCCTTAGACATCCAAGCGGTAAATTGAGCCCAAGAACCGCCAAGATCACTGGCTGAGGTAACCCCAATTTTAGAAATATATAAACTCGGTACAACCAAACCGATTAAAACCGGTATTAAGATTACTTTTTTTATTTTTCGATTCATTAGGGTATCGCCTATTCTTTATAAACAAGACTAAGAATCTGATAAAAACTGCCGTCTAAGACCAGCTCCTCGTCAGATATTTTTGCCTGAACCGACTGAATGGCCGACCTCACCTCTAAATTAATGTTCTGAATCTCACTTGTGGCCATTAATGATTTTAAAATATCCTCATTGTAAGCGCCTATGGCCTTATGATTGTTAGCGAGACGGACAAGAAGATTGAGAACATTTTTATGAATATCAACCCAGCTCTCGGGAACTAGGAGCTTGCCAGCTTTATCAAATGACGATTGGTATTGCCTGCTCTTGGCTAAAAAATATGGAGATTGTTCTTCAAGAGCAACGGCAGTATTCAACTTATTTGGAAAGTTGATCAGGTCTTCTTTTATGATCTGAGCCAGGTCGCTTAGGTAGTTTACCTGATTTTCTTTCGAGTTGGCTATGGTTGTTATGGTCGGCAGGGTTGTGATGTTGTCTTGTATTTGATAAAAGGTATCCAAGACTGAAAAAGACAGAGTATCTACGTATTGATCTTTTTTTGCCGGGTCGGCATCTCTGGTAATATCCCCGGCGCTGATTGCTCCAGCAACAAGCATGCCAGTCTGATCGGTTAAATTCAGATCGTCAGTTAAAACAGACTTGACCGTACCATAGACCGTATCACCCAAATCATCCCCCAGCTCATTATTTGAGGGCTCTCTGGGATCATAACCCGATGTTACTTCTTCTCCGTCCAAAAAACCGTCTCCATCTGAATCGGGGTTTTGAAAATCAGTATTCCAATAAGCCTCGTCGGTATCGGAAAGGCCGTCATTGTCAGCGTCGTTTATGAGATCGGTCTCTAGTTCTTTAATCGGCTCGTGCAATAAAGCCGAGCGGACCCCAGTGAATATATCGAAGAATGAAAAAATCGAAACCACAGCCGAGAAGGCCAGAAGTATAAAAAATACTTTAATTTGTTTTGTCATTTCGGATCCCCTTAAATCCTAAGCCGAAAAATGCTGAAAACAGCAATAAAATCGGCCAATCGCCTGCTCAATTATACCATGTGCGGTCTCAGTTAGGGATAATGGCGCCTGTTAATAACTCCAGCCGGTCCTCCCAAATTAAAAAGACTGCTTCAGTTCACCCTGATTTTTTTCTTAGAACTAGGGTGATAAAAACAGAAGAGAATAACAGAAATGGCCAGTCTCCTACCCTGGCGTATAGAGTTTGATTTTCTGCCAGTCCAATATTACCAGTTATTAATTCATAATCTTTTGTTTGGGCCCTCTTTTTTACTTTTCCATCCGGACCGATTATATAAGAACGCCCATAATTTGAGGCGGTAACGGAATATACGCCATTTTCTACGGCTCTAAATTTTGACATAGCTAGAATTTGTTTTTCAAGCAGTTCGCCACCATTAAAAAGTCCGAAATTATGCACCGCTACGAGCGCATTAGAAAAACCATCCCGGACGATTGAAGGAGAAACTAGTTCTGAGCAGACCATCGATTTAAGGGAAATACCGCCATAAGATACGGTATTTGAGTCGTCTCCACGAGAAAGATATACCGGATATTCAAATCTAAAAAAGAAGCGAAGAATATCCAAGGGGATCTTTATTATAAGGGGTAGATATTCTCCCCCAGGAGTTAAAATCTTTTTATCATGAGATCCGATTGCCCCATCTTTGGAGCTAATCAATATCGACTTTGATATTACCTTTCCATTCTCCGCAATCTTGATGTTATCAAAGATCAAGATGCCTTCTTTTGATAAGCTCATAAAGTATTTTCTAAGAGCCTCGGGATTTAGAAATAGGGACAAATTGCTTAAAAAGTTTGCGCCCTCTGGAAAAATAATGAGATCAATCCCGCCCCCACCGGCAGCTTCTTTTAAGAGGTTGAGTTTTTTATGGAAATCATCAAGTGTTTCTTCTGGGGAATAAGTTAACTTTGTTGGAAAGTTGGTTTGAATAATTGCAACAGAAATTTCATTTTTGTAAGACCTGGCATCGATCTGATAGCCTCCAACTGTTATCAGAACAACAGTCAGGACAATAAGATTAGCCAGGGCATAGTTATATTTTTTTGGGGTACTCTTTAATGTGACTATATATACTGAACCGGTAATCAGGGCAGTTATAAAACCCACTCCGTAGATGCCCCATATGTTTGCTGTCTTAAGAATAAAGGGAACATCAGAAAAAAGGTAAGCTATGTTTCCAATTGTCCAGTGGGGGCCGAGCAGTCCCCCGTTGCCATACCAAACAATTCCCCAAAACCAAACCCGCATATACTCAACAAGAGTAAAAGCGCTAGCAAAAACAGCAGGAAACCAGCATGACTTTAATCTAGATTGATTGTAAAAGATAAAAGAACTAAATAATCCCCAGAAAAAAGCTGAGAGACAGATGCTAAGAATAAAAACAACAGCAAGGAATAAAAGAGAGACGGGCCCGTTCTCTAACCCGAATGAATCTAGCGGGTAAACTTGCCAGAGCCAGGAAAAAATATAGGAAAAATAGAAAAGGCCGATTACAAAACCGACCCAAAATCCGTTCCCGAGGTCGAACCTCTGGAAATCTTTGAGGTTCGACCTCAAGTGACCGAAGTATTCAAATATTTGCTTAAAATATGCCATTGTTCGAGCGATAAGTTCTCGGCTCTGGCGGTTGGAGCGATCCCCTCTTTTTGAAAAATGTCGATTATTTTTTCCTTTGGAATTTTTAGTTTTTTTGCCAACACGCTGGCTAACTGTTTTCTTTTTTCCGAGAAGCCATTTTTTATTAATCTAAACAACTCTTCTTCAGAACGCCCAGAAGCCTTGCTTCGGGAAATTTCCCCCGAAGCAAGGCTTCTGGGCGTCAACTTAATTATTGCCGAATCTACTTTTGGCACCGGCCGGAAATTATTTCTTGAAATATATCCGATTATTTCCGGTTCGGAATAATACTGAACTGACAAGGCCAGCAGGTTCATATATGGTGGTCTGACCACTATACGCCGGGCAACCTCTTTCTGGATGGTCAGGACGATTAGTTTTGGCTGAGGCCATTCTTCAAAAACCATGCGTAGAAAGTTGGAGGTAATATAGTAAGGTATATTGGCTACGATCTTGTATGGCAAAGGCTGCCTTTGCCATACAAAGGCTGCCTTTGCCATTACATCGGCTTCGATGATTTCTACATTCGGATAGTTTTTGAAAGTTTCTTTGAGTGGCCCGATCAACTGTCTATCTTTTTCGATGGCAATAACCTTGCCAGCTTTTTCGGCTAGTTTTTTTGTTAAGTTACCGGTTCCGGGGCCGACTTCTAAAATTATATCATTTTTAGATACTTCGGCAGTAGCCACAATTTTATCAAGGATGTGGGGGTTAACAAGGAAATTCTGACCCAAGGATTTTTTAGCATGGATAAGCATATTTAACGCATCCCTTTATGATATATCATAAAGGGATGCGGTGTTAGTAGTTAATCGTTTCTTCGTCATCGAATCCATTATCCAGCGTTTGCCAGTCAATCAGCTTGCTGGGGATTTCTCCAATGAAACGAGACGGCAAGTTTATTGAGTGAGAACCGAAAATATTTCTGAACTTTGTGTAAGTAAGGATGAGGTGTTCTTTGGCTCTGGTTGTGGCGACATAACAGAGACGCCTTTCTTCTTCGAGTTCGTGGGGATTGATGATCGTCCGGCTGTGAGGAAAAAGCCCCTCTTCCAGGCCGACAATAAACACAATTGGAAATTCAAGTCCCTTTGAAGCGTGGACGGTCATTAAGGTCAGGCGCTTTTCGTCGTCTTTCATCCGGTCTATATTTTGGAGAAGAGCGATCTCTTCTAGAAATTTGCCGATCCCCTCTTTCCCGTCCAGCTCATCATATTTTGAGGCAACGGTAAGAAGTTCTTTTAAGTTCTCAAGACGATCCTCTAAATTTTCATAGTCCTTAGTTTTTGATAAGCTGAACTCTTTTAGGTACTCTTCGTAGCTAATCCTCTTGATTATATATTTTATTACCTCGCGAAGATTTTTTTTCTCGGAAGATTTGTCTACATCGGAAAGGAGTTTATGAAAATTTGAAATAGCCGTCAGTTGCCGAGGAGGGAGGGTTTTATCTTCTGTGACTGTCTCTAGCGCCTTTAATATGTTTATTCCCGAATCTTTATTCGTAATTCGTAATTCATAATTCCTAATTCTATCAATGGTGGCCCTACCAATTCCCCTAGCCGGAACATTATAGATCCTTTCAAGAGCGATAGTATCAGCCGGATTGATTATTAATTTGAGATAGGCCAGGATGTCTTTTATTTCTTTTCGGTCGTAGAATTTTAATCCGCCGATTATCTGGTAAGGAAAACCCCGCATTATGAGAGCCTCTTCCAGGGCTCGGGATTGGGCGTGGGTTCGATACAAAATAGCAGTGTCCTTGAGGGTGTATCCTCTTGCGGCCAGATCTTCTACTCTTGATATAACAAAATTTGCTTCATGACGCTCATTTACAGTCTCTGTAACCGAGATTTTTTCGCCATGATCATTGTCGGTCCAGAGCGATTTTGGTATTTGGTTTTTATTGTTTGAAATTATCTCCTGGGCGGCGGCAATTATATTTTTAGTTGAGCGGTAATTTTGCTCAAGAAGAATTATCTTCGCTTCGGGGTAATCTTTCTGGTAGTTTAAGATATTTCTAATGTCGGCCCGGCGAAACTGGTAAATTGATTGGGCGTCATCGCCGATAGCAAAAAGATTGCGATATTTTTGAGCGAGGAGATTTATAAAAACGTATTGATCGTAGCTAGTATCTTGATACTCGTCCACTAAAATATATTTCCACCACTCCTGGTATTTGGAGAGCGTTTCTTGATTCTGTTTGAAAATTTTTATAGGCAAAATTATCAGATCGTCAAAATCAACGCCATTGTGGTCTTTTAATTCTTTTTGGTGGGCTCTATATATTTTAGAAACTATCTCGGAGTAGTAGTCTTTTGGTTCATGGTCTTCGGGGAAAATCAACTTTGTTTTAAGCTCTGATATTTTTGCAAGAATTATTTTGGGATTAAAACTTTTAGTGTCAATTTCCGCATCCGTCATAACCCTTTTGACTAAAGCCAGCTGATCGTCTTCGTCAAAAACCGTAAAGTTTCGGCGATAACCGAGTTGAGGTATTTCGTTGCGAAGTATGCGGAGGCCGATCGAGTGAAAAGTAGCGATTATCGGCATTTGTTTAGGAGTTGAACTCCTAAACACCAGATTAGGTTCGAGAAGATTGGAAATACGGTCGCGCATTTCGCCGGCGGCTTTATTTGTGAATGTCACGGCCAGAATATTTTGAGGCGGGATATTCTGCGAGATAAGATAAGCCACTCGGTGGGTCAGGCACCTTGTTTTACCAGAACCCGGACCGGAAATAACTAAAATCGGCCCGTCGATAATTTTAACGGCCTCAACCTGCTTCTCGTTCAATCCTTCAAAAATTTTGTCGGAATTTGAAATCATTTATGGTATTATAAACATAATGATAACTATTTTCCTAGAGTACTTTTATTGGCACTATACTATTGCGCCTTTTGAGATACTTAAAATCATGGGGAATTATCTAAAGGCCGTTCGGCATCAGTTTTTGATGGCCCAGCACCTACGAACACTATTTGCCCCTTGGCATCGCCAAAATCCATCCGACTTTGGTACAAGGGAGAGAACTTTTACCGACAAAATATTCGATCCCATTGTCGATCTCTATATCCGCCTTATGGCCGCCTGCATAAGGTTGTCAATTATTTTTACGGGGTTAATGTGGCAGTTGGTTTTACTTGTTAGCTTTTTGTTGTTATTTGTTTTTTGGCTGGCCTGGCCGGTGATCACAATCTATTCAATAAGTACGGGATTAAATATGATTCTATGATTTTTGATCTAAAAAAATCCGAAATCTACAAAGCCGTAACTTTTTATCGTCTTTTCCCGAGAGGAATCTTAAAATTTTATCGAATACTGCTTTTTGTTTTGGCCGTGGTACCAGTTGTTTTTCTGGCTATTAATTATGTTTATGAGACCCAGATTCACATAAGTATAGGCTGGGTCTATATTGCTCTGCCGTTCGTTTTTTCAGTTCTTTTTTTCGAATTGTTCGGAGACAACTATCTCAAATATCCTAAAGTAAAAAGTACAGACCCGCGCTACGCCGGAGGCTTCGGCGAGGCGAGCAACATTGCCGATCTGATGGAGTTCGAGGCGGCCAGGGTTTTTGACCGGGCATTTGAACTTTCCCGAGGCTTTAGTGAAAAAGAACTCTCAGTTAAAACTCTTTTGGCGGCGATGATAGAAGATCGGGTAATGGAGAAGCTTTTCATAAGGATAATTCCTGGATTTTTGGCGGTAAGAAAGCAACTTAAAGAATCGATGAAAAACCCCGCCCCTTACTCTCAACGATTTTCTCTTTTTGTGAGCCAAGATATATCTCCAGAAGTCATGAAACTGTTGGAGGATTCTTTATTACTGCGAGATAAGCACGGTTCATCCAGAATTTCTGTTTTAGATATCATGGCCTCGTTTTTTGATCATAGCGATGAATTTCGGCAGTTTATCTTGACTCAGGATTTAGACAAAGAAGATCTGGAGGAGTTGGCCAAGTGGTATGAGCATATCTGGTCTTTTTGGCGGGAATACAGAAAATTCTGGTCTTTGGACAATCTGCTTCGCCAAACGCCGATAGGCCGGGACTGGGTGTTTGGTTATGCCCGTCATCTGACCGCTTTTTCAGAGAATCTTACGGATAAGATGGAATTTGCGAGGCCGTCTTTTCGTCTAACTGTAAGGAAAAAAGAGATAGACCAGATAGAGCAGATACTCGCCCGTTCTGGAGAAAATAATGTGATCTTGGTCGGCGATGAGGGCGTGGGCAAGGATAGGATAATTCTGGATTTTGCCGAGATGATCGCCAGAGGCAAGGCTCTGCCCCAATTGAATTATAAAAAAGTTTTTGATCTGAATCTTTCCTTGGTTGCCGGATCTTCAAAAAGCATTACTGATATCCAAAGTATTTTAACGGCCATACTTAATGAGGCTTCAAGGGCGGGGAATATAATTTTGGTTTTGAATGATTTTCATAATTTTATCGGCGATTCGCCAGCTGGCGAAAGGCGGTTAGGGAGTATTGATGTCTCAGAGATACTGGTCCCCTATTTGAAGTCATCTAATATACAGGTCATAGCCACCACCAATCCGGCCAACTTTCATAAATTAATAGAACCAAGGTCAGAGCTTACGGAAGTATTTGAAAGGGTAAATATTTTTGAACCGGACCCGCCCCAAGTCAGAGAGATAATAGAAGAAGCCGTTCCGGCTATTGAAGCCAGGGCTGGGGTCTTGGTTACCTACGGAGCAATAAAAGAAGTAATCGATGGCGCCGATAAATTTATCCGAACGGCTCCGTTTCCGGAAAAGGCTTTCGACTTATTATCTGAGGTGGTGGCCTACGTTGTTGCTCAAAAAAGAAGGATAGTAGAAAAACAAGATGTAAATGAGGTGATCAGCCGGAAAACCGGCGTGCCTCTTGGACCGATAATCGGCGAGGAAAAAGAAAAACTGATTCGGCTTGAGGAAATAATGCACAAAGAATTAATCGGCCAGGAAAGGGCGGTAGAGGTTGTAGCTTCAACAATGAGGCGGTTAAGGACGGGTCTTGCTAAGCGGGGCAAGCCGGCCGGAGTATTTCTTTTTGTCGGTCCAACCGGTGTCGGCAAGACCCTTACCGCCAAAATTCTTGCCAAAACGTATTTCGGTTCAGCCGACAGAATGTTGAGGTTTGATATGTCGGAATACCAGACCCTGGATGCTATTGATCGTTTTCTCGGTTCAACCAAAACTCAGGAACCGGGCCAGTTTGTTACCCAAGCCAGGGATAATCCGTTTTCTCTTATTCTTTTGGATGAGCTTGAAAAAGCTGAAAAGAATATTTTAAATATTTTCTTACAGGTTTTTGATGAGGGCCGGCTGACTGATGTTTTTGGCAGAAAAATTAATTTTGAGCAGAATATAATCATTGCCACCTCAAACGCCGGAGCGGACTTTATCAGAGACCTGGTCAAAGAAGGCGTCGATCCGTCGATTGAAAAAGAAAGAATAATAGATGTGCTTATCAAAGGAGGGCATTTTCGGCCGGAGTTACTCAATCGCTTCGATGAAATAGTAATATTCCATCCCCTCTCGCAGGAGCAGGTTAATGTTATCTCCGGACTGCTTATAGATTCTCTTGCGAAGCGCTTGAAAGAGCAGGGTTATATTTTTAACCCAACCCAGGATATAGTTGAGTATGTGGCTAAAGTCGGCTTTGATCCTCAATTCGGCGCCAGGCCGATGGAAAGAGTGATCAGGGACAAAGTAGAAAGCGCTATCGCCAAGAAAATTCTCGAAGGCAGTATCAAAAAAGGAAAAGAATTCAGTTTGACGGCGGATGATTTAAAATAAACAATTTTTGTATGAAAATTTGTATGAAAACAAGCGAGGTTAGTCGCCTGATGGAACTTTCTTTACTACCAAGGCAAGGCATTCCTTATCTATATCGCCTATATTCACACATTCCATATGTGCTTTTCTTGTCTCGGCATCAGTAGTATATGATATTACAACCCTATCACTTCTTTGCAAAATAATAGGGAGCTTATCTTCTGCTAAAACAGTCGCTCCTCTCTCCCCGCCTGACGTCCGTATCTGTCCTTTTTGGATTACCATTACGGGAGCGTGTTTCTCTAGGAGGATCATCTTATCGGAAGGGAACCCATTATGGGTAACAATAATATCCACTATTTCTTCTGGTGCCCAAGATGGGTCGTCCAGTAATTCCCGCATAGCTCTCAAGCAACAGCCGTAGTCAAGGGCTTTAAGGGTTTCAATATTTCTATAAATGCGTTTAACGGTATCGTTGAAAGCTTCGCTAGTCTCGTTGTCTGGCACTTACTTTACCTCCAATTTCCTGTATCTTTCCTACCTATATGCCACGTTTATCAAAATAACGCAAGGTCAAAGCGGGTCAAAGCGCAAAAACTATGCAAACAAAACTAAATTAGGGCTTATTTACTCGATAAATCAGCAGACGACTGCTCATTTATCTCACGTTGTGGACCGTTTCGGGATGTATGGCCGGCACTGAGCTTGTCGAAGTGAAAACTTTGGTCAGGTAAATTTACAAGTATTTTATACAAAATCTCTAAATTAGCTACGCATATTTACCTTCATAGTATCCCCAGACGTATAAGTTCCTCTTTTACTTTCTGAATAATTTCTGGGGATGGCATGCCAGTATTTAAGTCGACTCCATATTTTCTGTGAACATTAATTTGTAGATACCATGATCCATCTTGATTGAAATTTTTAGAAACAGAAACCGTTTGTTTCCCCCTTTTTGACTTAACTTGAATAGGAATATTGTTAGCAAAAAAATCTGCCCCTCTTCTTAGTTCATTAGACTCATCTTCTGCTGGGGTGGACTGTCTAGTCGAGAAACCTAGAATTTCAAAAATTTGTATAGCAGCCGCTTCGGTAATAACTGCCTGTTTATCTGATTCTCCGCCTAAATATGGGTGGCGAAACTGATAATAAATCTCCCAAAACTTTTCCATAACTTGCGGTAAATCTTTATTGGCCAGCACTAAATGACTAGAGAGCTGAATCCACTCTCTAGTCGATCCGTTTAAACCGTCTACAATAGCAGTTATAAACTCCCCGTATTTTGGATATTTTTGTATCAACTTATTAGTTATTTCTCGGGCCATTTCTCCTGAAGATACAATATGTCCTTCGCTATCATGTAATTTAAGTAAATCCTTTAAGTCTTTCGCAATACTCTCAAGGTTTACAATAGTTTCATTATCCAAATTTTCAGTCTCCTCTGCTATTTCACGAGGAGATTCTTTGTTTAAAATTTTTTCCGTCATTTTAGTTAAATAATATTTTTTTATTTTAAGATTTTGATAAAAGTTTTCTAAATCCATTACGGTCTGGGTATTTTGCAATTTTTAGACACATTTTTCGGACTGTTGAAAACTCAATTTAATCTATATAAAACCAATACTACTTGCCTAAAAGTTTTCAAACCATCAATCGGTGGACCAGGTAGTGAAAGTTCGAGATACAATTTGCTTCAAGCAAATTGTAAATGGCGAAGCCAACTCGAACTTCTACTACCTGGTGGAGTATATCGGGACGTATGGAAAACTTTATTGCTAGAATTATATGGATATTTTATACAAAATCCAACCTCCTTAGAACTTAACACGGTTTTTAGTAATTAAAAAGTGGCTAATTAGCCACCGTATTGAATATTTATACAAGCTTGGTGCCGGATAGTTTTTCATATCTAGAGATTGCGACCTCGATTTCTTTAGCCGACATTAAAGATTCATATTCTAATTGATGTATCAATTTTCCGCTTTTTCTGTAATCTCCCATCAACATAGAAACTATAATCGCAGATAATAAAATACTCTGTTCCTGCGTGAGATTGGATTCCCTAGAAATTTGTATGAGATTCTGACCTACCTCCTTCACATCAAATTCGTGCTTAGTTAGCAACCTTTGAAATTCTATTTCTGCTAATTGGAGTGCCATGCCTAGCTGAGCAGCTGTAAGACCTGATTTCACCTCAAGATGTTTTTGGAATCCTCGAAGTTCTCCTTTGGCCCGAGGCCATATTTTCAGAATATCTTCCTTGGTCCATGTTCTTTGACTAGCCATACTTTCTCCTTGTTAAAAATCTAAGCGAGATTATTATATCCCAGAGCCCAGGATTTTACAACCCCTGCAATAAAAACCAGCATTTCTGCCGATTTTTAATAAAAAGTTTTCCAAATTTCTTTACGGTCTAAATTTTGGATCATTTTTTAATATATTTTTCTACCTCGGAAAACTCAATATAATCTAGATAATATCAACGCTACTTGCCTAAAAGTTTTCAAATCACCAATCGGTGGACCGTGCCGGAGTTGCACCGGCGACCTCTCGAATGCGAATCGAGTGTTCTACTAACTGAACTAACGGCCCAAATTAGGAGACAACCTTATTTTAACATTTTTTGAGTTCTTTAACTTTGTTTGTTTTCTCCCAAGGGATATTAAGATCGTTGCGGCCGAAGTGGCCGTAAGCGGCAGTTTTGAGGAATATCGGTTTACGGAGGCCGAGGGTTTTGATCAAAATGCCTGGACGGAGGTCGAATATTTTTGTGACAGCTTTGGCTATTTTCCAATCTGGCACTTTGCCGGTGCCGAATGTACTTACGTTTATCGAAATTGGTTCGGGGATGCCGATGGCGTAGCTTACTTGTATTTCGGCTTTTTCGGCCAACTTGGCGGCGACGATGTTCTTGGCTACCCAACGGGCGGCGTACGAAGCGGAACGGTCAACTTTAGTCGCGTCTTTGCCGGAAAAAGCGCCTCCGCCATGCCGGCCGACTCCGCCATAGGTGTCCACGATTATTTTCCTTCCAGTGAGTCCTGTATCCCCCACTGGTCCGCCAATTACAAATCTTCCGGTCGGATTAACCAAAATTCTTGTGGCTGAAGATAAGAGCGAGGCGGGAATAACTTTTTTAATGACTTTGTTTAAAATATCTTTTTTTATCTTTTGTTGGGGAATGTCCGGGTCATGCTGGGCAGAGACAAGAACGGTATGAACTCTAGCTTTTCCATCTTGCCCGTATTCAACCGTTACCTGAGCTTTACCGTCCGGTCTTAAATAAGGAATTGCCCCGTTTTTTCTTACTTGAGAAAGTTTGAGCGTCAAAGCGTGGGCCAGGGCGATGGGCAAAGGCATTAGGGTTTTGGTTTCGTTGGAGGCATAACCGTACATCATACCCTGGTCTCCGGCGCCGACTTTCTCGGCTTTTTCTTTGCGGTACTGGCCGACGCCCATGGCAATGTCGGGTGATTGTTGTTGGATAGCGGTTTGGATTTGGCAAGTTTTACAGTCAAATCCCAGCTCCGGCCGGTCGTAGCCGATATTTTTTATTACATTTCTGGCGATAGCTGGAACGTCGAGTTTGGCCCTTGTTGTCAGTTCTCCGGCCACGATGACCAAATTGCCGGTAAGCAATGTTTCGATGGCCACCCGGCCGTATGGATCTTGTTTCAAAACCTCATCCAAAACCGCATCTGATATTTGGTCAGCTATTTTATCCGGGTGACCCTCGGTCACAGACTCGGAGGTGAGTAAATGTTTCTTGTTATTTAACATGTCGAAATTGTATTACTACAAGCAGAATGATGCAACTAGCCAAACTCTCATGTAAATTTATTTAAAATTTTATCTAACCGATTGATCGGGTATAAATCTTTTGGATATATGCTAATTAGTCTAATCTTGTTTTTTAGACAAATATCTGCCTTTTCTTTTATAGATCTGTCATATCTTGGGCTATCTTTTGCTAGACCGAAATATTCAATAAAAACCTCACCGCTATTAACTGCCCAATCAGCTGAATGACCCGTATTTGGATAAGGTGCATTCCTGATATGCTCTATCTTATTTTTATGAAGCCAATTATCAATAATAGATTCAGAGACAGAGTCACACTCATGACCATCCGTAGCTTTTGTCCGTGTGCGTTTGTACATGCGATGATCATGGGAGCGGTTGGGTGCGAGACCAGCGGCTTGTATAGTTGCAGTCCAAGAGCCAAATCTGCGGGTGGCACAGCCCACAATTTCTAACACTTCTCGTTTGGCTGGCGCTCTCTGGTGATGTTGATTAAAGTCTTCGATTACTGAAATTATTTGCTCCTTTGTATATTTGAACTTCCCACTTCTATAATTGCTGGTTGATAGATATCCGCATTTAGTGGAACAGTATTCAGAGTCTCTGTTCTTAAACTCCTTTTTACACATCTTACAATATCTTTTTGGCCATTTTGGATATTTTTGATTGTTTACAGTAGCGGCACAAGATTGACTGCAGTAGTTGTACTCTAAGATATCATTTTTTACACGGTAGAACCTCTCTTTGCATATAGAGTTATTGCAGATTAGCAGCTTCCCGGTCTTTCTATAATCAAACTGACATTTTTTTGAACAGTATAAATTATGTCCAAGTCTAGCATTCTCCTTAATGTGCATCTCATACTTAAGAAATGATCTATTGCAGTTTTTGCACGGGACTTTTAGTAGGTTTCTCATCTACTCATTGTACCAAATCTTTAGGCTAAAAGGAATCGAACCCCGGGTCTTATAGTCGGACCGCCGCGAATCGAACGCGGTCTACCACTACCCGAAAGTGGCGTACTACCGGCATACTCCGG
>CAYTBY010000007.1:0-25377 GCA_964436165.1 uncultured Candidatus Saccharibacteria bacterium
AGATAAATACTCGCCAACTTACATGAATTATCAACCAATATTTATACAGTCTCTTTCTTGCTATTTTTGTATTTTAGTAGTAAATAAACACTAGATAAACGTGAGCTCTTTTAAAAAGGAAATGGAGAGTTTTTATGGTCAAGAGGATTGTTATTGCTGGTTCTTGCCGGACGCCAGTTGGTAAATTCAATGGTAGATTAAAGAACGTAGAAGCCCATCAACTTTTAGCCGACTGTTTCAGAGAGACTATTTCAAGGACTCAAATCCGGATGCAAGATATTAATAGTGCTGTGGCTGCTACCTGTATCAATTCTCCGAAGGCAATGAACGTTGCCAGGGTGTCGGTTCTTATGGCTGCCCTACCCGAAGAAGTGGCCAATAATTATAGGGGTCGTTATTTAACTGAAGATGAGGCAAGAAGCACTAGCGCAATTCACATTCCGGCATTTACGGCTCATCGCAATTGCGGTTCGGGAGTTCAGGCTATTGTTTCAGCTGTTCAAGAGATTAAAGATGAAGACTCTGGTTCCGAAGTGATTTTAGTTGGCGGAACAGAAAGTATGTCTAATTCGCCCATGATTTTGGCTCGAGGTAGCGCTGGCTACAAAATGCGGGATGCAGTTCTGATGGATTCCTTATTCTGGGGGTTAAAGGACCCTTTAACGGGACAATTGATGGGGCTTAATTCTGAAAATACGGTTAACAAATGGGGGATATCAAGGGAAGATCAGGATAAATTTGCCCTCCGGTCCCATAGGCGCGCCTATGATGCCATTGTTTCGGGAAAATTTGAATCTCAAATTGTTCCGGTTAAATCTATTGAAAAGGGGACGTTCGGTGATATTAGAGAAAAAACTATTTTTGAGGACGAGGGACCTATCGATCCAGATAAGATTTCAGTTGTTGAACTGGCCAGTCTTAAACCGTATTTCAAGAAAGGCGGAACTATTACTGCCGCAAATAGCTCCAGTCTTAATGATGGTGCGGCCAGTTGTTTAGTGATGAGTTATGAAAGAGCCCAAGAGCTTGGAATAATACCCGAAGCTGAGATTATAAGTTATAGTGTTGCCGCTTGCGACCCCTCCTATATGGGCGAAGGACCTATTTTGGCAATTCCAAAGGCTTTAAAAAGAGCTGGTTTATCTGCTTGTGATCTGAGTTGTGTTGAAGTCAACGAGGCTTTTGCGTCGATTGCCCTTGCCGCTCAAAGAAATTTTGAATTTTCAGATGAAGTATTCAATATCCATGGCGGAGCAGTTTCTCTTGGCCATCCGATTGCCGCTACCGGCATGATCCTGCTCGTTAAGGCCATAAATATCTTGAAAGATATGCAGAAAGATTTTGGCTTAATTTCGCTTTGCATAGGCGGTGGTCAAGGGATAGCCCTGGTGATAAAAAGGTTTGTATAACGGCTAGTTGACAGCCGTTTTTGTTTTTTATAGATTAACGGCAGTAACTTAAAATTGAGGCAAAAAGTCATGGCTTATCCAATTCGCAAAGTTGGTGTGGTCGGCGGTGCGGGAACGATGGGCAGCGGGATTTCTATTGTTACAGCCCGTTATCGTCCGGTGGTGGTCAAAGAACAAAGCGAAGCTTTGGTTGAAAAGGCAAAAAGCACTATTTACGGAAGTTTTCAGAGAGGATTTGATTCTGGTAACGTTAAGACTCAAAACGAGCTCGAACAGCTTAAGTCAAATGTAACTTTTACGGCTGATCTTCAGGATTTGGCTGGTGTTGATCTGGTCATTGAAGCCATTCCTGAAAAAATGGAATGGAAAAAGAAACTTTTTTCAGAGCTAGATAAAATTATGCCATCACATGTAATTTTGGCTTCTAACACCTCTTCATTGCCGATTACTCTGATTGCTGAAGCGACAGCCCGGCCGGATAGGGTTATGGGCACGCATTTTTTCAATCCGCCGACGAAAATGGATTTAGTGGAACTTATTAGAGGCCGGGAAACTTCAGATGAGACCATGGATTCAGTCCAGCGGTTCTGCCGGACTCTTGAGAAGAAAACAATTCGGGCCGCTGATCAGCCTGGGTTTTATGTTAACCGTGTTCTGTTGCCGTATATTGGCGAGGGAATTATGCTTTTGGAACAGAATGAGGTTTCCGCCAAGGCCGTTGATGCTGAAGCCAGAAAATTGGGTTTTCTGATGGGACCCTTTAGGATGCTGGATATAGTCGGACTTGATACGGCTTATGATGTTGCCAAATTCATGGCTGAGTCTTATCCGGATAAAATTCAGATCGGAACTTTGCTTAAAGTTCTGATTGATGCCGGTCGGTTGGGGAAAAAATCCGGTGTCGGGTTCAATGATTTTGACGGCACTCATGAACCGCTTGAAGGTTTTCTCGGCAGGACCTATGGTTCAAGGCCCAAGATCTTAGCCGAAGAAGTTTTTACAAGAATGCTGGTTAGGTTTCTGAATGAATCCGTCCAGGCTCTTGAGGATAAGGTTGCATCTAAGGGTGATATAGAAACCGGGGCAAAGTACGGGGTTACTTTTCCCAAAGGCGGACCCCTCCATTATATTAGCGAGATTGGACTGCCAAATTTTGTTGAACAACTGAACAATTATGCCAAAGCCCTGGGATCCAGATACACTCCGGCCAGGATGCTTGTTGATATGGCTGAAAAGGGGGAGACGTTTTATAAGATAGTGTAAAAACGTTTTAATACAAATCTCTGGCACGATGCCGGGGATTTTTTGTTGATCCCGTTAGAAGTAGTCTAGCCTAGACTTCTAACGGGATTTATCGTATATAAATAGCAGATATTTTGACAATCGGGGAGAGTTAAGATGGCCGAAGTAATCAGTGTGGTTTCTGGTAATTTGGGATTTATAAAGTTTTCAAATCCACCGTTGAATATTTTGACCAGGGAAATGCTTGAAAATTTCAAGACACAGTTTTATATCCATTATGACAACGAGGATGTAAAAGCCATTGTTATTACAGGTGAGGGGAATTACTTTGTTGCCGGCGTTGATATTGAGTTTATCTATGAAATGGCAAAAGCCGGAAACAGGAATCCTGTCTCGGTTCTTTTGAAAGACCTTCATGAATGTTTTGATGTCATGAGCACGGGTAGAAAGCCGGTCATCGCCGGAGTTAACGGCATGTGCTGGGGCGGCGGTCTTGAACTAGCTTTGGCCTGCAATTACATTGTTGTTCCGGCTGATCCTCAAGGCGTTTCATTTGCCTGTCCGGAAGTTGATTATGGCATTATTCCCGGTCTTGGTGCGACACAAAGGTTGCCCAGGCGCATCCCTCCGCATTCAGCTTTGAAAATGCTACTTGGCGGCAAGTCTGCCAAAATTACGGCCGAGGAAGCTTATGAGATGGGTTTGGTCAATAAGATTTTCAAAGAAGATGATTTTATCGAAGGGTTGGAAAATTTTTCTAACTGGGTTTTGAACGGAGAGGTAACCATACCAACTGATAGGAATTCTCCCAGACCCGATTTCAAGGGTATCAGCAATCAAGACTTTTTATCTTTTGCTGATAGGAAGCCGGTATTTGCAGCCTATCTCATAAATAACGCCGTCAATGACGGATTGAAAGATTATTTGCCCAAGGCCTGGTCTGATATTGAACTCCCGGCCCTACTCAGTTGTCTTTTTACTCCGGATGCCCTGGAAGGACTTTCCTCTTTCATTGAAAAACGTAAGCCTCTTTTCAGTTCAGTTGTCGGCAAGCAGGAAACCAAGAATGCTCCTGCAGTTGTACAATATGTTGAATCTCCGCCTTGGGAAAAAGAAGAATACAAGATGCTGAGGGATACGGTCAGGGAATTTGCCGGAAAGGAACTGACCTGGCCTCAAGTTGTTAAAATGGAAGAAACTGAGACAGTGCCAAGAGAGTTGTTGGGAAAAATGGCGGAACTTGGATTATTTGGCGCTGGTTTTCCTGAAAATGTCGGCGGTTATGGATTAGGTAAGATTGGTATTTGTGTTATAGCCGACGAGCTATCCTACTATCACCCGGCTACGGCAGTAGTGATGGGGGCTTCAACAAGCTTAGCTGGGGAGGCGATATATTTATTTGGCAGTGAAGATCAGAAACAAAGATATTTGACTCCAGTTATTGAAGGCAAAAAGATCGGCGCTTTTGCGACGACTGAACCGGGAATCGGTTCAGATATTGCCAATATTTTAACCAAGGCGAAAAAAGTTGACGGCGGTTGGCAGCTGAATGGAGCTAAGCAATTCATAACTAGCGGTGAAATAGCTGATTTTGTGATCGTGGCTGCTCAGACCGATCCTCGTGGCGGACAAAAAACATTGAGCCTGTTCATTGTCGATACATCTTCAAAAGGATTCATAATTACCAAGCGGGAAAAAAAAATGGGTATCCATGCTTCGCGGACAAATGCCTTTGCTCTCGATGATGTTTTTGTTTCTGACGCTAATGTGCTGATGGACGGCAGCGACGGTAAGATGAAGGGCTTCAAGGCCGTGATGGAGGTATTCAATCATTCAAGAATTACAGTTGCTGCAAGTTGTATCGGCATGATGCGCCGGGCAATTGATGAGGCCTGGCAATACTCCAAAAATCGCAAGCTTTTCGGCGAACCTATGTATATGAAACAGCTTACGGCTTACTTTTTTGGCCAGATGCGCGAAAGTCTTTATGCAGTCGAGAGCATGGTCTATGATGCTGCCTGGAGGCTTGACCGGGGTTTGGACGTACGCGATGAAGCGGCGGCGGTAAAATATTTTGCCGCCGAAACTGCTTTTGCGGTTATTGACCGGGCGGCTCAGCTTCAGGGCGGGAACAGAGTTATCGCCGATTTTCCAATTGAAATGATCCAGAGAGATATCGTAGTATTCAGAGTTTTCGAAGGCACAAGCGAAGTTCAGCTTTTGTCCCTTGGCAAGGAGTTTATCAAGTCCAAATTACTTTAATTTATGGGAGCTAGTTAGCTCCCATTTTAATTTGGACGTTGCGATTGACTTATCTAAAAAATACGGGTATTTTTAGCCAAATTACAGGTTCTTTGACAGGAGAAAAAGATGGCTAGCGTAGAATCAACTGAAAGAAAAAATTTAATGACCGAGCAGATTAAGAAGTTGGGCAAGGGTGTCCAAATAGCCGAAGCACAAGGAGATAAAAAACTAGTTGAAGGATTCATGGCCGATGCTTTTAAGGGTCAGGTTTCTTTTGGTGAAGTATTCCCATGGCCCGAACAGTCTTCTGAGAGCATTAGAAAAGCCGACGAGTTTTTAAAAGAGTTGGATCAATTTCTTCGAGAGAAAGTCAATCCTGATTTTACCGATGAATCCAGAGATATTCCCTTTGAACTTTTTGGCGATATGGCTGATATGGGTATGTTTCGACTCAAGATTCCAGAGAAAGAATGGGGCGGTCGAGGACTTAACCAAACCAGTTACGGACGAGTTATAAGTTACCTAACCAGTTACTACGGGCCGGGGGCTATTCTTGTTTCTGCTGATAATACAATCGGTTGTAAATTTCCTGTGTTAAAACACGGAACAGAAGAACAGAAAAAAAGGTATTTGCCAGAGTTAACAAAGTGGCCATCAGGGTTCTGTTTTACGGAGAAAAATGTCGGTTCTGATCCCGCAAGAATGGAAACATATGCCTTGCGGATAAAAGAGAACGACAAAACCATCGGCTATCGCGTAACTGGCCAGAAAGAATATACGACTAACAGTGCTTTGTCTGACGGCGTTCCATTGGCCAAACTTCTTTCGGTGGTTGTTAGGATAGTAGACGACCCCGGTGAGATTAAAACAGTCAAGGATGTGAAAGATTTTTGTTTCGGGTTATTTATTGTTCCCACTTCAAGCGAAGGTTTAAGTATCGGCGAACGACTGGATGTCGGTTCAAGAAATGAATTTTTTGGAATGAGAGGAATTTACAATGCCAATCCGCTTTTTGAGAATGTGCAGGTTGGTCTAGATCAGTTAATAGGCGGGGAGGGGAATGGTTTTCGTATTGCTCTCCAAGCTCTTAATACCGGCCGGATGGCTATTGCTTCAAGCTGTGTTTCTATAGCTAAGCAATGTTTTTCTGGAGCCAGGAATTATGCCAAAAAGAGAATTCAGTGGGGTACGCCTATAATCGAGAAAGAACTTATTGGAAGCGGTATGTTGGCTAAAGACCTCTGTAATATTTTTGCCATAGATGCAATGACTAAATATGCCTCTTTGAGGTTTGATAATGGCAAGGATTCTCGCCTTGAAGCTACTGCTTGCAAAGTCGTTGCTTCCGAAAAAATGTGGACTGGTGTGGACAATACCGTTCAAATACATGGCGGTATCGGCTACGAGACACACAAATCTTCCTCTCGTCGTAGAAAAGTATTTCCTGCCGAAAGATTTTTTAGAGATGCGCGGCCAAATCGTATATTTGAAGGTTCAACCCAAATTTTAAGTCAATGGCTTGTGGGCGAAGGAATGAAATTTCTAAAACCTCTGGCCCAGATGGGATCGTGGAAAAAGAAGTTCTCACTTTTATTAGAACTTGTTCTTAACAGAACTTGTCTCGTTGAAATTCCAGTAGTTCCCGGACCATTAAGAGGACATTTAAGATTTGTTAGTCGGAAGGTAAAGAAGTTCTCGAATAGGGTTTTGTTTTTTGCTCTGAGGGATATGATTCTATTGATGCTCCAGTTTCTGTTAGGCAAAAAGGACAAGAAAACGTTATCGAGAGAAATGCTCATCTCTCGACAGTTGGTTCTATGGCGGTTGTTTTGGATCGTCAGCTATCTTGAAGCAATGGCTGTTTCCTGTTCCCACGCTGTCCACATTGGTACCGATAGCGCCATTGAAATGGCTGATGGTTTTTGCGATGAAGCAAGATTACACGTAGATAACTTGTTTAGAGAACTTTACAAAAACAACGATAGAAAGATGAGAAAAATAGCCGATAAACTATCGGAAGGTGAATATAATTGGTTTGTTCATTCTGATATTTTACCTCTAGTTGAAAAATTAGATTTGTAAAACTGCCCTTGGGCAGTTTTATTTTACGTATTCTTGTGTTAATATATGCAAATAAACTGCGCGCGTAGTTAAGTGGTATAACGCCAAACTGATAATTTGGAGGCCCCAGGTTCGATCCCTGGCGCGCGCACCAGCCAGTGAGAGGTGTTTTGCGACCGGGTTTCTTGGCTCTCAGTATTGGAAAGAGATTCAGGAAAAAGGAGAGACCCAAGAATATTTAAAGTTTAGGGAACAAAATCAAGGTTTAGAACAAAAACTCACCGGCTTAATTACAGAGTTTTATTCCAACCGAGAAACGGCCGATGATTTAAAATTAAAAATCCATGGAATCGGCCCAAGCGGAATGTTTCGCGTATATACCGGAGATTGGGAGAGAGAATCGGTTGATCGTGAAAAATTAACAGAAGAAGAAAAAAGTGCTTTAGCCGATAAATTAAAAAGACGACAAAAGGAGATGAAAGATTTTACCGGGTTCTTAAAGAATAAATTTCTAAGCTAAGGTGATGGAAAAAATTCCCAATAACAAAAATCAAAAAGAATCAACAATCACCAAGTTTATAGGAAGCAATCTGGAACAGAATGAGAAAATGAGGGAATTATTTAAAGATAAGTTCGAATCTGATTATTTTGATCCAGCTACAAGAGAAAAGACCGAAGAAGAAAAGAAATTTTTAGATGAACTAAGTGAGAAAATGGCCGAATTTATAAAACGCTATGGAGGTATACCAATAAAGATTCCTCCTAGGTTAGTTAGATTTTTAGATTGGTCAAAAATATCTCCTGATATGGCCCAGGTATTTGCAAGTCTAGGCTACGGAGTCAATAAGGCTGGCTACTTTGAATTGGATCAGCAAACTATAGCAATTTTTAGTGATACAAGTTCTGAATATCCGAATAGAATTGGTTTAGCCAACTCAGTGGCTCATGAATTTATTCATGCTAATTCCTTTCAATCTGTAGTAGTTTACCCCGGCAACGAGCGTTCAGCTTATAGAAATCAAAGAGTCGGTTTATCCGCTGGAAAAGGACGTTTTTTTGATGAACTTAACGAAGCTATTACGGCGGAGTTAAACAAGCGTTTTCACCGGGAATTCTTAAAAGATATCGATTTTACTGCTTCGAGCTTTAAAAAATTACAAGAAGATATTGAGAATATCAAAGCCAAGGTAGAGGATGCCTCGAAATGGGTTGATGATCTGGCTTCAATCCACGAGATACCTCTTCCCGACGGAACTACCAACGCAATTTTTGAGGATTTTGAATATAAAGAACATCGCGAAAAATTAAATAAAATAATCGACAAAATTAACGAATTAAATCCCGATAGATTTAAAGATCGAGAGGAAATATTTAACATATTCGCCAAAGCAATGATAACCGGTGAAATTAAAGAATTAACTGAATTAATTGAGACTACATCTGGACGAGGCTCATTTAAAAAACTAGCCTCGAGTCTAGATTTAGAAAATATTTAAATGTCTACCCACGCCAATACCAAAAAAATTGCCATTAACGGCAATTTTTGGTAGAAGTTAATAATTGGTGAACTTTTAAATATGGAGTTTCTGTGGCTGTTATCAGATGCGTAATGTTTGATTTTGGCAACGTGGTCGGACTTTTTAGGACCAATGAATGGTACACATTTTTACGTAATCATCGAGGTAATTGTTTTGAACCGCATGAAACCTTTGGTTCTCTGCTGGGCGTCATTCAGCAATATGATCTTGGCCGATTAAGCGCCTTGGAGTTTTATCAGACATTTCAAGACGCTTATCAACTGCGAGGTGTAACTAAGGGCGAGTTTTTTAATGCTCTGGGCTCGGTATTACGGATTGACTGGGAGATGGTTGAAATACGTGACTGGTTGAAACGAAGGGGAGTGGTAACGGTGTTGGTTACTAATATGAGCCCTTTTCATGCCTGGTACATCCGCCGCAACTATCCGTCTTTGATGGCCAAGTTTGATCATGCAATGGTATCTTGCGAAGAGGGTGTGGCTAAACCGGATTTTGAGGCCTGGATAAGACCTCTTGAATGGGCGGGATTAGGAGCCGAAGAAGTTATTTTCCTTGATGATGATTATCCCAACGTCAAAGAGGCTTGCCGATTAGGAATCAAGGGCTGGCATTATAACGTGACCGATCAGCATTACTGCCAGAACGGAAAATTAGACCAAGAGAGAGCGAGGTTTAAAGATTTTCTTAATTGTCTCGACTCGATAGGCTTATTAGCCAGAAATTAAAAAGCGACCGATAATTTGGTCGCTATTTTTTTTCTGGAACGGGGTCTTTAAGTTGAAATGAAACACCACAACCGCAGGAGGTTTTGGCGTTGGGGTTATTGAAAACAAATCCGCCGTCAAGAAGACTACCATTATGATCAATTTGGGTTTCGTCGATAAACCTTAGGTGAAGGGGATCTACGAAGATCCGGATCCCATTTGATTCAAAAATTTTATCGCCAAAACTTGGTCTGGTGGCAATAGCAAGAGGAAGATATTCACATCCAGAACAGCCGCCACCCTTAATACCGAAACGTATACCTGCCTCGGGATTGTTGGGCTGGTTTTTGTCGAGTATGGCCTTGAGCTTTTTAGCGGCATTAACCGTCACAGAGATCATGAGATTACTCTGTACTGAACGACTGGCCACAGCCGCAAGTCGAAGTGGCATTAGGATTTTTTATGGTGAATCCGCCACCTGTGTCATTCTCAATAAAATCAACTACGGCGTTGTTTAAATAAGTGATACTAATCGGATCAACAATTACTTTCACGCCGTTTGATTCAAAAACCTGATCTCCGGGTCCATCTCCTTCATTAAGCATAAGTCCGTACTGAAACCCGGAACAACCGCCACCTTGGACAAAAACGCGAAGGCCGTTGTCTTTTTCTTCTTGAGCAAGCAATTCCTTAACCTTGACAGCCGCAATTTCGGTAACGGTAATCATTGGTGCATCTCCTTTTCTTAATTTGCGTGGGCGCGTTCGCATTGCCGAAGCCATGCGGAGGCGCGCTTTTTGCATGCAAATGTCAAGAATCTGTGGTAAAATATAGCATACCCAATATAATTTACCAGAGTAGATTATATTGGGAATTTTCAATTTAAAATTTTTAATTTTCAAATGAATATAAGGGCCCATAGCTCAGCTGGTAGAGCGCCGCTTTTGCAAAGCGGAGGCCAGCGGTTCGAATCCGCTTGGGTCCACTGCTTCGCCAAGGCTTCGCAGTGCGAGCACTTCATAGCCGAAGGCGACGCAGTGCGAAGCACCGATTGATGATTTGAAAACTTTTGGGCAAGTAGTATTGGTTTTATATAGATTAAATTGAGTTTTCAGTGGTCAGAAAAATATCCTAAAAAACTTCCACAATTCAGACCGTAAAGGAATTTGGAAAACTTTTTATCAAAAATTAGCAGAAATGCTGTTTTTTTGTTGCTATTTACAAAGTATATTACTTATGATATAATAGAGGTATTCAAGGAGGAATCAGCCATCCTTTGAAGGAGGAGAGATGAATCAGAACTGTTCACCAGCAGAGCTCATTCAAAAGCTTAGTGAAGGAGGGTGGTTCGTCAAGAGCGGTGACTACGCCGGCTCTTTGACCAAACGTCTTCCCATCACCAGAGTGGGGATCTACGGTAATGTTGTATCGCTTGAAACCCCAGATCGCTTATTCGAGGTTCCAGTTGATGAGACCTCGGTTTCGCTTTCTGGAGGGGTCATCCAGCTCATCACCGGAAAAGATCCTGGTCCTCGAGCAATTGCGCTTCGTCTGACCAATCCGAAGATAGAACATGCCTTCGGAAAAGAACGTCGCAGGGAATCGAATCGACTTCGGAACGAAGATCAGCGGCGCAAGACGGAAAGAAAGCAGGCGCTTGTCGATGAGTTGAAGTCCAAGCTCGTCGGGAAGACGATTGTCGGACTCTGTGTCACCGGAGAGATCGGTTCAGAGGGGCTTCGCCTTGAGCTCAGGAATGACGGCGACGGAGTGGATATCGAACTCGGACATGACTACGAGGATTCGTGGATTGAAGTGGACGGCATTTCTCTTCGCGATGTTCTTCCGTAGCCGGGAAAAGGTTTGCCAGTTGTCCTTAACAACTGGTTTTGTTTTTAGTAAACGCTATTAAAATTTAGTATTAATCCAGGATTTTGTATAAAATACCCATAAATCTCTTTAACCAAAGTTTTCACTTCGACCCCTTCAACAAGTTCAGGGCAAGCAAGCTCAGTATAAACCATTGAGCCTCACTCGAGTTGAACTTGAAAGTCATTAGTGTTAGCCTATTTCTAGAAAATTAAAAGTTAAGGAGGGGGACGTGGCAGAGGAAAATGAATTACCAAGGGCCTTACCGGGAGCAGTTTTCGTACCTGAAGAAACATTGAGGATGATAGCGGAAAAAATAGCTAAACTTTCCGACCAGGAAAGGAAAAGCCAAAAAGTTATCTTAGTCAGATCGGGCCGTTATCGGGCTAGTACCGATCAAGTCGTTTTATACGAACATTTCAGCAGAATGGCCCCGCCCAAAGCCGAATTGATTCAAGTGGCGGTGAGCAGGGTTAAAGATGTGCCTCTTGAGCAGCGAGTTTTAATGGGCGCTTCTGAAGAGAATGATCTTTTTCTGGAGTTCCTGAATAAGTACTGGGATAAAGATCTTGTCCTCGATTCTTGGATGACATTGATGACTTGTTACAATCTGCGGGGTGGACTTATAGATCGTTTTGTGGAAACGTTTAGATTCCACTCTACTTTACTGTCTTCAGATCAAGAGTAGCCGGATTTACCGGCTTTTTAATTTTCCAAAACCATGTGTGTAATTAAAAACTGCTTAGTAAGCAGTTTTAGGATATGTTATTTGGACGTCTTCTCCTCGGTGTCTTTTATAAATTCATCGATAATATCAACGTCGCCGTTTTTCTTTATCTGTGCATCTTCGTATGGCGCGCCCAGTCTTCGGTAAAGTTCAAAAACTACATTTATAAAAACCCCGGTCAGTATGGCTAATATCCAATAGCGCATCTTGCCGAATTTTGTCCTTACCACCTTAAGCGCAATTCTTGTAGAAACGTAATTAATAAATCCGGCAAAATCAGTTAAACTGTTTTCAGACTCTTTAACTATTGTCTCCGCAAGTTTATCTATATGAGGATCAAGGACTTTTCTGTGTCCCGGCTTTATATATGGCATACGTCTGACTCCTTTTTCAGTGATCTAGAGCTTGTCTAGAAACCCTTTTTCTTGTCGAAATTTCAGAACTTCGAGCGAAAGGCGAAGAAATTTTCGAGGCATAGTTGATACTATGTCGAGAGAATTTCTGAAGCCTTGTAGCCGAAGTTCTGAAATTACAGACGAAAAGAGGGTTTTTAGACATGCTCTAGTTCGGATTTTTACTGATTTAAGAATTGTTGTCAATCGTTAACTCATACCATCCCCAACCAACCCCTTTCTCACAATATTTCCTAAAATTAGAATTATCTATCATTAAACTTCTTCAAGTTATCTATTGATAGCTTTCAGAAGTTTAATTTCAGCTAATTCTAATTTAAGTAAATCTATGAGAAAAGGTTGGTTGGGGATGGTATTAATATGCCCAGTTGATAGCTTGATTTTTTAATGTTAAATTTAGCTTGCGATGCAAATAAATCCGGTTTATATAATGATAGCGGTTGTCTCTTTTGCTGTTTTGGCTATGCTTGGGATTAATCTGTATCTGATGTTGAAATCCCGACGGAATATGACAGGCGATCAGAGCCATTTTATGGTTCTTCATCAGCGGATGGATTCATTTATGGATCTGATGAACAAACAGCTTGAGCAAAGCCGGCAGTCGTCAGAAAAAGCGGTTCTGGCTGTTCATCAGCAAGTTCAAGGTTTTACCCAGGGCATCACCCAGCTCCATGAGGGTCTTAGAAATATGCATGACTCAGTAAAGAATGTTTCTTCTTTTCAGGATCTGTTCCGTAATCCAAAACTCCGTGGCCAATGGGGTGAAATGTCGCTTGAAGCCTCTCTGGCCCAGTATTTTCCCCGCGATCGCTATTCAATTCAGTATTATTTTTCTTCCGGCGAGGCGGTGGATGCTATTTTAAAACTGCCTAATGATGTTTTACTGCCGATTGACTCAAAATTCAACTGGGATAATTTCCAGAAAATGGTTAATTCCGATAACGATATTCATCGGGACGGCTTTCGCAAGCTGTTCTTGTCGGATGTTAAGAAAAAAGTAGACGAGATTGCCTCTAAATACATTCTGCCTTCAGAAGGGACGACTGATTTCGCCCTGATGTTTGTACCGGCGGAAACTGTCTATTACGAGATGATAAATAACATCAAAGATGTGGATATACCCGAATATGCTCGTAAGAAAAAAGTGATGATGGTTTCACCCAATACCTTTGCCTTGTCCGTTTCGGCCATCCATCATTGGTACCGCGACGTCCATCTTAACCAAAAAACTCAGGATGTGATGAAAAAACTTGAAAGAGTTGTCGCCGATAGTACCAAATTATCCGATGATTTCAGAAAGTTAGGCTCTCACATCTCAAATGCCAAATCGGCCTATGAAGATACAGAAAAACGGCTTGGCTTGATGGTTGATCGGGTGAAGAAGGTGGTGGAGATAGGGGATGGTAGTGATGAGCCGGAAAAATTAAATACCCCTAGGGTATAGTTGAATTTGTATATAAAATAGGTTATTCTAAAATCTGTTTTGTTTTTATATTGTGTTTTAACCAATAACTAGTCCCGTTAGAAGTCTCGCTCGCGACAAGGTCGCGAGTCTGTAAGACCTCGGCGAGGCTACTTCTAACGGGATGAATACTCTCTGGCTGGCAGTTGGGGCTTCTGGTGCTTCGTTGGGTTATGGTGCTTTTTTGATTTGGCAGATATTAAAAAAGCCGACCGGGGACGAGAAAATGAAGTCCATTCAAAAGGCGATCCAGGAAGGGGCGGAAGCGTATTTAAAAAGGCAGAATAAAACAGTCTTGGCTGTCGGTTTAGTTGTGGCGGCGGCGCTATATATCTGGCTTGGCCAGACAATTGCCGTCGGATTTCTTGTCGGAGCGGTGGCTTCAGCCGCGGCTGGATATATTGGGATGATGGTTTCGGTCAGAACCAACTCTCGAGTGGCCGAAGAAGCCAAGAACGGCCTAGCTCCGGCATTTAGTCTTGGCTATAGAGGCGGAGCGGTGACGGGATTTTTTGTTGTCGGTCTGGCTCTTTTATCCGTCACTTTATTCTATTGGTTTACTAATGATGTCAAAGCTTTGATTGGCCTTGGTTTTGGTTCCTCTCTTATTTCTGTTTTTGCCCGGCTTGGCGGAGGAATTTTTACTAAGGGGGCTGATGTCGGGGCGGATCTGGTAGGAAAAGTCGAGGCCGGCATTCCCGAAGATGATCCGCGAAATCCGGCAGTAATCGCCGATAATGTCGGTGATAATGTCGGTGATTGCGCCGGCATGGCCGCAGACCTTTTTGAAACCTACGTTGTTTCTGCCATATCGGTTATGCTTTTGGGATATTTGCTTATACCAACACAAGTCGGCTATACCGAGCTGCCTTTACTGATTGGGGCGATGGCGATATTTGCCTCTATTGTCGGTTCTTTGTTTGTAAGATTGACAGGGACAATTATGGGCGCACTCTATAGGGGCTTGGGAATAACCGCAGGAATTGTGGCCGGATTATTTTATTGGATGGTAAATTATCTTCCTTATATAAAAGATTTGGAGAAGTTATCCGGCGGATTGGTTGATAGGATGGATGTTTTTTGGGCATTGATGATCGGCGTTGGTGTTGCAGCGCTGATGGTGGTCATTACAGATTTTTACACTTCAAAGAAATTCCGACCGGTTCAATCAATTGCCAAGTCTTCAACTACCGGCCATGGCACAAACATTATTACCGGATTGGCAGTCTCAATGCAGTCAACCGCTCTGCCGATTGTAGTTATCGGAGCGGGAATTTATTTTGCTTATTTCTTTGTGGGAATATATGGCGTTGCTCTGGCAACAATGAGCATGCTTTCTTTGACCGGCATAATAGTGGCGATTGATGCTTTTGGTCCGATTACGGATAATGCCGGTGGAATTGCTGAAATGGCCGGTTTGCCGGAGAGTGTCAGAGAAGTTACAGATGCCCTTGATGCCGTTGGCAATACAACCAAAGCCGTAACCAAGGGCTATGCCATTGCTTCAGCCGGACTGGCGGCCTTAGTTTTGTTCAGCGCTTATACTCAGGAATTTGCCGCCTTGGGGGTTAATATGTTTTTTGAACTGGCCGATGTCAGAGTCATAATCGGCTTATTTATTGGTGGAATGATGCCTTATCTTTTTGGTTCGCTGGCGATGGAAGCGGTTGGCCGGGCCGGTTCGGCGATTGTTGATGAAGTTCGCCGGCAATTCAAGGAAAAGCCAGGCATAATGGCTGGGACTGACAAGCCCGATTATGGAAGCGCAGTTGATATTGTTACTAAGGCGGCTTTAAAAGAGATGATATTGCCAGCCGCTATTCCGATTGCTTTGCCAATCGCTGTCGGTTTCTTGCTTGGTCCCGAAGCATTGGGCGGACTGCTTGTCGGGGTGATTATAACCGGCTTGTTTGTGGCAATATCAATGACTTCCGGCGGAGCGGCTTGGGATAATGCCAAGAAATATATTGAAGAAGGAAACTATGGCGGCAAGGGGTCTGATGCCCACAAAGCAGCTGTTACCGGCGATACAGTCGGTGATCCGTATAAAGACACGGCCGGACCAGCGATAAATCCCATGATTAAAGTGGCTAATATTGTTGCTTTACTTATTGCTAAATTTTTGGTTTAATACTTATGCGGGTGTGGTCCGAATATCTTGCGAGGCACAGGATTGCAAATCCTGGACTGGCGGATGAGAGCTCCGCCCACCCGCTCCAATTTGTTTCCAAATTGGAGCGAGGCTCGACCCCTTGGGGCGGCCCGCTCCAATTTGTTTCCAAATTGGAGCGAGGCTCGACCCCTTGGGGCGGCCCGCTCCATCCTAAATTTAAAACACCGGTCTATGCCTCGGTGTTTTATTTAATTTATTTGGAGTAGCTTATCATATCCTTCTTTGAAGATTTTTTTGATTTTATCTTGTTCGGAAGGGGAGAATTTCGAGAGGACCATTTTAACGACAAATTCATCCCGTTTTTTGTCGGATTGCTGGCGGGCTTTCTGAAGGGCCGGCTTGGCCAATCCAATTCGGAGACGATAAAACTTTTTGGTTTTAAGCGCTCGCATTACGGACTCAATTCCCTTATGTCCACCCGAGTTTTTATCAAAAGATATTTTGGTATTGCCAAATGGCACATCAAGGTCGTCCTGGATGACGATTAAGCTTGTAGCTTGTAGCTTGTAGTAAGTAGCAAGTTTTTTGACTGCTTCGCCGGACTTATTAACGTATGTTTGCGGTTTGGCGAGTATTGTAGTTTTGCCCTCGATTTTACCTTTAGTAACCAGAGAATTTAAATTTTTATTGAATTCAAAGTCGCCAAAATTATTTTTCTTTGATACATAATCCACCATCATAAATCCGACATTATGCCGGGTTTCTTTGTATTGTTCGTCTGGATTCCCGATCCCGATTATGAGTTTGATAGATTTCATACTTAAAATAATAGGACTTTTTTCTTAAAATCCCAATATTGACTTTAAACAATAAGTCTGCTAAAGTATAGATTCGTAGAGAGCCCCCCCTTTTGTTATAGGAGACGAGATATGTTGCCGGTTACTGAGAAGTTTGTCGCTCGCGAAAAGTTTGTAGTGGACACTAGCTCCAAAGCCAAGGTTAGGATCAGCTATCTTAGCTACAACTTCATCGAATGGTTTATCTCGGGTACTGGCAAGATCGAGGACAAGACTATTAATATATCTGAGGTTGATAGCAACTACGGCTCTACTCTCTGTGAGTTATTCTTGTTGATGGAGAAGCAGGGGGAAGGTACACCGAATGTTTTTCTTCTAGACATCAATAAAAAACATCTTCCTGACATTCTGCGGGAGACCTTCTATATTCTAGACCAGAATGGCGAACAGCGTAACGTTAAGACACACTGGCAAGATGGTGGCTGGAGCATCAGCGCAAGCCCGGTTTATAAATCCCCGACAGATCTAGACAACTTCTCTTTTTCTTCCTAAACTGGAATTAAACCATCGGTTTGCTACAGCAGATCGATGGTTATTTTTTTATATTTATTTTTAAAAGTAAAAGGGTCTGACCCTTTTACAATTCCGTATTTGGGGGCGTTGAGGCGTTGCAATGGATATGATATTAAGCTGAAATTATTAGAAAAAGCTCGTTGAAACTTCATTTGAGCGTAAGAAAAGGGGTCAGGACCCTTTTCTGATCCCTTTTTGTTTGAAATAGCCAAAAAATGTGATATCATATTTAAATGCTAAACGAACAGGATATAATAAACTCAATAAATTCTAATGCGGTGGGCGGTAGGGGCAATAGTCCGGAGCCTCACGAGATTGAAGATATTGAAGAGAATAATCAGGATAATCACAGTAAATCGAAAGAGGTTTTAGCTTTTATTTGGGAAACGGCGAAACTAATCATCATCTCTCTTGCGATAATCATTCCGATAAGGTATTATCTAGTCCAGCCGTTTTTTGTGAAGGGGGCCTCAATGGAGATGAATTTCCACGACGGGGATTACCTTCTTATTGATGAAATAAGCTATCGTTTTGGCGAACCTGAACGGGGCGATGTGATAGTGTTCAGGTTTCCCGATGAACCTTCGCAGTTTTACATAAAAAGAATAATCGGCCTGCCGGGAGAAACAGTAGAGGTTAAGAATAATCAGGTCAAAGTATATAATAGCGAATTTAAAACCGGCCAGGTTCTGGGTGAATATTACTTATCTTCCGGCCAACAAACACTCGGGAATACTACGGCTCAGCTGAAAGACGGCGAATATTATGTGATGGGGGATAATCGTCTGCAAAGTTCCGATTCCCGCCGCTGGGGGCCGGTACCAAAGAATTTAATAACCGGTAAGGCATTTGTCAGATTATGGCCGTTTACAAAAATAA
This sequence comes from uncultured Candidatus Saccharibacteria bacterium, assembly GCA_964436165.1. GTDB lineage: Bacteria > Patescibacteriota > Minisyncoccia > 2-02-FULL-40-12 > GWA2-44-9 > 2-01-FULL-39-28. The sequence goes on from CAYTBY010000007.1 coordinate 18,032, forward strand.
TGAAGGTGGAAGCGGTTACGTACTAGGATAGTTAGGTGCTAGGTGTTAGCTTTTAGAAAAAACCTAAAACCTAAAACCTAAAACCTAAAACCTAATTTGAGTAAGTCACGACAACTACAGGCTCCGAAAGGAATGCACGATATTCTGCCCGAAGAGCAGAAATATTGGCGTTACGTTCTGAAAAAAGCCGAGTCACTGTCGGAAGATTATAGTTTTGAGAAGATAGATACGCCGATAGTTGAATCAACCGAACTGTTTTTGCGTTCGGCCGGAGAGGGCTCCGATATCGTTGAAAAAGAAATATATAACTTTAAAACTAAAGGCGGAGACGAATTGTCTTTAAGGCCGGAATGCACCGCCTCCATTGTCAGGGCCTATCTCGAGAATGGCATGAATGTCCGTCCTCACCCAGTCAAACTTCATTATTATGGACCGGTATTTAGACACGATCAGCCTCAGCATGGAAGATATCGCCAGCACTTTCAGTTCGGAGTTGAAACAATAGGCGACGCTTCTGAAATAGTAGATGCCGAGTTGATATTTTTAGCCCATAAGCTTCTCCAGATACTGGGCTTGGATAATTACAATGTTCATATTAATAGTATGGGCGATGCTAGCTGCCGGCCGGCTTATGTCAGGACTCTCAAGGATTATTATAAAAACCGGTTGAAAAGAGTTTGCGGCCAGTGCCGGAATAGATTCAAGAAAAATGTTTTGAGGATGCTGGACTGCAAAGAAGAGGGCTGTAAAGAGGTGGCCAAAGATGCGCCGCCGATAATAGATTTTCTTGATGATGAATGCAGGCAACATTTTAAAAAAGTTTTAGAAATGCTCGATGAGGCTAAGGTTCCATATATTCTGAATCCGCACTTGGTGCGTGGTCTTGATTACTATACCAGGACAGTCTTTGAATTTATACCCGATGAAAGCTCGCAATCTCAGCTCACGGTAATTGCCGGCGGGCGCTATGACCGGCTGGTTGATTTCTTGGGCGGAACTAAAACTCCGGCTGCCGGCTGGGCAATGGGCATGGAAAGAATCATTCTGGCCCTTAAAGAAAAAAATATTTCTGTTCCCGGCATCGGAGCTAAGCCCAAAGTTTTCCTGGCTCAGCTGGGGGATGCGGCTAAAAGAAAGAGTTTGGTTTTGTTTGAAAATTTAAGAAAAGCCGGGATTGAAGTCAAATCATCCTTGGGCCGAGATAGCATCAAGTCCCAGTTAAGAATCGCCCATCGGTTGGGAGTTAAATACACTTTGATATTCGGCCAGAAAGAAGCGCTGGAATCAACAATTATTATCAGAGAAATGGATACGGGCATACAAGAAACAGTCTTGCTTGATAAAATAGTAGAGGTGATGCGAAAGCGCTTAAAGCGCTAAAGTAATGCGAATCCACGAATGGCATGCGAATGCAACGAATAAGGAGATTTTATTATTTGTGGCATTCGTGTTCATTCGTAGATTTGTGTTAAGTTGTGATAGACGATGTCTTCTGTAAAATTATTGCCGGAGAGATAAAAGCCGACTTTGTTTACCGGGATGATGACTTTTTTGTGATCAAGGATATAAATCCTAAAGCTCCGGTGCATGTTTTGATAATTCCAGTTAAGCATTTTACATCGCTTGAGGATTTTATGGAGGGCAACAATAATGGTCTATTGGGCAAATCACTGGTAATAGCCCACAAAGTCGCCCACCAGTTAGGTATTGTCGAAAAGGGCTACCGATTGATATTGAACGAGGGTGAATATGGAGGAAAATTAGTTCCGCATCTGCACATCCATTTGTTGGGAGGGAAGAAGTTGGGACCGAAAATTGTCAGGGGTTAGCTTTTAGGTTTTAGCTTTTAGGATTTTTTATTCCTAAAACCTATAACCTAGCAGCTAATAACTGTTTTTGGAGAGGAGGTTTTTATGGTAGAAGTAAAACGAAAACCAAATGAGAGCGTCGGCAGTTTAATGCGCCGATTCAACCGCTTTGTCCAAGTAAGCGGAGTTTTGATTAAAGCAAAAAAATCCAAATTTAGAATTAAAAAGAAAACCGAAAGAAAAGAGAAAATGGCGGCAATTATGGGAATGCATTTAAGCGCTCTAAGAAAACGGCTGGAAAAGCACGGCAAGTATGACGAGGATACGTTTGAGGAGGAAAAAAGAAAAATGAAACAAGAACTTGGTTTGTAGGTTAGCTTTTAGGTTTTAGGTACTAGGTTTTAGGAGGGTAAGGTTATGGTTCTTAATGGATATAAAGATTTAATAGTTTGGCAAAAAGCAATGACCCTTGTAACAGAGGTTTATTTTCTGACGGAAGATTTTCCGAGAGAAGAGATTTACGGGTTAACTTCTCAAATGAGAAGAGCATCCGTATCAATTCCGTCTAATATTGCAGAAGGAAGATTGCGTGGTACTAGGAAAGATTTCAGACACTTTTTATTAAATGCATATGGTTCGGGTGCAGAGTTAGAAACACAGATTGAAATAGGAAAAAGATTGCCAAAAACTCAAAATTTAAATTACAATAAAATAGATAATCTTCTGATTGAAGTAATGAAAATGTTAAACTCTTTGATTAATAAACTAAAACCTAGAAGCTAATATCTAAAACCTCAAATTATGTTAAAAGATAAGCTACAGCAAGATGTAAAAGGTGCTCTCAAATCTGGCAATGCCGAGAAAAGAATGGTCTTGAGTTTGGTTTTGAGTGCGGTCAAATCAAGGGAGCTTGAGAAGCGGGGAAAGTTAAGTAAATCAGAATCAGATTCAGCCAAATTGGAAGAAGCCAGCAAATTGAATGACGAGGAAATTATCGAGGTCCTGTCGTCCGAAATTAAAAAGAGAAAGGATTCCATCGAACAATATACAAAAGGCGGCCGTCCGGAATTGGCCGAAAAAGAACAGAAAGAAATTAATATTCTGATGGAATATATGCCAGAACAGATGTCGGAAGAAGAAGTAAGAAAAATAGTTCAGGAAATAATTAAAGATATGGCTGTGCCCGCCGGAGCTTTAGCGAAGGCGGGGCAAGTAATCGGTGCGGCGATGGCTAAAGTTAAAGGAAAAGCTGATGGGACTCTTGTATCAAAGATCGTCAAAGAAGAACTCTTCGGATAATTGTTAAACATCGGATGTTTAACATGTTCCCAAATCCCGCTAAAAGCGGGATTTGACTTTTGGTCAAAAAGGCGTATGATTATAGATATAGGATAGTACCTTGATATGTATTAAATCGCATTACTGATTGCAGCTCCGAGAGGATTTACGTCTTTTCAGAGCTGCAATCACGCAGCCAAGGAAAGGAGAATCGTCATGGCCAATCTTCTGGTCGCCGGCGATCTATATCAGGAACTCGATGGTCAGCTTTCAGAGATCAAGCGTCAGATGAGACAGCCTAGCGGCTATCCGTTTGATCCGCTTCAGCTCAAGGCGCATCTTCAGGCTGTCATTGAGGGTCGTTTCTCTCAAGCAGTCGGCTCCTTCCGCTACGATAAGCGTAAGGAAGGCTGGATGCTTCTGGAGAACATTCCGCGTCGTCTGAACTCCACAATCGACAGCGTCTCATTCCTGAAATGGAAAGAAACTTCTGTCAATGGCGAGGAGATGGTACGTCGAGCTCGCGTCGAGTTAGACGCCAACTATGGTCAGGAAGATGCCGAATGGGTGCTGGAGCACCAGGACAAAATTCCAGTGGAACTCCGAAAGTTCTACCTGGTATTTCCGGCGACAGTCTGGCAGGGCGTGTACGGCTGCCGCCGCGTCCCGTGTCTGAGCTGGGACGGCGTCAGGTGGTATCTGCGCTTCGGCTGGCTCGACAGCGGCTGGCGCTCCCGCGGCCGTCTCGTGTCCCCGCGCAAGTAGCGGAACCCTAGGACTCTTGGTTCTTGGATCCCTTGGTTTTATGCCCGACAGGTTAGTGAACCTGTCGGGCATATTTTTTTATATTTTGCTACAATATTAATTGGATAGTAGATCAATTTGCCCGTGACTCATAAGGTTTCGGGCGATCAAATTCCTAAGCTTTATCGCTTATTAAAAAAATAAAGCTACTTGGTTCAGAATGTTTGAGGATTTCAGATCTCAAATTATATACAGCCCGGAGAGTATTCGATGGGCAGTGGTGAAGATGACATTCTGCACATAATAGCAGGACGTGAACGGCAACCGCTACGTCCCGTATCTGAACTGGAACGGCGACAGGTGGTATCTGAACTTCAACTGGCTCGACAACGACTGGAACTCCAACAACCGTCTCGTGTCCCCGCGCAACTCGCTTATTTCCAACCCTCTTTTATATGAGGGTTTGGTTTTTTAAATCTACATTTTTTATCCAGCCGCCTAGCATCTTGCCCACTTCATCTATCTGTCTGGAAAAATTAATATATTTTTTATTTTCAATGCCGTCTATTTCCCAGAGTATTTGGAAAAAGAATTTTAATGTGTCTAGTTTGGATGAAGCTTTGGCCAAATACGGCTGTTTATGAACTAAAGAAATATACTGCGCTTGATATAAAATCTCAATAAGTTCGATAAATAATTTATCAATTTTAAAACCTAATGTATATCTGTGGTCTTTTGAAAACTTAGGCAAATACTCATGCCACAATTTATAGGCAACAATAAGGCGCTGAATAATCGGCAAGGTAGTGCCGGGGGGCTTAAAAGGAGAATTTTTTTGATTCATAAATTTGAGGATATTATTTGCTTGGATAATTTACTGAAGGCTTGGAAAGAATTCTTATCCGGGAAGCGAAAAAAGCGCGATGTTCAGGAGTTCTCTCTGTATTTGATGGATAATCTTTTTTCTCTTCATAATGACCTACGCAATCATACATATACTCATGGCGGATATCAAGCTTTCAATATCTCCGATCCCAAGCCTCGAAACATAAACAAAGCTGTTGTTCGGGACAGGCTTTTTCACCATGCAATATATCGAGTATTGTATCCATTTTTCGATAGAATATTCATAGCTGATTCTTATTCATGCCGGATAGGCAAGGGCACGCATAGGGCATTGAACCGCTTTAGAAAATTCAGGTGTATTGTATCAAAGAACAACACCTGCACCTGCTGGATATTGAAATGTGATATCAGGAAGTTCTTTGACAATATAGAACATCAAATTCTAATTAGTATTTTAAAAAGCCATATACCGGATCAAAATACTATCTGGCTACTGGAAAAAGTTATTCATAGTTTTTCAAAAACTTCCGGAAAAGGTCTTCCGCTAGGCAATTTAACTTCCCAGTTATTTGTTAATATCTATATGAATAAGTTCGATCAGTTTGTGAAACACAGAATGAAAGCGAAGTATTACATCAGATACGCCGATGATTTTATAATTTTATCTTATGACAAATCATGGCTTGAAGAGTTGTTGCCAAAAATTGGAGACTTTCTATCTGAAGAATTGGCGCTTCAATTGCATCCAGACAAAGTATTTATTAAAACTCTGTATTCGGGCATAGATTTTCTTGGCTGGGTTCATTTTCCAAAATACCGGGTATTGAGAACATCAACAAAATGGAGAATGTTTGCCAGGCTTGAGAAAACTCAAAAAGACGAAGTCATCTCTTCCTACCTTGGATTATTGAAACATGGAAATGCCAATAAGTTAAGAAATATGATAAAATATATGCGGTGCTCGATTTAGTATTTCAAAATTCAACCGCAAGTAAAAAATACACCTCAAAATTTTTTGAGAAGATTTTAATTGGGGCGATAAAAAAATTAAAATTGAGTGACCAAAAAATAGAAGTCAGCGTCAACTTGGTAGGGGAGACGAAAATAAAACAGCTTAATAATAAGTTTCGTCACAAAAATAAAGTTACTGATGTCCTTTCTTTCCCAATGTCTGATAAGGCCCCTCGGAAAATACTAAATACTAGATACAAAATACTAGATACTGATCTTGGCGACATCTTCATCTGTTTATCATTTGCCAAAAACGAAGCAAAGAGCGAAAATATAAACATAGATAAAAAGCTGGCCCAACTGACCGTACACGGGTTTTTACATTTACTAGGATATGATCATGAACGTTCACGTAAGGAGGCGAAAAAGATGTTTGATATTGAAAACAAAATTTTAAGTAAACTGAAATTCTGAATGTAAAATGTAAATCTCAAAATGCAAAATGACAATGTAAAATTAAAAATTATTAAATATAAGCTTCTTAAAGATTTTACATTTTAATCTGTAATTTTCCATTTTGATTTTTAAATTTTAAATTTTTATGTCCCGTCCCCACACAATAACCGGAATTGACGTTGGTAATTCCCAGGTTAAAATTGCCGTTGCTAAAATTAACAGCGATAGTTTAAAGCCGGAAATGATTGGCTGGGGAAGTTCTGTTTCTAACGGTTTGCGCCGGGGAGTGGTGGTGGATATGGAAGAGACGATAGAAAATGTTCGCTCAGCTCTTCAGCGGGCGGAAGCAATGGCCGGATTTCCTTTGAGAAGGGCTTATCTTGCCGTGAGCGGGCTTCATATAAATACCCAGACATCCCGAGGGGTGATTGCCGTTTCAAGAGCCGATAATGAAATCTCTCAAAGCGATATTGATCGGGTAATCAAGGCGGCCTCGGTGGTCAGCATGCCGGCTAACCGTGAAATAATCCATGTCATTCCAAAGAATTTTATTGTTGATGGTACGGAGTATGTTAAGAATCCTCTAGGCATGAAGGGCGTTCGTTTGGAAGCCGATGTTCTTATCGTTGACGGGCTTTCGCCTTATCTTCGGAATTTAGTCAAATGCGTTAACGAAAATAACATTGAAGTGGCGGGATTGGTTTATGCGCCCCTGGCTTCTGCTCTTTCAGTCTTGGATAGAAATCAAAAAGAATATGGCGTGGTTAATATTGATTTTGGGGGCGGGACTTCAAGTATGACGGTTTTCGAAGAGGCAGATCTGTTGCACAGTGTTATTCTGCCGGTTGGCTCAAGGCATATTACAAATGATCTAGCCGTTTTATTAAGAACTTCAATTGATGTAGCCGAAAGAATAAAACTTGAATATGGGGCAACATCTGATGCTGAAGATATGCGTCGCCGGGGGGAAATAGATCTTTCTGATCTGGTCGGTGAAGAAAATTATACCATTCAAAAAAAGCAACTCATTAGAGCAATCGATGCCAGAGCCCAAGAACTTTTTGATATTGTGGGCAATGAACTTAAAAAAGTTTCCAAAAGAGGGATTTTGCCGGCGGGTGTTGTTCTGTCTGGCGGAGGGGTGAATCTTCCCGGCCTGGCCATGCTTGCGAAAGAAAAACTTCGCCTGCCCGTCAGAATAGCCAGGTCGGTTAATTTTGAAGGTATGGCCGAGGTGGTTGATGATCCGGCTTTTTCAGTAGC
>CAYTBY010000007.1:25477-41628 GCA_964436165.1 uncultured Candidatus Saccharibacteria bacterium
TTACCCACAGATTTATCCACAGAAGTTTAATTTAAACTTGCAGAGGTTTTGGCTTTGTGATAATACAAGGTATCAGAATAGGTTTTAGCTTCTAGGTTTTAGCTTTTAGGTTTTAATACCTAATACCTAATACCTAATACCTAAATTGGCTCAGATTAAACCAGCATTTGAAACATTTGCCAGAATAAAAGTTGTCGGTTGCGGCGGTTCCGGCGGCAATGCTTTAGCGCGGATGATTGAGGCCAGAATTCATGGCGTTGAATTTATTGCCATCAATACTGATGCCCAGGCTCTTCACAATACCAATGCCCCGACCAAAATTCATATTGGCAAAAGTTTAACCAAGGGTCTAGGAGCGGGAATGAATCCAGATATTGGGAAACAGGCGGCCGTAGATACCAAAGAAGAAATAGGCACCGCTCTCAAGGGTTCGGATATGGTTTTTATTACTTGCGGTCTTGGCGGTGGCACTGGTACTGGTGCCGCGCCGATAGTAGCCGAGATTGCCCGCGAGATGGGCGCTCTTACGGTTGGTGTTGTCACCAAGCCATTTATGTTTGAAGGCGCCCAGAGAATGAGAATTGCCGAAGATGGCTGGCATTCTTTAAGGGAAAAAGTAGATGCCCTCATTACCATTCCGAATGATCGGCTCCTTTCGATTATTGATCGTAAGACCCCGCTTCTTGAATCATTTGCTATTGTTGATGATGTTTTACGGCAGGGCGTTCAGGGCATTTCCGATTTAATTACTATTCCCGGAATAATTAATGTTGACTTCGCCGATGTTAAAGCAGTAATGGCGAACTCCGGTTCCGCTTTGATGGGTATTGGGAGAGCAACGGGGGAGGATAGAGCAATAGAGGCGGCTAAAATTGCTATTAATTCTCCATTGCTTGAGGTAGCGATAGACGGAGCAAAAGGCGTCTTGTTCAATGTTTCTGGCGGTACTGATTTGGCGATGGCGGAAATAAATGAGGCGGCAAGAATCATCACCGAGCATATTGATCCTGATGCTAAAGTAATTTTTGGGGCGGTACTGGATAATAATTTAAAGAAAGGCGAAATTAAAATAACCGTTGTCGCTACCGGTTTTAATAACGGCCACGCTGTTCAGCCAAGACCGGGAATGGCTCAGCAAAGACCCAACCTATTTGATAACGTTTCTGACGCTAAGAAAAACCCCGTTGTAATTCCAACAGTTTCTCACCCCAATGCCAACGGCTCGGTCAAGGAATTTGTTGACTCCTCGGTCATGGACGAGGATTTTGATATCCCGGCCTTCATCCGCCGAAAAATGAAGTAGTTTATTTTTGTTTCGCTCTCGCCCCGCTCATTTCTCATCCGGCTCGCCGCATCAACAAATTACTGCGATATTTCTTCATTTTCTTGAATAAAAATTGGGTCCCTTCGTAATCCGCCAGCTGGCGGATACATCCCAATTTTGTATTCAATAAGAAAATATCATAAATATCTTGAATTTGTCCGCCTCCGCCAGTTGGCGGATGGCGGATGAAGCGGCTCAAAGGATTCGAAATGAGCGGGGCTACGCTCGCTTATTTTTTCTCTTGAATTTTATTTGGTTTATTGTAATAATTGGCCAGGTTTGCTCTTTATAAATGAGGTTTAAATATGAATGATTCGCGTATGCTATGGTGGAAAGAAGCTAAATTCGGGATGTTTATTCACTGGGGTCTCTATTCTATACCGGCGGGAATATGGAATGGTCAGGAAGTTAGAAAATACGGAGAATGGATTATGGCTTATGGAAATATACCCAGAATAGAATACGAGTCACTTGTGCATCAATTTAACCCATCTAAATTTGATCCGAGATATTGGATTGGCCTAGCCAAGCAAGCCGGTATAAAATATATTGTTATGACCGCCAAACATCATGACGGATTTGCTTTGTGGCCGTCCAGGGCATCTGCTTTCAATGTTGTTGACTCTACTCCTTACGGGAAGGATATTCTCGCTCAAATTGCAAAAGAATGCGAAGTCCAAGGTCTTAGGTTTTGTTGTTACTATTCAATTTTGGATTGGTATCATCCGTCGCAGCTTCCAGATTTAAAGGCAAAAAGTTCTCAAGCTGGCCATGCTTATAATATAATGAGTCCAGAAAGAAAAGACGAATATATCCAATATATGAAAGATCAGCTATCAGAGTTAATCCAAAACTATAATCCCGGAGTTATCTGGTTTGATGGGGAGTGGGTTAATTGGTGGACAGAACCAGACGGAAGAGGTTTGTGTAATTATCTGCGCCTACTAAAACCAGATATTATTGTAAATAACCGCATAGGCAAGGGGCGAAAAGGTTTTCAGGGTTTTAATAAAAGTCCAGACTATGTCGGAGACTACTGTACTCCAGAGCAGGAAATACCAGAAGTTGTAGAACCCGGTGTTTATTGGGAAACCTGCATGACCATGAATGATACTTGGGGATTTAAATTATCTGATCACAACTGGAAATCTAGCCAAACCCTTATTAACCAGATTCGGCACGTAAACTCTATGGGAGGAAATTATCTTTTGAATGTTGGGCCTAGAGCAGATGGATTAATTCCAGAAGAAAGTCAAAAGATTCTGAAAGAAATTGGTGATTGGATGAGGGTGAGGAGAGAATAATAGGTAGGAGAGATACAGTAGATCCTGAACAACTTTTTTCTATAAGGGTGACGTTAAATTCTTTTTTAAGATAGCGGCTGAATAAGCCGTTTTTTAATATCAAAAAGTAAGCGATTCCTTCCTTATTTCGCAGACCATCTTTTTTCAAGGGTAACACAATGCTTAAATTAATTGATAATTTGGCTATATTGATTTCGGGTGTTGAGACTTCGGGAAACAGGGCCTGAAATCAATAAGCCAAATTGAGGTTAATTTAAGCATTTGTCCGAAGAAATAAAGCCGGTCGAGAAGATAAGGAGGGATGAGCGTACTTATCCACTTTTTTTGGGCTTGAAAAAGATTGTGGCGGCGGTAGAATTAAAGTAGTGAGTGTAGCTTACAAATATATACGCTCAAGTTGAATACAATCCCGCTTTTAAGCGGGCCGCTTCTTCTCAAGAAGCGAGCCTCGCTCAAAATGAGCGGGTTCAAACATCTCTAATAGGCAAAAATATCGCCTTGGGGGCGATATTTGTTCTAAAAATATGACAGATCAGAACAATTACCAGCGAAAAAATCTTGAAACAGTAGAGTTCGAGCCATACGACTACGAAGAAACTGCTACTAAAGCTGTTCCAGGCAACGGTTTGCACAAAACTGGTTTTGTTTGGTCAAGATTATTTGGCGAGGGCAATCCCTACGACGAAATAGAATGGGAAAGAAGAACGGCAAAAATTACCAAAGGTGATGGTACGGTTGTGTTTGAACAGAATAATATTGAAGTGCCGTCTTTTTGGACTCAAACCGCAACCGATATTGTTGCTTCCAAATATTTTCGAGGCCAGCTCAATACTCCCGATAGGGAATACAGCGCCAAGCAGATGGTGGATCGAGTGGCTGATACGATGACCAAATGGGGCCTGAAGGATGGTTATTTTGCTTCAGCTCAAGATGCCGAAAACTTTTCTCTGGACTTAAAATGGATACTGATAAATCAATATGCCGCTTTTAACAGCCCGGTCTGGTTTAATGTCGGTGTTCATGAACGTCCTCAATCGAGTGCATGTTTTATTCTTGCCGTAGAGGACAATATGCAGTCCATTCTTGATTGGTATAGAGACGAAGGTTGGATTTTTAAATTCGGTTCTGGCGCTGGTACGAATCTTTCAAAATTAAGGTCATCGAAGGAGCCACTTTCCAGGGGGGGCTATTCTTCGGGGCCGGTTTCATTTATGAAGGGTGCTGATGGAGTAGCCAATTCTATTCGTTCCGGCGGAACAACCAGGCGAGCGGCAAAAATGGTTGTCTTGAATGTCGATCATCCGGATGTTAAGAACTTTATCTATTGTAAAAAAATAATCGAAGATATGACTAAAGCCCTTGCCAAATCGGGCATAAAAGACTCAATTGAAGCTGATATTTTTGACCCCTACACCTTGCTTCCTTACCAAAATGCCAACAACTCAGTCAGGGTTACGAATGATTTTATGAAAGCGGTTGAGAATGATTCCCTCTGGAATTTCAAAGCAATAACCACCGGGGAAACAATAGAGAGGGCAAGAGCCAGAGAAGTCATGGATTGGATGGCTGATGCGGCTTGGGAGTGCGCCGATCCCGGAATTCAATATGATACGACCATCAATGATTGGCACACTTGCCCAAATTCCGGAAGAATAAATGCTTCTAACCCGTGTAGTGAATATATGCATTTAGATAACAGTGCTTGCAATCTTGCCTCGCTTAATCTTTTAAAATTTTTGAAAGAGGATGGAAGGGTTGATGTTGAGCTGTATAGAAAGGCAGTTGATACGATAATCCTTGCTCAGGACATAGTGGTTGATAATTCTTCTTATCCGACTGAAAAAATAGGCCAGAACGCAAGGGATTTTCGCGAATTAGGTCTTGGTTATGCTAATCTTGGCTCTTTGCTGATGAATATGGGTTTGCCCTATGATTCCGAAAAAGGCAGAGCGGTGGCCGGCCAGTTAACTTCATTGATGTGCGGAGAAGCCTATAGAATGTCAGCGCTTATTGCCGATATTAAGGGCCCATTTAACGGTTATGCCGTGAATAAAGAGCCAATGCTTGGAGTGATAGAGAAGCATACTAATGAAGCCGAAATACTTTACCGAAGATCAGTAAAATTAGCCGTGGACGATGATGACCTGACCAATTATTCTAGGATTGTTTGGAATGATGCTGTAACTTTGGGTAAAAAATACGGGATAAGAAATTCCCAAGTTACCGTCCTTGCGCCGACCGGCACCATCGCTTTTCTTATGGATTGCGATACAACCGGCGTTGAACCGGAGTTGGCCTTAGTTAAATACAAGAAACTTGTCGGCGGGGGAACTTTAAAACTAGTAAACAATCAGGTTCCGGCGGCTCTTAAGAAATTAGGATATTCAGAGGAACAGGCAGAAGATATAACTAATCACATCATAGAAAAAGAAACTATTGAGGGAGCACTCCATCTTCTTGATGAAGATTTGCCAGTATTTGATTGCTCGTTCAAAGCCATGAATGGTTCCAGAAGCATCAGCTACATGGGCCATGTTAAAATGATGGCCGCCGCCCAGCCATTCATATCCGGAGCAATTTCAAAAACAGTCAATCTTCCTTCAGATGCCACCCGGGAAGATATCAAGGATGTCTTTATTCAGGGTTGGAAATTAGGATTAAAAGCAATCGCTGTTTATCGGGACGGATGTAAATCCATTCAACCCCTGAATACCTCTAAAGACGAGAAGGGCGATTTGGTAGAAAAAGTTAATGGTTATAAGAGGGTGAAGTTACCGGACGAAAGGCCATCAATAACCCATAAATTTTCTGTTGGCGGATTCGAGAGCTATTTAACCGTCGGTTTTTATCCCGAGTCTGGCAAGCCGGGCGAGACGTTTATTACTACCGCTAAAGAGGGAAGTACTATTTCAGGATTGTTCGATACTATTGCTACTCTTGTTTCAATGTGTCTCCAGTCTGGAGTGCCTTTAAAAGTTTTGGTTAAAAAATTCAAAGACATGCGTTTTGAACCGGCCGGATTTACAAATAACCCTGACATACCGACGGCCAAGTCAATTATGGATTATGTGTTTCGTTATATCGGGATGAAATATCTTAACGAAAAAGAGAGAGAAGAATTATTCGGCTTGCCCGCCGAAGCTTTAGCGAAGGCGGGTCCCGGTTCAAATGGAAGTATTTCTTCTAATTTAGAAAATCAAAACGAGCCAATGTTAGCTTCCGCTTCCGTTCAAGCCAAAATATCTGAACCAGCCGTCATTACTAATTTTGATGCCCCGGCTTGCGTTAATTGCGGGTCATTGATGGTCAGAGCCGGCTCCTGCTACTCTTGTCCCAACTGTTTTACCACGACGGGAGTGTGCAACTAGTAATTGGTAATTGGTAAAAATGATAAATTTTAGAAAAGGAGGTGGCCCCCCCTCCTTTTTTAATTTACCTATTTCTGTTAAGGTTTTTTGATGCACAAGTCCCAAGTATTTTTTTATCTTTTAAGTTTTTTTATCTTAGGCGTATTTACTGCCTCATTTTTTAATTTCTCACAATCTGTCATTTACATTCTTTTGATTGCCGGTATCGGTATTATGACTTTGTTTGGGTTAAAAAATAGATGGTCACTGCTCATTGCTTTTATGCTTATTACCTTTGCCGGTGGAGTGGCGAGGTTTTCCGCCATAAGCGGATCCGTCTCGGGCGGAAATTTAAAAAGTGACTTTGCTAATTCTGTCGGACGAGAAGTTACTCTTACCGGTTACATAGACAGCGAGCCGGAGATAGAGGGGAACGGGGCGAGGTTTGTTTTTAGGCCAGTGAACATTCGAGGATCAAACAATACATTATACTCAATACACGATCGTGATATGAGTACAAATCTTGTCATGGTAACTACCAATGCTTTTCCGAAGCGGGAATTTGGCGAGCAACTGTCTATAACAGGGGAGCTAGAATTACCTCAAAATTTCACCGATTTTGATTATGTAACTTATCTGAAGAAGGATGGCATTCGAACAGTGCTTTTTTATCCAAAGAAAATATGGAATAGCAGTGTTGATTTAGATTGGAAAGAGAAAATCAGAGTAGCCGCCTATCGTAATATTTTTATTGTTAAAAATAAGTTTCAAAATGCCATTAATCTTTCAATTTCAGAGCCGAACGCCGCTTTCATAAACGGCATATTGCTAGGTACAAGGCAGAATATTCCAGATGATTTGAAAGATGCTTTTAGCAGAACCGGAACGACTCATATTCTGGCTATTTCCGGATATAATATAATGATAATTTCCGAGGCAGTTTTACTGGGGCTGGTATGGTTTTTTAGGCGCAAAGTAGCGTTTTGGATATCGGTCGGAATTATAATTCTATTTGTTATTTTGACCGGTGGTTCGGCTTCTGTAGTTCGGGCGGCAGTAATGGGACTGCTTCTTTCTTTTGCGCATGGTTATGGCCGGCTGTATGACCAGAAAAATTCTATAATTTTAGCCGGCGCAGTTATGATATATCATAACCCGTTGGTTCTTGTTTTCGATATCGGATTTCAACTATCTTTTGCGGCGGTCTTGGGATTGATTTATTTGTATCCGCAGATTGATCGTAAGCTTTATAAAATTCCTGAATGGGGAAAACTTAAGGAATTAATTTTGATGACCATATCTGCTCAAGTCGCGGTTGCCCCTCTTTTGGTATATTATTTCGGTAATTTTTCATTAATTTCTTTGCCGACAAATATTCTTATTTTACCCTTTGTTCCGGCTTCAATGCTGGCCGGATTCGTTTCCGGTCTTGTGGGAATTATTTATCAGCCCATGGGTCAGATTATTGGATATATTGCTTGGGCAATAACAACTTATCAAATTGAGATTGTAAAATATTTTGCTCATATTGGTTGAGAATGGTATAAGCAGTCACTTTTCTTTTTGCTAGTTTATGTTATTAAATTGTAAAACAGCTGTTTAAAAAAATGAGGTTCAGAAATGAACTGGGATAGGGTTTTGTATCCGCTTGACTTGGTCGGATGTAACTTATTCGGCAAACGTTTTGTGGGTGCCTTTGATGTTGATGGTGTTTTGAGCGTTGGGAGAGGCCTCAAGAAACAGGGCTTCGGCGTTACCTATAATCTTTTGGGTGAGCATGTTCAAGACAAAAATTTAGTGGATAAAGCCGTTGAGACAACTCTTCGGCTGATTCAGCAGATGAACGATGAAAACTTAGGCAACGTTTCGTGCAAGCCAACCCTCTATGGTCTAGCCATATCAAAGGAGTTATTTCTTAAAAATATAGGAATAATTATCGACTTGGCTAAGGCGAGGAAAATAGAGATCGAATTTGATGCCGAAAATTATGCTTATATTGAGGATACATTTGACGTCTTTAGTTCGTTTGCATTCCAGGAGGCCTATACGAATAATGTTAGGCAAGCTGTTCAGGCTCATTTGAAAAATATATTTCCATTGATGAATAAACACTGGCTATGGGATAAACGCTTAAGGATTGTGAAGGGGGCAGGAGTTTATAATGAAACTGATTGCTCTGTTATTACGAACGGTGATGAAGAAATTATGCACAGATATTTTGAAATCTTAAGAGGCAATCTTACGTTTGGCCAAACTCCTTTCGTGGCTACGGTCAGAGACAGGGGATTGACCGAATCAGTTATAAAGATAACAGGCCAGGGAGCATATCCGTTTGAATTTCAAATGCTTTACGGGCCGCTAGGCAAAAAGCTTGGCCGATATCTTCTCGGGCTTGGCTATCATGTCAGGATTTATGTTCCTTTTACCGATAGTTGGTGTCGAGACGAATGGAAAGCCTATGGGCTTCGACGAGCGAAAATGATGCGCCATCTTTTGCTAAAGAATCTTAAAGATGCTATAAAACTGGGCTAACCCAGTTTTTGTTTTTAAGCCGAAATTGACCGGCCTTTTCTTTCTAGGATTTAAGTGTTATTTAGTATTTAGGAGAACCTTAAAAAAGGATTATCCAGTATGCCAAGATTGATTTTCCAAGTCCCAGTACTCTTATTGGCGGGGAGTTTGGTTTATGCCCAAAACGGCAAAGTTGAAATACTAAACCATAAAGAAGAAGTTTTTATAAATACCGATTGTGAGAAGAATAAGACCTGTGACTTAAAGAGAGTGGAATATTTTGTTGAAGACTATAGCGTGGGTATTGATGGTAGCCATAATTATGGGACAAGGTTTTTTGCCAGGTATGAGACCAGAAGAACAAAAGATCTAGAGAAGTATGTTTTTGTTCAGTTCATCAAAGGCTGTAATTTTTCTTCCAGCTTGACCGATGGAAAAGTTGAAATTGCTTATGATAGCGTGTATCCAAGAGATGCTGGGGTGATCAAGTTTATTTTTAAGGAATGGACAATTGATTCTTATGATTTTGACCCGGTATATTCTACGGTTCCTGGCTATTCCAGGTTTTACGGATATAGATGGAATAGGATACCCGGTTCTTTTTCAACTGATACCGAAGTATTTTATGGTCAAAGGAAACCTAAAACACCGAAAGTTTATATAGTTGACCATCCTGGCCAGGCATTTTACTGGCATGAGTGGGCTCATAATCTTTCTTTACAGTTCAGGACTTGTATCTATAAAACCAAAGATGTGCCGGAGTATGTTCCTCACGACGATATAAATTTTGCCCAACCAATTAATTGTTACGAGTGGTCGAGCTCTTTTATTTACGATCATTTTGCCAATCAGTTTAAAAACCCTTCGCATATTGTTCCTGCCTGCCAGTAAGCAGGCTTTTCTTTTTGTCTGAGTTTATGATATTATTATACCATCCTCAACCAACCCACCCGAACAATATTTCCTAAAATTGGAGATGGTACTAAAATGCAGTTAGAAATTAACGAAAAACTAAAGAGTAAGATTACTGAATTAGCCCATAAATATGGATTACGTTTAGTGTTGCTTTTTGGTTCGCAGGCGACGGGGCAAATTCATAAAGAAAGTGATATCGATGTTGCGTATTTACCGAAAGAATCTTTAGATTTCAATCAAGAATGTTATTTGAATTACGAATTTACAAATATATTTCGACAGGACAGAGTTGATACAGTCGATATAAAAAAGGCCCCCCCACTGCTTATGTATGCAGTTTTTGACCGTCCCAAGATTTTGTTTCAGATAGATGACAAAGTTTTTTCAATTTATCAGGCATATGCTTTCAAAAGATACATTGAAGCCAAACCAATATTTGAAGAAAGAGCAAGGCGGCTTCAAAAATATGTCAGTAATATTTCATATCCATGACTTTTAATGAAACATTTGTATCGGAAAAATTAGCAGAAATCATGAAATATCAAGAAGAGCTGAAACAGCACCTTGAATTTTCTAATCAAGAGATTCTCGGGGATACTGGAAAAATGCACATAGCCGAACGAATTTTTCAATTAATTGTCGATTTGATGCTTGATATAAACAGCCACTTTATCAAAGAGCTTAATCTAGAAATTGCCGATGATTTTCAGGGTACTTTTTATATTCTCGGCAAGCATAATATATTGGATACTGATTTTGCTCAAAAAATTGCCCCTGTTGTCGGTACTAGAAACCGCATAGTTCATGGCTATGAAAAATTGGACAAAGAACGATTTGTCAGAGAATTAAGGCAAAATTACAAAGACTTTGATAAATATATTGAACTGACAAGAAAGTACTCTAAACATAAATAATAGAAATCCTATACCCATTCTCTAACTACAAATGAACGGCTTTTCTACTTTGTTTTTGAAATTGATTTGGGCCACGCGCACCAGAAGGTCTTGACATGTAGGCTATAAAATAGTAGTGTATTTATACAGTTCTTGAACAATGCGGGAGTACAAATGACTATTCAGGACATACCCTTATTGCTAGTTCTTTCTGTACTAGGAATTATATATACTGTTTTTGCCGTGATGATTATTTATTTCTTAGGCGTTATTAACTTGATGGCGTGGCAACATGCGAGGTGGTCGAAGGTGTCAGTTGTTTTGAATAACTTATTTATAGTCTCTTTTATTACTGTTTGTGTGATTAGTCCCATTCGGGAACCAATCCATTTAGGAGCAATATTGTACTTGTTTGTGCTATTCTTTACGGTTATTCCTGCCACTATGAGTTCTAGCTCCATGAGTTATCGTTAAATCTTTCTACAAGCCCTCTCTAGGGCTCTTTTCTTTTTATCAAGATTTATGATAAATCTTTCTAATGTCGAAGCAACTAAAACTCATCCATTTGGTCATCCTTCTTTGCCTCTCCGTCTTCGCTTTTTCAACCCATTCCATTGCCTCCCAAAAAGATGGTTTGCTTAAAATCTATTTTCTTGATATCGGACAAGGAGATGCGATATTTATCGAAACACCAAACGGAAATAAGGTTTTAATTGACGGTGGGCCAGATAATAAAATTTTGAGCAAATTGGGCGAAGTGATGCCATTTTGGGACAAAGATATTGATATTGTTGTGGCTTCCCATCCCCACGCGGACCACATAGTCGGCTTAATCGATGTTCTCGAACGATATAATGTTAAAAATATTGTTGAGGCAAAAGAATCATATAGCTCATCCGAGTTTAAAGCTTGGCAGGACGCCGTCGTCAAAGAGGGCGCGAACAATATAGAAGCCATTGCTGGCAAAGCAATTGATCTGGGCGACGGAGTTGGTCTGACCACTCTATATCCATTTGAATCGGTTGCTGGCGATAATCCTAAAAATCCCCACGATGATGATGTGGTTATCATGTTAAGATACGGCGAATTGGAAGTCGTGCTGACTGGCGATATGGAAGAAAAAGTCGAGCGCAGACTTATTCTGGCTGGAGAGGATTTAGATTCTGATGTTCTTAAAGTCGGCCATCACGGTTCCAAAACATCCTCTTCAGAAGCATTTTTATCCGCCGCTAGTCCCGAAGTTGCAGTTATACAGGTCGGAGCCAAGAATCGCTACGGCCATCCGGCGCCGGAAGTATTGAACCGGCTCGAAAACTTTGGTATAAAGTATTATCGGAATGATGTCGACGGAGATATTAAATTAATAAGTGACGGTATAAGTTATAAAATAACTAATAATTAACATGACAAAGATAAAAGAACGAACCTTGGTTATTTTAAAACCTGATGCTATGCATCGGGGTATTGTCGGGGAGATTTTGGATAGATTTGAACAAAAAGGATTAAGACCGGTTGGAATGAAAATGATGAAGATGACCGACTTGTTGTTGGATAAGCACTACGCTCAACACAAGGGGAAACATTTTCTACCGAAACTGAAAGCATTTATGAAATCATTGCCGGTTTTACTCGTAGTTCTTGAAGGTCTTGAAGTCGTCAGAGTGGTCAGGACAATGTGCGGTCCGACAGACGGCAAGAGCGCTCCCGCCGGAACAATAAGAGGGGATTACGGCATGTCTATTTCTAATAATATAATCCATTCATCTGAAGACCCGAATGCGGCCAAAAGGGAAATAGCCATCTTTTTCAAGGCTCCGGAGCTGTTTGATTATGAACGGCCGGATATCCACTTCTACTATGCCGAGGATGAGTTATAATGAGTATAGCTCTTCTGTTTTTGGCCAAGCTTTAGGGCAAATAATTATACTCGGGGTTCCTATATGATGATAGTCCCTTGGGGTTATCCTGCGGAATCCCATCTTAGGTAAACAGCTAAAGTCTTAGCGATAACGGAAGGGCATCTAAAAACACTGCGATTGTAGTGTTTTTAGATGCCCTGGAGTGGTGAGTTTATCCTGAACGGTAGTTGAAGGAACTTTGTCGAATCCACGGAAGGACCATCTTAAAACCGTCCATCGACTAGCTCGGGGCGGTTTTAAGATTGACAAGAGCGTATTAAAGTTTACACTTTCGTCGTGGTCTTTAACAAAACCAAGGAGAAAAATATGTCTCATATATTACACAACGATGAAGGAATGTGGCTTCCTGGCAAATTGCCCGTAAAAAGACTGCAGGAACGACATGGATTTCAGCCCACATCGGAATGGTACGAACATGTTCAAAAAGCTTGTGTTCGAATGAATAATGGCGGTTCGGCTTCTTTTGTGTCGCCAAACGGGCTTATTATTACTAATCATCATGTGGCAGAAAGTGTTTTGGATGATCTTACCACTAAAAATAAAGATTATGTCAGAGATGGTTTTTATGCCAAAAGGTTAGAGGATGAAGTTCCGGCGAAACAGCTTGAGGTTAATGTCCTTTGGGAAATTGAAGATGTTACAGATAGAGTGCAAGGGGCGGTGGCACATTGTAAGGATTCAGCAGAATCTTCAAAGAAAAGAAGGGCAGAGATATCTAGTATTGAGAAAGAGTCGTTTGGGGCGACCGGATTAAGAAGCGATGTTGTAACGTTGTATCAGGGCGGCGCGTATCATTTATACAGGTATAAAAAGTATACCGATATAAGATTAGTGTTTGCTCCGGAAAAGGCGATTGCGTCATTTGGGGGCGATATAGATAATTATGAGTTTCCACGTTTTTGCCTGGACATAGCCTTTTTAAGGGTTTATGAGAATGGCCAGCCTTTAAAAACCAGACATTCCTTTCTGTGGTCTGATGTTAATTCGAGAGAGAATGATCTTTTATTTGTTGCTGGTCATCCTGGCACAACAGATCGTTTAAGTACTCTGGCCAGACTTAAATATTTACGTGATTTTGGACTCCCGTATCAGCTTAACCTATTGCGTCGAAGAGAGATAAGTTTACAGCAATTTGGCGGTAGAAGCGAAGATAACGCGAGAAAGGCGCTTCACTCCCTTCACGGTATTCAGAACATTCGTAAAAGATTTTTGGGTCAGCTAGGGGCGTTGCAGAATCCAGAATTTATTGCCCAAAAAGTACACCAGGAAGGCGAACTACGGACTAGAGTTAGCAAAGATCCAAACTTAGCAGAATGTAGAGATGCCTGGGAAATGATCGAGGGCGTAGAAAGAAGAGTCGGGGAGTTGAGAGATAGAGTTAATCTACTGGAAGGCGGAACAGGATTTATGACTAAATTTTTTGGCATCGCAAGAATTATTGTAAGGCTTGCCGAAGAAGATCTTAAGCCAAACGAAGAGCGTCTTCCTGAATTTAACGACTCAAATAGAGATTCACTGCTTCACTCACTTTTCTCACCTGCCCCTGTCCATAAAGATCTTGAACAGTACCAATTAGCCGATTCTTTGGCTTATTTCATGGAAACACTAGGTGCTGATAACGAGCTAGTAAAAAAAGTTCTGGAATCTAAGGGTCCTGGGGTGCTGTCTCATGAATTAATTTCTGCTACTAAGTTAGATAGTGTTGATGAAAGGAAAAGATTGGTGGGAGGCGGTAAGACTGCGGTAGAGTCATCGCAAGATTCTTTTATAAAACTCGCATTACTAGTAGATAAAGAGGCCAGAGATATACGAAAAGTATTCGAAGCCGAAATAGAGGAAGTGCGTAAACGGGCATATGCTAAAATTGCTAAAGCAATGTTTGCGTTATATGGAAATGATGTATATCCCGATGCCACCTTTACTTTGCGTATTACTTTTGGGCGGGTATCCGGATACGTAGACGAAGGAGTTAAAATTCCTTATTCAACAACTGTTAACGACATTTTCAGACATGCAGAAAAACACAACAGTAAAGAACCGTGGAGTCTTCCTAAACGGTGGTTAGAAGCTCAAGGGCGCCTGGCATCTAATAAAGATAGATCAAACTTTGATTTTGTTACAACCCACGATACACACGGAGGAAATTCTGGCAGTCCGGTATTTGACTCTAAACTTAGATTTAGAGGAATATTGTTTGACGGCAATATCCATGATAATGCAACCACTTTTATGTATGTTGATGACGTTGCTCGTGCAATATCGGTTCATGCCGCGGGAATATCAACTGCGTTAAAAATTGTTTATGGCGCTAAGAGATTAGTGAATGAACTTGAGGGAAAAGTTATTTAGGCGATGCAATCTGCATCGCTTTTTGTTTTTGTCGGCTTTATTCTCCTTCGCTAAAGCTACGGAAGGAGACGCTGGGAGGATGTTGGAACGGTATTAAGGACTGTAGAAATACTTACCGGGCTCCTCTAGGTCAGTATAATTAATAGTTATTTCCTCTCCGGCTCTTATATCCTTAGAGGCATACCACCTATATCGACGGTGAAGATTAGGATTTTGTCCTGGCATAGCGTTAGGATCCATAGAATGATTCACATACCAACCTATCGGCATAGCACCAAAATCAGCCGGACAAATAAATTTATCCCCACGATCTATACAATGACCCCAGAATAATTCGGGTACATCACTTTTATTAAGAACCCGGGATTCATATTCAGTAGTTTTTTCATCAATGAATAACCTGAGATGGGTTCCTTTTTTAATGTCATGAATAGCAAAAACTCCTACACCATGTTCAGAGGGTTTTATAACAAAAGAGAATTCATTTGTTATATCCATACTCTTAATTTAACCACCAAAAAGTTCCAAAGTAAATCATGCTGTCTAAAATAGCTGAGGTTTTATGCGAGAAAAAATTCTTGTCGGATATTCTTATTAAATAAGCGAACCCAGAACATCATCTAATTTATTTTTTGGGAAAAGATGGTTGGGCTTGATTTCAATTAGTTTTAAATCATGCTTTTTTGATAATCTTCTCTTCAACTTTGCTAGCCTGTCATACTCTTTCAGTTCTCCTGCAAGTCCAAAGAATTCTATAAAAGTTTTATTAACAACAAAATCGCAAGTCATTTTCTTAACTTCAGGATAGGGAATGCTTCTCTGATGGGAAATACCTCTTGAATTAAACCAGTCATCGATTATCATCTCGGCCATTGAATCACATATGTGGCCATCTTTTGCTATATATTTATTAGAAAAC
Source organism: uncultured Candidatus Saccharibacteria bacterium (assembly GCA_964436165.1). Taxonomy (GTDB): domain Bacteria; phylum Patescibacteriota; class Minisyncoccia; order 2-02-FULL-40-12; family GWA2-44-9; genus 2-01-FULL-39-28. The sequence goes on from CAYTBY010000007.1 coordinate 40,959, forward strand.
ATTACGGGATTTGGTTTATAGCCGGCGGCTTCAATGGCTTTGTTCCAAGTACCGAATACATCTCTCGCCTTGCCATAGGCATCATACATTTCTTTTTTAACTGGGATTCTTCCGTTGATCCTGTTGAATTTTCTTATTTTGCTTAATACCTCTTTCTTGAGGCTTTCCGAAGTCCTTTTTCTTGAGAAAGTTCCACAAATTTGTGAGCAATAAAATTGTGATCTCGATATCTGTTTACCACAATCAGGATGTCTGCAGAAATTTTTAGGTAGAGCCTCGCTTCGGAGATTATTATTGAATATTGCCGAGCAGGAAGCATTACAAAAAAATCTATTTGTCTGACTTGCTCTTAGTTCTCTTGGGGTACGCCAAAGTTTTTTAGTACAAGTTTGGCAATTTTTGTATTCTCCCCTCAAACGAGCTGTGAATTGGCACTTTGCGGAGCAATACGGGCTCCAGCCAAATTTAAGAGCTTCGTTTACTCTATTTTTAGATCTTTGGAAATTTTTACTGCAATAATTACAGGTAACTTTTATATATTTCACACTATAATTATACCAGTTTTTAGATGGAGATTTTCTTATCTGTGGATAATTGTCGGGCTGTCGGGAGTCGGACCCGATAATTTTCTGCACCCCATGCAGACGTGTTGCCGGTACACTACAGCCCG
>CAYTBY010000008.1:0-39881 GCA_964436165.1 uncultured Candidatus Saccharibacteria bacterium
GCCTAGAAGAAAAGGCTAAGGAGAGTTAGATTACTCGAGATGGTGAGCTCGTACTCGACCTTTTCTTGACTAAATGGCACAAATATGATAGAATAATAAGATAATGAAAACATTCTTTATCTGGGCATTTATTGTGGGTGTTGGCTGGTTGATACTCTCTGATGGCGATAGTACCAGTTCTACTGGTAGTTTAGGCTCTGAGGCTTATGAATATGGCGACTCAGCCGATAGCGGCGGTTCTCCAACTTATCGTTATGACGATACCCCTTCTTATGAGGATGACCCTTATACTACTAATGATGAATCGAATGACCAGGCTACTGGATTTTACGGAACCGATACTGTTTCTGCCTGTAATCAATCCTCGGGCAACTGTTATGACTTAGATGCCGATTCTGACGGGGAAAATATTGACCGACTTTATTTTCCAAAAGGTGGCTGGGTAGACATAGATTCTTCAGATTGTGATAGTGGAGCATGTACATTAGAAGACGAGAACGGAACTGAATGGGAAGTAGAGTATTAATTATAAATATGAAAAAAATTATTATCATACTTGCAATAATAACCGTTCTTGCTCCGACAAGTGTTGCCTTTGCTCATCGTTCTGGATGTCATCGCTGGCATTCCTGCCCCTCTGATAGCGGGTCTTATACGTGCGGAGATACTGGACACCCCTGCTCATACCCGACATATCCTGCCAAAACTGGAGGCGTAATCTACCCGCCAAGTGGCGTGTATAAGGACTGTTATAACTGCGCATGGAAAACAGTTCCATTAAGTGATAATCGAGTTTGGAAAAGAACTTTGAATCGAGGGATGAGCGGAACAGACGTTACCTATTTACAGATAGCGTTATATAAAGAAGGGTTATTCCCCAATACGAATTTTACTAACTACTTCGGGAATGTTACCGCCAATGCTTATAATAAATTTCAGACAATATATGGTACCGCTGGTGATGACTGGGCAACAATCAGTAAACTAAACGGTTTGTATAAATATACAAAATAGACTGATTCCTAGTTAATAAAACTTCGTGCAATGGCAAGTTGTTTTTTCTGGCGTAATTTATTGTAAATATAGGATGCTACGAAGAGTAATGCAAAAAACATAGAGAAGTAGGCTACTCCACTCGATTCGTTAGCAACTCCCAGAAGTGTCAGAAAACCAAAGATAGCCATAGCCACTACAAATCCCGTTAAGTTCCTCATTCTAAATGCTGGCAATGGTCTTAGCGGAATAACCTGCTTTGTTTCTTGATTTTGACCTATAAAAGATGTCCATTCACCATAACTAATATCTTGTTTTATTAACTCTTGTAGCCCCCCTTTTGCATAAAAAATATCTACAGTATCTCCTGTCGCAAGAGAGAGAGTGAGCTCAAATGGAATTGATACGGAGATAAATTCTTTTTCACCAGTCCTCGTGTTTTCCAGACGGAGTTGTATGTCCGTTTTAAACTTATTTATCGTAGTCTGGCTTATCGCACTTAGCCCACCGAATATTGACCAGTTTTGAGATATAGCCACACTCGCACCACCAGTAGAAATATTGCCCTTACTTGAAGAACCAACTTCAAAGGTCTGTACTTTTGGTTCATCGATAATCCTGAATGTCTGTTTTGAAAATATTAAAAGCTCTGTCTGAACAGAGGACAATTTATCCCGAATTTCTGAAGGGAGTTCTTGAACGGAAATTTTTTCTAATTCTGTAGCCATAATTTATAGCCTGCCAATTTAGGGCAAACTCTCACAAGCTAACCCGTCATTATCACTTCCATCTAATTTATGTTTATTGGTTGGGTCATAATTGTCATAAAACCATTGGGCCTCAGCGTGAGTGCTGAAATGAGCACAATCGCAGTCAGAAGAGGCGCATGGAGGAACTGAATAACCGCCCGATGAAGGGGGTGGTACTGAAGCCGAGGTTGGAGCAGGAGCTGTTGTTGCCCATAATCCTCGCTTATTATCCCTTGCCTCCTTTTCAGCGGCAACAAATTCTTCAGAATGTTTTACATCTGGCGGATATGTATATGCTACTGCATATCCCTGACGAACCATCTCCAAATTTACGAACAAATCGCCAACCCATAGGTACCAAAGTAAACGTCCGTATCTATCCGTTTCTGATACGTCTTTTTCAAATCTAATCTGTTTATTTAGGACGAGTTCAGTCAGTTTATTTTTAGCTTCAGCATAATAGGGTGCTCCGTTCTCTGGAGAATCAATACCAATGAGACGGACAACCTTACCTGACGATACTTTTAGGGTATCACCATCAACAACGCTGGTTACGGTATAGGTTCCTACTGGAATATCGACTTTTGGAGCGAGCGGAGGAGCAGATTCATTTACTGTTTCGGCTCCTGTATTTGATTGTTCTTTTATTGACTGTCCTTGGGGAGATTCAGAACTTACAGCCAGCATTATAACAGAAAACAAAAATATACCTCCAAAGACCAGAGCAATCATTTTTCTGCTGGCAATTTTTAGACGGACAAACAATGAGGGCTTAACCAGTCCTACTGCTAATCCCAAAATGGCTAGGAGTAATAGAAATACATACATAGCTTAATAAGTATACCATATCATGTATTTTCAGGCATCAAATTGGCACTTCTGGGCATCATCATAATGTATTTCTTGATACCAAAATGACATAGTGCTGACATTGTAATCCATTAGCATATGACTATCCTGGCGAACCAGAGGGGTCTTGCCACCAGAACAGTGGGCTTGATAGGTCCCGTAGTATCTCTGGTAAAAATCCAAAAACATTTGACTTAAAAATAGGGCTATGGTACCCTAATAATCGAATTAAATTAGCACTTAAAGAACCGAATACCATTATGCTGTTTTTCCTCCTCAAAGTTAGCCATTGAGTTCGCGTACTAATACCTTATATTAACCAGCTCTATAGGCATATAGAGTGGGACGGCGGACGGTGAAAAACAATGAATCATAGACACTGTTTATGTTTCCTTGTTTTTTGTCGTCCGCTTTTTTGTTTCTAAGAACCCAAAAAAAACCATCGACATACAAGAAACTAGCCCAGTGCTGGTATCGTTCTTTCGGTTAGTCCGATGGAAAAGTGGGTCGAAAAATTCAAAGAGTTATATAAGCGAAAAACTGGTTTAGAAATATCTGACCAGGATGCTTTAGAGCGCTTCGCAAAGTTAATTACCTTAACCAGGGCTGTTTATCGCCCCATCCCCTATTCTGATAAAAAAGAGATGGGGCGGTTAAAGCCTTAAAAATGAAGATGGAAAATAAAACACTTTTAGAATGGGCTTTATATTATAAACATCAAAAAGGATGGAGTATCTTGCCGCTAAAGGGGAAATTGCCTTCCATAGATAAATGGGCTGCATATCAAAAAGATTTCGCAACAGACGAAGAAATTGAGGAGTGGTTTACAAATCCAGCAGTAACAGGCATGGGTATCTTAACTGGTAAATTATCAGGTTTAGTTGTTCTGGATTTAGATTTAGCAAAAGGCGCAGATATTACTGGGTTAGAATTACTACCAACCGTTATTTCTAAAACTGGCGGTGGGGGGCAACATCACTATTATAAATTTCCCCAAAATGGTGAAATCAGAAATTCAGCTGGTTTAATCCGTGAGCATATTGATATTCGTGGTGAGGGAGGTTATGTTGTCGCTCCTCCATCGCTACATCCAAATGGAAATAACTATGAGTGGTGTGATGCCCTATCACCAGGCGATGTAGACATGGAAGAGGTTCCAGAATGGTTACTTGAAAAAACAACATCACCAAACGAGACTAAAAAGGACTTCGGAGAGATTATAAAGGGAGTTGGTGAGGGTCGCAGAAATGAATCGGCAACATCTCTGATAGGAAAACTTCTTACGTATCTCCCCGAAAAAGAGTGGGAAAACCTGGGCTGGCAATATCTACTTGAATGCAACGAAAGAAATACACCACCGCTTCCGATAAAAGAAATCAGAAGTGTCTTTAAGAGTATTGCTAATAAAGAATTACAGAGCCGAGGTGCCGATATAAAAAGAGAAAGGTCAAAGCCCTTTTCTGTCAGTGACATATTAGCAATGACATTGGAGCCTCAACCGTTTTTAGTGAATGGACTTGTACCAGAAAGAGGGCTGACTGCTTTTTCTGGTCAAGCAAACGGCGGCAAGGGCTGGACTACCTTGCATATTGCTCATGGCGTAGCAACTGGGCTACCAATATTTGGAAAGTTCGCAACAAAACAAGGTAATGTGCTTATTGTAGACGAGGAAGCGGGCACTGCTGAATTCCACAGAAGAATGGTTATGCTTGGGATTAAACCCGAAGATAAAATTTATCTATATTCCCAAGAAGAATTTAAAGTAGATTCGTCCAATGATTTAACCCACCTCGTCAACACCGCAAAAGAACTGGAAATTAAACTCGTTATTTTTGACCCATTCAGTGCAATTCATTTAAAAGCCGAGAATACCGCAGATGACATGCAGAAAGTTATGACAGCGCTTCAACAGTTTAATCTTGCTGGCATAGCGGTAATCTTTATTCACCATCATAGAAAAGAGCATTTTATGAATCGACAGATAGCCGCCTCTTCTGGCTTAAGGGGGTCAACCGTTCTTTTTACAAGACCAGATTCTCATATGGCGATAAAGAAAGACGGCGAGAACGAAGATGGACTGACGATTTCTATTGAGCAAACAAAACTTCGTGGAGGTCAGAGAATAAAGCCATTTACGGTAGAGCTAAAGATAGATAAAGAGACCAACAGAGCCTCTTTTGTATACATTGGAGAAGTTGAAGATAAATTAGTCAAAAAAGAGTCTGCCAAAGAATTCATTTTGGAGCGACTTGTAGGTCTACAAATGACATCTGATGAACTTATTGTGGAAGCGAAAGAAGCTAATATCGGGAAGAACGCCATTGAAGATGCGCTCAAAGAAATGCGTATAGAAAAATTAGTGATTGCTGGAAGAATTAAGGGTCGAGGCAAAATGTTATTCTATTCTCTGCCAGTGGCGGAAGAGGTCTTAGACCCAGAAAATTAACTGGTTGAAATGGATATGCTATCTTCCTGGTTTCCTACTACTATATATAGTCAGGAAATCAGGAAGAAGATTAGGCTTGCTCGGACCCTTTTCCCCTGTTTCGACGGTTAAAATAATGTTAAAATTAACTATAAATTCAATGAAAAAAGAACAAGATACAATAAAATATTTCGTCTACCGAAGAAAGTCTTCGGACGACTCCAGGCAAGTGGCTTCCTTATCTACCCAGAAAAGTGAACTGGAGATTTTAGCCAAACGTTCAGATGCTAAAATTGTTGGTGAATTTGAAGAATCCAAGACCGCCAAAAAACCTGGGCGAGAACAATTTAACCGTATGCTTAATGAAATTGAAGCTGGAAAAGCTAATGGTATTATTTGTTGGAAATTAGACCGACTCGCACGAAATCCTGTTGATGAAGGACGAGTTCGCTGGTTATTACAGCAAGGAATAATTCATGTCATTAAGACCTACGAAAGAGACTTCTATCCCGAAGACCATTCCCTCATAGCGAGTGTCGAAATGAGCATGGCTACACAATACAGCCGAGACCTAAGGACCATGGCATTCAGAACCATCCGAGACAAGCTGAGAAAGCATTCACGCCCAGGACTGGCACCTGTAGGCTATCTTAATGACATAAGCAAGCCGCAGGGCTTCAGAGACTATATTGAGGACCCCGAGAGATTACCACTAATAAAGAAGCTCTTACAACACATGCTTACTGGAAATTATTCTGTCTTACAACTCTACGAATTAATGCGAGACGATTGGGGCTTCAGAACCAGGGTTACATCAAGACAAGGCGGCAAACCGATAAGCATCTCTGGAATTTACAGAATCTTAACCGAACCTTATTACTATGGTTATTTTTGGTATAAAGACCCCGATACTGGAGAAAGAAAACTTTGGAAACATGACAATACTCCGATTATAACCGAAGCTGAGTTCGATAAAATTCAAGTTTTATTGGGTAGAAAAGGACGACCAAGACCAAAAACAAGAGCATTCGCCTTTACTGGTATGGTTACCTGCGGAGAATGTTCAGCCGCAATAACCGCGGAAGAAAAGAATCAACTGATATGCAGTGTCTGTAAGCACAAATTTGGCTATGAAAATAAGTTTAATTGTCCTGGATGTGACACACCTATAGCCGAAATGAAAAATCCTAAATTCCTAAAGTACGTCTACTACAGATGCACCAAAAAAAAGAATAAAAACTGTACCCAGAAGACCATCAAAATTGAGGACTTGGAAGCTCAGATAGACAAGGAGCTAACGGCTATGAAAATTGATGAAGATTATCTAAAGCTAGCCATAGATTATCTCAACGAAACCAAAACTCAACAATTTGAAGACAAGGCAACAATTAAATCCAATCTCCAAAAACTCATTGATGAGTGTGACAGAAGGCTGAAGCGATTAAGTGACGAGTTTACCTCAGTTAATAATCTTAATTATCAGATATACAGTCCAGAGGAATATGCTGAACTGAAAACAGCTGTTAAAACAGAAAAGGCTGGATACCAGACCGAATTTAAAAATGCCCAGGATAAATCTGATGAGTGGTTGGAACTATCCGAGAGGACCTTTAATTTCTGCGCCTACGCCCATTATCACTTCAATAATGGCGATTTAAAGACCAAAGGAGAGATATTACGCTCCCTTGGCTCGAACCTAATCCTAAAGGACCGAAAACTCTTTATTAACGCCTACGAACCGTTTCTGCTAATCAAAAATTACCTGTCCTCTGTCAGTTCAAGTATAGAATGGCTAGAACCTGAAAATAATAATGCTGTGTCTGGGTTAGATGGACTTTCTCAGTCGCAAATAACCAGTTGGCGGGGGCACAAGGAATCGAACCCTGGTCTGAGATTTTGGAGATCTCCGTCCTACCACTGAACGATGCCCCCATTTTGATAAAATCAGCCGTCAGGCTGATTTTATCAAAATGTCCCGAGCTTGTCGAAGGACAAAATTAGCCTGTTATCCTAGCTTCTTTGTGAGTTGTACTCTTCCTGCACCACTTGCAGAATTTCTTAAATTCAAGCTTCCGCTCCACTTTTTTCTTATTTTTGGTGGTGTAATAGTTAGCTCTTTTACAGACTGTGCATTTTAGACGTAATAAGTTATCCTGTGGCATATTTGTCTAAGAGTGAAGCGATTAGTTACAAATATGCCAATCACGCCTAAATTTTAATGAAGGCGGATGGCATTAACCGTTCTCTCTCTATTCTATTTAACCATAGTATATTACACCAAAAGATACTTTTTTACAATAGTCCGCCAACTGGCGGATTGATTCTTAATAAAGATTCCGATAAAATACTGCTAGCATGAGTACATTTACATAGGGGAAAACATTGTTAAAATACTATTCCGACGTTAACTTAAAGGAGATTAGGGAGGCTAAAAACTATGGGGAGCTACTTTTTGTGGCCATAGAAGTTCTCCAGACCATGCGTGAGGAGTCGTTTTTAAAACCCATCGCAATGCTTTGCGGTCCAATTTCAACTGGCGGAAGTGGTTCTAGGAGTACTAATCTAGAGGTATTTGGAAGAGCTATTGAACGAGCATCGGCCGATGGCTTGTTTGTTTTCAGTCAGATGCCTTTTGAGAACGACATGGGGAGAATATACAAGTCGGATCCAGCGCTTCAGGGATTACGGCTTTTAGAAGAATTTTATCGACCGATATTCGAACTGGGGTTTGTAAACTTATTGTGCTTCCTGCCCGGTTGGGAAAATTCAGTAGGTGCAACTTGGGAACATGAACAAGCTGAAAAGTTGAATATACCAAGAATATATTTATCGGATTATTATACAAAAGATTAGAAGCCCTATCCGCCAGTCGGCGAAGGGCTTTTTTAGATTGATTTGAGCCGTTGGTCGGGATTGAACCGACGACCTACTCCTTCATATATACCCATAGTTACCTAAGGGATTAGACTGTATCTTATCCCTCCCTATTTTTGTAAAAATGGGGAGGGACCCCTTGTCAGTCGTTCGCCCCTCCCAATTTTTAGTTTAAAAATAGGGAGGGGACGGTCTTACCCCTCCCTATTTTTATAAAATTTTACAAAAATAGGGAGGGACTTTAACCGTTATTCGGGATTCGCCAAAGAATTACTTCTATGGTGGGCAATTTTATTTACCATGGAGTTGCTCTACCAGCTGAGCTACAACGGCGTGCAACTACTTACTTTAACAAGGAACCCTTTCTTAATTTACCTTTAAATTTACCGGATTTCAAATACTTAAAAAACCCTATCTGCTGTAACCTTTTTTTAGCCTCTTTCTTGGTAGGATAAGTCCCCATCTTCCTCCCGCTTTCGGCCAAAACCATATATTTTGAACTGATTTTCTTAATCATAATTTTAAAAAAGTCAGATTGCGGTGTATATCTACGACTTGGTTAGAACCTATTTTATCAGAAACTCTTGAAAAGATAAATGCGTGCCAACCCTAGGCTCAATTCCTACGATTTGAGCCTAGGGTTGGCTCCGTAAAATCCTAAAATCGGACGGAAACGGCGGGAAAGAAGGGTGCGGGAGGGAATGCCCGCCGTTTTCTCGTAAATGAGGGGTGGTTTAAAATCTCATTCTTTCGGGATGATGAACTGGCCAATTTCTTGACCTATATTTGATATGCACGAATAAGTAACAATATCATTGTTCCATTGATCGATACTGCAAGTCCCTTTTTCTTTTAAGTTTATGTCGTGTCGTTTAATAATACTAAACTGTGACATCTCTGATGGAGTTAAATCTCCTACCCAAATAATTACTTTATCATTCTGAATGTTATGACTTACCTGTATAAATATACCGTCATGGACACAAATTTCATTTATAAATACAGGGTTTTCTGAATTACCTTCAAAGTCATAGAGTAAATTATCATTAGTTCTTACGGTGAGGTCGGGGGTGCATGAACCAATTCCTTTATTTTGAATTTTAATCGGTTGGTCTTCAATTATTGAGTTAACCTCACTATCAAGAAGTAATTTACTTTCCAGAACAAAACCGTTTGTAAAACCGATTTCCATCTCTGGCGAAATAAGCCTTTTCTTCTCATTTACTATCAAGTAATTAATGCCGCTTTTTCTGTTTTGTATAATCGCACCATCTCTAAAGGGTAATACGTTACCTAAAGAATATTGAGTCAAAAGTTTTGATGAAAGTAAATCAATAATTTGCCATCTATAGAAATCGTGGTCTATAAAAACTTCGGGGTTTAGTATTTTCTGCTTTTTATTGTTTTTTATAACAAATATATCTGATGTACCCCATATTCTTACTAAGCTATTTTCCTTAATTGTTTGTTGTTTTTTGCCAACCTGAAAAAGAACGGGAGTTCTGTCTTCCCTAAACAGTAGGCTTTTGTCAAAAATCCATTTTTCGCCTCTTCCTAGTGAATATGGCTGCGAATCTAGATCAGGATTGGGCGCTAAAATGTCATACGGAAATGGTCTTATGCCTCCGGGACCCAAGATAACGTATAAATAGTCACTCGTGTCATAATGGATTAGGAAAAGAATGCTTTTATTAGAAACTAATGCATGCCATATTCTTTTTTCGGTTAGCTCACTCCATCCTGCTAATTTCTTAACCGAAATATTTTTGAAAAATATGTTTAGAGGATAATAATCATTTTCTTTTACATAGTATATGATATCGTCTTTAACTCCTATGTTTTTGCCCAAACATTTTGACAATATCCCACACTCCGTGAGCCTATATGTTCCATTTCCTCTATAACTCATAGTATCTAGCCCATAGGCTTTTGGGGACAGATAATTTTCGTAATCATCTCTAACTTTTTCTGCGCTCCCGTCATCAGATATTAGAAATTCTCTATCATGAGAATGATCGATGTGCATAACGATATGCCATTTATTATTTTCTCGTTTTGCAAAAAATAACTCGCCTTGTTCATCAGAAATTTTCTTTATTGTTTGATTTTGAATATCTATAAAATATGGTTTCCCGTCTAAGTAAAATGAAAATAAAAAGCCACCATTACCAGCAAAAACATGTCTTCGATTTATTTCCGTTCTTTTAAATTTATCGGGAATTAAAGATCTTAAATCAATAAAAGATTTGCCATCGTATCCGTATAACTCATCGTATCCTCCTACAAGTAGAAAAGTGTCAGAATTTTGATCGTAAAAAATTTCTAATTGATCTTGTTTAAACTTACCCTCGATATTACTACTAATATCCTCGATATCGTTACTATATTTAAAAATTTTCATGGCTTTTTGCCCATTTTGGATCTGTACTCCTCCAAATAAATCATAGTTGTTGCCATTGCTTACAGAAAAAAGTCTGAAATTTTTTAAAGTTTCTGGGTATTCTTTACTTAAATCGGTAATCTGATCCTCGCTAAGAACCGATCCTAGGTTGCTAAATATATTATTAAGGATCTCTGTTTCGGACATTGCATTATGAAATACCGGAGATGGCGTGGGTGTTTGCGTTGGCTCATTATTACTTGGCTTAGTTATATTATCTATCTCATTGATTTTTTGGGTTTTAGGAGAGATTAGAAATCCAAACCACTCTTGATTTTTCATCAATATAAAAAATCCCACAATAAATATTCCCACAACAATAAATAAAATTTTAAAATATTTAATATTTTGTTTTGGCGGTAAGGAATTTAATTGAGATAACATATCTGTCATGGCACAATATTATTATATAATAAATCACCAAAAAGCACATCTATCCAATCCTCAAAGTATGTGTTGGTGAATAAATTAAACCACCCCTCATTTACGAGAAAACGGCGGGCATTCCCTCCCGCACCCTTCTTTCCCGCCGTTTCCGTCCGATTTTAGGATTTTACGGAGCCAACCCTAGGCTCAAATCGTAGGAATTGAGCCTAGGGTTGGCACGCATTTATCTTTTCAAGAGTTTCTGATAAAATAGGTTCTAACCAAGTCGTAGATATACACCGCAATCGGACTTTCCGAAGAATCGGAAGTCATTTGATGGGCCGCCAAAATGGCGGCCCATTGAGTTGTTGGGGTAAAATCTGAATCTCTGAATCCGCTCGGCCCGCTGGGGCGGGCCTCGCGGTTGGCCAAAAGGAGGTGCAAAATCTTGTGTGATTTTTAGGAATTCTGGAAAATTTGACATGTGGATATCACCCATGATATACTGATATTAACTACGACATGGTCTGTACATTACGGATCAAAGTCGGGTGGCGCAAATTGGGCTTCTTGAAAAAGGAGCCCTTTTTGTTACTATAAATCCCGTGGATCCGGGCCCGTGGTGTATGTGATAACATGTCGTGTTTGCCACCCGACGAAGCGGGTTTGAGCCCCGCCGGGTCCACACTCAAAGAGTTCTGGTATTTGCCAGGACTTTTTGATTTTTTGTATAATGAATCATCATGAACAAATATTTTCTCTATGCCCGCAAGTCAACGGATGTCGAAGATAAACAAGTTTTGTCTATTGAAGCTCAAATTACAGAATTGCGTGCTTATGCCAGACAAGAAAAATTAGAAATTATGGAAGAACTCATAGAAAAGCAGTCGGCCAAGATTCCTGGTCGTCCAATTTTCAACAAAATGCTATCTCGCATTGAAAATGGCGAAGCTGATGGAATAATTGCTTGGCATCCAGACAGATTGGCACGCAATTCTGTTGATGGCGGGAGAATAATATATTCAATAGATTGCGGGCATCTCCGGAATCTAAAATGTCCTCAATTTTGGTTTGAGAATACATCTCAAGGAAAATTCATGCTCAATATCGCTTTTGGTCAAAGCAAATACTACATAGACAACCTAAGCGAAAATACCAAAAGAGGGCAACGCCAAAAAGTGAGGCGCGGAGAATATCCCGGTTTTGCTCCAGTGGGATATATCAATGACGTTCGAACTAAATCCGTGGCAGTTGATAGGAAAAAATCAAAAGCAATTAAACAAGCTTTTGAACTCTATGCTCAAAACCAAAGTAGATTAGAAGATATCTCTCATTTTTTGGCGGAAAATGGAGTGAAATCGTGGAATAATAATCCTATCCACAAAGATCGGATTACCTTTATTCTAACGAATCCATTTTACTACGGACATTTTAGATATTCCGGCGAAGTCCACGAAGGAAAACACCAACCTATCGTCTCAAAGAAAATCTTTGATAAGGTTCAAGAAGTATTGAAGCAGAGAGGAAAAGTAAGAAGAAATGAAGAAAACCAACCTCAACCATATTGCGGATTATTGAAGTGCGGAAATTGCAATATGATGATTACCGCCGAGCATAAAGTTAAAAGGCAGAAAAACGGCAATGTTCACGAATATGTATATTATCGCTGTTCAAGAAAAAACAAGGCTATCAAATGCAAAGAACCATGGATCAAAGAAAATGATTTAGATATACAAATTTCCTCTCTGCTTCAAAAATTTTCTTTGAGGCCAGATTGGGCGAAGGATATAAGACAAATGCTAGAAAAAAACAAAACGGAGTCCGCCCAATCCTCTGTCCCTTTTATTCATGAGGCCAGAAATAGAATCCAGGAAATTTCTTCCAAACTTCAACGACTCCTGGATGGATATTTAGACCAAGATATAGACCGAGAAATATATCGAGAAGAAAAGGCAAAACTTCTTTCAGAAAAAAAGACCTTAGAGGAAAAAATCATCAATCTTGAACAAAAGCAGATGGGTTGGGTTGCACCTATGCAGGAATGGATAGAAAAGGCAGAAAATCTATCAAAAATCGCACAAGATAATAACCTTTTTGCTAAAAAGATTATCGCCAAAGAAATCTTCGGATTGCACCTCCTTTTGGCCAACCGCGAGGCCCGCCCCAGCGGGCCGAACGGAGTCAGAGATTCAGATTTTACCCCAACAACTCAATGGGCCGCCATTTTGGCGGCCAATCAAATGACTCCCGATTCTTCGGAAAGTCCGATTGCGGTGGGGGCGGTAGGATTTGCACCTACGTAGGCCGTTCGGCCGGCAGATTTCATATACCCGATACTTTCGTATGGAATGGACTATATCTTTACCCGGCTCTTTCTGTGAAAGGACCGGGTACTCTGGTATCTAGTCTCTACGGCGCTCCGGGCACTTTCTAAGATTTCAGAGAAAGTGACTGGTTCCCACGGTATTACCCTCGACTTAACGTTAGGGCTTCACCGTTATCCCAGAGAGTTTCAATCTGTCTCTTGACAGAAAGCTGCAATTATTGTTTAATCACAGTCTGCTGTGATTGACTACTCCACCACACCCCCATTTTTTTATTAATTTTTCATGCCATATTAAAATTTGGCCATATAATTTTTTATCTGCATATCTTACATGAATCAACCCATAGGGCATCTTACCTATTTTATCTTCACGAAAATCATTTCTAACGTACGGTTTTGTAAATTGTAACAACGGAATACCCGTAATTTTAGACCAAAATTTCTTAATTTGAACAACATTTTGATTAGCATAACAATATAAATATACACGTAACTTATCTTTATTTACACCGCAAATATCACGTAAAAATTTTAAGTACATCCTGATCATTGTCGGATCGCTATTGGCAAAATCTAGCATTTGTTTCCTTTTATCTTTCCACCCTTCTGCCCAATATATCATTACACCACAAGCTAGTAACTCTTCATCAAAATTAGTCAACTTGCCTTTGATTTTAAAAGTTGGTTTTGCTTTTAGGAACTTGATACTATTTGATTCTGATGCTTTACGGCGCTTAATGCCGCCCTTTTCCATTACTCTATATATGTATCTCCTGTTTAATTTTAACTTATCAGCAATCTCAACCCCGCTCAACTCTTCTCTTTCATACAAATATTTTACCCGATTCACTAGATTGTTCATATTTTCAGTATAGCAGTTTCTATTAATTGTCAAAGGGGCTTGGCTGTGGAATACTATTTCATTGCCATGAGCCGGAGGTGGGATTTGAACCCACGACTTGCTGTTTACAAAACAGCTACTCTGGCCGCTGAGTTACTCCGGCCTTATTATACCGCATTTTACCACAAAACCGGAGATTTTGAAATACTTACTACTTCTGGGCCAATTTTCCCAGCGCCGAGGAGAGTTTTTGCTTAAGAGATTCATCTTGAGGATTTAATTCGATGGCCGCTTCATATGATTCTTTAGCATCCACCCAACCCTCCATTTCAACATAGGTATCTCCCAATGATTCGTACAATTTTGCATCTTTGGGATTCTTGGCTATCTCTATTATCAATCTTTCTTCTTCGTTTTTTAAGAAAGTGCGAGTTATAGGATTGTCGTTTGTTAAACTTTTATGAACCGCGGGGGTATTGGTAACGGCTTCATTGACAGAACTATCCAAGAGTACTTCTTTATTTGAACCGTTAAGAGCATGATTGACATGTACCCTTCTAATTTTCTTTATTACCGAATCAGACCATCTGTCAATTCTAAGGGAAATCACCCTGGTTCTTCTTAAAAATTTCTCCGCTTCTACCAGCCAGTGCCCCCTATATTTATCAAGCTCAAGCCGATTAATCAGGGCCTTAATCTCCGGAAAAAATTCTTCCCCATATTTTTTCC
Source organism: uncultured Candidatus Saccharibacteria bacterium (assembly GCA_964436165.1). Taxonomy (GTDB): domain Bacteria; phylum Patescibacteriota; class Minisyncoccia; order 2-02-FULL-40-12; family GWA2-44-9; genus 2-01-FULL-39-28. Next base: position 14,593 of record CAYTBY010000008.1, read on the forward strand.
AGCTAAAAATTGGACTTAAAGATATGCCCTCACTGCCATTACCGGCAGTATTAAGAGTGTAGAGTTTATCCAGATAGCTCTTCTTACGCAACGCGAGAACTAAGATGCCAACAATAGATATAGCAATGAGCAAAAGGGGTACAAGTAAGAACATGGCGATTAGAATTAGATTTCAAACACCTCAAAACGTCCGATCTGAATATTTTCTCCGAGTTTAGCGATACTTTGATTGATAAGTTCTTTGATCGTAAGATCCTGATCCTTAACAAATGGTTGTTCGAGTAGCTCTTCAACGCTTCCCGGCTTCATGGCCGCTATGTGCATTGACATATCCTTCGCTAGCTTCTGAAATTCAACATTCCTGGCCACAAAATCCGTCTCACACAGCAATTCCACTATAGACCCCACCTTGCGGGTGTTGTGTATGTATGACTCAACTACGCCCTCCTTAACCTGTCTGGCAGATTTTTTAGCGGCCATTTGAACTCCCAGTTTCTGCAAAACCTCTCTGGCCTTTATTTCGTCTCCATCCGATTCATCAAGGGCTTTTTTTATTTCATTGAATGAGAGTCCGGTGCTTTCACGAAGTGTTTTAATTTTATCTAAATTACTTGCCATTAGTTAATTCTTGCTTAATTGTTTCAACAATAAGATCAACCGATTTCTTAGATCGGTCGTTGGCTGGAATAATGTAATCAACGGTTTCCGGACTGGCATCGGTATTGGCAATGGCCATAACTTTGACCTTCATTCTATTTGCCTCCCTGATCGGCAAAGGACTCTCCTTGACCGAAGAAACAAATACGGCATCTGGGATTTTAGTAAGTTTTCGCAGTCCGCCGAATCTCTCCTGCATTTTCTTTATTTCCCTTTCAAACATCAGCTTTTCTTTCTTGGTATATTTATCTAATCCGCCGGATTTTTGCTCTTTTTCCATATCTTCCATATGCTTAACCCTGCCGGATATCACCTTAAAGTTCGTGAGAGTCCCGCCTATCCATCTATCCACCACATACGGCATGCCTAGCGATTCGGCTAAAGCTTTTACTGAATCAGTCGACTGTTTAGTCGTTGCCACAAAAAGAACAAGCCCATTTTCAGACAAAAGTTTCTTTAAAAATTCAACTGCCACCTTAAGCTCTGACTGGGTTTTAATAAGGTCAATGATGCAAATACCCTCTTTGACCGTGTAGACGTATTTCTTCATCTTGGGATTAAAAACCGTCTTTTTCCGTCCAAAATGCATGCCCACCTTGAGCATCTCTTCGTAATTCATTTGTAATGTTGTTTCCGACATATCAGGTAGTGAAAGTTCCGATTAATAAGGCTGTCAGGCAGTTGGAACTTCTACGACCTGACATACCGTAGAATATTATCAGATATTGATTTTAAAATCAAGCTCGCTTTTTTATCAACAAAAAAGACCTCGCACTTATACCACAAGTGCGAGGCAGGCCGGAAAATCGGTCTATTTGTCTGATGCATACTTGATAGCATTAGCTGCACGCTGAAGAGCCATATCTCTTTTTTCTACCCATTCATCTGTTTTGATCCTCTCTTTACACCAATCACAGACAACAACATGATCTATGGCCTCATGCACAGAAGAAGCTACTTTGCCGGTATGAGTTAGATATGCGCCGAGCGCATGAGCTTGTTTATGCTCTAATTCACACTTTTCTGCTGATAGTTTATCATAATATTCTTTGTTGCATTTTTCACACACAAACTTTTCAATGACCTTCATCGATCTTAATCCTCGATGATAATAGCTACTGCCCCACATTAAACCACAACCTCTAAAATTTTGCAATCTAAAACCGCCGAAAGGCGGTTTTAGACGGTTATACCATCCGTTGGGACAGTTTACCCTAACCAAGTATGTTCAATATAACACATAAGAAACGTAGATGCAATAGCTACTATGTTGATATCCCATATTCTGTGGACCTGACGGGGATTGCACCCGCACAACCAACTTGGTTAGGGTAAGTTGCCCAACTTGGCAGGCCCACAGAATACAAAACACCAACTGCCATACTTTATCTTAAAGACATCCAAAAATCAAAATAAAAAAAGACCCCGCATTGATTTGCGGGGTCGGGCTGAAAAATCGGTACGAAGAGAATGTTATAATATATTCTAGAGCCTAAAAGACCATTCGGAACCGCAATTACATCTTGCAAAAATATAGTCTGCAGGCCATTGGCCAAAATGAGCCACTTGTCTTACAATTTTACCCCTATTCCCACATTGACAGACTAGTCGAGAGTCATGTCTTTCTAGGTTTTTCAAGCCCCTTTTTTCACAAAAAACCACAATTATCCAGAAAATAGCTATACCAACGATTACAAATCCCCATAATGCGAATATCAGGAAAGGTTCTCTCATTTTCCCCACCTTTTTATTGATAGGGGTACTGCTCCACATTAAACCACAACCTTCCAAATTTTGCAACAAAAATCGCGCAGCCCCGCTAAATCTGAATCCTTTCAGCTTCTTTACCACAAATTCAAAGATAATTTGGAAGTTGTCTTATTGAACACAAAATTGGGATGTATCCGCCAGCTGGCGGATTACGAAGGGACCCAATTTTTGTTCAAGAAAACGAACAAATTATCGAAGGATTTGTTAAAGAAGCGTGGTGGATGAAGATTTAGCGGGGCGGGAGCGATTTTTTGACATTTCCTGGCTTTTATAATAAAATGCTCTTACTGTGAAATCCGACATCCATCCACAATATCACCCCAACGCCAAGTTTAAATGCGCCTGCGGACATACTTGGACAATAGGTTCGACTGCTCAAGAAACAAATGTCGCTATTTGCGGCAGTTGTCATCCTTTTTATACTGGTACTGAGAAGATAGTTGATACCCGAGGAAGGGTTGAGAAGTTCAAGAAAAGAATGGAAAAAGCACATAGTAAAGCCAGAAAGTAATGCAAATCAACGAATGACATACGAATGCCGCAAATAACATTCGTAGCATTCGCATAGATTTGTAGATTTGCGTTATGACAAGCGAAGCTATTGTCGAATTACGGGCCGGAGCTGGCGGCGATGAAGCCGCCCTTTTTGCGTCCGACCTTTTTAATATGTATAAGCGGTATGCAATCAGCAAAGGCTGGGGATTTGAAGTTATTGATTACAACCAAAATAACGTTGGCGGATATAAATCTATGGTTTTTGAATTAAAAGGTCAGGGAGCCTTCGATAAAATGAGATATGAATCCGGTGTCCATCGAGTCCAGAGAGTACCCAAAACCGAGAAATCTGGCCGAGTCCATACCTCGACCGCTACCGTAGCCGTCTTGCAAAAAGCAACGGAGAAAGATCTGGTTATAAGATCCGACGAAATTGAAGTCAGTTTTTCACGCGCCGGCGGACCAGGCGGACAGAATGTGAACAAAGTAGAAACAGCGGTCAGAATCCTTCATAAGCCAAGCGGCATTGTCGTCTCGTGCCGGCAAGAAAGAAGCCAGCATGGTAATCGAGAAAAGGCCCTGGATCTCCTTCGGACAAAACTTCTTGAAATAAAAAGAGTAGAAGAAACAGGTAATGTTACCGAGGAACGCAGACGCCAAATAGGTACCGGCGACCGCTCGGAGAAAATACGCACCTATAACTTCCCCCAAGACCGTATCACCGACCACCGGATTAAAAAAAGCTGGGGCAACATTGACCGGATTCTTAATGGGGATATGGATAAAATATTTGAGAAATTAGCGTTGGAATTAAAACAATGAATTAAATCTGATAAATTCATCATATGATAGATTTATCAGATGGCTATGTATAATTATGGAGCATGGATTGTTTGATATAAAATCGCCAATTTTTCAGCCTAGACCGGGTTGGGGCGGAAAACTAAAAAAGTGGCTTTCGAGCCACTTTCCCGCCAGAATCCTCCCCACCATCGCCTTCTCAACTCTGGCGGTAGGTGTTTATCTGGTTTTTGTTAAATAATAATCCATATCAACAAGGCGAAGTGGATTAAGATTTAGTGGGGCGAGAGCGGGAAAGAAGAAAAATCCGCCCTATTCGGCGGATTTTTCGGGACCCCGTAAAATTCTAAGACAGAATTACGGGGCTACAGTGGCTTCGGCTTCGCCTTCAGATGGAGCTTCTTCTGGCTTCTCCTTCTCGATTATCTTAACATCTTCAACGCCAGCCGTTGGCGCGGCAAGCTCGGCATCAAGTTCTTCTTGGGATTTCGGTTCTTGAACAGTAGCTAAAATCGTATCGGCTTCGGCTTCTATTTTGACATCCGATCCCAAGTTAATATCCTTAACCAATATTTGATCACTAAAATTCTTAAGAGAGGAAATATCTATGGAAATCTCATGGGGCAAGTTCTGGGGTAAAGCCTCAACTTCAAGTTCATTGACGTTCCTGACGAAGATACCCGCCAAGTCCTTGACTGCCGGCGACTCGCCCACAAAAACTACTGGCACTTTTGTCTTAATCTTCTCGGTCAAGCTCACCTTGTAAAAATCGGCGTGAATTATATCATCTTTGACCGGATCTTTGGCCACATCATGGATAATAGTCGGATAGGACTTGCCATCAACATTAACATAAACCAGAGTTGATTCCCCTGCTTCTTTCAAAACTTTAGCAAAATCCTTAACTGGAACTTGGAGATTCAACGATTCCTGGCCTTTTCCATACAAAACCGCGGGTATATAACCGGATTTGCGTAATGCCTTAACCTTGCTACCTAGGACAGTCCTCGTCTGGGCATCTAACTCAATTTTGTGCTGTGTGTGAGCCATATGAACAAGTTTAGTTATACTACCATGCTCGATGATTTTTCACAAGATTGACTTTGCTTTCAGCTTTTCTATACTTAAAAAATGACGACTAAGAAAATTACAATTGATTCTCTGGCCCGGATGACCCAGAATGAGTTCTCCAGGATAGACGAACGGTTTGATAAAGTTGACCAAACTCTAGGCGAAATGAAATCCACCCTAAAAACCGTCCTTGATGTGGTTTTAGATATCCCCCCAAAAAAGGCCTTCAATCGCCTTGAGACCAAAGTTGACTCGTTCGATGCTCGCCTCACTTCAGTAGAAAGGAAGGTTAAATAGAACCCCACCCTCCTAAATTTTGCAAAAAAAAGACGACGCGAAGTCGTCTTAGGAAAACTCTATCCTAGTATTTGAAATGAAATATTCTCTTTCAAAAAACTGCCAATAACCCCGTGGCGGCAAAGGCGGAGCCCAGCGTAACCGCCAAAAATGAATCCATTTTCTAAGCTCAACGATAGTTCTACCATCCCTGTGCTTTCTATAACTTATAAGTCTCCAGCCCTGGAAACGAATAAGTATCCGATCAAAAATCAATAAATGGTAATTTTCAGGTAAAATCATCTCAATCGACTGCTCGTCACAAGTGAAAATCAAAGAACGCATTTCATTCTCCTTAGAATGGCTTAAACCTATATACCAAGATTACAGCCATACGTCAAGGCTTAGGGCGTAACTTTTCTCATTTTAAATCCATCCTAGACGATTCATAACAAATTCAAAATATTTCTGCTATTTTGCCGGGAACCGACGGGGGTGGACTGGAACGGCCAGCAGGCCGCATGGCCAGTCCGGGGGAAACCCCCGGCGGTCGGATAAAATTAAGAAATATTTTAGAATTTGTTGATGAGGCGAATCGGATGAGAAATAAGCGAGGCGAAAGCAATTATTTCCCCATAAACATCTTTACCTTCGCCGCTACCACCTTTTTCATTTCATCTACCCCGACTTTGAGATACTTGTAGGGTGTAGTTTCACCGGGTTTGTCGTGGAGAGCTTTATGCAAGCCCTCGGTATAGGCCACCCGCAGTTCAGTATTAAAGTGGACATTAGTTACACCCGCTTTAATTGCCGCTTGAACATCCGAATCCTTGAGCCCCGATGCCCCGTGAAGAACGTAATAAACATCTGGCACAGCCGCGACAATCTTTTTAAAATGCTCTATGTCTAATTTTTCTTCTCCCGACGTTTCAGTCGGGACCCCGACCCCTCCAGGCGTCGGGGCTGGTCTAAAAACGACTTCCTTAACAATCCCATGGATATTGCCAAAAACAGTCGCCAGCTGATTAACTCCGGTTTTCTCAACAAACTCTTTTGCCTCTTCCGGCTTGGTATAATCAGACGAGGTTATCTCTACTTTTTTCTGAACTTCCGAAGAACCGCGAAGATAGCCGATCTCTCCCTCAACCATAATCTCAATGTTTCGAGATTTGGATATTTCACGCGCATACTCAACAACTTTTTTTGTCGCCGAAATATTATCCCCAAATGCCATTTTTGACTCATCTATTATTATCGAATCATAGCCGGCATCAATTGCCTCCTGGCATTTACCAAAACTTTTAAAATGATCGGCATTGAGAAAGACCGGAAAGTTATAGTGCTTCCGAACTGCCCCAACCAAAGCCACCGCCTCATACATCCCGACAAAGTCCGCTTCACCCTCCGATGTTCCAACCATCACCGCCGGCGCTCCAGCATCCCGAGCCGCCTCAACAATCCCCCTCAAAACATCTTCTGTGGAAAAATTAAAATGACCCAAAGCATAATGACCATCACGAGCATCTTTTAAATATTCGCTTAGAGTTTTCACAGTTCTATAAAACCGCGAATGATGTTCTCCTCAATCAGACGATTCATCGTCTCCCGACCCATATATTCAGAAAATATCTTGTTCCAGAGAGCTTCCTGGTGGTGATAGAGATATTTGATATGGCCTTTTTTGACAAGTGACATTGCCAAATCAATAAAGTTAAAGCTGATCAATTGTTCTTCCCCTTCCCGGTCCTTGAAAAAACCGCCAACAAAATCCAGACCAGTCCAACAGCTTAAACCAAGGTCGCCGTCATCCTTCTTCATCATCCTTGCCAACCGGCTAAAATCACCTTCGGCTCTAAACCAATGCTCGGCTTCCGGATTAACATGAGGCTCAAATAACCGCGGATCATTCTCGTTGTCCTTGGCTAAGTATCTCTGAACTATTCTCCAAACTACTTTTCCACCTTCCATAATCTGACCGGAAGGAACGTCTCCGCGCAATAATGATCTGAACTTAACATTAAAGTCAGCATCGCTCATAAACCGCCTAAATAAACCGGAATAGAACGGAACCTCATGCAAATAGTGGAGAATCAAAGTGAACATTCTCGAGGTCTCGCCCGGAGAATCAATTACAATCGGGGTAACGAAGATAACCCCAAATTCTTTAAGATGGCTGACATTGTGGTATTTCTTCTCAAGGAATTTCTCGGCAACCTCAAGCCATTTATGATCCAAGACGATAAGCTCTACGTCTCGTTCTTCAAAATCACCAGGTTTCAAATCGGTATAGGCCTCATCAAAAAACTTATGCATCCATTCATTGGACTGGGCAAAACGCAAAGCGCTGACCACTGATGCAAAACCCTCCTTACCAACCAGTTCTTTAACCGAAGAACATTTAAAATGCTCGAGCAGATTATTCGGCTGATATTTTTCAAGAAGTTGAACGGCTTTCTCTTTTTTAATAAATAGTCCTTTGGGCGGAGTAAATGTTTGAAATGCTACCTCGCACATTTTACCGCATACTTTGGACATGTTAGCCAAATCAGGTTTATCAAGGAGTTCGAAGAGATGCTTATCTACGTGGACTAATTTGTTTATCAAAGCGGCATATATTTCGTCGGCAGTTACATCTTCGGGCAGATTAAGCTCGGCTAGGTTCTTTTTAACCAGCATGTCGTTCTCTTCTGAAATTGCTTCCATTACGCCCTTCTGGCCGGTCATCGCCGACATTTGTTGATCCAAATTCATAAGATCCCCGGCGGAGATTCTTAATATTTTTGCTAATTTTTGGTAACTCTGATCCATCGGTAAAAATCTTAAATCCTAATATTTAGGACTTTGAAATTAGGATTTTCTTACCTCGATAAGCGGCCATGGTCCCCAATCGTCTTTCTTTAAAATACCGGCCTTTGCTCCATATTGGGTAACCACCGAAGAGGCGTTAGCCGTTGCAAACTGTATCGCTTTGATAATCGCCTCCGACGTTTCAGTCGGAGCTCCGACCGCTTCGCGTCGGAGCTGACCTCTAATATATTCTACCACGAAACCGGAACTGAAAGCATCCCCAGCCCCAGTTCTTTCCACAACCGGTGAGTCAGGAACACCGGCTGAATATATGTTTTTGCCGTCAGAAACCGCCACTCCATCAGGACCTTTGGTCATTACAAATATCCCGTCAATAACCTCATCCATAAATTTAAAAATCTTTGCCTCTCCGCCAGCTGGCGGATTATAATCAACTCCGGTGAGTCCGGCCGCTTCTTCTTGATTCATTATTACTATGGAAAAATTCTTCAAAAGCGGTTTTAACTTTTCCAGACCATGAGCCAATTCTTTACCGCCTGGATTAGTGGCGAGTTTGATGTTGTTTTTAACGGCATAATTGACTAAGCCCTCAAGCACTTCATAATTGCCTCCTAAACTATTTAGAAAAAACCACTTTGATTCCAATTTTTCAAAAGGTATTCTCTTGGGATCAAAATGCTGGCCTTCACCTTTATACGATAAGATCGTTCTCTCCCCGCCTTCATGGACAAGAATAACCGAATAGGCAGTAAAATCATCGTCGTGTTTCTGAAAATACTGCACATCTATTCCTTCGCCTTCTAATTCTCTTAAGATATCACCTCCGTTAAAGTCCCGACCGACTACTCCGATATTGGCTGTCTTCAGTCCCTGACGGGCAAAAGTCACGGCCGCATTTGTGCCTCCACCTCCAGAAGCAAAAGCTATCTTCTTCATCTCAAGCTTAGAGCCATAGCCAAGGCACATCGCCTCGCCTGTTGGAAATTCATCCATCTTAAACTTCTTCAGTTCATGAGCTGAAAAAAATACGTCTCTTGTCGCTGAACCAACAGAAATTATGTCGTACATGCTTCTTTTAATTCCCTTATAGAATCTTCGACTCCCTTATTCTCGAAGAGTATATGTCCTCCTACTACAATTATAGACGCTCCTGCACTTACGGCAAGTTTAGCTGTTTCCACATGCATAGAACCATCAACGGCAATGGGAATTTTAGGATATTTTTTGTGGAATTCTCTAACTTTATCCAAGACCCCGCTCACAAATTCCCCTCCCTGAAAACCTGGGTGAACGGTCAGAAACTGTACAAAATCAATCCCATCCCCAGAAGCCTTGCTTCTGGAAACATAGGAATTTACTGGTTTTCCAGAAGCCTTGCTTCTGGAAGTTCTGGGTAGATATGGCTCAATTTTCTCAATTGATGTTTCAGGATTAAGGGCCAATCCGACCTTACGTTTATGCTCTTTTAGCTTCTTAACGACATCTCCTATATCAGTTTCCGACTCGACATGTACTATAAATCGGTCGGCATGGGTATAAAACCATTCTTTAAGATTGTCCTGGGGTCTCTGGACCATCAAATGAACATCGAACTTAACGGCTGACTCTATTTCTTTGATTTCATCGTAGCCCTTGATGGTTGTGTTCGGCACAAAAACTCCATCGGCAATATCAACATGAACCCTAGTTGTGTATGGTTCAAGTTTAAGGAGGAGCTCTTTGAACTTAAGAGAAGAATCGGTAAGAATGGCGGGGATTACCTCTATCAAGGAATCTCCAAATTACAAATTCCAAATTACAAATAAATTCCAATCTTCAAATCTCAAATTCCAAAATTTTGGATATTGGGATTTGGTTATTATTTGGGATTTGGTGCTTGGGATTTGGTGCTTACTTTATTAAGTTGGGCGGTGTTCTTCCTTCCAGCGCCTCAATAATATTATCCGCCGCCATTTCGGCCATTTTGTTGCGAGTCTCTTCGGTTGCCGAAGCTATGTGAGGAGTAATAATCACATTATCCAGCTCCTTGAGGTCTGGGGTAATCTCCGGCTCAAATTCAAAAACATCAAGACCAGCACCCCGTATCCATTTTTCCCGAAGAGCCTTAGCTAGGGCCTTCTCATCAACTATCGGTCCGCGGGAGGTATTGATAAGATAAGCGCTCCTTTTCATGGTTCTTAGCCGAGTTTCATTAATCAAATGCCGAGTCGAATCAAGAAGCGGAACATGAATTGAAACAAAATCACATTGAGGTAAAAGTTCATCAATTTTTTCAACATATAAAGCACCGAATTCTTTTTCAAATTCAGATCCGCCAGCTGGCGGAGGCTTCGGATCTGTATACAAAACTTTCATCTCAAATCCCTTCACCGCATGAAAAGCCACCCGCGAACCGATCCGGCCCAAACCAACGACTCCCAAGGTCTTGCCGGAAACATCAGTTCCCAAGAGCATACTCGGCCCCCAGGCATGGTATCTGCCAGCCCGCGAGAATCTATCCGCCTCGCTTATTCTGTGAGCAATGGAGAGCATCAATGAAAAAGTATGTTCGGCAACGGTGTTGGTAAGAACGCCGGGGGTATTGGTAACCATCAGCTTGTGCTTTTTGGCTGCTTCCAGATCAACATTGTCAAAACCGACCGCGTAATTTGCCACGATTTTTAAAGTAGGTGTTCCAGCGTCCATTACCTCTTTATCTATCTTATCTGTAAGTATCGAGAGTATGGCGTCAACTCCTTTTGCGCCGGCCACTAGCTCCTCTTTCGTCGCCGCCCGGTTCTCGGCTTTTTCGTTAACGACAACTTCATAGCCCTTTGATTTAAGGGCTTTTATTCCCGCCTCGGGTATGGGTCGTGTGACAAAAATCTTCATAATCTATATTATATACTTTTTCTGGTAAATTTGGAATATTTCATAACCTAAAACAGCCTTTCTAATTCTTTATAAATATTATGCAAGCCTATCCGATAATAAATGGCCTCCCCTCCGGAAAGAAATCTAAAAATTACACGGTAGTTATTATCGACAGAAAATGACCAGAAATTTTTAATAATACCCTTGAGTTTGTGCGTTTCTAAAATTGGATTGAAACAATTTTCCTGAAATAATCTAATTTTTTTATGAGCTTTGGTTCTTAATTTATTGGATAAACCAAGAAAGTCTTTCTCGAATTGAGGAGTAGTATGCGAACGTAGAATTTTCATTTGCGAATCCTGGCAATTGATTTAAAAAAACTATCAAAGCTTCTGGTTTTATTATTTTTAAGAATGGCTTCTCCAACAACAAAACTTCTAAATAAAACTAAGAGTTCCTTAAGATAATCTTCTTTAAGAAGGAGAAATTTTTCTCCTTTTATATTTATGGCGTCGAATTTGTTGAAATAGGCTGGAAATCTCATATTATAATCCTATCAAATTTACTTATTCTGGTCAAAACTGGGTTGGACCGATGCCGGCTTCTTTTTTAACCTTTTTATTCCCATCAAAACCAGCCAGACGACGAAGGACCAGAAAAGAAAATTACCCATGATTGATAACCAGGGAATCTCGGGAGGTACGAGAGCTTCGAGTATTATCCCGGGTTTAAATATGGATACAAATGGGAAACCAAACATACTCCCCACACCTACGGGAGTTATGGTTAACCACGATATTAAAATATTTAACAAAAAACCTCCCACCAAACTCCAGATTATGATTTTCTTTTGGGTCATAAAATATTTAAAGGGGTGACGCCGCTGGGGGACCCCCGCCGCGCGGAATGAAATGAGCACGGCGGGGGTGTGCGGCGGCAGGACCCCGTCGTAACTCTTTCGCAATTAGTATTGTACGTCTTCCAGCTTCTTGATCTTCCCTATCCTCCTGACATGTCTTTCTTCACCTGAAAATTTGGATTCAAGAAAAGCCTTGGCGATAGCGATGTTCTTTTCTTCGCTAGAATAGTCGTGGGAGAGACCAATAACATTGGTATCCTCATCGGCCACCGAGGCTTTGACCTGTTCCACATCGAACATCGTCCCGGCTCTCACTCCTTTTATTTTATCAGCCGTCATCGCCACACCCACCCCCGAACCGCATATCAGGATGCCCCTGGACTGTTCGCCCTTCGACGGATTCGACTCGCTCACCGCAAGCAAGTCACGAGCGACTGCCGTAGCAACGGCAGTTGCAAAATCAGGATAATCGTCGTCTTTATTATACTCAAAGGGCCCAAGGTCCTTATAATCGTATCCCCATTCGGTCAATAATGATTTAAATTTTTCCTTCAGGGCAAAGCCCCGATGGTCGCTTCCGATATATATCATGGATAATATCGCTAGATTAATACGTCATTTTATTATATCATATAACCAAAATGGAAAAAATTAAACCGGATATCACAGATCTTAATGAAAAAGATCTTGAGAAGGAAATTAGGCCGAAAAGGCCAAGAATTGAACGTGGCAATCTAGAACAAACCTGGGCTGGATCTTTGTTCGGCAATGGTAAATTATTAGCAAAGATTAAAGATGCCATCGAGCTGAAGAATATTAAAAATGAGGATCCATTCAAAGACCTTATAAAAATATCGGATTTGCTGGACGAAAGCGATCTGGAGGATAATCTATCAATACTAAATGATGCCATCAGTTAGGATGAGCGAAAGAATATCCGCGAAGCAGCCTTTGAAATGACCATACACCTGGCAATATTCGCCGAAATGGACAAACGTTACGGTCTTCTCCGCAGACTAGGCGAAATTGCATTTAAGAATCTTGATCCGGCGATAGATGCGACAAAAGACGATTCGGTTTCCCATCAATATTCGCGGAATTTTTTGTTTGGAGCGGCCAAGTCCGGGAGCTCTGAAGAGCAAGATAGAGCCATACCTGCTCTTAGGGAATATATCGATAAAGAGATGGCCGGCCTCAATATTGATAAAACGGTCCTGGAAATGATGGAATGGATGCTCACCAATGAAGATAAAAATTCTCTAAGAAAGTATCATGGAGCTGTGACAGATTACTTTGAAAAAAATCCGCGCGATTATAGGTTAATTCTTGCCTGTATATTAAGCAAAACCGGAATTTTTAAAGAGCTCGGTAAAATACAGATACTTAAAATTCTTGATAAATATAGACTCGACGATATTGATACTATAGAGACTTTGATCATCGAATGGACATATGCCGGAGGCACCGAAGACTACATGCCCGAAACCTTTGCCAAAAACATTAATGCAATTGAATCTATAGAAGAAAAAAGGCCGGGCATAGTTAAATTCCTGATAGATAAATTCGGCATATATAACTTCGGCAGATATCCGGAAAGCTTGCTTATCAAGCAATATGACGAATTTGAAAATACCGAGAAACCTTATGGCCTGGTTATTTTTGCCGAAGATGACCATAACGCGGCTTATTTCGAAGACAAAGATGAGCTTGAAGAAATGGCCGATGATCTAAATGGGAAGTATCTTGTAAGAATTATTGAGGCGGGAGGTAAAGAAGAATTATTAAGACTGCTCACAAGAATGAGACTTAAATACGGGCAAGATCATAAAATATCTTTTGCCGTAGTTGGAGCTCATGGCAACAAAGAGGTTATTACTTTAGGAAATGTTAATAAAAATGACCGGGAAATATCCATAAGAAATATGTTGAGATACAAGGGAAGAAAATATGAACTTTTTGAAGAAGATGCGACTATAATATTACTAGCCTGCAAAAGCGGACAAGTGCAAGGCATAGGGAGCAGAATGTCCAAAGTCTTAAAAAGGACGGTGATAGCGCCTGGGGATAATTCGGGACTTGAGTCGATCAAGCCGATATTTGCCAAAGACGGCAAACTGAACTTTAAAGTAAAATACACTCACCGGGCCAGGGCCTCGAGGTTTAAACCGCCGAAGAACAAAACAAAGAGTATTCTCTAATTTAGCTATCCCTATTTTAATTGATTCAGGTATTGAACTGCTGAAAGAGTCGCCGTACAGCCTTGACCGGCGGCGATAACTATCTGCTTGAATGGAACGTCGGAAACATCACCGGCGGCATATAACCCGGGGATATTTGTCTCGCATCTAATATTGACCTTTATTTCGCCGAAAGCATTTTTTTCGATATTATCGGGAACAATGCCGGAGTTAGGTACCATGCCTATATGAACCATGATGCCGTCAGTTTTGAGCTCATGCTCCTGACCGGCTTTATCTATATATTTAACTCCGGTTACGAATTTGTCTCCCACTATTTCCTTCGTCCCTGTTTCGTATAAAATCTCGACTTTATCTTTCGGCTGAGCAGTTAATTTTTGGACAAGAACGTCGTCACCTTTAAAAGTTGCGTTTTTATTAATCACATAGACCTTTTTAGCAATATCCACGCCCATAAGAGCTGATTCGAGGGCCGAGTTGCCTCCGCCAATGACTGTTACTGTTTTACCTGTAAATAACGGCATATCACAAGTTGAGCAATAGCTGACGCCCTTATTGCGGAATTCCTTCTCACCTGGAAGGTTTAACTCTCTTGGGTGAACACCGGTGGTCACTATAACGGCCTTGGCCATATAGTCGCACTTCTTCGCTCCTTCGGAGCTTCGAAGTGCAGGCATTTTATCGCCTGCCATAGCTATATCGTCCCCCTTTTTAGTCGAAACACAAAAAGTTCCATCTTCCTGTTTTGTTATCTTCTCAACCTCAACACCCTCCTCGATATCAACTTTATAGTGCTCGAGGTGTTTTCTAAATTTATCGGCTAAAGTAATGCCATCGGTCATCCCATCTCCCGGCCAGTTGCCTATTTCACCAGAAGTAATAACTTCGCCTCCGAAGTCTTTGGTTATTATTTTCAAATTCAAACCCCGGCGAATACCGTAGATTCCCGCTGTCGTTGCGGCGGCGGAACCACCGATGATTAATAGATCTAGCATTCAGGTTTTAGGTTTTAGGTTTTAGGTTTTAGGTTTTTTTTCTTCACCGAATTACCTAACTCCTAACACCTAGAAGCTATTAGATTTTTATTATATCATACTAATTATGTCCACCAAATGGTATATCATCACCCTTCTCGCCCTCGGCCTCCTGACTCGTTTCATGTTTTTCGGCCATCCCAATGAGACTGTCTTCGATGAGGTTCATTTCGGCAAATTTATCTCGGGTTATTACACCGGGGAGTATTTTTTTGATATTCATCCGCCTCTTGGAAAGCTGGCCATAGCCGGTTTTGCCAAGCTCTCCAACTTTGAGCCTGGCTTTGCCTTCGCTGAAATAGGCAATAAATATCCCGATAAGCAATACATGATCCTGAGATTTCTACCCTCCTTAGCTGGAGCATTGTTGCCTCTAGTAATCTTCCTTCTGGCTATGGAAATGGGCTTTGCCCCTCTATATGCCTTTGCGGCTGGCGTATTAATAGTCCTTGAAAACGGCATTCTCACCCAATCCCACTACATTTTAATGGATTCCTTCCTGCTTCTGTTCGGTTTTGCCTCTCTTTTATTCTATTTTCGATATACAAAATACAATATACAAAATACTAAATACTTGTTTTTATTCGGCCTATTCAGTGGCCTGGCCATATCCGTTAAATGGACTGGCCTGGGATTTTTAGCCCTTCCTCTCATATTTGAGTTCATAACAATAATTTGGAACAAAAAATTTAAATCCCTCATAACTGTCTTACTGCCTCCGCTCGCCACTGCTATTTTAATATATTTTATATTCTTTACCGCCCACCTGGTAGTACTTAATAAATCCGGCCCGGGTGATGCTTTCATGAGCCAGGGATTCCAGAAAACACTGACTGGCAATAAACATGAAAGCGATGGCAATGTTAAACCGTCTAATATTCTCCAAAAATTCAATGAATTGAACGTCGAGATGTATAAAGCCAACCAGCGCCTGACCGCCGAACATCCCTATTCAAGCGCTTGGTATACCTGGCCGTTTATGACCAGAACGATATATTATTGGGTGGATTCCAATTCCCGCATTTACCTCATTGGAAATCCGGTCATTTGGTGGCTGGCAACAGTAGCCATCTTGTTTTTGATAGCCAATTATATGGCAAATTTTAAAAATTCTTTTAAATTCCTGCCGACCTTCTTGATTTCCGGCTATGTCTTGAACTTACTGCCCTTTATCGGCGTTAAAAGAGTAATGTTTCTCTATCATTACTTTACTGCCCTTATATTTTCGATTCTTATCTTGATTTATTTTTTAAATACAAGAAAAAGTTCCAAGTGGATTATTGGAACTTTGATCGCTATAAGTACGATATCATTCTTCTATTTCGCTCCTCTCAACTACGGCCTTGAACTCTCGCCGAAGGCCTACGAAGCCAGGGTTTGGCTCGACTCTTGGAAATAGTTTACGGCAGATACGGATGTCCTCTCGCTACCGTTTGAGCTCCCAGCGAGAGCTCTCACTGCGCCGCTCCTTCGCTCTAAATAATCATGTTAAACATCCGATGTTTAACATGATTATTTAACCCTGCCCGCTCAGTCGCGGATGCGCGCTCCGAGAACATCCATATCTGCCTAACATCCACGTAAAGATTCACAAAAATCAAAAAGCGGGTTGTCCCCGCGTTAATTTCTGGCTTTCCTCACTTTGAAACGAATTGAATGCCTGCCATTGCTATATGTTGTAGCAGGCCGTTCTTTTGTTCTGATAATGACTGGCTCTGTCTCAACTGCTTCCATTTCACCCCACCTTGTTAAAATCTTATAAACTTGAAGTTGCAATTGAGATCTTCCGTTCATACAATTGACCGCGTAAACAATAATAATATCCACTCTCGCCCCATCAAGAGCTACAACATGACCATATTCATTAACGGCTGCTTTTCTAAGGTAGCCAGACACGATTTGACCTATCTTATGAGTTTCAGATGAAATCATCTCTGGTAAATTAACAGTAACCTCTTGTATCCCAGCACCGTTAAAACTATTGTGTCCATAGGCAAAAGAATTACCTCCAAGGAGCAAATAAACCATAACCAAACTAAGAAATTTCCTCATTCGCTCACCTCTTTTTAGTTCTCAACGAACGCCCCCATATCTTACCGAACAGAATCAGCTTGTCAATGTCTTTCCCGACAAATAAAATCGCTATAGCAATCTTATTTGTCGGGATCAGTTTTGGTTAAAATTAACTCAGTTTTTATGTGGCTTAGTTTTTATGCATATGCACCGATAACTCTTCTAGCGCATCTGATACCCCTATTTTTACTGCCTGTTTTTTAAGGTAGGTCATATCTAATATTTTTCCTGAAGATTTTAAAACCGACCCTACATCTTCTAGCTGGACGTGCAGTCCACCCTGCTTGTACCACTCTAGTTTGTTGAGTATCAGATCTTCGGGTGATATAAAATATATCTTCACACTCTCAACATTCTTTAATATTCTCCGATTAAATTCAGAGATTGATTTTTCATTATTTTTGGCAACCCAAAAATCAACTTTTAAACCGCTATCAGGATCAATAAAATTAAACTCACCCTTACTTCGTATAGCTTCTCTGGCTGTATCTTCGTCAATATATCCTAATTTAGAAATTTTCCTTAAGGCTTTTGCAAGTAAGATAACTTGAGATTCAAGGATCTTAATTACAATGTCTATATCCGAAGTAGAACGAGGAGTACCCCAAACCGCCCTGGCAAGTCCGCCAGTAATAAAATAATCTATTTTGAGTTGATCAAGAATAGATACCGTTTGGATGAGTAGCTTTTCGGGATTTACTATTTTCACTAAGGTTATGAAGTTTTAGGCAAAGCATGGTCAATTCAGAAGCCAGTTTTATCTTTTTATCTGCCGACATCCGCGCAAAAATCTCGTCTTGTATCTCCTGGCCGGTCTTATTTTTCCACTTTTTAACCGAATATTTCTTCATTAATTTTAATATAACACAAACCTTAAGAAACAAAAAACGGCTTGCGCCGCTTTCTAATAACTACCCGCTCTTGAATTTCCCGAAGAACTTGGCAAAGGTCTCCTTATTATCCTTGCTGACCACGAATTCCCAAGTTGCCAGAACACCCAAAAGAACTGTAAATATGTGGGATATAGCCATAAAAGCCCCCAGACCGTTGCCATCAAGATCAGTAAAGTCGTAGACGGCCCAAAAAGAATCTGCGGCAACCCACAAATTGCCCGGTACTACCGCAATGAGAGGAACAGACTTTCTATCTAGCCCTATCGTGGCATAGACCAGCGATACGATACTGAATAAAATAGCCAAAACAGCGAATGGCACGATCATAAACATGGTTAACCTGATATCCAGATTCCAAACAACGTACATATAAACCCAAGCCAAAACCCCAATACTTTCAAGAAACCAAAATCTTTTCAGTTTCTCTTCCATCCCTATCCCCTTTTTCAAAAATCTTGTACATATTATACCAAAAAAAATCAGCCCCGTAAAGGGCTGATTTTTGAGCGAACTAGTCTAACTCAAATTTTTTAGCGCGCTGGTAAAACTCCTCTACCTTATCCCAATTAAGATTATCGAAAAATAGTTTTATATAATTTGCCCTATCAGAACCGGTATCTATAAAATATGAGTGCTCATACACATCCATAGCGATTATTGGAATCGCACCCCAAATCCCGCCATGATTCTGGGCATCGCAATTGTACTGCATCAGCCTCTTTTCATGCATATCCCAGGCTAGTATCGCCCATCCGCGAGCCGCCATACCGCAAGCCGAAAAATATGATTTAAATTCATCAAATGAACCCCACTTTTCTTCAATAGCTCGTACTATCTCACCCCGGGGCACACCATCGCCACCAAGAATTGCAAAATAATTTTCGTGTAAATACACACCGTTAGTAGCAAAGGTCTCACCCAACTTTAATCCCCTGAGTTCGCTGTATATCTGATTACCCTCGACTTTTCCGCTTTTTCGCAAAGCTCCCAACTTCTCTGAAATTTCATTGGATTTATCAACATAGCCCTTATAAAGCTTGTCGTGGTGAATCTCCACCGTACGTTGAGAGATGCCCTTCAATGAGTCAGGGGCATAATTAAGTTCTTTGAAGATTTTCTTGAGCATATTCTTAAATTTCTAATTATTCTAATTTCTAATTAACCTAATCAAATCCTAATGACCCAATGGCTAATGACTAAATTTCCATTTTAGACATTAGGAATTAAAATATTAGATATTGATTAGAATAATTAGGTTAATTAGGTTAATTTAAATGTAATATTTCATCAATTTTCTCCTTATCAAATCCTATCACAATCTTCCCGCCAATATCCAAAACCGGCACACCCATTTGGCCGCTTTTTTCTATCATTTCTTTCTGGGCCTTCTCGTCGCTCGAAACATCTATACTCTCAAATTCTATGCCCTTTTCCTGTAAATATGCTTTGGCTTTCTTACACCAGGGACAGGTTGGGGTTGAATATACTTTAACCATCATATGTCATTGTATTATAACATAGCAGCCTGAAATACCACAAATTGCTATATGATGAAGAATATGATAACATAAGCCCCAGTACATTAATTCAGGACGGTAAAACTCATGAAAAAAGCCGTTTTATTAGTCCTTCTGTGTCTACTTTTTTCTTTAAAAACCAACGCCCAGGAAGCATGCTGCATTAACTTATCAGCTAATCAGATAATGTCCGCAGCTGTAACCCATACACGCGAGAATGATCGACTAAAACAAGCACGCCTCATATACAACGAGGTATCAACTCAGAAAGAATTTAACTATAAGGGGGATAAACTATCCGCCAAGGAAGAAGCGGAAACCATAGACGGGCTACGAAGCCGGCTAGCCGGATTTGATCTAAGTATTGGCGAATTGCTACAAATCCTTGTCGTCAAACATCAGTTTTCAGAACCAGAAGAAGTGATACTTAATAATAAATCTTACTGGCTCATCAATTTCTATCCCAAATCTGGCCTGATTGACAACACAACCGAGAACAAATTCCTAAACCGACTTCAGGGGAAAATATGGCTGGATGTCCAAAATAACTCATTGTGGCGAGTAGAAGCACAGATATCTGAAAGTAGAGCCTTCTCTTTTAGAACCTGGAAATTACTAGGCTTAGTACCCATTCACGTCAAAAGTTTCAAACTGACTTTTCAGCAGATAGAATACATGGGCATAATGGTTGAAAACAGCATTCAAGTAGAAGCAAAATATGTGGTACTATCGGAAACCAGAACCAGAAAATACGATTTCCAATATAGTAACTACCGACTCAAATAAAGGATCTGCTACCCGGCCGATCCTTTTTTAAATCATGGAAAATTTTAAAATCATTAAAAAAGACAAACGCTCCAAGGCCCGGCTGGGTGTTTTAACCACGCCTCATGGCACGATAAAGACCCCGTCTTATATCTTTGTCGGAACATATGGCCAGATAAGAAATCTCTCTCCGGCAGACATCAAAAAAACTAAAACCCAGATTATCATCGCCAACACCTTCCATCTTTGGCCGAAAATTACAAATTACAAGTTACAAATTACAAACAAATCACAAATTAGAAATACCAAATCCCAAACTTTTTTAACCGAAAAACTTGGTAACATGCCCACTATGACTGATAGCGGGGGTTTCCAGGTTTTATCTTTGGCCTTTAGCAACAAAAATAAAGTCGGTAAATTCATGACTGGTTCTTTTAAGGAGGGTAAAATTCTGAAACGGGATAAAATAAAGATAACTCCAGATGGGGTATATTTTGTTTTTGACAACAAAAAAATGTTTCTGGGACCAGAATTATCCATAAAACTCCAGCAAAAAATCGGAGCTGATATAATTTTTACTTTTGACCAGATTACATCCCCGCTTGATAGCTACGCTTACAACAAAAAAGCCGTAGAAATGACGGATAAATGGGCAAAAATATGCCTAACAACCCACAGAAGCCTTGCTTCTGGAAGTTCCAGAAGCAAGGCTTCTGGAAAACGGGAAAAACAGATGTTATTCGGCATCGTCCAAGGCGGATTATTTAAAGACTTGCGTATTCAAAGTGCAAAATCCATCGGCTTAATGCCTTTTGATGGCTTCGGCATCGGCGGCTCTTATACCAAAAAACAAATAGCTAAAGTTTTAAAATGGATAATCCCCTATCTGCCCGAAGAAAAACCTAGACATTTACTCGGAGTTGGCAAAGTCGAAGATATATTTGAAGCCATCGAAAATGGCATAGACACTTTTGACTGCGTCATTCCGACCCGAGAAGCCCGCCACGGCCGACTCTATACCACAACCGGCCATATCGATATCCGCAAAGGAAAATATTTAAATGACGAGAAATTGATTGAAAAGAACTGCGGCTGTCCAACCTGTTCTTCTAAAGTTACCCGTTCTAAGATTAAAGAATTGATAAAAAATAAAAATAAAGCTCTCTATGCGAAGGGTCAACGTTACTGTCTAATGCACAACATGTGGTTCTTCAATAGTTTGCTTGAGAATATCCGAAACTCAATAGCCAAAGACAAATTCAGAGAATTCAAAAATAAATTTCTATCAGATTATACAAATTCCTCATATGAGGAATTTGTATAATCTGATTTGACAAAATTCAATGTTTAGATTATCATATACTCGCGCGTAAATAAGCCAAAAAGGAGGCAAAATGCGCAAAATAGTTATCCCGTTTTTGGCAGCTATGGCACTCATTGCAGCATTTGCTCTGGTTGTTTTTATTGGATCGTTTTATTTTTCACAATCAACCAAAGTCGAAGCCCAATCGCTACAAAGGTTTCAATTTGAAGCAGTCGGAAGTTGGACCAACGACGGTAGAACTGATCGTGGAGGATTTGGTACTATTTCTTTTAAAGTCGCTGCCATTTGTGATACTAAGAATGGTAATCTAATATATATTTCTGGCGGTAGTCAAAGTGCTCCGGCAGTAGTTCCTAATGGTTGCCAAAAGAATCCCCGCTAAGTAAGCCAAACCCAGACAAGTGTCTGGGTGTTTTTTATTTCCAAAATCCATACTACATACTACGTGCTACATACTACATTCTTCCTTACGGAACCATCGGCACACTCTTCTCATCATGGCCTGGCATTTTTTTGGAGAAGTGATACAAATATAGGATTTCCAAAATACCTAAAGTATTAATGACCAATAAAGCAATAAACCACCATTTATGATCATGCTTAGCCGCATACCAAAGAGCCTGGTACTTCCAATAAAGAGTCCAGATTACTAACAGAAGCATTATCGGACCCCAAATAAGTCCTCCGCCCATTCCGGCGCCAAATGGCCCCCAAGCTGACATCCCGTCAAAACCACCCATAAAGTTTGCCATTATCTTCTCATTTCCTTTAGCTTTTTTATATCCTCGGCAACCTTGTCCGGTTTTGTCTCGAGAATAAAATCAATTTCAGGAAATGCTTTAATTAAATTTTTAAAACCCTCAACTCCTATTTTACCATCTCCAATATGGTCGTGTCTATCTTTTCTTTCCCCAAGACCGACCTTTGAATCATTGGCATGGATTACCTTTATCTTGTCGAGACCCACTGTATTTTTAATAATTTCTACCGTATTTCGCATACCCTCTTTTGTTTTAATATCATATCCCGAAGCAAACATATGGGCAGAATCAAGACATGCCCCAATTTCTCCAGAAGCAAGGCTTCTGGAAATACTGGAAATACGTATGTTTCCAGAAGCCTTGCTTCTGGAAACATAGTCAAGTATATATTCCAATTCTTCAAAAGTATCCCCGATAATATTCCCTGCCCCAGCCGAAATTTCGAGTAAAAATTGGGTACTGCCCTTATAGCCCTTCATTACGGCCCCAATACCCTCAGCAGTTAATTTCAGCGCTTCGTCGCGCGGCATATCTTTGGCACTGCCAAGATGGGTCATCAGGCATTTTGCCCCAATCAAACTTCCCCTCTCAAGCTCTTCCCGAATCACTCTAACCGACGCCTCCCTTGTTTTCTCATTAGCTGAAGCAAAATTAATATAATACGGCGCATGGATATAGCATGCTTTTTGATTCCATTTTTTCATCTCTTCCTGAAACCTAATCACCGTCTCTTTATCGATCTTAGGAGCCGGCCCGCCCTGGGGTGATCTTGTAAACATCTGAAAAACCTCGCACCCCAAATCCGCCGCTCGTTGCGGAGCATTAACTATCCCTCCGGCAATTGAAACATGGCAACCGATCTTCATTGTATAATTCCCTCCTCTTTTAATGCACTTAGAATATCTTGCGGAATAGGAATTTGTTTGCCGACCGGGCTGACGCCGGGATACCGCCAGGCGCTTATGATGATAAATTTAGAATCTGGGATTTTGATTTTAGAATCTTGAATTTTTCCTTTTTCATTTTTACTTTTTACTTTTTGTTGGTACATTACCCATACTTCTGACGGTTTCTTTTGATTTGTTCCCGATTGCATAACGGCAACTGTATTCTCGGCTACGCCATCTTCCACTCTCTTTGGGTTCCGGATAACTCTTTTCACCCTGTCCGGCGACAAACCATAAAAAGCCATCTTTCGAACAACATGGTTAGTCCAATGATATTTGCTGTCATTTTTAACCTTGAACATCACTCGAACTTAGCACAAATATTCTGATTTTTATAGAGATAAGATAACGCTAGAGAATAAAGGCGCAAGAAATGGAGAGTCAGAAGCAGAGAGGGCAAAAATAATGGAACAAAAGCCGGCCGAGATAAGGCACCAAGTGCACCAATTTTTTAAAATAAACGCCTGAACAAGCGTGAGATAGATTGAAAATAAAAAAGCAAAAACAGTAGCCGCAAGAAGTCCGGAAGCAAATAAGGGCACGTAGATATTGGGAAAAATGACGCTTAGCCCGTAACTAACGGCTATTGAAACATAATAAACCATGCCCAATATTTCAACCGGAACTCCCATGAATTTAGAATAATCACTGTGGATAACGGTATCGCAATTTGCCTTCAAGGGACAAACCAAAGCTTCTTTCACGTTTTTTTTGTGATGACGGATATATGAAGCAATCAAAAATCCTCCGAAACCAAGAAAAATTATTATAACGAAATCGGCTATCTGTATCATGAACATAATTGTAGCATCAAATTGCGACAAATCAAAAACCCCGCCCTCTATGCCTATCACCCACGAATTTAAACGTGAATCACAAGCTTAGAGGGCGGGGTTTTTGTTAGGACGATAGCTTAGTAGCTGTCGCCGCCTCGGCCACCGCCGAAACCACCACGGCCGCCACCAAATCCGCCTCGGCCACCGCCGAAACCACCACCGCCACCACCACCGCCGAAACTCCTTCTCGGAGGTCGGTCAGCAAGCGGTCTGGCCTCATTGACAATCAGCTTTCTGCCTTCGATCTCTTTTCCGTTCAAGCCGTCAATTGCAGCTTGAGCCTCTTCGTCATTTGTCATTTCGACAAATCCGAAGCCGCGTGAACGTCCAGTCATTCTGTCCATAAGGACGTCGGCTTTTTCTACCGCGCCGTATTGAGCAAACCAGCTCTGCATATCGGCATTGGTAGTAGAGTAGGGCAAATTGCCTACATATAATTTTTTA
Source organism: uncultured Candidatus Saccharibacteria bacterium (assembly GCA_964436165.1). GTDB lineage: Bacteria > Patescibacteriota > Minisyncoccia > 2-02-FULL-40-12 > GWA2-44-9 > 2-01-FULL-39-28. Next base: position 38,975 of record CAYTBY010000008.1, read on the forward strand.
CTCATGCGATAATTGTTTGCGAATACAATGAGCAACTACAATTATCAGCATCCGCCAAAGCTTTATGCGAAGGCGGACACCTGGGTAGTTATTCATGCTCCACAGACAATTGTGTAATTTTGCAGGAACGACCTCTCGCCTCGTTCCTGCGAAAACCCCGATAAGGGGACTGAGGAAACGCCGCTGAGAAAACCTACATTAGATACATAATAGCATATACTGGTTTCAAATGCAAGGCTTTTGGAATATAATTAAACTACTATGTATAAGAAGTTTTTACTAATAATCGGCCTGGGTATAGTTATTCTAATTCTGTTTTCTTATTTTACGTTCAAAAATGACCAAGATTTACCTTTGGAAAAAAGTGATAATTTACAAGCAATAACAATCGGCGGGAAAAAATTAAATATTGATATTGCCGATGAACCGCACGAACAGGCTCGAGGCTTATCGGGAAGAAAATCTATGACCGAAAACGAGGGAATGCTCTTTGTTTTTCCTCAGCCGCTAGTACCGGCATTTTGGATGAAGGAAATGAATTTTTCACTTGATCTTATCTGGATAGACGCTTCTGGAAAAATAATCGGGATAGAAAAGAATGTGTCGCCAGACACATATCCTAAAACATTCTCCCCCCCCTCGCCCATCAAATACGTCCTCGAAGTCAACGCTGGCTGGTCGGATCGTAATGATATCAGAATAGGCGATTTGGTCTCATTTTAATCCCTTCTCCGTTTTTATTATTTTTCATCCTGATCACCTCATCAGCAAAACCATCCCCATCTTCTCGACCGTCTTTTTGTCTTCGTAGCAAATTGTCTTAAATTAATCTCAATTTGGCTTATATATTTCAGGCCCTGTTTCCCAAAGTCTCAACACCCGAAATATATATAGCCAAATTATCAAT
>CAYTBY010000009.1:0-35585 GCA_964436165.1 uncultured Candidatus Saccharibacteria bacterium
TCACAATCTACTTGACTAGTTGTCCACAATTACTCGAGATGGTGAGCTCGTACAAAACTTGGCCTTGACAGGGAAGATAAGAGATAGTATCGTATCTCTATCTTTAAAAATAAGACATGGGGAGAACGAAATGGCTTTGTTTCGCGGAGATAACTCTTTTTGGCTAGTTAATTCTATTAATCCACTGCTGGCCGCTCTGATGGGAGCTGTAGTAGGGTACTTTTTAAGTAATACTGTAGTACTGATTTTTTCGGGCATTATAGTATTTTTGATTATTCTTGCTGCGATTGACAGTATGGGAAAGGAAATTTGTGCACTTTTCAACTACGGTGCAATAGTAAGATTAGCTATATTTCTTCTGGTTATGTGGACCGTTACACTCACGGTGAATAATTGGTGGCATAGCCTTTTGCCCAAGGGCATTTTAAGATAACGAGTGGATTGCCGGCTAACCCCGGCTTTTTAATTGCCTAAAACCATGTTAAATTCAAATAAAGTTGGGTTTTTAATAAAATAACCATAGATTGCTTGGAACAAAGTTTTCCCCTCCATAGGCGGGCAGGCACTGTTTTCTATTGGTGCTGTGACCGAGCGAAGAGCGAGGAAATACTGAGTAGAGCACTGCGAATGTGCCACCATTCAAATACAAGCGGTTTAGAACGATTTGTAAGGAAAACACTGAATCGCTTTGGTTTTCCTAGTTTCTTTGGCCTAGGTAGGCGCCAAGAGGAATGAAAAACTCGTGCTCTTGACATACCCAGTTAGAATGATAATATCTAGGCACTTCTTTCAAAATGAGGTGCGAGATGTCCAGATCTAAGTTTTCCCTATGCTTTGCTGTTATTTTGCTTGCTGGTTCAATTTTTGCGACGGGTTGTTCTACTAAATCTGCCGATGCCAGTACAGTACTTACCCCGCATCGTACAAGTGTATATTTTGTTATGGATAGACCGAATGGCTTTGTGGCATATGTACCAGAAGGTTCTGTAAGTGTCGGTATAAAGATTCAGTCCAATGTTACTGAACCATACGTTGAAGTTCCAAAAGAAAGAAAAAGTTCTTATGGACAGGGAGATGGTGAGTTTGTTGCTTGGGGTTGGGGCGGCACTCTTTATGTTAAAGATTTAGAGCAATTGAAGAGCCTAATGTTTATTAAGTAAGAAATGGCGTGACTAGTTCACGCTTTTTAATTACTTAAAACCATGTTAAACTCAAAATCTAAGGGATTTTTTAGGAAATAACTGTAAATATCCGAGAACAAAGTTTTCCAATGTTCTCTATTGGCCCTGCACTAATGAGTAGACAAAACGGTACCTGACGCCTTTTCGCTTCCCCGATGAGGTACACGAGGCTATGCAGAAGTACTTTAGGGTAGAGGATGAGGTGCTTTCATCCAAGAAGGAAGAGACAGAGGAAGCCATCATAACATTTGTTCGTAAAAACAAGACCAGCCAATAGGTTTGATAAGGGGTTTGTAAGGGTATTTATAGGGGGTGCATAGTGGGTTCGAAAGGGGCAAAACCTATCAGAGAAAGCACAATTTTACACGGATTTTACATTCAAAAGACCCAATTTTGTCTGATATTATCAGATGTTATACACAGAGTTACTATGGATAACGGAAATGGAGTTTATAGAAGGGAATGGCCTGAAACAAAAGTGAGGATGTTAGCAACAAACAGGGACACTTAAAAAAGCCCGTAAAACCTAGACAATTTAGCCCTTGCAATTATCAAGAGTATATGATATAATATAAATATCCTGAAATCCCCGACATCTCTGTTAACTAAGGAGACGACAATGAACGCCAACAGCACCGAGACGATGTGTCCTCACTGCAAGGGCAAAACCGAGACTGGAACGCACGGCGGTTGCGGAAAGTGCGGGAAGGTCAAGCATACCTCATCTGGTCGTCGTAGTTGGTAGTAGTAAGCAACCGACGACGGAGAGGGCAAGCCTCACATGGAGAAGCAACACACAATGCTTCATCCGTGTGGGGCTTTTCTATTTCTAGAAACTCGGCATAAGGTACAAAAACGCCGGCCTAATTTCCCTTTTAATGGGACAGAATATTCTCTTATAAGCCCACTTTTAAAGGGAAAATGGACATTCTTAAACAATTAAAGCCTACAATTTGAATATTTTTTAGTAATAGAGGCTAAAAAATATTCAAATTGTGGCTTAAATACAGGCTAAAGTTAATGAAACAGGCCGGCGTTTTTGTACCTTATGCCAATGTTCTACTTCTATGCATAAAGCTACGAAGTACGCGGTCTACTGTGTCCTTCCGAAGTCCCTTCGGGGCGTAGGAGGATTGGCCCTGCCATTATGAAAAAGGTTAAATCAACAAAAACTGCTTGAATATTGAGTTTTTTCATATTTTATATTATCCTAACGAGATATTATGAGATACTTTTTTACACGCCACGCATTAGAAAGGATGAAAGAGCGTTCAATCTCCAAAAGGTTGATTGGTATCGCTTTTGCCAATCCGACCAAAGTATTATATGATGATAGTGATAGAGTTTTAATCAAGAAGTTGTATAAAAAGAGTGGGACTGATAGACTTTTAATGATAGCTGGGAAGTTAGAAAAAGGCGGTTTTAAGATTATTACTGTAATAGAAACTTCTAAAATTAGAAAATATTTATGAGTAAAAATAATATAAAAATTTCATACGACAAAGAAAGCGACGTGCTTTCAATAAGAGCAAAAGAAGGCAGAAGCGTTGACTCTGACATTCAGGGTAATATTGTAATTGATTACAACAAAAAGGGGGAGATAGTCCGACTCAATCTTTACAAACTCAATTTTGATAAGTTTCGCGACGAGTTAGGAGCGATTAAAGACTTTGCCAGAAATTCTAAATTACCTTTTGTCACTCGGTAATTCTAATGTGGTTTTCTTCGATGAATGGGTTCGAACTATTTCAAGAATACTCTGCCATAGTGGAATGAGGCAAACTTTTTAAGCCAGTAATCATCAGAGAATCTGGATTATTGCGAGTTTACCAAAATCCTGGTTTTATTGATCTCCACTTCGTCGCCAAGGCTATGGAGTGTAAAGCAAGGGGAATAGAAAACTTTCGATACAAAGTTTATTGAATAATCAATAAACTCATGATATACTAATCCATATGAATAAATCTATCGTCTTCAACTTACCCGTCTCTTTTCTAAGAGAATCTGATCAATTTGTGGCTTATACGCCAGCTCTTGATTTATCTACTTCAGGGCCCACTCTAGAAGAAGCCAAAAAGAACTTTACCGAAGCTGTCGGAATCTTTTTTGATGAAATTATGGAAATGGGCACGTTCGAGGATGTCCTATTAGATCTTGGCTGGAAGAAGCAAAACGAAGACTTTATTCCGCCAGTTGTTATCTCTCAAGGCATGGAATCGGTAAGGGTGCCACTTGCTCACTCGTAACGAATGGCTCGACTTACTCCAACATCATGGAAGGAGTTTGAGAAATTTCTTTTGTTTTTAGGTTGCAAGTTCAAGCATCAAAAGGGTAGTCACAGAGTATATACTCGTTCAGGATTAAAGCGTCCATTAGTTGTTCCAGTATACGACGAAATTCCGATGTTCGTCATTCGTAATAATTTACGTATTTTAGGTATGACCACAGAAGAGTATTTAGAAATTTTAAAACAGTTGTAGTGAATTTCCCAAAAATGTCTTTTTCGGAGGGGCCTCGCCTACGTTAAAACTTCGGCCGTCGGCTCGACATAGTCGGCCTTTGGCCAGACGAAGTCGGCGGAGCACGGCAAGGAGAATGCCTGCCTGCCGGTAGGCAGGGAAAACTTTTATTAAATTATGGAAAGAAAACCTAACTTAGAATCTCAAGTTGACATTAAAGATTTAAATTTTCGTTTGGCAAAATATGGACTGAAATTTTTAGAAGAAGGAGCTATTGAAGGACCAAAGAAACCAAAAGAATTTTCTAAAACTCCGGAACTCACTTATTCTATAAATCAAGATAAAATCCTAGAGAATAACGACGAATTTTTAAAGAAGCATTTTTTAGCTGAATTTTCTGCACAAGAATTTAGTTCAGAAATTTTAAGCATTATTGATGCAATATTTAGACGACTTGTAAGAAAAGCTCTTAGGAACTTCGCATGCGTTATAATTATGAGTAAGGAAGATTTTGCAATTTTTAAACAGCTTGCGAAGCCAACATTAGAGCAAAAACGGGGGATATCAGGAGATATAAACGGTATTAATATGGGAGGATTGATTATTGTTGAAGATTCTTTGGGAAATAATATATTCCCATTAATATTTCACGAAGTCGGGCATTCTTTATACCCAGATACGCAAGATAATTATATAGATGAGTTAAGGGCCATGTATTTTCAAATTTTATCTGTAAAGATGTTTGAAGATGAGCTAGAAAAATTAGGTATTCATGCTCATTATGCGGATGATTATTACAAAGACACGCCTATGCCAACAGAGGAGCATAAAAAGGCTTTTGAAGATGCGAGATTACTTTTTACCTACCAATCTTTTTATGATGAAGTTGTTGCAGGAAATCCTAGGACCGAGAAGGGCCAGGAGGACTTATTACAAGTTGTTGGGCAACACACCAAGTCTTTTAAAAAGTAATGTTAAACTCTAATTCTAAAGGGTTTTTCAGGAAATAACTATAAATCCTAGTGAACAAAGTTTTCCTCTTTTTCGCTAAAGCTTCGAAGAGCTTCGCAATGTTCTCTACTGTGTCCTCCGTAACTTTAGTGAAGGAGGATTGGCCCTGCCCAAGGAGAATGGTCAGCATGAAATGACCATGTAACTACCTAGCTAATTAAGCTACTTCGAGTTTTCCAAAAATGACTTTTTCAGAGGGGCCAAAGGGAATGGAAAACTTTAGACACAAAAACCAGCGTTTATACTGGTTTTTGATTATGAATTAGTTACTAAGAATTATTGAGAACTTATAGTAAATGTCTGGTCGCTCAAATCCCAATTACCTTTGTAGTCTTTGGGGGTATATTTCCCATTCTTGCCTCTTCCATTAGCTATATACATACTTCCATTAGCATCTTCAGACCAAACAATTATTTTATAATTACCCGGGGCTACATTTCTGCAGTTTTGCTCCGGAGCAGTATTACCCATATCACAAACCCTTTTTCCGTCCCACTCTGCAGACCCATTTGGACCATAATGTCCAAGCCCCCCATCCTTATTTATCCAGCCGACAATTAACCCGGCGCTAGCTATGTCGAAATCAGTTGATGCATTGGCTTTTGCAAGTCCTACATCAACATAACCACTATTTCCGCCAGACCAGCTTATTGTGTTCGTTGCTCCTTGAATAAACTTTTCGCCACCATTGGGAGTGAGTACTGTTACTTGTCCTGGAGTTGGATCCGGAGAGATTTTAAACAGTAACACCCCCAAAAGAGAAGAAACTATAACTGCAGCTGAAACAATAATTTTAACCATAGATTAGTAATTTAATTTTTAGTATACTTCTATTATACTATCTTAAGAGTGATATCGCCAATATATTTATCAACAGAGATAATGTGGTGCTTCAAGTATGGGATTCCTAATAAAATACCCGTAGATTTGACCCAACAAAGTTTTCCAATGTTCTCTATTGGCCCTGCCATTATGGAAAATCGGCCGTTCGGCAATCATGTTGAACGGCTTTCCTGCCTGCCGGCAGGCAGGTTCCATACTAGATCAAGGCTACTTCCATCCCAGTAAAAGTTTTCCACAAAATGCCCTTGACTTTAAGTTTATCTTAAGATAAACTTATCATATTATGAAAACACACATTTTAGGCCTCAAGGAGTTAAGAGAAAACATGCAGAAATATGCCTCTCTGGTTGAAAAAGGGGAGTCTTTTGTTGTTGTAAAGAAGTCAAAGCCCCTGTTTAAGATTTCTTCTCTTGATGAAGATGAAGAACTCTGGGAAACGGTAATCGATTTTACTAATGTTAGAAAAGGCGGCATACCAGCTAAAGAATTACTGGCGAAGCTCTAACTATTATGGATAAAATATCGAAAATACTGAGCAAGTTAACTTCTAAAGAAAAAGATCAGATAAAAAACATTATCAAGGCGCTCCAAATGGGGCGTTTTGATAATTTAGATATTAAAAAGCTTAAGGGAGCCAGCGATATTTTTAGGGTTAGAAAGGGCAATATCAGAGTAATCTATCAGATTAGAAATAATCAAACATTTATTTTAAAAGTCGGACGTAGGAAAGAAACTACATATAATTTATAATATTGTTGGATTTTGAATAAAATACCCATAAATTTGATCCAACAAAGTTTTCCCCTCCTTCGCTCTTCCAGAGCTACGGAAGGGCAATGCAATGTTCTACTTCTTCGCATAAAGCTACGAAGTACACGGTCTACTGCGTCCCGCCATAGCCTTGGCGGAGGAGGATTGGCCCTGCCATTATGGAAAATTGGCCGTTCAGCAACTAAGTTGAACGGCTTTCTTGCCCGCCGAAGCCTTGGCGAAGGCGGGTTCCATGCTAGCTATTTCAAAATTATTAAGCCCATGCTACCCTGCAGATAGAACTTACTGTTTCCCCCCAAGGAGCTAAAATGGGCAACATTAGAGATCTTTTAGTAGTACAGTGGATTCTACAAAACACCGAAGAGTCCCACGGCATTATCCCTTGGAAACGGAAAGAAAAAGGCGGATACATGGCAGTTGTCCATCGAGAAAATACTCCCCCTGTTTCTCTAGAAGCCTCTGCCCTTCTTTATCGGGGTATAGAGAAAATAAACATTAAACTCTTATCCGATGGATTTGGCAAGATCGAGGTTGAGACCAATCAACTCGTTTCAAGGTTCAACGAGAAATACCCTTCTGAAGATCATAAAGAGCTTGTGTTAACTATGAGACGTCTTATAGCCGCTATCCCTCATCGGATTCGCTGGCAAGAGTTAGAAGATGAGAAGAATGAAGGAGAGCGCAGACAGGGCATTTATCAACGGCTTCTTTTCGGAAATGGAGCCGATAATTAAAAAATCTCGCAAGAGTTGCGAGATTTTATTATTTCGTCCGCCGGATGGGAAATTGGCCGTTCGGCGACTAAGTTGTTAGAGAAAACGGTACCTGACATCTCTTCTGTTCCTGTAGTTGAAGCCCACTAACGTACGGGCACTTTTTAAATTTATGCGACTGAACGAAGGTGAAGGAGTACTGAGCAGAGCACTGCGAATGTGGATAGCGGGGTTTGTCAGATATTATTAAGTGTTAAAATAGATAGATGGAAAATCCATTTGTAAAATTAGTCAGAGAAGGGGAGCCGTCAGCGGAAGGAAAGAAAATAGTTGATACTCGTTTTGAGCTGAGAGAAGACGGGGCATATGTTTATGATATATTTAGTGATCGAACCGAGAGCGAGGGACAACCCCTGGGATCTCCCTCAAATGATCCAGAATTAGGTAGAGAGAAATATTCGGAGTATAGGCGAAGAAGAGGATTGCCGAAAGAACAATAACCCAGCTCTTTCTATAAATCGTCTCCCCATCTTGTAATTATTGGTTATATTGATAAAGTAAATAAAAGTTATGAAAAAGTAAGATGGCAAAAAATATGAAAAACCGAAAATATCCGGTACGTTACGACAAAAAGGAGGATATCCTTTATTTTGGCGTTCGCGCAGGCGCAGAAGAGGAGTTTATTGAAGTTGTTCCCGGGGTTTCAGTTGAACTTGATAAAAATGGCAAAGTAATCGGGATCGAGGTTCTCAATGCTTCTGAAATATTAAAACCGGTTTTTAAATCGAACCAACATCAGAATCAAATGTTCGGAGTTGTTCGATAGAAAGAATACAAAAGAAATAAAAGAAAATTTTAATAAATAAGGCCGAAACAATTATTAACAATTAATTTAAATCAATAAATATATGCCAGAAAAACCATTTGAAATTATACCCAAAGAAAATTTAGAACCCGTCTGCGATGTTTGTGGTGGTCTACACAAGACATCGAATCACGGTGAATCGTTGTTGGGAAAAACAGAATTGTTGAACCCAATTTGCGAAATTTGTGGGGGATCGCATAAAACTTCACAACATCACGATAAAGAAGTTTTTTTTGAGAAAGAGAAAGATTATCACAAAGATTTAAAAGATTTAAATAAGCCTGAATTTAAGGGGATGGACGGCGAAGAATACCCGGATAGATTATCGATGGAAAGAGCTAATGAGGCCTGGACCAGAAAAACGAATTCATATAAGGGTTTGGATGGCCAATATTATGAAGATAAATTTGATATGGAAGAAGCCAACAGACGATTTACTGAACAAATGAATCCCAAGAGAGAGAAGGATTACTAGTTTTTCTTTTTTGGCCTAAATATAATATTTTAAAAGAATTTGCTACCAAACTACTTGCCTCGAAAACCGGACCACACCGTAAGGTGTGGTCCGGTGAGTTATGAGATAACTTGTTTGAAAACGTTTGGATGATTCTCTGCTAGGTCGGCCAGGATCTTTCGGTCCAGCTCGATGTTCTCTTTGTGAAGCTTGTTTATTAACCTCGAGTAGCTGATCCCATTCTCACGAGCGGCGGCGTTTATCTTGACCTGCCAGAGACGACGGAAGTCACGTTTTTTCTTTTTTCGATCGGCGAATTGAAATGACCAGGCATGGAGAGTGGCTTCTTTGGCGGCCCGGAACTTTGATTTACGGGTCCACAAAAAACCTTTTGTATGTTTCAACAATCTTTTTCTTCGTCTATTTGCTTGGACGCCGCGTTTAACTCGACTCATATAATGTAATTAAGTATTAGTGATTTAACCTTCTTTTCCAACTCGCTTGGGGCTCGAACTGAGCCATGCTTACGTTGGCCTTTTGAACCACTGTCTTTGGCATTGAAATGATTCTGACCCGGCGGGCGCTTCATAACCTTACCAGTTCCGGTAATTTTAATTCTCTTCATTAAGGACTTGTTTGTTTTATTAGACATGTTTCTTTTCCTTCCTTATTAATACCAGCCAACCATAGGGCGATCTTGAGGGGGAACCGTCAATGGTGTGGGGTTCGGCGATTAGTTTTAAGAAATTTCCCAGCTTTTCCTTGCCCATGTGAGCCAGGGCTTTCTCTCGCCCCCTAAGCGTAAGCTCTATTTTGACCGGATGGCCGTCTCTTAAAAACTCGTCTACTTGTTCCGATTTGAATTTAAGGTCGTGAGCTCCGGTTTTGAAACCCACCCGAACTGTCTTTATCTCTTGGTCTTTCTGCTTTACGGCGCCCTTCTCCTGCTTCTCTTTGCGATACATATATTTACCATAATCCATGATTTTGGCAATGGGGAGTCCGCCAGCTGGCGGATTCGGACCCACCTCAACTAAGTCTAGGTCTTTTGACTTGGCCAGTTGGAGGGCCTCAAAAATCTTCATATTTCCAAGTTGATTTCCGGTATCATCAATAACCTGAACTTCGGGAACCCGTATTTGATTGTTTATTCTTAAATGTTTTAACAAGGCGTGTTATTTATAAAGTATAATTTAGCACAAATAGATGATATAGTAAATAACATGGAAAGAGCGGACAAAATATGGCTGGACGGTAAATTTGTTGATTGGGATAAGGCCAATTTCCACATCATTACTCACGCCCTCCATTACGGTACAGCCGTTTTTGAGGGGATAAGGTGTTACAAGACTAAAAATGGTCCGGCTGTTTTTAGGCTTGATGACCATCTTAACCGTCTTTTTTATTCGGCCAATTGTCTTGGTATGAAAGTAAATCTGGGGAATGGTGATCTTAGGATGGCAATAAAAAACCTTGTTTTGTCCAATGGACTTGAGGACTGCTATATCCGGCCTCTTATTTTTTATTCTTCAGATCAGATGGGGCTTCTGCCCGAGACGGATAAGGTTAGCATAGCCGTTGCCTGTTGGCCTTGGATTTTAAGGACAGGAGCATCAAGCGGGGTGAGAGTTATGACCTCTAAGTTTATCAGGCCTCATCCGGCGTCTGTTCCGATTGAGGCCAAAATAAGCGGACATTATTCAAACTCAGTCATGGCCTCTCAAGAGGCAAAAAATGCCGGCTTTGACGAAGCATTGCTTCTTGATTATCGGGGATGCGTGGCTGAAGGGCCAGGAGAAAATATTTTTCTGGTAAAAAATAGCGCATTGGTAACACCGGCAAAAGGGACTATCCTGGCCGGTATAACCAGGGATAGTATTATTAGGCTTGCCAAAGACAAGGGCCTTCAGGTTCTGGAGAGAGAGATAAAACCGCCTGAATTGAAAGAAGCCGATGAAGTATTTTTTGTCGGAACAGCAGCCGAAATCTGGCCGGTACTCAAGATAGATGGAAGCAGAATCAATAACGGAAAGGTAGGTGATATAACTTCTGATTTGATGAAAAAATATAGGTCTTTGGTTAGAGGAGAAAATGATAAATATAGTCATTGGCTTACGTTTGTTAAATCGTAGTCACAAATCTATGTCTATGAATAGTCCAAAATTTTTTGAGAAAGAAAGCGACCTGCCAGAGGGCGCTAAAAAGGTTGATGCTTTTCGGGGATGCTTGGAGGAGCTTTTTTTCGTCGGCAACCCTAAATGGAAAAAAGGAACACCCGAAGCCCTAGAGCCATTGTCGGAGTTTATTAAGAGCAATAGTGATCCTGGGCTATGGGTTTATTATCCTTGGAGTCATGTGGCTGTCCATATGGTGCGTGAAGATCTGTATTTTAAGTTGAGAACGGCCAGAAATCATAATCTTATAACAAGTGAAGAGCAGGATAAATATCATCAAATGAAGGTCGGTATCGCTGGTTTGTCGGTTGGTTCTGGAATAGTTTCGGCTTTAGTAACCAGCGGCGGCCCTAAAACTATAAAGATTGCCGATTTTGATGTAATCGAAGCCAGTAATTTAAATCGGATCAGAGCCTGCTTAGAAGATTTGGGAAGCAGTAAAGTTCAGGTTGCATCTAGGCAGATTTGGGAACTTGATCCGTTTGCTGATGTCCATATCTGGGACAGGGGAGTGACCAAAGACAACCTTGATGATTTTCTAGCAGGCAATCCTCGCCTAGATGTTTTTATAGACGAGATGGATAGTTTGGATTTAAAAATTTCGGCCCGGGTTATCTGTCGGGAGAATGGCATCCCGGTAGTAATGGCGACTGATAATGGTGATACGGTTATCTTAGATGTAGAAAGATTTGACTTAGAGCCAAAACGTTTATTCTTCCATGGTTTGGCTGGAAATTTAAGCCCCGATGATTGCAAGGATATGACTCGTGAAAAGTGGCTTCGTCTCTCAACTCAGATTATCGGTCCTGACTTTATGACTCCCGAACTTCAGAATTCGATTCTTCAAATCGGGACTAGCTTGGGCGGAGTTCCTCAGCTTGGAACCACTGCCGGCGTAGCTGGAGCGGCTGCATCTTTTGTTATCAGGAGAATTGCGAATGGATACGAGATGCCCTCCGGAAGATATATAATCAGCTTGGAGAAGGAAATTATTTCTGGTTACAATGATCCGGAAAATAAAGCAAAAAGAGAAAAACAGAGTGAAAAATTTAAAGAAAGCTTATTCTCGCCTAAAAAATGATCTCTAATTATAGTCACATTAGGTCAATTACATCAGGACTACCCAAGCCTCACTCAAGTTACGCTATAAAAGGCGTAATTTTTAACGTTTACCTGGCTAAGAAATGGAGCAGTCTTAAATGGACGAATCCATTTTTAAAAAAATTAACTCTGGAATTCCGGCGCGCTCATTTAAGGTACGGAAACCGCCCACTTTTAGATAAATACGATATTAAAGCCGGTATTTACTTAATTAGTGCGGAATATAATATTCCGGATAACTACGGCAAAAATCATGTCCTAAAAGAATGGCTTAGTATAAGGTTTGTGCCAGCCAGAGGAAGGCCGAGCGGTTCAGGCGAACTGGAAATATATTATTTTGGCAAAAAGAGACTGGATCAGGTGGTTAAACTAAAATTATTCAAAGGAAATACAAGATTTAAGGATTATATTTTCTCTAGCTCAAGAATGTGCGGAGCGAGCCCTTATTTCACAAAAGAAGAGGATAAAATAAACGCAGGAAAAGCAATAGATATTTCTGGGCACAAATATACTCCGATTTGTTTTGCCCTTATTCAGCATCAATTTATGGCCGATTGTTCTAAGAACAGTAAATCGCTTGGCTATATTTCGGAAATTGTCCGGAACGATTTTATGGCAAAATCTCTAACTTTTAAGAGAAAGAATATAAAGTGCGGCCCGCCCTCAGTACCGGCCTATAAAATTCTTAATCTTGATTCGTCAGAAATAAAGTTAAATCGTAAGGTCTATAGTTATAAGTTCCCGACATATTGGCTTAATATGGGCCAGCTTGTAGCTCTAATCCACAGACTTATCAAAGGTAAGGTCTTATCCGATAAATCCGTAAAATATTATTTGAAGACTAGCGCTGATTTTAAAGATTTGATTAAAAATGACTCAATGGCCAAAATGGCAAAGTTGGGCAGCCTGTTAACGGTAAATGGTAAAATTAAGTATTCTAAATTAACCGGCGTTAAACTGAGATCGTTAGTGGACAAAAGTGTTGCTGACGGGCCCGAGTTAAAACTGACCGGAGTTAAAACTTGGAACTTGGGGATAAATAAGATTTTAAATATGGCCGGAATCAGGAGGGTCTTTTAAATAATCACTTGATTTTGCTAGAATAAAGAAGATGAACACAAAAGATAAAATTATTCAGCTATTGAGCCATGCAATCAATGCTCCCTCTGGAGGCAATTCTCAGCCCTGGACTTTTAGGGTGGCAGACAATAAGCTAACCATATTATCTCATCCGGAAAAGGATAACCCCGTTCTTAACTTTAGTTTCCGCGGAACTTTAATTGCTCATGGCGCTTTGATAGAAAATATTATAATCTCAGCCTCTCACCACGGTCTTGAAGCTACTGTTAATTTGGCTAGAGATCCGAACGATCGTACCGTTGCGGAGATTATTTTCCGAGATTCCAATCTTTCACCGGATCCGCTGTATTCAGCTATTCCTCTAAGGTTCACAAACAGAAAGCAATATGAGGATAAACCCATTCCAAAAGAAATACTTGAAGATATCTCTAGTCTTGCAAATGCTTTAGGCGGGGCGATGGTTAAAACTTATTTTACCGATGATAAAAACAAAATGGTTATTACCGGCAAGGCCGCTAGTAATAATGAGATTGTTATGTTGGAAAACAAATTACTGCACGACCTTTTCTTTAAAGAAGTAACCTGGAATTCCCGAGAAGAAAAAATAAAAGGCGGATCGGGGCTTTACATAAAAACCCTGGAGTTAAAAAAGCCTCAAGAAGTCGTTTTTCGCATTATTAGACACTGGCCGATGATGTCTATCCTAAAAAAAATAGGATTAGCCAGGTTTATTGCCTCTGAAAATGCTAAAATATATGGAACCGGAGGCGCGATGTGGGCTATCTCGGTTAATGAGTCCAGCCATGAAAACTTTATTACTGCGGGCAGGGTCTTGGAAAGAATCTGGTTAAATTGTGCAAAAAGAGGTCTAAGTTTACAATTGATGACCGGAATATTATTTATGTGGCAAAAGATAGCGGCTGGCCAGACCGATGTATTTTCATCCGAGCACATTAATCTTATCAATGAATCGTACGATCAAATCTCGTCTGTATTTGGTATTAAGAGCGGTACAATTACTTTGATGTTTAGGACCGGTTACTCAGATAAACCAAGCGCTCTTTCGTATAAAAAAGAGCCGGTAATAATATAAGTTCCGTAATTAATGCTTCAACTTGAGGCTATAAAATTATCATTAACTTCAGTAGAGGTAATTATTCTGGCGATAACAATTATTATCGACCTGTTTTTGGCCGTCATTGTTTACCGGAGCGATGATAAAAATGCAACCAATAATATATTCTCGCTTCTAAGTATTTTTACGATTTTGTGGTTGACGGCATCGTATATTATTCGCATACCGCCGTTTTCTCTATCACAAACCTGGACGCTAATGCTGGGTCGGTTGGGTATATTTTTCGCCGCTCCAATGAGCGCTCTTTTTCTTTTGCTAGCCCATACCTTGCCGAGTAAAAGCTTAAGAATGAGCCGGGGTAAATTCTTGGCCGTAGTATTTATTACGGCGTTAATGATGGCTTTAAATATCTCTCCTTACGCCTTCACTACGGTAAAGGTTGATAACGGAACTATTCAACCCCAACCCGGTCCAGGATTGATTCCGTTTGCTGTATTTTCGACAATGTTTAGCATAATGGCAGTATACTTTTTTGTATCAAGATTAAGAAAAACAATAGATGCAGAGAAACAACAGATACGGGTAGTGCTAATCGGGATGCTGATTATGCTGATTTTAATAATTGTGACTGTGCTAGTTCCTATTTTAGTTAATAGATCCGTTCCGCTATTAGCGTTAACCCCAATTTATACTCTTATTTTTTTGGGCATGACCGCTTATGCCATTGTTAAACTCCACTTATTCAAGATGAAGGTCATTGCAACCGAGGCCCTCACCGTTTTAATGTGGGTTATACTTTTTGCAAAAATTATTGTGGCAAAATCTTTTACAGATGGCCTAACCGATGGGTTTATATTTATTGCCACTTTAATATTCGGAATAATTCTTATTCGAAGCGTACGGCAGGAGGTCGAACAGAGAGAGAAGCTGGAAGTGCTGACTAAAGAGCTTGAAACTGCCAATGAAAAATTAAAAGAATTAGATCATCTTAAATCAGAATTTTTATCGTTTGCTTCCCATCAGATAAAAGCGCCATTGGCGGCGATAAAGGGCTTTGCCACCCTTATTTACGACGGAACCTATGGCGAGGCTTCGGATAAAATTAAAGAGGCGGCTGTTAAAATAAAAGATTCAACGGACAGAATGGTTCAGTTAGTCACGGATTTTCTAAACGTCAGAAAAATAGAGGAGGGGAAGATGGAATATAAATTCGAAAAAACTGACGGCGTGAAGATAATTAAAGAGATTGCCGAGGAACTTAAATTATTGGCTCAAAATAAAAAGCTGGATTTTAGTTTTGAATCTGCCGTCGGCGAGACTTGGATCAATGTTGATGTCCAAAGAATAAGGCAAGTTTTTCAGAATCTTATCGAGAATGCCATAAAATATACGGAAAATGGATTCGTGAAGGTAAAAGTTGAAGTAGGGGATGATAAATTACTCTTTTCTGTTTCTGATTCTGGTCATGGCATTTCGAAAGAGCTTTTGCCTCACCTTTTTGAAGAATTCAGACGCGATGGTAAAGAAAAACAGATCGAAGGCACCGGCCTCGGCCTCTTTATCGCCAAAAGTATTGTCGAAGCTCAACATGGCAAAATCTGGGCTGAATCCGAAGGTTCCGCCCATGGCAGTACCTTCTTTGTCGAATTGCTACTAAGTGGAACACGGGAATAAAAAACCGCCCATATCAGTTGGGGCGGCGATCCAGGGTCTGTGGTACAAGATAGTGTAGTCCAGTAACAAAAGGTAGAATAGAAATAGCGACTAGGCTAATCCAGGCACCAAAGACTTTTTGTGTCTCGGGGATGTCGGTACGTCGAATTTCATCAGCAAGACCGAATCCCATCAGAATCATCATCAAAAGTCCGAAAGCAATCAGTAATAATGCAGTACTTCGCTTACTCATTGTTTGCCCCCACGTAATCTTGCAATGTTCTGTCTAGATATTAGTATAACGTGATTTTCGTGTCAAGCATTGTATATATGCCATAGTGATGATAGAATAGACTAATGAAGTATAATATTAAATTTGATAAAGAAGCCGATGGACGCTGGATTGCGGAAATAGCTGATCTATCTGGAGTAATGGCCTACGGCGCTACCAAAGAAGAAGCAGCTGCCAAAGTTGAGGCGCTTGCCCTAAGGGTTATTGCCGAAAAAATTGAGCTTGGAGAAATTACCCCAAGTTTTAATATTTCTTTTATTGCTCCATGAGCCGCTGGCCCTCCTTAAAATCCAGGAGGGTTCTTGCTTCTTTGTTTCGGATTGGCTGGTCTCTAAAAAGACAATCTGGTTCTCATAAAACTCTGACAAGGTCTAGCTGGCCTGATTTTGTTTTTGCATTTCACGACGATGAAGAAATCGGACCTAAAATGTTAGCCAAAATTTCAAAACGCACCGGCTTAACTCCAAAAGATTTGAGATGATTAGAATAAAATCCTATTTTCATAAGCACAAGGCTAAGCCCATAATCCTCAATATTCCTCTCCCTATCGGGCGGAATCAGTATGCTTACTATTAGACGGTTTAATTTCCGAACCTACTAATGCAAATGTTGACAATACACCACTTCTGGTGTATTGTTGTATTACTATTGAAATTGGAGGTAAACGGGATGAAGGGTCGAAACGCAGACGGCGATATGGTAGATATGAAGGTTTGTAATAACTGTAAGAATGTAGTTCTTTTTAAAAACGGAATTTGCCCTAAGTGCGGTAATGTTGGGAGTCGTTCATCTCCAGGGATTATGCCAGCCAATAATGAAACAACCAAGCCAAGCGACGGCTTGGCTCATTTTGAGGTTTGCAGTTGTGGTCATCATGGTCGCATCGTTTTCCCAGACGGCAGAACTGGTGGCGAAATCGCATCAAAGGAAGAATCTGAATATCTTCTGCAATATGCAATGCTCGTAGATAAGTTTCAGAGCGTTGATATTTTTCCTCAACGAAAATTGACGCAGATTCAGGACGAGATTGAGGCATCTACGCTGGTCACCAGCAAGGGACAGGTAGGAGATTACTTCCGCAAGCAAATCAACACCTGGAACACTGGCAAACTTCATCAGCCCAACCTGAATCCAGCCGACTTCCACAAGGTCATGGATAGACTTTACAACTATAACGCTTTCGAGGATTAGCCCCTCGACTTTTCAAGCGGTGCGATAACCTCGCCCGCTTTTTAATTTCCTAAAACCCTGATAAAATAAGGGTTTTTATGTTTTTCCAGGAAGTAGAAGTTCGAGTTGGTTTCACCATTACAATTTGTCAGAACAAATTGTATCTCGAACTTTCACTTCCTGGTTTGCTGCGGGGTAAGTTGAGGAGGTTAAAACCTATCGCGACTCATTAAGCACAAAGTTGTTTAGAGTAGTTTTTTAAACTCTTGATCGGTGAGACCAGCATCGCGGATAATTCCCCTAAGAGTATAGGGATTTATTCTGTTGTGGCGAGGAATGATAATTTTTCTTTTGCCATTAGTCATGCCCGTATGTTTTGTGCCAATATTCCTAGAGACCCAAAAACCAATTTTTTTAAAAACTCTAACTGCTCTTTCGGCGGAGACATCTGTATAAAGCATGTTTTATGGAATGGCAACTTCCACTTCTTGTATTTCGGAGTTCCTTAGTTCGTCTTTTTCCATCTCAAGATAAGTAGAAATAGCATCCCTGATATTTTCTAACGCCTCTTTTTTCGTATTACCTTGGCTGTGACATCCAGGAAGAGCGGGTGCGTGGACATCGTAACCATATTTGCTTTTGTGAAGTAATATCATGTATTTCATGAAAAAATTATAGCATGACTAAGTCAGGAGTTCAAATGCAGGCCCTATGCTTAAAAAATCATCAACTTATTTTTTTGCTGTGAGGATGGGACGAGGTCCTATCCTCATAAACATAAGGCAAAGCCAATAATCCTCAATATTCCTCTACCTATCGGGCGGAATCAGTATGCTTGTTACCAGGCGGCCTAGATATTTTAAAACAACTCCCGATGTGTTAATCTGCTGAAGTTGTTTAACAATAAGGAGTTATTCTATGAATGAGCTAGAAGCCCTTAGTCCGCTAGATGGAAGATATAGAAAAATTACTGAACCGTTGGCAAGGATATTCAGTGAAAAAGGCTTAATGCAATATAGGGTAATAGTAGAAGTAGAATATCTTGTAGCACTCTCTAAACATCCCCAAACAGATTTAAGAACATTTACTGAAAAAGAGATAGAACTTCTAGGAAGTTTATGCTCAGTATCATTGGAAGATGCCGAAGTAATAAAAGCAATTGAAACAAAAGGCTATGGCGGGATTAAGCCGACTAGACACGATGTCAAGGCTGTCGAATATTTTATCAAGCTAAAACTCCAAGAAACTTCGCTAAGAGACATCCTAGAATGGATTCATTTTGCTCTTACATCAGAAGATGTAAATAATTTAGCTTATGCCCTTATGCTGAGCGATGGGGTAGGTAGTGTTCTTTTTTCAACTCTATCTGAGTTAAATGGAGCATTAGATTTATTGGCCAGGGGAAATAAGAGTGTGCCAATGCTTGCCAGAACGCACGGACAGCCAGCCTCGCCCACTACTTTTGGAAAAGAATTTAAGGTCTTTCACGCAAGATTAAACAGACAGCTTGAACAGCTAAGAAATTTTTGTGTTCAAGTTAAATTAAATGGTGCAACTGGTAACTATAACGCTCACCACGTTGCCTATCCAGGCATTGATTGGCTTCAGTTTACTCATAAATTTATTGAAAGACTTAACAATATAAGTAATCTCAAATTGGAGCCTAATTTTGTAACTACACAAATTGAGCCCCATGATACTTACGCAGAGCTCTTTTCAATCATTTCCAGGATAAATACTATTCTGGTCGATTTTGTCCAAGATATGTGGCGATATATAAGTGACGACTGGGTTATTCAAAGAGCTATTGAGGGAGAAGTCGGTTCATCCATTATGCCCCACAAGGTTAATCCGATTGATTTTGAAAATGCTGAAGGTAATCTAGGTGAGGCTAACTCATCGTTTAATTATTTTTCTGCTAAACTGCCAGTCTCACGGCTTCAAAGGGATTTGTCTGATTCTACGGTTGAAAGAAACTTTGGTGTTGCTCTAGGACACTGCCTGGTTGCATATAAATCCTTGCTCAGAGGATTGAGCAAGATAACAGTTAATAAATCCAGGGTCATAGAAGCGTTAGAAAGCCATCCAGAAGTTATTTCTGAGGCAATTCAAACAGTTCTGAGAAAAGAAAGCGTTGAAGCGCCATATGAGCAATTAAAAGCGCTAACTAGGGGCAAGAAGGTTACAATGCATAGTTTTGCGGAATTTATTGAAGGCTTAGATGTTTCTATTGAGGTCAAAGATGAGCTAAAGAAATTAACTCCAACAAACTATATAGGCATAGCTGAGTTGCTTGTCGATTTGGACTAAATTTTCAAAACCCTTGTTTTATAAGGGTTTTTGTATTTTTCCAGGAAGTAGAAGTTCGAGTTGGTTTCACCATTACAATTTGTCAGAACAAATTGTATCTCGAACTTTCACTTCCTGGTTTGCTGCGGGGTAGGTTGAGTAGGTTACAACTTCGTTTATTTTCGTCCAAAGAACTTGTGCGCTTAAGACAAGTGCAAGGTAAACCATGATGAGGGTAAAACCGAACAGCAAAGAGCAGATATGGATATTCTCGTAGCGCGCATCCGCGACTGAGCGGGCAGGGTTCAAGAATCATGTTAAACATCGGATGTTTAACATGATTCTTGAGAGCGAAGGAGCGGCGCAATGAGAGCTCTCGCTGGGAGCTCGAATGGTAGCGAGAGGATATCCGTATCTGCTCGACTAAAAGTATTTGAGGACGCCCTGGAGGACATGAAAGGGTCGGAGTACATCAAACCGGCTGATGACGCCGACTACAACCCCATCTTTGTCAATAACCGGAATCGGATTGACGCGGTGGTGGTCTTTGAATAATTTGATTACCTCGTCATAGGCGGCATCGGGTGATAGGGTAATTGGCTCTTTATTCATTATATCCGAAACTTTAAGCGAGAGTATCTCCTCCTGAAAATGTTCATCTTCTTTTTTGAATTGAGGCAAATTCCGGAGAACTATTTGGAGAGTCGGCAGATGAACGGCCGAGGTTTTGTTTATCAAGTCATATTCAGTAACGAGTCCGACAAGCTTAGAATCATTATCAACTACCGGTACCCCGTCGAAATTACGTTCGGCCAGGACCTTGGCTACGTCTAACAGCGAAGTATCCGGGTGAACGGTAATGGCATCTCTGGTCATTATATCTTTAGCTGTTACTTTTGTTTGTTCTTGTTTATCTGTCATCCCGTTAGAGACAGGTTGCGGCCCTGCCGCAACCGTGCCTAATTATGTTTATTTTAATGCCCGTTGATATATCCTTGCCACCGTTTTTAAGTAACGGCTGATTGATATGTCTCTAACGGGATGAACCGTAACCAAGCAGATTAAGCGGGCGCAAAATGTCAAATCTGCTGATTATACCCACGACTTTATTTTCGGAGTCAACGATCGGGATTGGGTTGACTCGATGGTGGGCGATAAAGGTCGCTATTACTTCCTCAAAGCTGGCGTCTTCTTTTAAGACCAACGGTTCTTTATTCATTATATCCGATACTTTCAGCGACGCTATTTCCCTGGCCCCTTCTTCGGCGGCATCTTTTACTTTGTCCGTTTGTTTTAAGTAAACCTCGTTTAATATTTTTTGGAGAAAAGAAGCATTGGCGGTGGATGTCCGCATTATCAGGTCATACTCGGTAACGATCCCGATGATATGGTTTTCCTTATCTACTACCGGCATACCGTCAAAATTGTGTTCGCTTATAATCTTGGCGGCTTCGAATAAGGAGGTGTCTGGCGAAATCGAAACAACCTTTTTGGTCATTATATCCCGAACCAAGACTTTTTTACTGGGCGAATCAGTCATTAGTTAATTATAAATTAGTTTTAGATAGTCTGCAATCCGGCCTTTGTGCATAAAAAATAAAGGGAAATACGGTTAATATGCTATTATTTAAGATATGCCCAAAGATGGTAAGCCCGTCATTTTATTGGTGGACGACGACGATAATTTAAGAGAAATAGTAAAAGCTAAACTTGAGTCGGCCGGTTTTTCCGTTGTTGAAGCCAAGGACGGCCAGGAAGGTGTTGAGGAAACAAAAAAATTCAAACCCGATTTAATTCTGATGGATGTTCAAATGCCAAAAATGAATGGTATTGAGGCGCTCTCAAAAATTAAAGCCGATTCAGAAGTTGCCAATACCAAAGTTCTTTTTCTGACAAATTACGGTGAAGCCGATACTGCCGATGCCCCTCTTGACGATAAATTTGCCAAAGATGCCGGGGCTGTCGGCCACTTAAGAAAAACGGATGATCTTAATAAAATTATAGACAGGGTGAGACAAGAGTTACAGTGATGCCAATTTTTAAGACAAAAGCGGCTAAGAATATCGGCAAAGTCCTAATTGTTGAGGATAATATTTTTATGGCCGAATTGCTGGCCGAAAAAGTCTCTAATGCCGGTTATGAACCAATAACCTTATATAACGGCAAGGAGGTTGCCGAAAAGATTACAAAAGAAAAACCAATTCTGGTCCTTCTTGACCTTCCTCTGGCCGGTGATATTGACGGTTTTGAACTCCTTGGCCATATTCGAAAGTCGTTTAATAAAGCCGCTCTGCCGATTGTCGTTCTTTTTAACCTCAACCAGCCGGAAGCGATTGATAAGAGTTTAAAAATGGGAGCGAACTATTATTTGATAAAGGCTCTGACCAATACGGATGAGATTGTTTCTAAAATTGGGGAGGTCCTTCAAAGCAAAACCAGGGAAATCCCCATAGAAAAAATACCGGTTACGGCCGAAGAACCTGTTCCGACCGATATTACGGCCAGAAAGAAAGATAAAGGAGTAGTAGAACAGCCAAGGCCGGAAGTTTCTTTTGAGGTGCCAAATCGCCTTAAAGCGAAGATAGAAAAAATGATTTTAGCGCCGGAGCAGGAAATTTCGATAATAAATCTTGTTGACAGTATGATGGAGTATTCATTTTTGGCCAGGGCTTCCGATATCCACCTTGAGCCTTTTGAGGACTCTTTGATGGCCAGACTAAGAATAGACGGCATTCTCCATGATGTTTTTAAATTTCCAAGAGGAATCCATTCAGGGGTGATTACGAGGATAAAAGTTTTGGGCGGGATGCGAACCGATGAACATCAAGCGGCCCAGGACGGAAGATTCAGAATCGCGATTGCCAATCCGCCCAGACAATTTGACGTCCGTGTTTCTATAATTCCGACTTATTTTGGCGAAAACGCTGTCTTGAGGTTATTAGCCGAGCAGACCCAGATATCGAAGATGGATGATCTGGCCTTAACCGAAATAGATAAAAACAAGATAAGAAAGGCCATTCAAAGACCTCACGGCATGATCTTGGCCACCGGACCGACAGGTTCCGGTAAAACAACCACCCTTTACACAATACTCAAAGAAGTTAACACCAGGGAGGTTTCAGTTATTACTATCGAAGATCCAATCGAGTATTCTCTTGAGGGTATTGACCAGATTCAGGTTAACCAAAGAACCGGTCTTACTTTTGCTGCCGGCCTCCGTTCAATATTGCGTCAAGATCCGAATGTTATCATGGTTGGTGAAATTCGTGACCAAGAGACGGCTTCGATTGCGGTTAACGCCGCTCTTACCGGCCACAAGCTTTTATCAACTCTCCATACGAATGATTCGGCCACAACTTTGCCCCGGCTTCTTGATATGGGTGTCGAGCCATTCTTAGTTGCTTCGACTGTAAATATCGCTCTTGGTCAACGTCTGGTAAGAATGATCTGTCCTCACTGTAAAACGAAGAAAAGAATTACCGACGCGGAGTTCGAACATTTAAAGGAGATATTACCGGTGGATATAATGGATAACCACAGAGATTTTTACTATGGCAAGGGATGTGAGGAATGCGGTAATTCTGGTTATTTCAGCCGAATGGGTCTTTATGAGGTTCTTGAGGTTAATGATTTTGTTAGGGAAGCGATAATGCGCCGGGCCGATGCCGGAGAGGTAAAGAAAATTGCTGTTAAAAACGGCATGGTGCCTTTGCTAGAAGACGGATTTAACAAAGCCTTGGCTGGATATACAACGATTGAAGAGATATTACGAGTTGTAAATGAATAATTTACAATTACCAATTTACAATTTCCAATGAATTTTCAATGACCCAATGTTTCAATGTCTGAAAATTAAGAAATTGAAGCATTGATTGAAAATTGAAAATTAAAAATTGAAAATTTCTTCTGCAAATTTATTCTTCCGTCTTCCGAACAAGGAAAAGATGCTCTTTGCCAGGAATCTTGAGGTTATGATACGTTCCGGAATGCAGATATTACAGAGTCTTGAGATTTTAAGAAAGCAGACAAGATCCAGGGCCTTTGCCAAGATACTTGACCAGGTCATTTTTGATCTTAAGAATGGCCATTTTCTTTCGGCCGGACTCGAACGTTACCGGAATATTTTCGGCGATTTTTTTATAAACCTTATCCGGGTCGGGGAGGCATCCGGGACTTTGAGCGAGAACCTCAAATACCTTGCCGAAGAGTTAAAAAAGAAGGATGAACTTAACAAAAAAATAAAAGGGGCAATGGCTTATCCGATGGTGATCTTCATGGCCACGATCGGCATCACCTCGATAATGATTTTTATTATTTTCCCCAAGATCCTTCCGGTTTTGACCAGCTTAAATGTAGAACTGCCGTTTATTACCCGGGCTTTTGTCGCAATCTCCCAGTTTCTGATCAAATACGGTTATTTGGTCGGGTTGGGTTTTATCGGCTTAATAATCGGTTTTTGGCTTATTCTAAAAATCCCAAAGGTAAGATTCGGTTGGCATAAATTAATTATTTCAGTACCGCCGGTAAGCAGTATGGCCCGTTCGATAAATATAATAAGTTTTGCCAGGACGCTCGGCCTGCTTTTAAGGGCTGGAATTAAAATCGTTGAGGCTTTAGAAATTACGGCCGGCACTCTCTCCAATCTTGTTTATAAAAAAGAAGTAATGAGGGTCGCCGAAGGAGTGAGAAAGGGTGATCCGATGTCAAAATATTTCATGGAAAATGAGCACCTTTTTCCGCCCATTTTTTCCCAGATGATAATGGTTGGCGAGAACACCGGTAAACTCGATGAGTCGATACTTTTTCTTGCCGAATACTATGAGTCAGAGTTAGACGAAGCGACAAAGTCGTTATCCAATATCCTTGAGCCAGTTATGCTCTTGGTCATGGGAATGATAGTGGCATTTGTGGCTTTGGCAATAATTACGCCGATATATAAAATAACCCAGACACTGGGGAGATAATTTTCAATTTTTAATTTAGAATTTTCAATCAATTTACAATTTTTAAATTTTAAATTACAAATTCAATAAAAATTAAAAATTTTAAA
The DNA here is from genome assembly GCA_964436165.1 of uncultured Candidatus Saccharibacteria bacterium. Classification (GTDB taxonomy): domain Bacteria; phylum Patescibacteriota; class Minisyncoccia; order 2-02-FULL-40-12; family GWA2-44-9; genus 2-01-FULL-39-28. The sequence goes on from CAYTBY010000009.1 coordinate 24,182, forward strand.
TTAAAAATTTTGAGTAAATCTTCTGGATTCACTTTAGTTGAAACTCTAATTGCTATCGGTGTATTTATGATTATTGCCGCGGGCATTTATTTTTCTTATTCTAATCTTTTAGAAATTTTTTCAGCTTCTTATCTCAACTTGACTGCCCTCTCGGCATTAGACAACGAACTCGAGGTCATTAGAAACATGCCTTATGCGGACGTCGGTCTTCAGGGCGGAGTCCCGGCCGGCGTTATTTTGTCTCCTAAAAATATCACCTACGGCAATACCCCGTTTGTTGTTAACACGGCGGTCAGGAATATTGATGACCCGTTTGACGGTCTTCAGGGCGGCAGTCCCAATGATACCGCACCGGCGGATTACAAGCTCGTGGAAGTCGAAATAACTTGTCCGACCTGTCCGAGATTTATTCCGGCCAGGGTTACAACAACAGTTTCGCCGATCGGGCTTGAAACCTCAACTAACAACGGAACCTTAGTGGTCAAAGTGTTTAATGCTTCCGGCCAGCCAGTAACAGGAGCAAATGTTTCAGTGGTTAATAACAATGTCAGTCCGGCCGTAAATATCAACGACCTTACCGATTCAGGCGGGATATTAAAAATAATTGACACCCCTCCCAGTTCGGCCGGCTACGCGATTACAGTTAGTAAAACCGGTTACTCAAACGACCGTACTTATCCTATCGGCGATCCGTCAAATCCCAATCCTTTAAAACCGAATGCCACCGTCTTGAGCCAACAGACGACCGAGGTCAGCTTTGTCATTGATCGGGTCAGCACTCTTAATATGCGGACCCAGGATAAATTTTGTTCCAGTGTTGGCAGTGTAGATTTTCTTCAGACCGGACAAAAATTAATCGGAACCAACCCAGATGTTCTCAAATATTCAGTTGTTCACGCGACTAATGCGAGCGGGAACAAAGCCATTACCGGACTTGAATTTGAGGCATATGATTTTAAAAATCAAGACGTGCCCTATGAAGTTTCTGGCTTTAGTCCGATGATGCCCATTGCCGTTGATCCGAACGGAACATATAGCTTGACTTGGTTGATGGAACCAAAAACTCCGTCGGCAATCGTGGTTACGGCCGAGGATGAAAACGGCCAGTTGATAAACGACGCAAAAGTTACACTTTCGCGGACAGGTTTTTCTGATGAAGAGTACACTGCCAGAAAACAGGTTTTGCATACCGACTGGTCCGGCGGACAATATAATTCAATAAGCGCTAAGATGGATACATCAATTGCCGGAGAACTGCGCATCGGTCTGGTTGGGGGCAAATATGCCTCGATGAGCGATGAGTGGCTTATCTCTGAAACAATTAATTTCGGAACGTCAGATACTAATTTCTATAGTCTGGATTTTAATCCGGCAAGCCAGCCGGCTCAAACCAGCCTGAAAATTCAGCTTGCTACAAATAACGACAATGCTACCTGGAACTTTGTTGGTCCGGACGGAACGGCCAATAGCTATTATACGGCGAGCGGAACCCAAATCCCCTCAAGCCATAATGGGAAAAGGTACTTGCGGTATAAAGTGATTCTAAGGACGGATGATGATAGTGTTACGCCTCGTTTCGAGGATTTAACTTTAAATTTCCATTCCTCGTGTATCCCCGACGGTCAGGCCTATTTTAGCGGCTTAACGCAGACCACATATACCGTTACAATAGTTAAGAGTGGTTACCAGACATTCACCGATACGGCGGTTGTTATTGATGAAAACTGGGAAGACTATCGCTTGACTCTGGTGAGTCAGTAATATAACGCGAATCTACAAATCTATGCAAATGCCACAAATAGTCACATTTACTCATAGATAGTGTACACGTATTATTCGCGGCATTCGGACGTCATTCGTAGATTTGCATTACGTTATGAAAAACGGTTTTACATTAATTGAAATTCTGATCGCCATCGCCATATTTTCTGGCATTGTTTTCGTTATCAGTTCTTTCGGCCTCGATGTTTATGATTTCGGTATTTTCCTCGGTGAGAATTTGACTGCTCAACAGGAGCTTCAGTTAACCCTAAGATCAATGGTTTCAGAAATGAGGGCGATGACCCAATCGGTAGGCGGGGCTTACCCGATTGAATCCGCTTCTCAAAATTCCATTGTTTTTTATAGCGACAGTGACGGCGACGGATTTACCGAAAGGATACGCTACTTTCTAGACGGTAATATTCTGAAAAGGGGAATTATAAAACCAACTGGAAATCCGCTGTCTTATTCAGGGACCGAAGACATCAGAGAGGCAGTTCATAATATTTATTTATCGGCCGGTAATATTTTTGGATACTATGATGTCGGCTATAACGGGACACAATCCGAGTTAAGTTTTCCGGTCAATATTCCCTTGGTCCGTCTTATCAAAGCCAAACTTACCGTTGATCCTAATCCAGCCGATCCCTCCTCAAGAGTTAACTTTTCAGCCGAGGTTAATATAAGAAACTTATGATAAAAATTCAAAATTCAAAATTCAAAATTCAAAATTCTGGAGAAAGTGGCCAGCTATCATTAGTTGTTTTGATTTTTGGGACATTAGCCATAACTATCATGGGCGGATTTATTATTTGGGCAGATTCTCAACTTCGTCTGGCTCAAAGAAGCGGTGATCAGGCCCTGGCCTTAAGAATTGCCGAGGCCGGCGTCGATTATTATCGGTGGCATCTGGCCCATAATCCGAATGATTTTCAGGACGGAACCGGACAGCCAGGCCCTTATCTTCACGATTACTACGATAAAGACGGAAATGTTATCGGCCAATTTGAGCTTGATATAATCCCGCCTCCTCAAGGTTCAACAGTCGTCACCATAGAGTCTTCTGGTAAGCCAACCGTCAACCCAAGCATAGAAAAAACAGTCAGGGTTAAAATGGGCAGGTCGTCTTTGGTCAGATTCGCCGCTGTTTCCAATACCGATCTTTACTTTCCGCCGGGGACAGAGGTCTTTGGACCGATTCATTCTAATGGGGGAGTTCATTTTGACGGTGTAGCCCATAACGTTGTGACCAGTGCCAGAACTAATTACAACGATCCCGAACATTCCGGCAACGAAGAATTCGGCGTTCATACCCATGTTGTCCCGACCGATCCAATGCCCCCGGCGGCGGTGCCTAACCGGCCGGATGTATTTTACGCCGGAAGGCAGTTTCCGGTGCCGGCTGTTGATTTTACCGGTCTTACCTCGGACATCGCTAGTATCAAAAGCAATGCGCAATCGGGCGGCCATTATTTCGGCCCAACCTCTACGCCTTATGAGGGCTATCATATTGTTTTAAAAACAAACGACACTTTTGATCTATATAAAGTTAAAAAACAGGTTAATTCTCCCAATGGCTGTATTAATGTCCAGGGCCAGCAAGACTGGGGAACGTGGAGTATTGAGCAGGAGGATTTTGTTCAGAACTATGCTTTTCCGGCCAACGGCGTTATTTTTGTAGAAGACTTTCTTTGGATCGATGGACAAATTAACGGGGCTCGTTTAACAATTGCGGCCGGCCTTCTTCCGGAAAATCCATCCAAGCTCAAAGACATAATCGTTAACAAAGACCTTCTTTATACCAATTATAACGGCACTGATGTGATCGGTCTGATTGCTCAAGGAGATTTTAGCGTTGGCTGGGTTAGTGAAGATGACTTGCGCGTTGATGCGGCGATTGTATCTCAAAACCGCCGAATTGGCAGAAATTACTATCGTCCGCCAAGCGGGAATCAACCGCGTTGTTCACCTCACCATGTCAAAAGCATTATCACCATGTACGGCATCATTGCTTCTTACGATGAATACGGCATGTCCTATACTGACGGCACCGGATATCTGCAGAGGAATATTATTTACGATCCAAATTTGCTTTTTAGTCCTCCGCCGAATTTTCCGACCGCTTCTGAATATAGTCAGATCTCCTGGGAAGAGGTTAAATAGTTGTCCAAGAGGACGAGTGTTTTACGCGAAGTCCGATTGGTTACAACTATTTAACCCCCTCTTTTTGAGTTCTACTTTTTATGTATTATGTTTACATAATAAATTATAGAAAAAGTAAGCATGGATTATATATTGGTTATACGTCAGATTTACGCCAAAGACTGAAAGAGCATAAAGCCAAGGTAGAAAACTTAATTTATTACGAAGCATATAAAAGTGAAGAAGATGCAAGAAATCGAGAAAGACAGCTTAAAAAATACAAAAGTGCATGGGGTCAGCTTAAGAGAAGAATAGAAAAAAGTAGAATCTAAAAAGAGGGGGTGCTCATAATTACAGCTACTCGTTTCACTCGTAGGTAATTATGGCATGTGGACAATTTTATTTTTTAGGTGTAGTATAATTAGTAGGCAATGGTCGATTTTATCTGTCCGAAAGCGCTTGGACGGATATATAGTATAATATTAAAATATTTAAATTAATGAAAAAAAATCTTAAACAGTCAGGTTTTACCCTTATCGAAATTTTAGTCGTTATCGGTATTATCGCCATTTTGGCGGCGGTGGTTATTGTGGCCTTGAACCCGGCCCGGCAGTTTGCCCAGGCTCGCAACACCCAGCGAAGCTCAAATGTTAATACCATTCTCAACGCTGTCTGGCAGAGGATGGTTGATAACAGGGGAACTTGGAATACTACTTGCGGTGCTTCGACCGTAACCTTGCCTGCTACCCTGACCAATGTTGGTACGGGTGCGGGCCTTATAAATCTTGATCCATGCATTGTGCCTACGTATGTTCCTTCAATGGTTTTGGATCCTTCGGGTGGAGCGGCAGCTGATACCAAATATAGAATTATGCAGGCAGCGGGAGGCGGTAGAATAACCGTTGATGCTCCGACTGCTGAGTTAGGAGAAACTATTTCTGTAACTCGCTAAGTTTAAACGTAGGTGATTCTGAATTTTAGTCCCAAAAACGCCCCTTAGGGCGTTTTTGGTTCGGAATGGTATAATAAACCTATGACCTCGAATAACTTAAAGCCAGTCTGGTTAATGATATTATTTCTGTTTTTTCCATTGGTTGTTTTTGCTCACGGCGATAAATATTTAGAACTTAATCCCGATAGATCAAATTCTCTGAAAGACGCTGATGTGGCTATTCCATCGCAGATATTTTTTGCTCAGAATGATTTTTTGGGTGGTTTTGATCTTTGGCTTGCCAATCTCGCCGCGGCGGGGATAGCAACATTTTCTTTGATAAATGAGCAGGGGATCGTTCTAACCACCAAAACGGCCATTATTCCGACCATAGCTCTAACTTCAAGCGGCACTAAATTTCATGTTGATTTCAACTCTCAGTTTCCTGTTTTGGCTGATAATAAGTACTCTATCCAAATCGCAACATCAATGCCAGAATTGAGACTTTACTATACTGACCGAGTTCAGGTTATAAGCCACAACGCGCCTCCTGTTTCTGAATACTTAACCGGAGTAGCAAGGCTTGGCGCTGAGGAGCAGTTATTCAGTTTCAAATATGCTCTTTACGAAACCAACGAAACTTCAGCTCCAATATTATCTAATATCGGTTGGACGGTTGTTTCGGCAACGCAGATGAAAATCGATTTTAACGCCAACGAGGCCGTTGATTACCGGATAGAATATGGGCCTTCTGGTCCGCCGGCTGGCGGATATACTCAAAGTACCAATTTTTTAGGGGACTATGAATTTTGCACCGAGGGCATATCTAATTGCGATGTAACCATACCTGTTTTTTCCGATGCAACTTATCAATATTTACTAACCGCCAAAGATTATTGGGGTAATCAGAGCCAGGCTACGGGAACTTTTACCTCTGGTCAGGCTCAAATACCATCTCCAACGCCTACCCCGACAGACCAACCGCCAATAATTTCAAATTTTCGGGTAGCGGAGGCTGCAAACAATTCAGTTGGTATCGCCTGGACTACTAATGAAATCTCTAACTCCAACTTGTTAATAAGTTTTTCAAGTGATCTCATTAGTATTACCGCTGTTTCTGATCCAACTTTTGAGTTAGAACATTTCTTAGAAACCGATCCTGTTCTTAGTCCTGGCACTGCTTACCTGGCTACCATCCGGTCATCTGATATGGGGGCCAATGAATCGAAAGCAAGTTTAAGCTTTACCACCTTGTCTGGACCAACACCTACTCCTATGCCTAGCCCTACAACGTCGTCGACACCTCCGCCTCCGCCGATTCCTTCGACAAGCTCAGGACCTACGCCTTTGGCTTCGGCACCTTTATCGTCCCCGATAACTCCTTTGACGAGTTCTGAAGCTTCATCTCCAGCAACCTCAAATCCACAGCCGGGAGTTACAACCTCGCCGATTAGCGGCGGCACCGGAACCGTAAACTGGTCTGTGCCTAGCGGGGGAGAGCCGTCCGATGGTTACCGGGTCGATGTCTTTGATAAAGAGGGAAATCTTGTTAAAACAATTTTTGTTCCGAGCGGTTCTCATCAAGTCGAGGTGACCGACCTTGAAAAAGAAGGGTATTCAGTTATCGTTTACGAGAACGAAGGCGGGGTGTTTAAAAAGCTGGATAAGCCCAAGGAGCTAAAGCCGGAAGAGCCATTTGTTAAGAGATTATTAGATTTATGGCCCTATCTTTTGGTTCCAGTTGTTCTGTTGGTAGTTTTCTTGTGGTTGAAGCGAATAAAAATTAAAAATGTAAATATCAAAATGTAAAATGACAGTTAAAAATGTAAAATTTTAGGATCTGATAATTTTTAATTTTGCATTGTAATTTTTCGTTTTGATTTTTGAATTTTAAATTGCTCAAGGTTCTCTATGAAGACAACCACCTCATCGCCGTTAATAAACCGGCGGGGATTTTGGTTCAGGCCGGGGAAAAGGGCAAGCCAAATCTTCTGGACGAGGTAAAAAAATACTTAAAAGATAAATATAAAAAACCGGGGAATGTTTTTGTCGGCCTCGTTCATCGTCTAGATAAACCGGTTTCGGGAATAGTAATTTTTGCTAAAACCTCAAAAGGAGCATCTCGTTTGTCGGAGCAGTTTAGGAATCGGGAGATTAAAAAAACCTACACTGCTCTAGTTGAGGGCCAGCTTTCCGGCGAGGGTCAACTGATCCATTATTTAAAAAAAGATCCGGAATCACTAAAAGCGGTTATTTCAGATACAGACGGTGATGATTTTCAAAAATCCGAACTTGATTACAGTGTTATAAAAAAATCAGAAAAGTACTCTCTAGTTAAAATTAATCTTAAAACAGGCAGGTTCAATCAAATAAGGGCCCAGTTCTCTCATATCGGCCATCCGATAGTAGGGGATACTCTCTACGGAGCAAAAAAACCAACAGGTACTCTCACCCTGAGCTTGCCTGCGATGAGGGACTCGAATTCGTCGAATGGGATTGGTTTATGTGCAACCGAGATAGAATTCAAAACAGCAACTACGGGCGAAGTCAAAAAGATAAAAATAGATTATCCAAAAGAATGGGATCGTGTTATGTTCCCACCCAGTTTATAGTGGTCAGACCACTATATATTGGAGGGACGGGGTTGGGTTGACATTTGGCTTTAAGAGAATAGAATCTGGGAGTTATGTCTATTATATCTCTAGCCAGTAACTCAATCCCGAAAGATTCAAGAACAGTCACAAAAGTTGATATATGGAAGTTCAACTTCCATATATTAGGTGTGGGCATAGGCATCGTTTTTATCACATTTTTTAGTATTTTGGGGTTGTTTGTCGCTAATACTTATGCCGGGGAAGTAGTTTTTGAGACTCAATTATCATGGTATTACAATTGGCTGGGTGCGGACTTCGGGAGCGGTTCGATTACAAGGATTACCGAGTCTGCTATACGGTATACCCCAACTGCCAATGAGGAAGTCTGTACGGCTAAATTGGGAGTGTATAAACATGGTAATCCGACCGATGGTGTGGTTGTGACAGTCAGGGAGGGCGGTAACGGCTATCCGCCGACGGGGGCGGTTTTGGCTTCGGTAACGGTGCCATCAGATCAGGTTTCGAATCCGCCGGTTTTGCCCAATATCCCGGCCTACACAGCTTTTAAGTTTTCTCCCTGCCTGCATTTAACCGCCGGGATTAATTACTTCTTTGTTTTATCGCGGACTCAATTGCCGGACCATAATTTCCCCGATCTAACCAACCTCTATACCCTTCAAATCAGCAACTTAACATTTTATCCGAATACGGCTTTTTGGGCTTATGTCCCGGTTAACTATTACTGGAATGAGCTGATAAATTACGAACCGGCAATGCGATTAGAAGGGCCCGACACAAAAGAGCCGGTGATAATCGTGCCTGGGATTTTGGGCTCGAGATTAAATCGGGTTTCGGATGGGGAGGAGGTTTGGCCGAATATTACAAAAATGACTAATCTATTAACGCCCGACGATAATTATTTGGATGAATTAAAATTAGATTCCAATGGAAATGAAATTTTGGACATTAACTCGCCAGAAATTGTTGAAAGTGTGCTTTTTCTTAATCAGTATGGAAATTTAATACAAATATTCAAAGATAACGGGTATGAACTGGGAGAAGACCTATTCATAGTGCCATATGACTGGCGGTTGGATATTGAGGTATCTTCAAACGAGCTCGATTCCATAATCAGCCAAGCTCTAGCTAATTCACCAACCGGGAAAGTAAATATCATCGCTCACAGTATGGGCGGACTTTTGGTTAAGGACTATTTAATTCGCAGTGGCGAGTCGGCAGTGAATAAGGTAGTTTTTGCTGGGACACCTCATTTAGGCGCGCCCAAGGCCTTTAATCTTCTGAATTGGGGAGATGACTTTGATTTGAAGTTTTTAATATTCGGCTTGAATAAGAATAGAGCTAAAGAAATAGGCCAAAACATGCCGGCCGTGTATCAGCTTTTACCGAGCAGGGAATATATAACTAAAGCTGGCTCTTATGTCCAGGACAATAATTCCGTTGATTTGAATTATGAACAGACAGGTAATTTTCTAACCTCAAGCCCTGTCTTAGAAGACCACCGGAATGCCGGACTTTTAACCCGGGCTGATGAGTTCCATCAACTTCGCGACGGCTGGGCGCCGGCATCGGCTAATGTATATAATCTTCTTGGATGCAGAGAATATGACACCATCGGGTCTTTTGGGATAAGCGGAGACGGTTCGGTTGATATCGATTCAGTAACTGGTGATGGGACGGTGCCCCTTGTAAGTGCCGACCATATTCCTGGCGAAAATTATTATGTTCCGTATCCGCAGACAAAAATTAATCACACCGGCCTGATAAGCGACGACAGGACCATCGGTTTGATATACGAGATAATAACCGATTCAGTTTCTGTTCTGCCGGAAGGCATATCTCAAACGGCTAGTGACTGCGATGATATTTTAAATGAGGTTAAGCGCTTGCGTTTTAGCACCCACAGTCCGGTCAATCTCCATGTTTATGATTCTCTGGGCAACCACACGGGGTTGACTCCGGAAGGGAATATTGAGATCAATATCCCCGATAGTAACTTTATCCAAGTCGGCGGTAGTTCATTTGTGTTTGTCCCAGACGGCGAATACAGTGTTCAAATAGAGGCCTACGATACCGGAAGCTTTGATTTTAAGGTTAAGGAATCAATAAACGGCGAGGTTCTGGATTCTGTAATTTATGACGACGTTCCGATAGATGACCAGAACTTGGAAGCGGATTTTGAGTGGACGGATGTCAATAACTTCAGTCCCCTTGATATTGATCGAAACGGGGATGGAATATCCGACGCCGGATATTCGGCAGACGGCAGTTGGGCGCCGTATAATGCCACTATTCAGAGTACGCTTCTAGACCTGGAACGTGTATATTCTCTTGGCTGGACAAATGGCGAGATTAAAAATTCGTTAAAGGTTTTGCTCGAAGCTTCAATGCCTACCGCCGAAACGATCCAGTCCAAAGGCAAGAAGGCAAATGGGGTGTTGGGAACGGCATTTCTCAATCAGCTGGAGACGGAGTATAATGAGGGTAATATAAACGAGAAAGCGTTTAATATAATTAAGGCGGATATATTATGGCTTTTAGGGAATTAGTGATTATGTCAAATAAAAAAGTATTGCTATTGGGAGCATTAATCGGGTTATTATTTATTTTCCTACCATCTATGTGGCCCTTGTTTGGGGATTTTACTAGTTATCTAAGTTACCTTCTTGATTCTTTACCCACGTATATTACTACTCCCATTATTATCTATTCCTTATCTCTAATATTTTACTTAATTATGTCTATTATTTCCCAATCTTTTATGAATAAATCTTTATTAATTTACTACTCTTTGGGTGTATTGATCTCACTTCTTATCCTCTCGATGCTTACTCTAATCGCTATCTCTCAATTCCAATTTGGGTTTTAAGTTAGATCTAATAAATTAAAGTCGAGGCAAGGCCGTTCAAGGCCAAAAATCTTGGTAAAGTTAATCATTCTATGTTATAATATAGCATTGGGGATGTAAGTTTCGACAGAGTTCATTTCAAATTATATGCAAGTGGTAGGTGGATATCACTACCTAAAATATTATCTAAAATTATAATTGCCAAAAACAATTATTCAGGCGCTTTAGCTTTCGCTTAAGCACTCGCCCATAACTGGGCGAAGCTCGCTCAATTTGAGCGGCCCGTTCTCTCATTGACTCTCGCTATTTGAGAAGAACGCCATTAGCGGGATACTGCATTCGGGCATTTTGGTGTGTTCTGGCCCGGGTGCGGGAAATTCATAGAATGCTGGCTTAGCGCTTTTGTCGGCTTTAAAGCTAAGCAATAACAAACCGGCTAAACTTGTAGACTGTAATTTGATAAAGCTTTGGACGGGGTTTCAATACCCCCATCTCCACTGCTTCGCTCCTTACGGAGCTTCGCAGTGCGCAGCACTGCAGAAAAAAAAGCGAAGCATAAGTGTGGGCTTGATCGTTGACAAACCATGCAAACAGCAACTTCAATTGTCCCAAGAAGGCAATGGCCTTCACTATTTTACCTATTGGTTAATTTTAATTTAAAAACCGCCAGAGGTCTTTCGACGTGGCGGTTGAGCAAGTTAGCCTGCTCATCTTCCCTTGGCGTTAGTCGCCGAGCAACGTGTCTATGTAGTAGTCGTGACTTTCACGATCCGTACAGCCAGACGGAGCATGAGAGGCGGCCGAACCTCCGCCATAGATGCACTTTCCACCACCGCTTCCTGCGTGGTGATGATCACTTGCTCTATCCGAATCCGAATGCGAGTGATCGCCCGAACTGCCCGAACCCGAACTGCCCGAAGAAGACGCCCCGCCGGATTGCGAATTGTCACCCTCAAACCAACCGCTCATACAGCACCTCTCTTCTTACCTGTTACCTGCCCGTTATTGGGCATGTTTATAATATCATATATATATATTGTGTCAATAGCTCCCTGGAGACTGTATAAATATTGGTTGATAATTCATGTAAGTTGGCGAGTATTTATCTAG